>NZ_JBOICA010000004.1:0-154813 GCF_050739775.1 Pseudomonas sp.
AACGCTCAGCCCTGCCGGTACGTCTGGAGCGCGAAAGGTGAAGACATTTTGCGCAAGATCCAGCGTGCCCGAGAGGTCATGGCGGGTACGCCCGTAGAGAATGTTTTATCTGAGACAGAACACTAGCGCGTGATATTGGTTCTGGTGGAATGCGGGCTGGTCATTGCTATCAAAATAGCGAAAGGCAAGCGTATCGCCCAACGCTGAGCGTTCCATCACCACCAGGCTTATGCCCAGACGATTGGGTTGCGCCAATCCGTCAATACCCAGGTTCTTTATTCCTGTCGCCAGCAAGCCATTGTCATACAAGAACATCTGTCCAAAGATGCCCTCACCGTTGGCCCGTGGGTATTGATTGGCATTGCGATAACCAATACTTGCTACTCGTCCCTCTTCATCGTATTCGACACGATGTACCGTGATTTCCGAGCGTACTGACGAATCTGTAGTTTCCGCGAACCCCATTGCTCCAGTGTTTGTACTTAAACCGACCATCGCCCGCTGTTCCTTGCGAAACTCGATGTAATGCACCTTGCCCTGATCCGCTTTTTCAAGCTCGCTGAAGGTCTTCTGCAGCACCAGTTGGTTGTTGTGGTCACGCAACTCGGCTTTCTCGATAGCGCCGTCTTCACGGTAGAAAATGCTTTGTACCGCAGCGTTCTGATTGTCCTTGTCATCGCGCAAATGCCCGGCACTGTTGACGCGCAACACGCGCCGCACCTTGTAGTGGCGCGATTCAACCTGATAGTGCGTTTCACGGCCACGACGCACGTTCTGGTCAATTTCACCGACGCCTTGCGGGATACCCCAACGGGAGCCAAGGTTGGCGTAATAGCTCACCTGCAGACGGTTATAGTCCCAGACCCAGATCGAAGCGCCCACCAATAGCCCTGCTGCGATGCCGCCGAGCAGGCGGCGAATCTTCTGCCTGCGCCGCTCGCGCCGGGCAAAGGCGTCATAGCCCAGCCCCGTAATGCCAGCCATTGCCTTGAAAAAGGCGACTTTCCAGCCATCACCACCCTTGCGCAGATCACCCGCGATCGGTTCGGTACGCACGTTACCCAACTGCCCTGACGCGTCAAGCCGAAAGCGCAATGCCGGAGCGAAACACTCCAGGCTCACCTGGGCCGGATCGTCGCTGGCATTGGGCTCGCCATCGAGCATCAAGGCCAGAATGCGCTCCGAACGACCGAGCGACTTGAAATAGCGAATTTCTTCGTTGACCCAGCGCGAGGACGCCGCCGAGGGGGAGCACAGCACTATAAGGTAGCGAGAGGCGCGCAACGCATCTTCGATCGAGCTACCGAGATCGGCAGACATCGGCAGTTCTTCGCGATCGCGGAAAATCGGAAACAGCGTTTTCGGCACAGGCCCGTCACGACCGGGACGCCCGATCAGGTCACGGGGAATACGGTAGGTTTCCAGGCGTTTGTGCAGGCGCTTGGCGATCCGCTGGTCGCGGGACGAATAAGAGATGAAAGCCCAATAGCGAAAATCGCTGTGCGTCTCGGTCATACGCTCACCCAGGCAGGCTGGCCTTTACGTTACCGACGCCAGCCGCGCCGACGTCAGCGTCCGATGCTGGATAGGCCTACAAGGCATGGCTTCATGCGAAGCCTCTGGACTGACGACAGGCCAGAAGAAGATTAGAAGACTGCGGCACATCCTGCTAGGCGAGGCGCATACGCAACGTACCCTACGCACCGTTTCAAGGGCTGACCTGATAGCCCTTGCCCTGCAGGCAGCTGGTGTAAGCCGTGGCGTTGCTTGACGCACTGGCCTGGCGTTGGGCCCGGCGCTCCTGGCGTTGATGCGCGCCACCGACCACGGCACCGGCTGCCGCCGTTTCCTTGGCGCGGTTCTGCCGGTACTCCTGCTTCACATCGTCGTCGACACGGTCATAGACTTCGTCATGCTGACGGCCACGCACCTCGGCCCCTACCGCACCGGCGGCGGCGCCGACAGCCGCGCCCCTGACCCGCCCGCCCGCCACGGGCGGCGCGGTCGAGGCGCTGTTGGCGACATTATGACAATCGTTGATGTCCAGCTGAATCTGCTGTGAGCTCTGGCCCTTGAGGGGCACCACGGTTTCGGCCCACGCCGGGGCGCTGGACAATGACACGAGCAGGCAAAGACCGAGTGGCGATAATCTGAACATGATGGGTTCCGTTTCTTGTGGGAGCACCAGCCCCTGCCAGGATAGCTCAGCGCGCGCTACCCAGTTCGTCCTGGGTCAGGATCGCCCGGGCAATGTCTTCATCGCTGGCTTGCAAGCCGGGGTTGTCCTGGCGAATACGCTGCATCATCGACTCCAGGTAAACGCCACGAATAGCGCCGCCACTGGCAATGAACGAAGAGGCATCGTCACGGGCCGGGATGACGCGTTTGTCATCCTTGAAGGTGGAATACAGCGAAGCGGATATCCCCGCCGAGGTGGCCACATCTTTGGCGTCCACATCGGCCAGAGCGATGCCCACGGGCAAGCAAAAAACGAGCGAAGAAGCCATCAGTAAACGACGCATGGTGGTGCCTCCGGAAATAGAGTACCTACGTCAAATAGGATACTCGCAGTGGCACCCAAGTTCCCTGCTCTCGCCAGCTCCGGATGCTCGCATGTGCAGTTTCAGGCAGGAGCACATTTGTACTCCAGCGTATTCAAGGAGCATTGACCACTACATAAGTGACACTGCTGCCCTGGTACTGGGGCTGGAACCAGGTCGATCCGCATTGCAGGTAAGCCGTGTTGTAGCGCACCACCTGCACACAGTCGGCCGGCATCTGCGAGGGCCGGAAAATCGCCCCGACCACCGCCGCGGTGGCCACCACGGTGGCGGTCACTGCCGCAGCGGCCGCTATCGGGTGATAGTCATCGTCATAGCCATAGCGCCCGCCGCCATCGACATCGATATCGACGTCACGGTGGTTGTCGATGTTGACGTTGCGCGTCCCGGTGTTGACGTAGGCACGGTTGCCGGCATTGATATGACGATTGTTGCTATCGATCTGGCGATTGCTGTTGACCTGGCGGTTACTGTTGGCGCGGTTGCCCGCTACGTTCTGCCGGGTATTGATCCGTTGGGCCCGTGGCGCCCCCGCCGCTGGCGCGCGGTTCACCGAGGCTCGGGCATGGCCCATGGCCCGAGGGCCGGCGTCAGCCTCGAACACCGGTACCAGCGTCAACAACGACACGCTCAACAGCGACAACAGCACAGTGCACGAGGCGATCCTGAACATGGCGGCGCTCCCCTACTCGCTGGCTTTCTTCAATGGAATGGCAACATCGCCCTTACCCGGCACGAAGGTGAACTTCACCTGTTTGCTGTCCGGCTTGAGGTTCCAGCTATACACCGCGGTGTACTCGGGGGCGCTGGCCTCGCTGGTGGTGGTGATGACCAGCTTGCACGGCAGCGGTTGCTCCTCACGGGTCAGCCACAGCTGCCAGTCGACATCAGCCTGGCGAAAGGCCAGGTGATCGCAGAGCTTGCCGTTGATGGTCGAGGGGCCGATATACAGCGCGCTCTTGATCCCGTCGATCTGGGCCTGGTCGCTGCCGAACAGGAACAGGTCTTCGAGGGGCAACTGGATGCCGTAGTAGGTCTCCAGGCGGTGCAGGGTTTCGACCAGAGTCGGCGGCGCCTCGACCGTGGTGTAGTACTTGAGATAGGGCGAGTACTGGGTCAGCTGCTTGCCGTTGTAGAAAAACTCCAGGGTGCGAGTATCGCCGTCGCTCCTGGCGTACAGGTGGTTATGACCGTCCACCTGCAGCACGTTGAGCGACTCGCTTTTGATCTTCTGCCCCGAGTCCAGCACCGTGTCACGCGTGGACTGGGCGCTGACCTTGAAGGTTTTGAGGCCGCGCAGGTACTCGCCCATGTCGATGAGCTTGTCGATCACCCGGGGGTTGCGCACGGTTTGCGCGTCATTCGCCGCAGGGGCCTCTTCGGCCAGGGCGAACAGCGGTTGGGCCGTCAACAGCAGGCAAAGAACACAGTTCACTGGTTTCATCTGCGCACTCCGTGCGGGTGAGCCGAGCCAGTTAGGTATAGCCCAAGTTCATCGCCAGCCCCTTGGATGACGGAAAAATCCGCGGGCTTGCTCACACGCCGACTATATTGACCTAGTCTCCGCCCGCAGCCTGAGCGCGCACCATGCTGGATACCGATCAGCTGATCATTTGCGAACATTGCGACTGCGTGTACCACAAGGTCTCCCTCGGCAAACACCAGAAGGCCTTGTGCCGGCGCTGTGGCGCCGTGCTGCAACGTTACAACGGCCTCACGCTGCAGCAGCGCCTGGCCTTGAGCATCACCGCCGGGGTGCTGTGGCTGCTGGCCAATTTCTACCCGGTGATGAGCATCAGCCTGCAGGGTTTTTCCAACAGCGCCACCCTCTGGGACTCCGTTCGCGCCCTGGCCACCGGACCCATTACCTTCATTGCCCTGGTGGCGGCGATCTCGATCATCATCGCCCCGATGTTCCAACTCCTGTTGCTGATCTGGGTGCTGTGCTTTGCCTTGGCCGGACAGCGTTCGCCGGCCTTCAGCCTGTGCATGCGCTGGCTGGAAACCCTGCGGCCGTGGAGCATGCTCGAAGTCTGCCTGCTGGGCGCCATGGTCGCGGTATTCAAACTGGCCGGCCTGCTCGATGTGCTGCCCGGTATCGGCCTGTTGGCCCTGGCGGCGCTGAGTCTGTTGATCATCCGCGTGGCCGGCCGTGATATCCGCGAATTGTGGGACGCCCTGCCATGACCCGCCCGCCGTTGGCCTCGGAGCTCAACCTGGTGCTGTGCCACGCTTGCGGCAAAGCCTGCGATGCCAGTCACGCGGCGCATCACTGCGACCGCTGCGGCGCCCCGCTGCATGCGCGCAAGCCCGATTCGCTGACCCGCACCTGGGCCTACCTGATCGCTTCGCTGGTGTTCTATGTGCCCGCCAACCTGCTGCCGGTAATGAACACGAAAATGCTTGGCAGTGGCGACGACAGCACCATCATGAGCGGGGTCATCGAATTCTGGTCGCACGGCGCCTGGGATATCGCCCTGATCATCTTTATCGCCAGCATCGCCGTGCCGGCGACCAAATTTGTCGCCCTCGGCCTGTTGCTGGTAACCGTACAGCGTGGCAGCAATTGGGCGCAGAAGGAACGCTCCAAGCTCTACCGCTTCGTCGAGCTGATCGGTTATTGGTCAATGCTTGATGTAATCGTCGTGGCCTTGGTCGCCGCCTTGGTCAAGTTCCAGGCCCTGGGCGACATCGAGCCGCGTCCGGGCATCCTGTTTTTCGGCCTGGTGGTGGTGTTCACCATGCTCGCCGCCATGAGTTTCGACCCGCGAATGATCTGGGAAAGCCGTCAACCCGAGGAGTGCACGGATGAAGTCAGCAGCCACTGAAGAGCCGCCTGTGCCAGGCCCATCGACGGTCAAGAGCCGACGCCTCAATGTGTCGCTGGTATGGATCGTGCCGATTGTCGCGGTGCTGGTGGGCATTTCGCTGGTGGTACAAAACTGGTTGCAACAGGGGCCGACCATCCAGATCACCTTCAAGACGGGCGAAGGCCTGACCGCCAACAAAACCGAGGTCAAGTACCGCAACGTGGTGATCGGCCACGTGACGACAGTGGAATTGAGCCACGACCAGAAAAGCGTGACTGCCACGGTGAATCTGGTCAAACAGGCCGATAACTTCACCCGCGAAGACGCGACTTTCTGGGTGGTTCGCCCACGCATTGGTGCTGGCGGCATATCCGGCATCGATACCCTGCTTTCCGGCGACTTTATCGGTGCCGATTCCGGGCAATCGGATAACCGCGCCAAGGTCTTCAAAGGGCTGGAGATGCCGCCACCCATCACTTACGGCGAGCCCGGCAAGCGTTTTACCCTGCACACCGACGACCTCGGCTCGCTCGGTGTCGGCTCACCGCTGTACTACCGCAAGATTCCAGTGGGTCAGGTGGTGGCCTATGAGCTGTCCAAGGACGGCAAGGGCGTAGACATCGAAGTCTTCGTTCACTCGCCCAACGACGTCTTTGTCACCAACAACACCCGTTTCTGGAATGCCAGCGGTATCGACGTCGAGGTCGGCGCCAATGGCTTTGCGGTGCGTACCGAGTCGCTGTCGTCACTGCTGGTGGGGGGCATCGCCTTCCGTACGCCGCAATACAACCCCGAAGACCAGGTGGCTGCCGAAGACAAAGTGTTCGAACTGTTCGAAGACGAGAAAACCGCCCTCGCCCCGCCCAACGGCAAGCCCCAGTACCTGGCCCTGCGCTTTGACCAGGCCCTGCGCGGCCTGAAAGTGGGCGCACCGGTGGAATTTCTCGGGGTGGAAATTGGCCGGGTGGTATCAGTCAACCTGGATTTCGATGCCGAGCAGCGTTCCTTCCCGGTCAATGTCGGTATCGTCATCTATCCGCAGCGCCTGGGCCGGGCACACACCAAGCTGATCAAGGCGCTCAATCACAATCCCGATGACGAACAGGCCGCCGCCCACATCCTCGGCACCTTTGTCGATAACGGCCTGCGCGCCCAGGCCCGCAGCGGCAACCTGCTGACCGGGCAGCTGTACATCGCGCTGGATTTCGACCCGAAAGCGCCAAAGGTGGCCTTCGATCCGACGGCACGGCCCATCACCATCCCTACCGTCCCGGGCAGCCTGGAACAATTGCAGGAACAGTTCCAGGCCATGGTCGAGCGCATCAACCGCCTGCCGATCGAGCGCATCGCCAACAACCTGGACGCCAACCTGGTGGAATTGCGCAAGGGCCTGGCGCAGTTCAACAGCCGCACCTTGCCCGGGGTTCAGGGCACCTTGCAGGAGGTCAGCAAGACCCTGCAGTCGGCCAACTCGACCCTGGCCGACGACTCGCCCCAGCGTGAACAGCTGACCCAGACCCTGGACGAACTGGGGCGCATGTCGCGCTCGCTACGTGAGCTGGCCGATTACCTGGGCCGCAACCCCGATTCCTTGCTGCGCGGCAGACCCAAGGACGCTCCGGCCGACACCCTGAAACCCTCGTCGCGCAATTGACCGCAGGAGCATCGACCATGGCGCACGCCGCAAAATTCGCACTACTGGGCCTGGCAATGTTGCTGGCGGCTTGTCGCAGCGACCCGATTCACTACCACACCCTGATTCCGCAGCAACCGGCGCCTGCCAGCACAGTCGATGTGCAACTGGAGCGGGTCAGCGTGCCGCCCCAGGTCGACCGCCCGCAGGTGGTGATTCGCCAGAGCAACAGCGGCCTGGCGATCCTCGAAACCGAATGGTGGGGCGCAAGTCTGGCCGATGAGTTGCAGAATGCCCTGGTCAACCAGTTCGCCACCCGCAGTGGCCAGTCGCGCCTGAGCTTGCGGGTTGATGTGCAACGCTTTGACTCGGTGCCGGGGCAGTACGCCTTGTTCGATGCCAGTTGGCGCCTGCGCGCGGCCAATGGCAACGGCGGTGCCGCGCTCAACTGCCACAGCGTGATCCAGACCCCGGCCGGGGCAACCATCGATGACCTGGTGCTGGCTCATCAGCAGAACCTCAAGCGCTTCACCGAGCTGGTCAGCCAGACCGCCCGCAGCGGCGCCAGTCGCTGTCCGGCAGCGCGCTAACTCATCCACGTACAAGGAATCTGTCATGGCCGACAATCGACCGATACAGTTTGGAAACGGCAGAGAACTGCTGGATGTCTTGATCCGTGCGGGATTGATCGCGGTACTGGTGATGTTCTGCTTCGAGATTTTCAAACCCTTCCTGAGCCTGATGTTGTGGGCAGTGATCCTGGCGATCACCCTCTACCCCTTGAACCAGCGCCTGAGTGGCTGGTTCGGCAATCGCCCCGGCTGGTCTGCGGTGCTCTTGGTGATTGTCGGCCTGGCCTGCCTGATCGGCCCTTTGAGCCTGCTCGGTACCTCGGTGGCCGAGTCGGTCAGGCTGGGAATCCATGGCTTCGAGGACCACGTCATCGAGATCCCGGCGCCGCCCTTGAGCGTTCGCGACTGGCCCTTGATTGGCGCCCCGCTGTACGGCATCTGGGCGCATGCCAGTGAAGACCTGAGCTGGGCGCTGTCGCAGGTAGCCCCGCACCTCAAAGGCGTGAGCAAGACTTTGCTGACCCAACTGGCCGGCATCGGTTCGGGAATCCTGGTGTTTGTGCTGGCCCTGATCGTGGGCGGCGTGATCATGGCCAAAGGTGAAAGCGGCCATCGCACCGGCGTCGCCATCGCCACCCGCATCTCCGGCCCCCAGCGTGGCCCGCAACTGGCCGCGCTGTGCACCGCAACCATCCGCGCCGTGGCCCAGGGCGTAGTCGGCATCGCCTTCATCCAGATGCTACTGGTGGGCATAGGGTTAGTGGTCATGGGCGTACCCGCTGCCGGCGTACTGGCCTTGCTGGTGCTGCTGCTGGGGATCACCCAGTTACCGACCCTGCTGATCACCCTGCCCATCGTCATCTACGTATTTGCCCATGACGGCGTAGGCGTCAGCACGGTCATCTTCGCAATCTGGACCCTCCTCGCCGGCCTCTCCGACAACGTCCTCAAACCCTTGTTGCTGGGGCGTGGCGTAGCCGTACCGATGCCGGTAGTGCTGATTGGTGCCTTGGGCGGCATGTTGACCAACGGCATCATCGGCCTGTTCATCGGCCCGGTGTTACTGGCGGTGGGTTACGAACTGTTCATGTCCTGGGTAGCGCAGCCGATAGCTGCAGATAGCCAAGCCGAAGTGCACCCACAGGACAACGTCTAGACAATCAAAGCAAGAGCGGAGTGAGGGCGCAAAGGTGATTCAGCTCCACCCAAGCAAACGGATATGCTCACAAAATGTAGCGCTAGTGAAGGCCTCATCGCGGGGCAAGCCCGCTCCCACAGCAAGCGTCGCTCAATGAAACGGAAAGATAAAATTCATCCACGCAGCCATGCGCAAAAGGATCTTGCGCATCGCCGCAATATGATGAAAGTGCTTACTGTACAGCGCCGCCTGACCATAAGCCCCCCCAGGCATCTGCGCACTGTACTTGGCAAACTCAGGATCAGTAATCTCAATGACCACCGGCACCCGCCCCGCCGGCGGCGAACCGGTAAAGCCGATCAGATTCCCCGACGGCTGCACCTGCCCTTCAGCGATCACCGCAATGACATTCTTCACCCGGCCCTTGAACACCTTGCCAGGTATACCGTCAAAGGCCACCTCCGCCTCATCGCCCGGCACCAACCGTAGTAAACTGTTCTGGCGCATCCAGGCAGCGAAGTAATGGCCTTCCTCGGGAATGAACACCATCGAAGGCCGCAGTGGCAACTTGCTTGCCATCATCCCCCGACGCAGCGACACATGCGTCACATACCCCTTGCTCGGCGCACGGACCACCGTATTGTCCAACTCGAACTGGGCGTTATCGATCTGTGCCTGCAAGTCGTCGACCTGGGCAATAGCTGCTTCCTGCTCACGGCGGGTGCCGAAGTTGCGCTTGATCAGCTCATTGATCCGGTACAGGTCACCCCTGGCCGCCAACTGTTGGGCCTTGAGCGACTGGAGCCGGTACTGAAACGGCGCAGGATCGATGCGAAACAGCACATCGCCCTCTTTCAGCGGCTGATTGCCCAATACCGGCACATCAATCACCTTGCCAGTGACCACAGGAATCACCGGCACCGAAACAAAATAGGTACGCGCCACTTCCGAATAGGGATGGTTGTAGTTCATGGTGAAGATCAACGCACCAATCAGCACCACGCCACCCAGCACCGCGGTAGGCACTGTCCATTTATTCAGAGGAATGCCAAACAGCTTGAAGATCGCCACACAGATCGCAGCGTAGGTGAGCACCAGCAGCAGGTCCATGGCCTAGGTCCCCCCGCCACACTCGAGCTTGGCATCACTGGGTCTGGCCTGAGCCGCCTCCAGTTGCGCCACCCGTTGCTGCAGTGCTTGTAGCTCGCGCTGCAGCTCAGCCGCTGAGGGTTGCCCGGCACTGCCTGTGCCAATGCCCCAGCCTCGGTCCTCGCGGTAGAGCATGGCCCAGATCCACAGGAACGGCCACAGCGCATGCAATGTGAACAAGCTGACCCAGCCGGTGGCATGAATAGCATCCTGATGCGGATGGTTACGGTGAACGGCGATCTCGTAGGGGATGTCGTGTAGCACGATGATGCCGTAGAACAGCACCAGACCGACGAAGATCAACAGACCCAATGCGAAGTAATCAAGCATGGCTGCTCCGGCTCGCACGTGGCATGGGTGCGATGGATTCAGTCTAGCCAATGAAACCTGCGCTACAGCAGGCTTTATCCAGTCGCTTCGACAGACGCGGCCTCGCGGCGCGCCTCAAGCAGTTGGACGAAACTCGACAGGTTCTGGGAGACGGTGCCACGCCGCCAGACCAGCCAAGTGTGTAAATAACGAAAATCTTCGGACAACGGCCAAACGCTGACCGTGGCGTAGCCTGGCATGCTCTGCAGCATGCTGCGCGGCATCAACGCAAGGCCCGCACCAGCACTGACGCAGGCCAACATGCCGTGGTAGGACTCCATCTCGTAGATCTTGCCCGGCACCGCCGCATCAGTGCTGAACCAGCGCTCGAAGTGATGGCGGTAGGAGCAGTTGGAACGAAAGGCATAGATGTTTTCGCCATTGACGTCCTGGGCACGGCTGATCGGCCCGTGGTTGAGCGGCGCGATCAGCACCATCTGTTCCTCGAACACCGGCACGCCGTCGAGGCTCGGATGCAACACCGGGCCATCGACAAAGGCCGCCACCAGACGCCCGGACAGCACACCCTCGATCATTGCCCCCGACGGCCCGGTGGAAAGATCCAGTTCGACCTTGCTGTACTGCTGGTTATAGGCAGCGAGCAAGGCCGGGATGCGCACGGCCGCGGTGCTCTCCAGTGAACCGAGGGAGAACGGCCCCTGGGGCTCTTCGCCCGCCACGGTTATCCGCGCTTCTTCAACCAGGGCGAGGATGCGCCGGGTGTAATCGAGAAAGTTCCAGCCCGCCGGTGACAGCCGCAGGCGGCTCTTCTCGCGGATGAACAACTCGACGCCAAGATCGCTTTCCAGCTGCTTGATACGCGTCGTCAGGTTCGAAGGCACCCGGTGGATGTGCTGGGCGGCAACGCTGATGCTGCCGTACTCGGCCACGGCTTTGAAGATTTCCAGCTGAACCAGGTCCACATCGTTCTCCATTCGTGAATGATAGGATCATTATTATTCAGTTTCCACAACATGCACAGCCCTCTACTCTGGCGCCGATCCCTACTTTCTTGCAGGACAGTGCCATGACCGCGTTTTCCAGCCATACCCATGCCGTGTCGATCAACCCCGCCAACGGCGAGGCCATTGGCCACTACCCTTACCAGTCCGAGGCCGACCTTGGTGCGGCGCTGGCACGGGCTGCGGCCGCTTTCGCCCAATGGCGGCGTACGCCAGTGGCCGAGCGCGCCCAGCTGATCCTCACCCTGGCCAGCGCCATCCGTGACAACGCTGCAGCCATGGCGCGGATGATCACCCTGGAAATGGGCAAGCCCTTGGCCCAGGCCCGTGGCGAAGTGGAGAAATGCGCCCAACTGTGCGAGTGGTACGCCGCTCAGGGCCCGGGCATGCTCAGCGCCGAAGCGACCCTGGTGGAAAACGGCAAGGCCCGTATCGAGTACCGTCCGCTGGGCCCGATTCTGGCGGTGATGCCGTGGAACTTCCCAGTTTGGCAGGTGCTGCGCGGCGCCGTACCGGCACTGATCGCCGGCAACACCTATGTGCTCAAGCATGCGCCGAATGTGATGGGCAGCGCCTACCTGCTGCTTGAGGTGATCAAGCAGGCCGGTCTGCCTGACGGTGTGTTCGAAGTCATCAACGTCACCCCAGACGGTGTTTCCCAGGCCATCAAGGACCCACGCATCGCCGCCGTGACCCTGACCGGCAGCGTACGTGCCGGCATGGCCATCGGTGCCCAGGCTGGCGCGGCCCTGAAGAAATGCGTACTGGAGCTGGGCGGTTCCGATCCGTTCATCGTTCTCAACGATGCCAACCTCGACGAAGCGGTCAAGGCCGCGGTGATCGGCCGCTACGCCAATACCGGTCAAGTCTGCGCCGCCGCCAAGCGTCTGATCATCGAACAAGGTGTGGTCGAAGCCTTTACCCAGAAGTTCGTCGAAGCCACCCGTCAGCTGGTCATGGGGGATCCGTTGTCGGAGCAGACCTACCTGGGCCCGATGGCCCGCTTCGACCTGCGCGACGAGCTGGATGAACAGGTCCAGGCCACCCTGGCTGAAGGCGCGACCCTGCTGTTGGGTGGGCACAAGGTAGACGGCGTGGGCAACTTTTACGCGCCGACCGTATTGGCCGATGTCACCGACCAGATGACCTCGTTCCGCCAGGAGCTGTTCGGCCCGGTAGCCTCGATCATTACCGCCCGCGACGCCCGCCATGCCCTGCAACTGGCCAACGACAGCGAGTTCGGCCTGGCCTCGACGATTTACACCCAGGACCTGGAATTGGCCGCCCAGCTCACCGAGGAACTGGACACTGGCGGCGTATTCATCAATGGCTACTGTGCCAGCGATCCGCGCGTCACCTTCGGCGGGGTCAAGAAGAGTGGTTTCGGCCGTGAACTGTCACACTTCGGCGTGCGCGAGTTCTGCAACGCCCAGACCGTCTGGCTGGACCGCCGTGGCTGAGTGACCATCGGTCAGGCCGTATTGGCGCTGGCGCCGGGGGCGTTGCAGGCAATGGGCTAAACTCTAGCTCGGGGGCTGGCAATGCAACGCGACCGGAGGTGCACCATGAGCCAGTACCAACGCCTGTTCCTGATGGTCGGTGGCGATATGCGTCACACCCCGGCACTGGAGCGCGCCGCCGCCCTGGCCCACGCCACCGGTGCCGCCCTGCATATCTGTGCCTTTATCGAGGAGGTTGACACCCTCGGCGTGATCAGCGGCGACGAGTTCCTGAACCAGACCCGTGAACAGGACACCCGTCAGTGGCTCGCCGACGAAGCCACCTTGCTGCATGACAACGGCATCCGGGTCAGCACTGACGCAATACTGACCCGTGACCTGATAAACGCTGTTCTGGCGCAAGTGAAGGAAATCGACCCGGACCTGCTGATCAAGGATGTGCAGCACGAGCCGGCCTTCAAGCGCCTGCTGTTCACCCCGCTGGATTGGCAACTGCTGCGCGAGTGCCCGTGTCCGCTGCACCTTGTCTCTGCTATGCACTGCCCGTTGCCCCGTGTCGTGGTGGCCGCCGTCGACCCGACTCACCCCGAACATCCCCATGACGACCTTAATGAAGCGGTGATACAAACCGCCAGCGATCTGGCACGCCAGTGCAACGCCGAACTGCATTTACTGCATGTGTGCGACAGCGCCCGCACCCATATGGCCGATTTCGGTGCCGGTACCGTGACCATGCCAGGCTTTGGCAGAGATGTGCGCAAGTCGATCCACAAGGCTTTCGAACACCTGGCTGTGCGTCACGGCGTGCCGCAGGAGCGTCAGCACTTCCTCTCGGCGCCGATTACCCGCAGCATTGCCGACTTCGTCGAGCACAGCCGCACCGACGTGCTGGTGATGGGCAATCATCCACGCAAACTGCTTGAACGCTTGACCGGCAGCACCACCGAGCATCTGCTCGATCACACCTTGTGCAATGTGCTGGCGGTCAAGGCCGTGACCTGAGCATCAGTCGTATTCGGCTTCGGCATGCTCGCCGAGCAGGCGCCGCTGGCGAGGCGTCGCAGCGGCGAGCACTGCCGGGTTGAACTGCCAGTGCAGGTAAGGCGAAAACTTCTGCGCAACCATGCGTCGGCCGTAGTGCACCTGCAGCATCGAGCGGCTGCGGCCAGCGCTGCGGTTGTCGCTGCCGCCGTGCCAGAGTTCGCTGCGAAACATCAGGGCATCGCCCGCCCGGCAGAGAATGCTTTGCGCTGACTGCCCCTGCCACTGCTGCTCCCCGGGCACAGGCTTGCGCCCTGCACGGTGGCTGCCAGGCAACACCTGGGTCGGGCACAGCTCGGCGTCGATGTCGTCCAGGTAGAACTGCACGGTACACACCTGCATCGGCAGCTCGAAGCCGGGGTCGGCCAGCAGTGCCGGAGGCAGCTCCATCACCAGATAGTCCAAGTGCAGCGGCATGCCCTGATAGCCAGGATGGCTGCGCCAGGCGGTCTGGCCGATGATGTGGCAATCCTCGCCCAGCGCCGCCTCAGCCAGTTCGATAACCCCCGGCAGGTCGAGATAGGCCAGCCACAACGGGTCGCGGTTGAACACACACTTGTAGTGCTCCAGCAAGCCGTTGTAATCCCAATGCATAGGCGTAAGCGTGCTGATCGCCGCTTGCAACTGGGCGACCTGTGAGGGCGCGAGCAATCCGGGCAATAGCAGGAAACCGTCACGCTGCAGCGCGCTCAGGCCCAGGCTCAGCAACGGTTGATCGTCCATGCTGGCGCACTACTCGCGCCAGTGCAAGTTGACCTTGACCGGTGCGCTGCCGTCGATCACCACCTGCTGGCGCAACTGTTGGCCATCAAGCGTGGCAACAACCTGGTAATGACCGGCCGGGACCTTGGCGTAGAGCATCGGGCCGATGTCCTGCAGGGTCAGCACCGGCTGGCCGCTGGCAGACTCAATGCGCAGTTCGGCACCGCTCTGGTACTTGTTGTCCGGCCCCGACGACAGGGTGATCTGCAGGTTGTAGCCGCGGGTCTGCTGCAAGGCCCGGGACTCATCGATGCCGATGCCGCCCTCCAGGTAGCTGATGCCATTTTGCTCCTTGGGCTGCAAGTGCACCGCAGACATATCGATGGGTTCTTCAGCGCTCGGTTGTGCCGCTACTGCCGGCACCACGCAGAGCATGGCCAAGGCCAGGGCGAAGCCGCTCAGAAGGCGTTGCTGATCGCTGTTCATGGCTTGTCCTCCACACAGGGACTGGTGCCCCTATTATCCCGTGCAATGCACAGCAGCGGCCCTGTGCCTGACACGCGGCTCAGCCCTGGCGCAACCAGTCGATAAAACGCGCGAACAGCTCCGACTGGGAGTTGATCTGCAGCTTCAGGTAGAGGTTCTTGCGGTGCATGCGCACGGTTTCGGGGGAAATACCCAGTTCGCTGGCCGTGGACTTGGCCGAATGACCACGCAGGATCATGTGCGCCACTTCCCGCTCGCGGTCGGTCAGCACCTGGCAGCCAAAGCTATCAAACGCCGCCTGGATACTGTTGTGCCCAGCATTGTTGCTGGTTTGCGCGAGTCCATGGCGGGCGAAGCGCACCAGCAACTCGCGGACCATCGGCTCGACCGCGCGCAACAGGTTAACTTGCTCGCCGTTGAGGCGCGAACCGCTGCAGCCCTGGAACAGGCTCAAGGATATCTTGCGGGCATCCCCCATGTCGGCAATGAAATAGCTGTCTTCACTGCAGCCAGTGCCCAGGTAATAGGTCTTGTAGTAGTCACTGTCGAAAAAGTGATCCGGGGCGATGTCTTCCAGGTGGTAAAAGCCCTCGGCCAAGCCGCTTTCCACCGCCAGGCAAAAAGGATCGAGCAGGTAGCCCGCAGCGAAATAGCGGTTGAGGATGGCATCGCGGTGCGGCTCGGGAATGCCCTGCTGATACAGCAACTGTGGCGCCTGACCCTGGCATTCGAGGCTGATCATCATCGATTCAACCGCCACCAGTTGGCTGATGGCGGCAGCCAGATGGCCAAGGCCATCCGCTGCTTCGATATGGGCAAAAGCGCTCTGCAGCGCTGCATGCCATTGCTGCAGAGCGCCCAAAGACAGGCAGATAGGGGTTTCAGGAGGTGCGTGGCTCATGCTCCGCAGTCTAACGGCTGGAGCATGAGCCTGCACGCTTGCTCTTACACTCATGTGCCGCTGTACAGGCCATCGCGACGCAGCTCATTGGCCGTCTCGATAATGCACTGACGCAAAATCTCGACAATCTCGTCCACCTGGGCATGGGTGATGATCAAAGGCGGCGACATCACGTTCAGGTGCATGATCGGCCGCACCAGCAAACCCTTGTCCTGGGCACGGCGGTGGATGCGTTCGCCGATGTTTACCGCGTCGGCAAACAATGCCTTGCTGCGCTTGTCAGCGACGAATTCGACGCAGGCCATCAGTTTCATGCAACGCACATCGCCTACCAGTGGCAGCTCGCGCAGGCTTTGCAGACGTCGCTCCAGGTAGCTGCCGACATCTTTGACGTGGGCCAGCAGGTGCTCCCGTTCGATGATCTCGATATTCTTCAGCGCTGCAGTGCAGCACACCGGGTGGCCACTGTAGGTAAAACCGTGGGTGAAGCAACGGCCCTTGCCCGGCTCGGCAATGACCTTCCAGATTCGATCAGAGAAGATGCACGCGCCCAGCGGCAGGTAGGCCGAGGTCAGGCCCTTGGCCGTGGTGATGATATCCGGTTGCACGCCAAACAGTTCTTCACTGGCGAAGAAAGTGCCCAGGCGGCCGAAGGAGGTCACCACCTCATCGGCGACGAAGAGGATGTCGTAGGTCTGGCAGACCTGCCACATGCGCAGGAAATAGTCCTTGGGCGGGATGATCACCCCGCCTGAGCCCATGATCGGCTCGGCAAAGAACGCCGCGACATTGTCGGCACCCAGCGAGAGAATCTTGTCTTCAAACTCGGCCACCAGGAAATCGAGGAACTCGGCCTCATCCATGTCATCTGGCGCCCGGTACGGGTTGGGATTGGACACGTGGTGAATCAGATCATGCGCGTAATCGAACTCTGGCACCCGGTCGGCAGCCTTGTTGCCGATCGACATGGTCAGGGTGGTGGAGCCGTGATAGGCGTTGTAGCGCGCGATGACGTGCTTCTTGTGCGGCTTGCCCCGGCAGTTCTGGTAGAACTGGATCAGGCGGTAAGCGGTATCGACCGCCGTCGAGCCGCCAGTGGTGAGGAACACGTGGTCCAGATCACCCGGAGCAAGCTGGGCGAGTTTTTCGCACAGTTCGATGGCGACGGTGTTGGCCATGTCCGAGAAGGGATTGGAGTAGGCCAGCTTGCGTACCTGGTCGGCGATGGCCAGGGCCATTTCTTCGCGGCCCAGGCCAATGTTGGTGCACCACATGCCGCCTACCGCATCGAGGAAGCGGTTGCCCTCGGTGTCACGGATATAAGCACCCTCCCCGGCAACAATGTTCAGCGCACCCTGCTCGCGGTGCTCGTCGAACATGTGATAGCCGTGCATATAGTGGGCCTTGTCGGCCTCCACCAGCGGATCATGGGCAAAGGGGGTTGCGACAGCGTTGTTTGACGTAGCCATGGTCTGTTCCTTGGCAATGGGAATTGAGGTAAGTCAGAAACCGGTCTTGACCGTGCTCCAGACCCGGGTGATCGCGCGCATATCCCGGGCGTCCTGGGTTTTCTGGGCAAACAGACGTTCGCGGGTGGCGTCATCGGGATAGATCGCCGGATCGTTGCGGATGTCCGCCTGCACCAATGTCGTGGCCGCTGCATTGCTGTTGGCGTAGCGGATATAGTTGGTCACCTGGGCCATGGTCTGCGGCTGCAACAGAAACTCGACGAAACGATGGGCGTTGGCGCTGTGCGGGGCATCCTTGGGCAGGTAAAGGTTGTCGAACCAGATCAGCGAGCCTTCCTTGGGGATGAAGAACGACAACTTGATGTCTTTTTTCGCTTCTTCGGCGCGGGCCTGGGCGATGGCGTAGTCACCCGACCAGGTCAGTGCCATGCACACATCACCATTAGGCAGGCTGGTGAGGTAGTTCACCGAGTCGAATTTCTTGATATAGGGGCGAATGTCCAGCAGCAGCTTTTCGACTGCCTTGAGGTCAGCAGGCGCAGCGCTGCGTGGGTCTTTGCCAAGGTATTTGAGCGCCAGCGGGATCACCTCGGTGGGCGCGTCCATCAGGGTCACGCCGCAGTCGGCAAAGCGCGAGACGATCTTGGGGTCGAACAGCATGGCCAGCGAACCGATCGGCGCATCGGGCATACGGGCTTTGATCTTGTCGACGTTGTACGTCACCCCGTTACTGCCCCAGGTATAGGGCGCCGAGTATTTCAGGCCCGGATCGTAGCCTTGCAGCGCCTGCACCACCTGTGCATCGAGGTTGTGCCAGCTGGGCAGTTGCTGTTTGTCCAGCGGCTGGAATACGCCGGCCTTGATCAGCGGCGGCACCAAGGAGGCGTTGAGCATGACCAGGTCGTAGCCGGAGCGGCCGGTCAGCAGTTTGGTCTGCACGGTTTCGTAGCCATCGAAGGTGTCGTAGATCACCTTGATGCCCGTGGCTTTTTCGAAATCGGCCAGGGTGGTTTCGCCGATGTAGTCCGTCCAGTTGTACAACCTGAGGGTGTTGCCGGTGCCCACTTCAGCGGCCAGGGTAGCCGTGGCAGTGGACGCCAGCAACAGACTGCACATCACCTTCAGTGCCTTGCGCATAGCAACTCCGTCGTGTGACTGCTCCGGGTGAGCCGATGGACTTACTATCAGGTGATTCGGTGGCGGCGACCATAACCCGAATGGGTGGGTAATCGCAGCCGCTACGCATCAGGCCAACGGATACAGCGCCTCGTCAAACTGCGACAACCGCACAAACTCCAGCGGCTGGTCGTCCGACAGGTGCTCAAGACGCTGCTGATAGCTGCGCAAGAAGTCCTTGCGCGCATCTTCACTGATGTACGGCACATGCCAGGCCACAAACGGCTCCAGCACATCGAAACCGACATAAGCCAGGGTGCCTCGCAAGATCGGCCGCAACATATCCTCCAGTGGCCCATGGATCGCGCCTTCGCCAAACATATGCTCGCGCCCGCCAAGGGTCACGGTAACCAGGGCCTTTTTGCCGACCAGCCCGCCCTGGTCGTAGAAACGCTTGCCGCCATAACAGACGCCAGACACCAGCACCCGGTCGATCCAGCCCTTGAGCATGGCCGGGGCCGAGAACCAGTAGATCGGAAAGTTCAGCACCACAAGGTCGGCCCACAACAGCTTGTCCAGCTCCTGCTGGATATCCGCGGCAAGCGAACCGCTCTTGACCCCCAGGCGCTGCTCCAGGGCATAGACCAGGTACTCGGGGTTTTCCCGGGAGCCGAAGTCCTCGGCGCTGGCCACCGGATTCCAGTTCATCGCATACAGATCACTGACCTGCGCCTGATGGCCCTGGGCCTGAAAGGTCTCCACTGCCTTATCACGCAGCGCGGCGGTGAAAGACTGCGGCTCGGGATGAGCGTGAACGATCAATACATTCATCAGGGTTTTCCTTAAACAGGTTGCAACGTAGAAGGGGCGGCGCGGCTGGCCAGCAGGCGATTGAGCCAGTCAGGGTCCATTTCCGGCTCCGAGGAGAACAACAGTCCGGTGTAGTCGCGATACGGCGGGCTGAAGATGGCATCGCGGCTGCCGTGATCCACCACCCGCCCGCGTTGCATCACCAGCACTTCATCGGCGATGGCGCGCACCGTGGCGACGTCGTGGGTGATGAACAGGTAGGCCATGCCCAGTTGCTGCTGAATGCGGTTGAGCAGTTTGAGCACACCTTCGGCGACCAGTTGGTCCAGCGCCGAGGTCACCTCGTCGCAGATGATCAATTGCGGTTCGGCGGCCAGTGCCCGGGCAATGCAGATGCGTTGTTTCTGTCCGCCGGAGAGTTCGCGGGGCTGG
The DNA here is from genome assembly GCF_050739775.1 of Pseudomonas sp. Taxonomy (GTDB): domain Bacteria; phylum Pseudomonadota; class Gammaproteobacteria; order Pseudomonadales; family Pseudomonadaceae; genus Aquipseudomonas. The sequence goes on from NZ_JBOICA010000004.1 coordinate 19,612, forward strand.
CGTTCCATGTACAGCGCCGGGTCCAGTTCGATCATCTCCAGCAGCTCGGCCACCCGTTTGCGCATGGCCTGGCCCTTGAGCCCGAGGTAGAAGGTCAACGGCCGACCAATAATGTCGACGATGCGCTGACGTGGGTTCAGGGCTGTGTCGGGGATCTGGTAGATCATCTGGATACGCCGCAGTTGCTCCTTGCTGCGCTGGCGAAAATCGGCCGGCAAGGCTTCACCGTCATACAGCACTTGCCCCGCCGTCGGCGGCAGCAGGCCGGTGATCAGCCGCGCCGTGGAGCTCTTGCCACTGCCGGACTCACCGATCACCGCCAGGGTCTGGCCGCGATGGAGCGTCAACGAAACATCGTGCAGGACCGGCTGCTGGCCATAACTGGCGCACGCCTGGCGCACCTCTAGCAAAGGTAGCTCCTGCGCCGGGCTAGGCTTGGGCTCGGTGCGAAAGCTTCGCACCGCCCACAGCGATTTGGTGTAGTCCTGCTGCGGCGCGTCGAGCATGCTGCGGGTGTCGGCCTCCTCCACCAACTTGCCGTGGCGCAAGACCATGATGCGGTCGGCCATCTGCGCCACCACCGCCAGGTCGTGACTGATGTACAGCGCTGCGCTGCCGTAGGTTTTCACCGCATCACGAATCGCCGCCAGCACTTCGATCTGGGTGGTGACGTCCAGCGCGGTGGTCGGTTCGTCGAAGATGATCAGGTCGGGATGGCAAGCCATGGCCATCGCGGTCATCACCCGTTGCAACTGACCGCCAGAGACCTGGTGCGGATAACGCTGGCCGATCTGTTCGGGGTTGGGCAGACGCAGCACCCGGTACAGCTGCACTGCTTCGGCCTCGGCCTGGGCACGGTCGATGCCAGCGTTCTTCACTGCGGTTTCAATATGCTGGTCGATCAAGCGGTGGGCCGGGTTGAACGAGGCCGCGGCGCTTTGCGCCACATAAGCGATGCGCAGTCCACGCAGCTTGCGCAAGGTTTCGGCACGGGCACCGACCAGTTCCATGCCGTCAAACAGCACTGAACCGCCGGTGATCCGGCAGCCATCGCGCACATAACCCATCGACGCCAGGCCCAGCGTCGACTTGCCGGCCCCCGACTCGCCGATCAACCCCAACACTTCACCGCGTTGCAGGGTCAGGTCGATGCCTTTGATCAAAGGATGCCAGGCGTCTTCATAATGCCCTTCGATGCGCAGGTCGCGGATTTCCAGCAGCGGCTTTTCACTACTCACTCGGGTCATGCTCAGCACTCCTTGAGGCCGCTGGATGCGTGCAGCACCCAATCCACGACGAAATTGACACTGACGGTGATCAACGCCACCGCCAGCGCCGGCAACAGCGGGCTGATATCACCGAAGGTAATCAGTACCGCGTTGTCGCGCACCATGCTGCCCCAGTCGGCGGTTGGCGGCTGGATACCCAGGCCCAGGAACGACAGCGCGCTGATGAACAGAAAGACAAAACAGAAGCGCAGGCCAAACTCGGCGATCAACGGTGCCGCGGCATTGGGCAGCACTTCGCGGCTGACCAGCCACCACAGCCCTTCCCCACGCAACCGCGCCGCCTCGACAAAGTCCTGGACCACCACGGTCATGGCCACCGCCCGTGACAGACGAAACACCCGGGTGGCATCCAGCAGTGCAATCACCAGCACCAAGGAGGTGGCCGTGGTACCGACCACGCTGAGGATCAGCAAGGCGAAGATCAACTGCGGGATGGCCATGAGAATATCCACCACCCGCGACAGGCCCTGATCGATCCAGCCGCCCTTGATCGCCGCCACCAACCCACAGAAGCCACCCAGGGCAAAGGCCAGAACGGTAGTCAGAAAGGCGATGCCCAGGGTGTTGCGGGCGCCATAGACCAGACGGCTGAACATGTCGCGCCCGAGGTTATCGGTACCCAGCAGAAACTCCCCGCCCCAGGGCGCGAAGCCCTCGCCCACCACCTGGGTCTCGCCATAGGGCGCCAGGACCGGGGCGAACAGCGCCACCAGCACATACAGGACAATCACCAGCAGGCCGAACTTGGCGCTCAAGGGCGCGCGCAGCAGTTGTTTGATCAGGCTCATGGCTTACCCCTTCGGATGCATCAGGCGTGGGTTGCTGGCAATCGACAGCACATCGGCCGTGGTATTGAGCAGGATGTAGGTCGCGGCAAAGATCAGACTGCAGGCCTGCACCACCGGGATGTCACGCTTGGCCACCGAATCGACCAGCAGTTGGCCGAGGCCGGGGTAGACGAACACCACCTCGACCACCACCACGCCGACCACCAGGTAGGCCAGATTCAACGCCACGACGTTGATGATCGGGGCCAGGGCGTTGGGCAAGGCATGGTGGAAGATGATCCGCGCCGGGCTGATGCCCTTGAGCCGCGCCATCTCGATATAGGGGCTGGCCAGCAGGTTGATCAGCGCCGCGCGGGTCATGCGCATCATCTGTGCGATCACCACCAGGCTCAGGGTCAGCACCGGCAACAGCGAACGCTCCAGCACTTCGGCAAAACTTGCCCCCGGGGCCAGGTTGGAGATGCTCGGCAGCCAGTTGAGCTTCACCGCGAACACCAGAATGAGGATGTAGGCGACAAAGAACTCGGGGAACGACACTGCACTCAAGGCGCTGGTGTTGAGCAGCCGGTCGAACCAGCTGTTGCGGTACAACGCCGCGAGCATGCCGAGCAGCAGCGCCACCGGTACCGAAACCAGCGCTGCCAGTACTGCAAGGCTGAAGGTATTGCCCAGGCGGCTGCCGATCAGTTCAGCAATCGGCCGCTGGTTGGCCAGAGACACGCCGAGATCACCGTGCAACAGTTGCCAGGCCCACTGGCCGAAGCGAGTCAGTGCCGGTACATCCAGGCCCAGTTGCGTACGTAGCGCCGCTACGGTTTCTGGCGTGGCGGCTTGGCCGAGCATGGCCTCGGCCACGTCGCCAGGCAGCATGCCCACGGCCAGGAAGATGATCACCGCCACCGCAAACAGCGACAACAGGCCCAGGGCCAGACGCTGCACAAGCAGTTTGTAAAGACTATTCACCGGACAGCTCCTCGAACAGACACAACGAAAGGTGGCACTGCAGGTTCAGCCCTCAGGCCTGCCACCAACGCTCGATCAGGCGCAGACCGTCCAGCTCGCCGTAGGGCGCGGTCACCCCGCCATGGGCGACGCGCTTGGAGCGGGCCGCCACGGAGCTGGCGAACAGCGGCACGATCGCCCCGCCATCGTCGCGGCACAGGGCCTGCATTTCGTTGTACATCTCCTGGCGCAGCGGCGCGTTCATCTCGCCACGGGCGGCATTGAGCAGCTGGTTGAAGCGTGGGTTGTCCCAGTGTGTCTCGTTCCAGGCCGCGCCCTTGGCGTAGCCGATGCTGAACATGCGGTCGGCGGTCAGGCTGCTGTAGAAGAACGAAGTGGTGAAGGGTTGCTTCATCCACACGTTGGTGAAGAAGCCGTCGGCCGGCTCGCGCACAACATCGATGTCGATACCGGCCTGCCGCGCCTGCTCCTTGAACAACACCGAAGCATCCACGGCGCCGGTGTAGGCCGCATCGGAGGCTTGCAGACGCACCTTGAGCGAATCGACGCCGGCCTGACGCAGGTAGAAGCGCGCCTTGTCCGGGTCGTAGCTGCGCTGCTCCAGAGCGTTATTGATAAAGCGGCTGCCGGGCTGGATCGGATGATCGTTGCCGATCTGGCCGTAGCCGTAGAGCACCGAGGCGAGCAAGGTCTCACGGTTGATCGCATGCTTGAGGGCCAGGCGGATGTTGTTGTCCTGGAACTGCGTGCTGTCGGTCAGCATCGGGAAGGTGTAGTGCTGGGCGGCTTTGGTTTCTTCGATGGCCAGGTTCGGGTTGCGCTTGAGCAAGGCCACGGTTTTCAGGTCGACCTTGTTGATCACATCGACTTGACCGGTGACCAGAGCATTGACCCGCGCAGCGCCATCGGCGATGGCCAGCAGCTCGGCACTGGCGAAATGCGCCCTGCCCGCTTTCCAGTAATCCGGGCTGCGCTCCAGGTCCATGCGCACGCCGGGCTCGAAGCCCTTGAGACGGTAACCGCCAGTGCCCACGCCAGACTGCCAGTCGGCTGCACCGTCCTTGGCCGGCATGATCGCCAGGTGATAGTCGGCGACCACATAGGCAAAGTCGACGTTGCCCGAATGCAGTTCGAACACCACGGTATCGTTGCCCTCGGCGCGAACCTGGGCGACGTCACCGAGCACGGTCTTGGCCGCCGACGTGGATTTATCGCCCAGGTGATGCTGGATCGAAGCCACTACATCGTTGGCGTCCAGGGTCTTGCCGTTGTGGAAGGTCACGCCCTTGCGCAGGGTGAAGGTCCAGATCCGTGCATCGGGGCTCAGTTCCCAGCGCTCGGCCAGTTCCGGAATGGCGCTGCCATCCACGCCGATTTCGCAGAGGGTGTTGTACACCGCCGAGAAGCCAACAAAGGTGAAGGTGTCGCTCCAGGAGCCCGGATCGTGCGAATCGGTGGTACTGCCACCGGCCAGGCCCATACGCAGCACGCCACCGGCTTTTGGGGTGGCCTCCTCGGCCCAGCCACGCATCGGCAAGCCAAGACTGAAGGCCCCGGCCACCGCTGCTACGGTGGCGCTATATTTGAGAAAGTCGCGACGCGGCAAGCCGCCGTCGTGCATCGCTTGAGTAATTTTGTTGTTGTTATCGCTCATGGCATTGCCCCTGTTGAAGCGCAGAGAAAAGGATTCAGCCGACTTCGCACGCATCGATGCTGCAAATATTTGTATTTGTCATCGTGACAATTACATTAGACTCAATCACACACCGCTGCCAAGCCCCCTTCAGGATGGATTTTTTCAAAGGACTCTACCGACCATGAGCCAGTCGACTCGCCTGATCACCGCCTCGTACATTCTGTCGTTCGTGGCTGCCAACGCCCCGCAGAAACTGCGCACCGAGACCATTGCCAAATGGGTCAAGACCCACCCCACGCGAGTGCGCAGCCTGGTCTCGCTGATGGTCAAGGCCAACATCCTCAAGTCCTGGCGCGGCGCCCACGGCGGCTTGACCCTCGCCCGTGCGGCCAGTGAGATCACCTTGCGCGAGGTATACGACGCGGTGCAGGAAAGCTCGTTGATCGCCGAGAAGATCGACAACCCCTTCTCCGGCCTGGAAGACCACTGCAAGGTGTTCGAGGTGTTCACCCGCCTGTTTGCGATGCTGGAGGCCAACATGCGCCTGGACCTCGGTGCGATTACCGCTGACCAGTTGTTTGTTGCGTTCGATAAGCCGCTGGAAAAGGCCGAGCAGGCCTGAGCCTGCCCGGAGTACCTCAGATCAGATCTGCATGGCCTTGATCTCGACGAACTCGGCCAACCCCTCCTCACCCCACTCACGGCCGTTGCCCGACTGCTTGTAGCCGCCGAACGGCGCCTGGTAGTTGAAAGCTGCGCCATTGATGAAGCATTGCCCGGTACGCAGTTGCCGCCCTAGTTGCAAGGCCCGCTCGCGGTCAGCCGCCCAGACGGCGCCGGACAAGCCAAAGGGTGAGTCGTTGGCCAGGGCAATCGCCTGGGCCTCATCGACATAAGGGATCAGGCACAGCACCGGACCGAAGATTTCCTCCTGGGCAATGCGCATGCGGTTGTCGACATCGGCGAACAGGGTTGGCTGCACATAGAAACCCCGCTCGAAGCCCGGTGCGCTGTCACCGCCACACAGCAAGCGCGCGCCCTCCTCCTGGCCGATGCGGATGTAATCCTGCACCGTGCGCCGCTGCGCCGCCGAACACATCGGCCCGAGGAAGCTCTGCGGATCTTGCGGATCGCCCATGACCAGCTTGCGGGTCTCATCCACTGCAATCTCCAGCGCCTCGTCATAGCGGCTGGCGGGCAGCAGCATGCGGGTCAAGGCGGTACAAGTCTGCCCGGAGTTGATCATCACGTCCTGCACACCATAACGCACGGCGGCTTCAAGGTCGGCGTCGGCGGTAATCAGCAACGGCGACTTGCCGCCCAGTTCCAGGCACACGCGTTTCACCGTCGGCGCAGCGGCCTGGGCCACGCGGACACCGGCGCCGGTGGAACCGGTGAACGACACCATGTCGACCTGCGGATGCCGGGCCAGGGCTTCACCGACTTTCGAGCCCGGCCCACTGACCAGGTTGAATACCCCGGCAGGCAAGCCGATGGCTTCGATCATCTCGGCCAGCAAGAAGGCGTGCAACGGGGTTTCCTGGCTTGGCTTGACCACCACCGTGCAGCCCGCCGCCAAGGCAGGGGCCAGTTTGCCGATCAACTGGTGCAGCGGATAGTTCCACGGGTTGATGAACGCGCAGACGCCAACGGCTTCGCGGTACACCAACGAATTTCCAACCCCACGCACTTCATCCATCAGGCCAGTCAGTCCAACGTATTGCTCAAGCCCGGCAATCGGCCCATCCACCTGGACGCTACGACACCACTGCACCGGCATGCCCAGCTCGGCGGTGATGACACTGGCCATTTCCTCGGCACGCGCTGTCAGTTGCGCGACCAAGGCCTGGAGGTAGCCCGCCCGCACGCTCGATGGCGTGCGCGACCAGTCGGCAAACGCTTGACGCGCTGCCGCTACCGCACGGTTGACGTCCTCTTCGTCACCCAGCGGCACGCGGCCGGTAACCGTTTCGCTGGCCGGGTCGATCACCTCGGCCATGCCCCGCCCGGACGGCACCTGCCAGGTGCCATCGATAAACAGACGCGAATATTCACGCATGGGCCTTGGCCTCCATCAGCTCTGCCGCGCAGCGGGCAATACGCTGGCAGGCATCCTGCAGCGGCTCGTCACCCAGCACCAGGCCCAGGCGAATATGCCCTGCCGCACTCGGGCCGAAGGCTTCACCGGCGAGCACCGACACGCCGTGGCGGTCCAACAACTGATTAGAGAATGCCTGGGCGCTGAGGCCGGTTTCGCGGATATCGACCATCACGAACATGCCGCCATCAGGCTTGAGCGCCTTCAGTCCCGGACAATCGGCCAGGCACTGGCAGACCAGGTCGCGGCGCTGGCGGTAGGCTTCGCGCATCGCCAGCAGTTCCGGTAATTGTTGCTCCAGGGCCACCACGGCGGCGTCCTGGATGAAGTCCGGCGAGCCGTAGAGCATGCACAAAGCGAGGTTCTCCAGATGCGCAGCCAAAGCCGTTGAGCCCACTACCCAGCCTACCCGCCAACCGGTCATGGCATGGGACTTGGACAGGCTGTTCAAGGTCGCCGTGCGTTCTGCCATGCCCGGCAGGCTGCCGGGGCTGATGTGTTCGCCTTCGTACAACAGCTCGCTGTAAACCTCATCGGAAATCAGCCACAAGTCATGGCCTATGCACAGTTCGGCCAGCGCCTCCCAGGTCGAGCGCGGCAGGCTCGCACCTGAGGGGTTGTGCGGGCTGTTCAGAGCCAGTGCGCGGGTGCGTGGGGTGATGCGCGCGGCAACATCCTCGGGGCACACACGAAAACCGTTCTCCGAACGCACCGGCACCGGTACCACGGTCGCGCCACAGGCGCCGAACACAGCTTCGTAGGTGACATACATCGGTTCGGCGACAATCACCTCATCGCCAGGGTTGAGCACGCATTGGGCAACACAGAACAGCGCGCACTGGGCACCCGCCAGCACCGTCACCTGATCAGCGCTGACCGGCTGGCCGCTGCGCTGCTGGTGACGCCGGGCAATGGCCTGGCGCAGAGCCAGTTTGCCGCGTACGTCCGAATAGTGCGTGTGGCCGTTGTGCAGGCTGTCGATGGCGGCCTGGACGATGGGCGCCGGAGTGTCGAAGTCCGGGTCGCCGACCGACAACAAGAGGATGTCCTGGCCTTGCGCTTGCAATTCGAGGGCGCGGTAGTGAATATCCCAGGCGGCGGCGCCGTCACCGGCAATGCGTTGGGTCAGATCGGAAAAGCGCATGGCAATCTTCCTGAATAGGGTTGGACGTCAGCGAGCACAGGCGTGCTTGAGCTCGATCAGGGTCACGCTGTTGCGGGCAAAACCTGCGCGCAGGTCCTGTTGCAGTTCATCGAGGCTGCGTGGCTGGGCCACGGTACAGCCGAACGCACGGCCCAGCCCGGCAAAGTCGGGGTTGCGCGGTAGCACACCAATGGGCTCGATATCCAGGCTGAGCATGTCGTCGCGGATCTGCCCCAGCGCATCGTTGTTCCACAGCAGCACGACCAGGGGACGGTCCAGCTCTTCGACGGCTGTGGCCAGTTCCTGAGCGGTGTACAAGAAGCCGCCATCGCCGACCAATACCAGGCCCGGACGATCCTCGGTGGCGAACATGCCACCAATACCCGCTGGCAAGCCGTAGCCCAGGGTGCCGTAGCCAGTGGGGTGCAGCCAGCTGCGCGGCGCCCGGCTGGCAAAGGCATAGTTGCCGGTGTAGGCCAGCTGGGTCATGTCGGTACTGATGAAGGCGTTGTCGGGAAGCTCGGCCGCCACCCGGTCGAGAATCGCCTGATGGACCGTCTGCAGCGGGCCATGCCCGGCCTTGACCGCCTGACGCAAGGCAGAGACCGAAGCGATAGCCGCCTCGGGGTCGCGCTTGATGTCCGGCAAGTGTTCCAGCAAAGCGCTGACGGTCAGCCGTGCATCGCCCTGCAAGGCCAGCGCACAGGGATAGAAATCGTTGAACTTGCGTGGGTCGATATCCACCCGCAGCAGCTCGCCATTGAGTTCCAGGCGTTCACGCCAGAAGTCGGTGTCGGCCATCTCGGTGCCCACGGCCAGGACCACATCGGCCTCGGCGATCAGCTTCCAGCCCGGCTCGACACACAGGCTTGCACCGGCGTTGAGCGGTACATTCGGGGCCAATAGGCCTTTACCGGCGACGCTGGTGAACAGCGGCGCTGCCAGCCGGGTACTCAGTTGTTGCAGCACATCGGCAGCCTGCAACGCTCCGCCGCCGGCGATGATCATCGGCCGTTTGGCCGCCGCCAGTTTGGCCGCCACCTGCTCCAGCACGTTGCTGGCTGGCAGGCCACGGCTTGGGCGGCGGACCACTTCATTGCTCCAGTCCCGCTTGACCGGCGCCGCCAGCACATTCAGTGGCACCGAAATATGCACCGGCCGCGGCCGCTCACTGTCAAACACCGCATAGGCGCGGGCAATCAGTTCCGGCAAGTCCTCGGCACTCAAGGCCACGGCGGAAAACGCCGTGATCGGCGCGGTCATGGCGCGCTGGTCCTGGGTCTCGTGCAGACAGCCCCAGCCCTTGCCCAGGCTTGCGGTGTGGTTGACGCTGGAAATCACCAGCATCGGGATCGAGTCGGCGTACGCCTGGCCGATGGCAGTGGCGGCATTAGTTACGCCTGGGCCGGTGATGACGAAACACACGCCGGGCTTGCCGCTGACCCGGGCATAGCCGTCAGCCATAAAGCCTGCGCCCTGCTCATGGCGGGTAAGGACGTGACGAATGCCGCTGCCGGGCAGGCCGCGGTACAACTCCAGGGTATGCACCCCGGGAATACCGAACACCGTGTCGACACCGTAGTTGGCCAACAGGCGAACCAGGGCCTGGCCGCCGGTCAATGGGCTGTTGTGCATGTTGTTCTCCTTACGCCTGGCCGAGGCGAATCAACGCATCGACCGCGGTGGTGCCCTGGGCACCGACCATTAATGGGTTCACATCCAGTTCCAGCAGTTGCCCGGCGTTTTCGCAGGCGTAGTCGGCCACGGCGCGGATTGCCGCTACCAGTGCATCCAGATCAGCGTGCTCGCGACCACGGAAGCCCTGGAGCAGACTGGCGCTACGCAGACCGAGTACGGCCGCGCGAATGGCACCGTCGGTGGTTGGCAATAGAAGGGTCTTGCTGTCCTTGAGCAGCTCGACGAGGATCCCGCCCGCACCGATCAGCAGGGCCAGGCCGAAGTCGTTTTCACGCTTGATACCGACGATCAGCTCGGCCAGCGGCGCGCTGGCCATAGGTTCGAGCAGCACCTGCTCGAACGGCACATGCGGCGCATAAGCGCCAATTCGTGCGCGCATCTGTTGCAGTGCACTGACCAGCGCTTGCGCGTCGCGCAGGTTGAGCGCCACGGCACCGGCTTCGGTCTTGTGCGGCAACTGCGCGCTCACGGCCTTGAGCACCAGTGGGTAGCCCACGGCCTCTGCGGCTTTGACTGCCTGATCAGCTGTGGTCAGCACGCCTGCCGGAACAGGCAAGCCGAACGCCTTCAGTGCCTGTTTGGAGTCCCACTCATTGAGCAATTCGCTGTCACCTTGCAGCGCTTGTGGACACACCGGCACCAGCGCCGACTCGCCGAGGTCGAGCAAGGCCTGACGCCTGCTTTGGTAGGCGGCGATACGCCCCCAGGCCGCCAGCCCATCCTCAACCCCTTGCAGCGCCGCAATGCCATGGCCATGCAGGCGCTCGCGGGCACTGGCCGGGAGCAGTTCAGGGAAGGCCGAAGTGACAAAGCCGATCTTACCGTGGCGCTTGAGCGCGGCGCTGTACAGCTCAAGCAGCAGGTCGCACTCCTTGCGCTCGCCGGTATATTCGGCCGGATAGTCGAGCACCAGCATGGCCGCGTCGGCCTCGCTACGCAGGGCGCTGTCGAGCATGCGCTCAAGCGCTGCACCGTCGCCCCAGATTGCCGTGGTGAAGTCCAGCGGGTTGACCAGGTTGGCGTAGGCCGGCAGTACCTGGGCCAGCTCATCGACCTGACTGGCGTCGAGTTTGGGCAGGCTCAGGTCGTTGCGTTCGGCGTAATCGGCAATCAGCCCGGCGTCGCCACCGGAACAGGCCAGGGCAATCAGGCTGCGGCCCTTGGGCAGGTTGCCGCAGGCCACGGCCTTGAGGGTTTCGGCAAAGCTCACCGGACCGCTGACGCGGATCACTCCCAGGCGCTGGAACAGACTGTCGTAGAGCGCATCGGAACCGGACAGCGAGCTGGTATGACTCAGGGCCAGCTCGGCACCGATCTGCGACACCCCGGTTTTCAGGGCGATGATCGGGATGCCCTTCTCCAGCGCCTTGTGCGCCGCACGGGCAAAGCCAGGCACATTCTTCAGACCTTCAAGGTGCAGGCCGATGGCAGTCACCCGCGGTTCATCCAGCAGCACATCCATCAGCTCGGCGATGCCCAGCTGTGCCTGGTTGCCGACCGAGGCCATGTAGGCCACCGGTAAGGAGCGGTCGCTCATCGACAGGTTGTAGGCGAAGTTGCCGCTCTGGGTCAGGATCGCTACGCCCTTCTCGACTGCCTTGCCGCCGTGCGCCACCGGCCACAACGCGCTGTTGTGCAGGTAATCGAGCAGGCCATAGCAATTGGGGCCGAGCAACGCCATGTTGCCGGCGGCGTTGAGCAGTTGCTGCTGCAGCGCCTGGCCTTCGGCGCCGGCTTCGGCAAAGCCCGAGGCATAGCAGATCGCCCCGCCGGTATCGATGGCGGCCAGTTCAGCGACGCAGGTGAGCGTCAGTTCGCGGTTGGTGGCGATGAATACAGCGTCCGGGCCGCAGGGCAGCTCGTCGACACTGCGCACACAGGGAATACCATCGATGCTGTCGTGCTGTGGGTTAACCAGCCACATCTGGCCTTGATAACCGCCTTCGGCACAGCGTTTGAACGCCCGCGCCATGCTGCGTCCACCGACAAAGGCCAGGTGGCGCGGCGCCAGCAGACGCTTGAGGTTGTCACGAATCGACTGCGACATAAGAGTTCTCCGACCCGATCAACGCAACAGGGGACGCAACAGTTCGCGGGAAATAATGTGCCGCTGGATCTCCGAGGTACCCTCCCAGATCCGCTCGATCCGCGCATTGCGCCAGATCCGCTCGACCGGGCCTTCATCCATCAGGCCCATGCCGCCGAAAATCTGCACGGCTTCGTCGGCGACCTTGCCCAGCACTTCGCTGGCAAACAGCTTGGCCATGCCGGCCTCGCCATCGGTCATGCTGCCCTGGTCCATCTTCCAGGCGGTGTGCAGGGTCAACAGCTCTGCGGCGCGGATCTGCGTGGCCATGTCGGCAAGCTTGAACGACACGCCCTGATAGGTGCCGATCGGCTGGCCGAACTGCTTGCGGTCCGCCGCCCATTGCAGCGACATGTCCAGCGCCCGCTGGGCCTGGCCGACGCAGTTGGCGGCAACCATCACCCGCCCGGCGGTGAGCCAGGCGTTGGCCACTTCCCAGCCCTTGCCCACTTCGCCCAGCACCTTGCTGGCCGGCACCCGGCAGTCGTCGAAGAACATCTCGTAGGTGTGATAACCGCGGTTGCTCACGCACTTGGGGCCGCGGCGGATAGTCATGCCGGGCGTGCCACGGTCGACCAGGAAGGCGGTTACCGCGTTGCGCTTGCGGCCGCTGTGCTCGTAGGTGTCGGTCACGGCGAAAACAATGGCGAAATCGGCGTGCCCGGCATGGCTGATGAAATGCTTGCTACCATTGAGGACAAAGTCATCACCTTCGCGCACCGCACGGGTCTTGATCGCATTGGCGTCGGAGCCTGCACCCGGCTCGGTCAAGGCAAAGCAGTCGACCTTCTCGCCCTGGATACACGGCAGCAGGTAGTCGTTGATCTGCTCATCCTTGCAGGCCATGAGAATCTTCGAAGGACGCGCGACAAACACATGCACCGCCCAGGACACCTTGGATAGCTCACGTTCGATCAGCGCCTGGGACAGGTAATCGAGACCGCCACCGCCGACTTCCTCGGGCATGTTGAATGCATAAAAGCCTGCAGCGATGGCCTTGCCGCGAATCTGCGCAGCCAGTTCCGGCGACACCTCGTCGGCGCGGTCCACGGCCTCCTCATGGGGCAGCAACTCTTTGGCGACAAAACTGCGTACCGCTTCCACCAACATTTCTTGTTCTTGGGTCAGTTGGAAATTCATGGAATGTTCCTGAAGAAGGTCGTGTAAGTTTTTATTTGCCAACAAATTTTGCGGCGCGCTTTTCGACAGATGCACGCAAGGCTTCGGCGCCATCCTCGCTGCGTCCACACAGCAACCCGGCGGCAAGCTCGGCCTGCAGTTGCTCGCCGAGGGTGCGCTGGGCGCCGTCACGGATCAGACGTTTGGTCTGGGCGAAGGCGAAGGTCGGGCCATTGGCCAGGCGCCCGGCCAGTTCCGCAGTGACGGCCAGCAACTGCTCATCGGCGCACACATCGCCCACCAGCCCGGCGGCCAGCGCACGCTCGGCGCCCCAGAGTTCATCGAGAAACAGCAGGCGCTTGGACTGTTCGCTGCCGATCAGCCGCGGCAGATGCCAGCTGGCACCGGCATCGGGGCTGTAGGCCATGCTGGTATAGCCCGCCTTGAACCGGGCCGACGCGCCTGCCACGCGCAAGTCGCAGCACAGGGTCAGGTCCATCCCGGCGCCGACGGCGGTACCGTTGATGGCGGCAATCGTCGGTTTGTCGAGGCTGTGCAGGCGTTGCATCAAGGCGTGGGCGGTCTCGGTCCAGCCATAGTTTTCCAGCGCGCCACGGGCCTCGGCTTCAGCCCATTCGGCCAGATCCGCCCCGGCACAGAAGCTACGCCCGCTGCCAGTCAGCACCACCACACGCACCGCGGGGTCGGCGTTACAGTCGTCGAGCAAGGCATGGAGCTTCTTCAGGCTGGGGATGTCCAGAGCGTTGCGCTGCTCGGGACGGTTGAGGGTGATCCAGGCAACGCCGGCTTCGACTTTGCTCAGCAGTGACGGGGAAGTAGTCATGGGAGGCCTCGAATTATTGTGGTTGGCGTGAGGGGTAGGACTTGAGGCCATACTAAACGACTGTTCAACAAGGAGACAATCGGAGATAAAAAGTGATGTAACAGATGAAGTTACCTATACATCTATTTGTTTTTATTGAAATTTAATGAACACACACATAGAACGAGCCGACTGCTGTTACAACTTCGCACAACTGGCCGCCCAGCCGCCGAAAGCAAGAGCGAAGCGAATTGTGCTTTTGATCTTGATCTGCTTTTGATCTTGATCCACCTGCCCCGTTAACCAGTAGGGCTGAGTGGAGGTGTCGTGAAGGGGCTAGCGCGTAGCGCCTTCGGCGTAGCCGAAGTTGCGAAGCGTAGAGTTGCTTGCAACTCGTAGCTCGCAATGCCCGTAGCGACACCGGAAGGAGGGGACCCGAAGCGCAGCGTAGGGCCCCTGGTGGGGCGAGAATTTTGCTTACTTTTTTTCGACTGAAAAAGTAAGCCGCCGTAAGGGCGGAAAGGTGACTCAGCGCCACATTGGCAAATGGATATGTCCACAAACCGGAGGGCCTCATCGCGGGACAAGCCCGCTCTCACCTCAGATTCTATGCCTACCTCAAGACACAAGCGGGTTTATCCGCGAAGGGGCGCAGCGCGGCCCAGAAGATGGGACCGCTGCGCAGTCCTTCGCGGATGAATCCGCTCCCACAAGATAGTCGCTCCCGCCGGGCCTGGGTGGGAGCGGGATGCGTTAAACCGACGGGGCCAACACCACCTGCCGTTTGCGATTGATGATGAAGTACGCCGCATAACACACTGCAATAAAACCAAAACCCCAGTACAACGAAGGCCGCTGTGTCTCATCCAACGCCAGGAACACAAACAGAGAGCTGCACAGAGTGATGCACAACAGCGGTACCAGCGGATACAACGGCGCCCGGTACTTGAGCTCGCTCAGCTTGCCGCCTTCGCGCAGAAACGCCTTGCGGAAGCGGTACTGTGCCAGGGCAATCACAATCCAGGTCACCGTCCCGGACATCCCGCTCACCGCCATCAACACCATGAACAGCGTGTCGGCAGCAACGAAGCTGGTCATCAACGACACCAGGGCAAAGCACAGGGTGATGCTCAGCGCCCGCAGCGGCACACCACGCTTGCTCAATGGCGACAGGCTCTTGGGCGCCATGCCGGTCTTGGACATCGCCCAGAGAATCCGCGTCGAGGCATACAGCCCGGAGTTGCCCACCGACAGAATCGCCGTGAGGATGACAAAGTTCATCAGGTCCGCCGCATAGGGAATGCCGACCATGTCGAACACCTGCACGAACGGGCTTTCCATCAAACCGGCCTGCTGCCACGGGACGATGGCCGAGAGCACCACGATCGCCAACACGTAGAAGATCAGCACGCGGAACACCACGTTGCGCACCGCGCGCGGGATGCTCTTTTCCGGCTGGTCGGTTTCACCCGCCGCCACACCCATGATCTCGCAACCCTGGAAGGCATAGACCACGGTCATCATCACCGCGAACACCGCCGACAAGCCGTTGGGGAACAGCGAATCGCCAATCAGGTTGCTCATCATCGGCGCCGGCGCGCCACTGGAAAGCGGGATGGCACCGAAGATCACCAGCACGCCAACAATGATGAAACCGAGGATCGCCGCCACCTTGATCCCCGAAAACCAGTACTCGGCCTCACCAAAGGCACGGGTGGCCAGGGCGTTGAGGCCGAACAGCACCACCACGAACAACGCCGACCAATACCAGATCGGCACCTCGGGGAACCAGCGCACCATCAGCATGCCCGCCGCGGTGAATTCCAGGCCGACGGTGGTGGCCCAGCTCATCCAGTACACCCAGCCGATCATGAAGCCGGTGGCCGGACCGATGTACTTGGTGGCATGGGCCTGGAACGAGCCGGATACCGGCATCTGCACCGACAGCTCGCCCAGGCAGACCATCACCAGGTACATCAGGAAACCTGCCACCAGGTAGGCCAGGATCGCACCCACCGGCCCGCCCTGATTGATGGTCACCCCCGAGCCCATGAACAACCCGGTGCCGATCACGCCACCCAGTGACAGCATGAAAATATGCCGGCTCTTCAAGGCGCGAGTGAGATGAATACCTTTACGGTCGATAGATTCGCTCATGTCGGCACCTCAACAGTGGCGCAGGGGCGAAAGGGACAGGCGATAACGCGGGGACGGATCAGCTTTACGGCAGTTCATTATTATTATCTCCAATAAGCTTCGAAGACCGCGTGCAGTGCGGTTAGCGTTGATTATTGGAAAGCGATGTAAGGTGCAGTTGTACGTAAAGATCGAAGATGTAAAAAGTCGTAAGATTTTTGTACATCAGTGCTGGAGCAAGCGCTCCAGTGTCTGCTGCGCCCGCTGCATCTGCACCTGTAGAGGCCCTTGCAAGCCGTCGATGGCGGTCATGTCACGCGCCATCGCGGCCTCCTCCAGGGCCCGCAACACTCGGGCCAGGCCACAGAAGCCGAGGGAGTCACTGCTGCCGGCCAGGCGATGGGCCAGATGGACAATTTCGGTGTAATCGCGCGCCTGCAGTGCCTCGCTCAAGGCGCTGCGGTGCTGGACAATCAGCGCCTGCAGCACCGCGAGCAATCCTTGCAGTTTCTGCTCACCCAGTAACTGGCGATGGGTCTGCAGCAGCGCCTGGTCAAGATCCAGGTCTTGCGCGCACGCCTCAGGCAGCGGCCCTTCTGCGGCCAAGGCCTGGCGCAGACTTTCCAGCTTCAAGGGCTTGGCCAGCACCCCGTGCATACCCGCCTCGAGAAAACCTTGCACCAATGCTGGCTGGACACTGGCGGTCAGCGCCAGGATCCGCGCATGACGGTTCGGTCCAGGGCTGTTGCGAATCTGCCGGCACAGCTCGACGCCGCTGATGCCTGGCAAATGCACATCGAGCAGGATCAGGTCGAAACGCCGCTGACTACACAGCGCCATGCCCTGCTCAGCCTCCTCGGCCAGCCAGACCCGGTGACCATCGCGTTTGAGCAGGCCGTGCACCACCTCGCGATTCAACGCCACATCCTCGACCACGAGGATATCCAGGGCGGCGACCACCTGTGTCGGCGCCAGCGCCAGGGGCTGCTGCTGCCCGGATGCCAGGCTCAGTTCGAACCAGAAACAGCTGCCCTGCCCCTCGACACTGTGCAGACCAATACGTCCTCCCAACTGCTCCACCAGGTGTTTGCTGATTGCAAGCCCCAGACCCGTCCCCCCATAACGCCGCGCCACGACTTCGCTGGCCTGGGTGAAGCGGTCGAATATTTTCGCCTGCACCGCCTCGGCGATACCGATGCCGTTATCGGTGACACTCACCCGCACCTGCTGCTGGCCGTTCTGCTCGCCCAGCACCTGGACCTGGACACTGACCTGCCCGCCTTCGGTGAACTTGATTGCATTGGCCAGCAGGTTGCTCAGCACCTGGCGCAGGAACTGCTCGGCACCCTGCTGACGCTCGGCCAGTTGCGGATCGATGTGGCACTCCAGGGTGCTGCCGGTGGCCAAGGCCTTGGGCTCAAGCAGGGCGATGACTTCGTCGCACAGTTGGCGCAGGGAGAAATCCACAGACTCGGGATGAGTCTCGCCTTCTTCCAGGCGGGCGAAGTACAGCACTTCGTTGAGGATGCTCAGCAGCCCCTCACCGGCCTTGTATAAGGCCTCCAGACGTTTGCTGTCCTGCGCCTGGAGCCCGGCACCGCGCAGCAGTTCGGCCATGCCGAGAATGCCATTGAGCGGCGTGCGCAGTTCATGGCTCATGGTTGCCAGGAAACGGGATTTGGCCAGGTTCGCCGCTTCCGCCTCATCTTTGGCGCGCATGAGGCTGGCGGTACGTCGCTCGACCATTTTTTGCAGTTCGTCGCGCTTGTCCTGCAAGGCCAGGCGGTCCACTTCGCGCCGCTCGATATCGCTGAGGATCGCTCGGCGCATGTCGTCCAGGGCATGGGCCACAGTGTCGATTTCGTCGAAACGGGCGCAGCGGCGCTTGTCCAGGCGCAGCGGTTCCTGCCAGTCACCGGCAGCGATGCGCCGGGCGAACTCGGCCATGACCTGCAGATGGCGGGTCACCAGGCGATAGAACAAACCCGACAAAGCCACCGCCAGGCCACAAAGGAATACGCTCATCCACAACAGGCTGGTCAACCCGGTGGCGAACAGACGCCGATGCACGGCGCCCAGGTCGATGCTCACTTCAAGCTCACCCAGATGCCGCAACGGCCCCGACGGCGGCTGGAAGTCCAGGGCAAAGCGCTCAATGCGCAGCGGTCCCGGCGGATTGGCTTGGCCCTGCAACAGGTTGAAATCGGCGCTGCTCAGGCGCACCCGAGCCACATCGGAAAAATCCACCAGGCCACGCAGTTGCACGCTGATCTGCTCCTGGTTGAGGTCCCAGAGGCTGCGCTCAAGGCTGGCCAGGTAGCCAACGCGGATCAGTGCCATACGCGCATCGATATCACGCATTTCCCGGCGGTACTCGAAATACAGCTGCACGGTACTGGCCAGCACCGTGAAGCACAGGCTGAACAACAGGATGAACAGCAACAGGCGGCGCAACAGGCCATCCGCATGCAGGCGGATCATCGTGCGTCTGCCGGCAGGTTGGTCATGTCGCGGTAGGTCACTTCGCTCTGCTGCAGCCAGCGTTCGATCTCGCCAGAATCCGTCATGCGCTGCAGCTGCTCATCAATTTTCGCCATGTGCTGACTCAACTCGGATTGGCGCGAGACGGCGACGCGCAGGTAATCGACGCTAAGGGCCGCAGGCAACGCCTGGATATCCTCGGCACCGGGCAGGTGTTCGATGAACAGCTGGCCGGTGCGCCGCTCCTGAATGACGAAGTCGATGCGCCCGAGAATCAGCTTGCCGAAGTTCTGCTGGCTGGATGACACCCACTCGATATTCTGGTGTTTGGCAACAAACTGGTCGAACTCAGGACCGTAGCTTTCGCCAAACAACAGGCCACCACGATAGCCGGCCAGATCTTGCAGGCGTTCGAATTTCACTGGCCGCTGGCGGTTGACGAACACCGCCACCTCTTCGCGCAACACCGGCACCGTGGAAAAACGCATGCCCTGGTCGCGCTGGTCACTGTTGTAGGCCAATACCACATCCACTCGGCCTTCAGCAGCGTCCAGCAGGCAGCGTTTCCAGTTGCCCAGCACGACCATCTCGACCTCGTAGCCCAGGCGCCCGAACAACTCGCGCACCACGGTCGGCGCCAGGCCGCGCACTTGCTTGCCGTCGCTCCAGGACACTGGCGGGTACACCGGATAGTCGCAATAGCGGATGCGCTCGCCGGCCTGCAGCAGCGGGGCCAGCAACAGCACTACCAGGCCCAGCCACCGCGCCATGGCGATCAGGCCGCCACGCTGGCGGTAAACAGGTAACCGGCGCCGTGAATGGTGATGATCAGCTGCGGTTCGGCCGGATCATCGTGCAGCTTGCGCCGCAGGCGACCGACCAGGACGTCGATGGAGCGGTCGTTGGGCACCCATTCACGGTTGCGGATCTGGTCCATCAACTGGTCGCGACTGAGGGTGTGGCCACTGTTGCGCAGGAACACACTGAGCAGCTGGAACTCTCCGTGGGTCAGCAGGGTTTCGCCGCCCTGCGGATCGATCAGGCGCCGGCGGTCGGTGTCCAGCGCCCAGTCGGCGAACTGCTTGAGGGCCTGGGTGCTGGCCGCTGGCGGCTTCGAGGCCTGGGCATGACGCACGCGGCGGATCAGGTTCTTGGCCCGCGACACCAGCTCGCGGGGATTGAGGGGTTTGATCACATAGTCGTCGGCACCACATTCCAGGCCGACGATACGGTCGATGTCGTCGTTGCGGCCGGTGATGAGGATGATGCCGACTTCCGAGCGTACCCGCAGCTCGCGGGTCAGGGTCAGGCCGTCCTTGCCCGGCAGGCGGATGTCGAGCATCACCAGGTCGACGCTGTGGCTGGCCAGGAAACTCTCGGCCTGCTCGGCGGTGTCGGCGCAGTGGACGTCGTAGCCTTCCTGGGACAGGTAGGCGTGCAGCAAGTCGCGAATAAGCGGATCGTCGTCGACGATCAGTACCCGAGGCGTCATTGCGTGTTGTCTCTTATAGTCGTTGTTATGTAACTCGCGACAGCAGCCTACCCATTACTGAACGACCGATCAACAGCCCTCGGTCAGGGTAAAGCGCCGCCGTCCACCGGCTTGCAGGCCATCGACCCAGGCCTCACAGATCTGCACGCCCTGCTCGGGCGTAAAGGTGCCGGGGTTGAGCCCGGACTCCAGCCACAGGCCGTCGAGCAAGGCACTGAGGCTGATGGCCGCCAGATCGGCATCGAAGGCCTGCCAGCCCTCCTCCCGGGCCAGATCGCTCAGCAGGCGGCCCAGTTCATTGCGGTACTCACCGTAGGAATGATCGTGCACCTGGTTGATCGCTTCGGCGGTCTTCACCGCGCCCCAGAATGCCAGCCAGGCATCGAGCAATTGCGGGTCAAGCAATTCAGCGCAGAACGAGGCGCGAAAAAACGCCGATAGCCGCTCGCGGGCATTGGGTGCGGCCTGGGCCATGGCCTCGCGGATCAGGCCCATGACCCGCCCGGTGACCGCCATGTAGGCTTCGGCCACCAGTTCGTCCTTGCCCGAATAGTGGTGACTGATCAGCCCCACCGAGACCCCGGCCTCGGCCGAGATCTTGCGAATCGAGGCGCCCTGGAAGCCGTGGCGCTTCAGACATACCAGCGTTGCTTCGACCAGGTTGGCCTTGCGCAACTCCGGGACCATACGGCTGTAACGGGCTTCCTGGGTCATAGGCGCTTCTCATGGCGTGAGGGATCTTGTTGAACAACTGTACAACAAGTCTTGCTCAGTCGCGATAATCCGGCGCCACTCGCTGTACCAAACGCAGCAACGCCGCCCATGCCAGCTGCATACCGTCCGGGTCGCTCAGCTCGCCCTCCTTCAACGCCCGCGCCGGTTCGTTGAACTGCCGCTCGGTATGGGCGCAGACCGCATCAGGCGGCAGCACAATCTCGCCGGCCGCTTGCGCCGCCAGCTGGATTTCGCAGGCTTTCTCCAGGTAATACATACGCAGGAAGGCCTGGCTGACGCTCTCACCCACGGTCAGCAAGCCATGGTTACGCAGCATCAGCACCGGCTTGTCGCCCAGGTCAGCAACCAGGCGCTGCTGCTCGTCCATGTCCAGGGCCACGCCTTCGTAGTCGTGGTAGGCAACCTTGCCGTAGAACTCCATGGAGATCTGGTTGACCGGCAGCAACCCGCACTTGAGCGCAGCCACCGCGCAACCGGCCTTGGTATGGGTGTGCAACACGCACTGGGCATCTTCACGGGCGCCGTGAATGGCACTGTGGATCACGAACCCTGCGGGGTTGACCGGGTATGGCGAAGGCTCCACGGCATTACCTTGCAGGTCGATCTTGACCAGCCTGGAGGCAGTGATTTCATCGAACATCAAACCGTAGGGATTGATCAGAAAGTGATGCTCGGGGCCGGGAATGCGCACCGAGATATGGGTGAAGATCAGATCGGTCATGCGAAAGTGCGCGATCAGCCGGTAGCAGGCCGCCAGTTCCTGGCGCAGGCGCAGTTCACTTTCAGTCGGATTCATTGTTGTTGTTCTCAGACAAATGGCTGGCCAGACAATAGGGCTGGACACCTGGCGGTGTCCAGCCACCGGGGATTACTTGCTGGCCCAGGCATTGAAGCGCTCTTCGAGCTCATCGCCGTGATCGACCCAGAACTCGACGTTCATCGCCAAGGCGCCTTGCAGATTCTGCTTGGAGGTCGGCACCCAACTGGCCAGCTTCGGATCGAGCTTGGCGGCAGCCTCGGTGTTGGTCGGCCCGTAGGGGATCGCATTGACGTAGCGCACCTGAGTGTCGGGCTGGTTGGCGAAGGCGATCAGGCGCTTGGCCTGGTCGACGTGCCTGGAGCCCTTGATGATCGCCCAGTAGTCCATGCCATACAGGCTGCCCGGCCAGACCACGGCCAATGAACTGCCCTCCTGCGCGGCGACAGCGATCCGACCGCTGTAGGTCGAGGTCATCACCACGTCGCCGGCGCTGAGCCATTGCGCCGGTTGCGCACCGGCTTCCCACCACTGGATGTAAGGCTTAAGCTCGGTGAGTTTGGCAAAGGCCCGGTCGACCCCCTGTGGGGTCGCCAGCACCTTGTAGACGTCCTCGACCTTGACGCCGTCAGCCATCAGGGCGAATTCCAGATTGTACACCGCGCGCTTGCGCAGCCCACGCTTGCCGGGGATCTTCTGCACATCCCAGAAATCAGCCCATGACACCGGCACCTGGGCCAGTTTGTTACGGTCGTAGGCAATCGCCACGCTCCACACCAGCACCGCTGAACCACACTCCTGAGCGGCATCGGGGATCAATTGCTCGGCGCGGCCGAGCTGGGTCCAGTCGAGGCGTTCGTACATGCCCTCATCACAGCCGCGCATCAAGTCCGGGGCCTCGATCATGACCAGGTCCCAGTCGACGTTGCCGGTGTCGGCCATCACCTTGATCCGGGCCATTTCACCGTTGTATTCACTCTGGATCAGTTTGCTGCCGTCCTGGGCGCTGAAAGGCTGGAAAATCGCCGCATCCTGGGCTTTCTGACCAGCGCCGCCATAGGCGACGACGACCATGTCCGGTGCGGCCTGGGCGCTGCCAAGTCCAAGGGCGAGCAGCCAGGGAGAAAGTTTGAGCAGGGTTGAAGTCATGCGTGGTTCCTCATGCTGGTACCGCGCCAGGCGCGGTCCGTTTTCTTGTTGTTGTGAGGTGTGCCCCAGGACTCGGGGTGAATCGAAAACTAGTCAATGCCAAGTAAAAAAACAAGTTGATTTTTTACTTGCAGTACACTTCTATAGAAAAATAAAAACAACATCCCGCTGGAGCCTGCACCGCATGTCGACCTTCACGCATCTGTTCGAACCGCTGCAAATCCGTGGCAAACGCCTGAAGAACCGCATCATGTCCAGCGGACACGATACCTCGATCCCCACCGACAACCTGGTCAACGACCGCCTGATTGCCTACCACAAAGCCCGCGCCGAAGGCGGCGTCGGCCTGATCGTGCTGCAGGTGGCCGGAGTGCACGACAGTGCGCGCTACACCTCGCATGTGCTGATGGCCACCGACGATGCCTGCATCGAGGGTTACCGCCAACTGGCTGAAACCTGCCATGCCCATGGCACGGTGGTGCTGTCGCAGATCTTTCACCCCGGCCGGGAAATCATGGAGTCCAGCGACGGCCTGCTGGCGGTGGCCTATTCGGCGTCGGCGGTGCCCAACGAACGTTTCCGGGTGATGCCGCGGGCCCTGGACCAAGCGATGATCGACGCAATCGTACAAGGCTATGCCGATGCCGCCCGGCGCCTGTATCAGGCCGGGCTCGATGGCGTCGAGGTGGTCGCCAGCCACGGGTACCTGCCGGCGCAGTTCATCAACCCACGGGTCAACCGCCGCACCGATGGCTACAACGGCGGGCTGGAGCAGCGCTTGCGCTTTGTGCGTCAAGTGATTGCTGCGGTGCGTGCCGCCACCTCGCCAGACTTTATTGTCGGCCTGCGCATCAGCGCCGACGAGCGCGATGCCGAAGGCCTTACCGAGGACGAATCCCTGGCTGCGGTACAGGTCCTGCAAGAGGCGCTGGACTATGTACATATCGTCGCCGGCACCTCGGCCTCCCTCGGCGGCGCGGTGCATATCGTCCCGCCCATGGCCATCGAGGCGGCGTACCTGGCGCGCGAGGCCGGCACCTTCAAGGCCAGCCTGTCGATTCCGCTGTTCGTCACCGGGCGCATCAACCAGCCCCAGGAAGCCGAACTGATCCTTGCCCGTGGCCAGGCCGATGTCTGCGGCATGACCCGCGCGCTGATCTGCGACCCGCAGATGCCGAACAAGACCGACAGCGGCCATGCCGAGGATGTGCGCGCCTGCATCGCCTGCAACCAGGCCTGTATCGGCCACTTCCATCGCGGCCTGCCGATCTCCTGCATCCAGCACCCGGAGACCGGACGTGAACAACAATTCGGTCAGTTGCAGCAAGCGCCACAGCGCAAGCGCATCATGGTCGCCGGTGGCGGCCCGGCCGGCATGAAAGCAGCTGCGGTGGCTGCGGCACGTGGGCATGAGGTCACCCTGTACGAGGCCAGCGCGCAACTGGGCGGTCAGGTGCTGCTGGCGCAATTGCTGCCGCGCCGTGCCGAGTTCGGCGGAGCGAGCACCAACCTGCAACGCGAAATGCAGCTGGCCGGAGTCGAGGTGGTGCGTAACACCCGGGTCGATCGCGCCCTGGTGGAACGTGAACAACCTGACCTGGTTATCGTTGCCACCGGTGCCGAACCTTACTGGCCGGCCTTCGAGCGCGCAGGTGATCTGCAGGTCGTCGATGCCTGGCAGGTGCTGCGCGATGAGGTCACTCTGGGGCGCTCGGTACTGGTGGTGGACTGGCGCTGCGACTGGAACGGCCCGGGTATCGCCGAACGCCTGGTCCGCGCCGGGCACCAGGTGCAGTTGGCAGTCAATGGCACCCACTGCGGCGAAAGCCTGCCGTTGTACGTGCGCGACCAGATGGCCGGTGAGCTGCATAAGCTCGGTATTCCCATCACCCCCTATGCCCGCCTCTACGGCTGCGATGACAACACCGTGTACCTGCAACACACCGCCAGCGGCGAGCCGATGATCTTCGAAAACATCGACACCCTGGTGTTGTGCCAGGGTCATCAACCGGTCGATACCCTGGTGGACGAGCTCAACGGCCTGGTGCAAGTGCAACGGATCGGCGATTGCCTGGCCCCACGTACTGCCGAAGAGGCCATTTACGAAGGATTGAAGGTCGCCTGGACGCTCTGAGCCTGTTTATACTCCGGGGCTTTGCAGCGTGCGGTCCGGAGCACCCCATGAGCAACAGCAGCAAGATGCCGCCCGCCGGCGCCGTTCCCAGCCAGGAAGGCGCCGCCGCCCCGCAGTTTCTCGGCACGCGCATTCGTGGCCTGCGTAAACGCAGGGGCATGACCCTGGCCGAGCTGGCCCGGCAGAGCGAATTGACCGCCGGCTACATCAGCCAGCTGGAACGCAACCTGTCCTACCCGTCGATTCCGGCGCTGTTCAACATCGCCCGCAGCCTGGGCGTGACCATCCAGTGGTTCTTCGCCAGCGAAGCCAGCACCGCCCCTGAAGACAACGGCTACGTGGTGCGCAAGAGCAGCCGCCTGAGCGTTCATTACGAAGATGGCATCGTTGACCAGTTGCTGACCCCGCAGCCTAACCGTGAGCTGGAGATGCTCCACTCGCGCTTCCCGCCTGGCACCTACAGCCAGCAAAGTTACAGCCATGAAGGCGAAGAAGCCGGTTACCTGCTGTCAGGCAGTTTCGAGCTATGGGTGGGCGATCGCTACTTTCAGCTCAACGAAGGCGACAGCTTCAGCTTTTCCAGCCAGGAACCGCACCGCTACGGTAACCCTGGCGAAGTCGATGCCGTGGTCATCTGGGTGATCACGCCACCGACCTTCTGACCCCTACGACAAAAACAATAAAGGCTTGCCATGAACGACCTGATTATTCGTGACCTGAACAACGGCCTGTTGACCCTGACATTCAACCGGCCAGACAAGCTCAACGCCTTGAACAGTGCCATGTACAGCCAGCTGGGCGACCTGTTGCTGGCGGCGAGCGATGACCCGCAGGTCGAGGTTCTCGTCATCACCGGCGGCGCCCAATGCTTCAGCGCTGGCAACGACCTGAAGGATTTTCTCGACCACCCGCCCAGCGACATGGACAGCCCGGTGTTTCGCCTGATGCGCATTG
Organism: Pseudomonas sp.; assembly: GCF_050739775.1. GTDB lineage: Bacteria > Pseudomonadota > Gammaproteobacteria > Pseudomonadales > Pseudomonadaceae > Aquipseudomonas. Next base: position 45,094 of record NZ_JBOICA010000004.1, read on the forward strand.
TCATGGCACTGGACAAGCCACTGATTGCCGCGGTCTCCGGTGCCGCTATAGGTATCGGCACGACCCTGCTGCTGCACTGCGATCAAGTGTTGGTCAGTCGCACGGCGAAACTGCGCATGCCTTTCGTGCCCCTGGGCCTGTGCCCGGAGTTCGGCTCCAGCCTGCTGCTGCCGCGCTTGCTGGGGCACGCCCGAGCTGCCCGACTGCTGCTGTGCAATGAACTGCTTACGGGTGAACAAGCGCTGCAATGGGGTTTGGCCAACGAGTTGCACGACGACGGTGAACAATGTCTGAGCGCCGCCCGGCAATTGGCGCAGCGCCTGCAAAGCCTGCCGCAGGAAGCACTGCGCGTCAGCAAACGGTTACTCAAGGATGCCCACCGGGAAGAGCTGGAAGCCACTGTTCGCCGTGAAGGCCTGCTGTTTATCGAACGCCTGCACACCCCGCAAGCGAAAGCGGCATTACGGGCATTGGTCAAGGATTGACGCCCTGGGACGGCCAGGTTGTTTTTAGCGAAAGTCTGTGCATTGCGTTTTCGTCTACTGGTCCGGGTCAGTGAGTTGTGCACGAACAAAATTTGTCGTGCTGCACTGGCCAAGCACCAACCAACTGCTAGCGTTGCTAGCAAGCCAACTGCCGAGTGTCCAGCTGATATGAACCCAACCCTGCGCTCTACCCTGCTTTGCGCCACACTCATTGCCTTGGCCGGTTGCGCCAGCTCCCGCGTCGACCCGAGCCAGTACTCCGGTTTTCTCAAGGACTACAGCCGCCTGAAGGAGGCCGAAAGTATCTCCGGTGCACCGGTAATGCGCTGGATCGACCCCAACCTCAAGACTGCCCGCTACACCCAGGCGTACATCGAACCGAGTCAGTTCTACCCCAAACCGCAGCCCACGGAAGTGATCTCGACGCAAACGCTGCAAGAAATCACCCGCTACTACGATACGGCACTCAAGCGCGAGTTGGGCGCTGTAGTACCACTGGCCACAGGTCCGGGCCCGAATGTGCTGGTGGTGCGCCCGGCAATTACCGCAGTCGCCACTCACACTGAAGGACTCAAGCCTTATGAAGTGATCCCGATCGCCCTGGTGGTGGCGGCCGTCAGCACCGCCGCCGGTGGTCGTGACCAGGATGTCGACATCGCCACCGAAGCTGCATTTCTCGACGGCGGCAACAACGCGGTGCTGGCCCAGGTGGTGCGCAAAGGCGCTGGCAAGGCGCTTGAGAACAAAACCACCCAGCTGACCGTGCAGGACGTAAAACCGGTGCTCGACGGCTGGGCCTCGGACATGCGCCGCAGCTTCGTCAAGCTCAAGAGCGAGTCGCGTTAGGCGCTCAACTGACTGTCGATGACAATGCTGCCGCTGAGCAGCTTGTGCACCGGACAGGCATTGGCCACACCCAGCAGGCGCTCACGCTGGGCCGCATCGAGATCACCGTGCAGTTTGATGACACGCTTGATCTCGGTGCGCATGGGCGTGGTTTTCTCTTCCTTGATAATGTCCAACTGCACATCAACATGCTGCAGCGGCCATTCTTTGCGCCGGGCATACATCGACAAGGTGATAGCGGTGCATGCTCCCAGGGCCGAGAGCAACAGCTGATGAGGATTGGGGCCAGCGTCGCGGCCACCGAGCGCCTGGTTTTCATCGGCCAGCCACTGGTTCGCACCAGCGCACAGGTTGACGGTATAAGGGATCTCACCCAGCTTGGCGTGGACAGTAGAATCGGTCATCTGCGGGGCTTCCATTGCGCTGGCCAAGCCAAAAGGGCCTGGCGCGAGTGTGTTCACACTAGCGTCAGACCCTGCGCAGGGGAAGGCGCAATCACGGCCTGCAGTGTCCTGCATTTAGAACAACGGCGAAGCAACCCGTGGTTCAGGCAAAGAAAGAATACAAAATCGCCGACAGGGTGATCAGGCCGATCAGCACCACAAAGACGTTGGACACCTTGCCCGAGTACTTGCGCAGCGACGGCACCTTGTGGATGGCGTACATCGGCATCAGGAACAGCAGGCACGCGATGATCGGCCCGCCGAGGTTCTCGATCATGCCCAGAATGCTCGGGTTGAGGGTGGCCACGGCCCAGCAGGTCAGCACCATGAACAGCGCGGTCAGTTGCTCCAGACGCTTGGCTGGCAGTTGCTTGCCGCGGCTGCGCAGGCTTTTCACGATCATGCCCTGGAAGCCTTCGCTGGCACCGATGTAGTGGCCCAGGAATGACTTGGTGATCGCCACCAAGGCAATCAGCGGTGCGACGAAAGCAATGACCGGTGTCTGGAAGTGGTTGGCCATGTACGACAGGATCGAGATGTTCTGTTGCTTGGCTGCCGCAAGATCTGCCGGGCTCAGGGCCAGCACGCAACTGAAGCAGAAGAACATGACCGTCAGCACCATCATCACGTGGGCACTGGCCAGGATCCGGTTGCTCTTCTGGTCGGCCTGCTCGCCGTAGCGGTGTTTCTGCTCAACGGCGAAGGCCGAGATGATCGGCGAATGGTTGAACGAGAAGACCATCACCGGGATCGCCAGCCATAAGGTCTTGAAGAACAGGTCCAGCGGCATGCCTTGCGACGCTTGGGCGAAGAAGGCGCCATTCCAGTTGGGGATCAGGCTCAGGGCCAGCAACAGCAACGCGGCGACAAAGGGATAGACCAACAGGCTCATGACCTTGACGATGATGCCCTGGCCGCTGCGGACCACGATCATCAGACCGCAGATCAGCAGCAAGGCCAGCAGCGCCCGCGGTGGCGGGGTCATATGCAACTGGTGCTGCATGAAGCTGCCCAGGGTATTGGTCAGCGCTACGCTGTACACCAGCAGGATGGGGAAAATGGCCAGGAAGTACAGCAAGGTGATCAGCTTGCCAGCGCCGACGCCGAAGTGTTCTTCCACCACTTCAGTGATGTCTTCGCTGGCGCCACGCTTGCCGGACAGCACGAAGCGGGTCAGGCCACGGTGCGCGTAATAGGTCATCGGGAACGCCAACAGCGCCAGCACCAGCAGCGGCCAGAAGCCCCCTACCCCGGCATTGATTGGCAGGAACAGGGTGCCGGCGCCAATGGCGGTGCCGTACAGGCCCAGGACCCAGGTGGTGTCGTGACGGTTCCAGGTTTTGCTTTGCGCGGGCGCAGCCGTGCTCGCACCCAGGTGGGTGGTGGTGTTTACATCAGTCATCGATATTGCCTTGTAGTTGTTTTTGTTGCTTATGAATAACTTGGAACGGTGGTAGCAGCAGTGCAGTAAACCTTTGTTGTGGGAGCGGATTCATCCGCGAAGAGACGCAACGCGTTCCCAATGGGACCGCTACGCAGTCCTTCGCGGATGAATCCGCTCCCACAAAAGCTTTTGGGTTTCAACACTCGACAAAAGCGACCGCCAGGCCGCCGCGCGAAGTCTCCTTGTAGTTGGCATGCATGTCGGCACCGGTATCGCGCATGGTACGGATCACCCGGTCCAGGGAAATGAAGTGCTCGCCATCACCGCGCAAGGCCATCTGCACGGCGTTGATGGCCTTGACCGCAGCAATTGCGTTGCGCTCGATGCACGGGATCTGGACCAGGCCGCCGACCGGGTCGCAGGTCAGCCCCAGGTTATGTTCAAGGGCAATTTCGGCGGCGTTTTCCAGCTGCATCGGGGTCGCCCCAAGCACTTCGGCAAGCCCCGCCGCAGCCATTGAGCACGCCGACCCCACCTCACCCTGGCAGCCCACTTCAGCGCCGGAGATCGAAGCGTTTTTCTTGCACAGGATGCCGACAGCGGCAGCGCTGAGCAGAAAGTCGATAACGTCGTTGTCGCAGGCATCGGGGTTGAACTTCATGTAGTAATGCAGCACCGCTGGAATGATCCCTGCGGCACCGTTGGTGGGCGCCGTGACCATGCGTCCGCCGGCAGCGTTCTCTTCGTTGACCGCCAGGGCGAACAGGTTGACCCATTCCATGGCGCTCAATGTCGAGCCGATCACGTTGGGCTTGCCCAGTTCCTGCAGGCTACGGTGCAGCTTGGCCGCGCGGCGCTTGACTTTGAGGCCACCGGGCAGGATGCCTTCGTTGCGCAGGCCGTTGTCGACGCACTCGCGCATCGCCGCCCAGAGTTTGAGCAAGCCACAGCGCACCTCGGCCTCGGAGCGCCAGGCCAGTTCGTTGGCCATCATCAGTTCACTGACGCGTAACTGGTGTTGCTTGCACAGCGCCAGGAGTTCAGCGCCACTGTCGAAGTCGTAGGGCAGCTTCACCTGCTCGGCGCTGTCGCCTGCAGCGCCAATCTGCGCAGCCTCGACGATAAAACCACCGCCGACCGAATAGTAGGTTTGCTGCAGCAGTGAACCGGTCGCGCTGCTGGCTTCCAGGGTCATGGCATTGGGGTGGTATGGCAGGCTTTCGTCGAGCAGCAGCAAGTCGAGATTGCAATCGAACGCAACGCCATGATGCCCATCGAGCAGCAGCACCCGACTGTCTTGCAACTGGGCGATGAGCGGCTCGATACGCTGTGGGTCGATCTGGTCGGGCCATTCGCCCATCAGCCCCAGCAGGCAGGCGCGGTCGGTGGCATGACCGACACCAGTGGCCGACAACGAGCCATACAGACGAACCTCCACTCGATTGACCTGCTCCAGCAGGTCCTGCTCGCGCAAGGCCTGGACAAAGGTCGCAGCCGCCCGCATCGGGCCTACGGTATGGGAGCTGGACGGCCCGATACCAATCTTGAAAAGGTCGAAAACACTGATAGCCATGCTAATGCCTGCACGCTCAAGCGACGAATGTCACCCTGCGGCGTTGTGAAAAAATTGAAGGATGTCGCGAAGTTGCGCGATACTGCCCGGTCACTGTGGCATTGACCAACGAAACTTTCTAAGCAAGCCTTTAGTAGAACTAAACGATGAGACGACAGATGAATGGCCAGATGTATGTCTGGTTGCATGTGTTTTCCTGTGCGGCACGCCACCTGTCGTTCACCCGCTGCGCCGAAGAACTGCACATCACTCCCGGCGCGGTGAGCCAGCAGATCCGTCAGCTGGAAGAGCGCTTGGGCTTTCGCCTGTTCCTGCGCCGCGCCCGTGGCGTAGAGCTGAGCGCCGAGGGGCAGCGCTTGGCGCAGACGGTCAGCGAAGCCTATGGCAGTATCGACGCCGAGTTGCTGCGCCTGGACGCCGGCGAGATTCGAGGCACCCTGCGCCTGCGCTCGATTCCCTCGTTCCTGGCCAAGTGGCTGACCCCGCGCCTGCCGCGCCTGCAACAACGCTACCCGGACATCCAGCTACGCCTGGTGGCCGAGGACAGTAGCCAGGCCCTGCATGAAGGCGATTTCGACCTGGCCATCGACCTTAACGACGGCAGCTACCCGGGCATGCATTCAACCCCGCTGCTCGATGAGCAGATTTTCCCGGTCTGCTCGCCGACCCTGCTACGTGGGCGTCCGCCCCTGCATGGCCCAGCCGACCTTGCGCACTATCCGTTGCTGCACGACATCACCGCCTGGCGGGGCAGTTCGGAGTATGCCGAGTGGGAGTTCTACCTGGAGGGCATCGCTGCCGGGGGGCTGGACGTGCGCCGCGGGCACACCTTCAACCGCAACCACCTGACCATCGAAGCGGCGATCGCCGGCATCGGCGTGGCCATTGCTCGGCGTACCCTGCTCAATGACGAGCTGGAGCGCGGCACCCTGATCGTGCCGTTCGGTCTGCCGATCGCCAACCACAAGCGCTATGTGTTGCTCTATCCGCCCGGTGGCCTGGCGCATCCGAGCGCCAGGGCGGTGCATGACTGGCTGGTTGAAGAAGCCGAAAGCTTTCGCACCTTGCACGCCCCTGCGCTGTAAACAGCCAGCATCAGTCGGCCTGACCGAGCGGCATGTGCTCGGCGGCAGCCGCGTCAGTGGGGGTCACCACCTGGCTCAGGTCAATGCGCTTGAACACCGGCTCTGCCCCCAGCCTTGCGTTGAAGCGGGTGTTGAAACTGAAGTCGTCTTCGGTCGGCACCGCCAGCGAGCGCCCATAGATTGGCGTGAAGGCAGCCGGATCGTAGCCCAGCAACTGCAACAAGGTCGGGAAGATGTTGTAGTGGCTGGAGCGGTCCTTGTTGCCTGCCAGTTGCGCTTGCCAGTCGAGGGTCTTGAGTCCTGCCCCCTGGATCACCACCAATGGCACCAAGCCCTCCTCCTCCACCGGATCGCTGTCGCAATGGGTGTTGAGGCCGGGGTTGCCGCGCTCGTGCAGGTCCTGGCCGTGGTCGGAGGTGTAGATCAGCACGGCCTGGCTCAAGTCGGCCTTGGCGAACAACCGGTTGAAGAACTCGCCGACATTCCACAGCAGGCTGTTCTTGTAGGCGTTGCGATACAACACCCAATCCTCGGGCTGCCCGGAAAAACCATCGCGTCGACCCGTGTCGGTGATGTCGGCGTACTGCCCGCGAGGCAAGGCCGGGCGGTAGGCCATGAACTCATCGGGATATTTGTCGTGCACCGGAAAATGCACCCCGACCTTGTTCATCACAATCAACTGCGGCTGGCCATCGCCGAGCAGTTCGATGAGTGTTGCCACCGCCGCCATGTCGCGGTCACGCACCGGGGTGCTGTCGAACTGGATGAACTGGTCAATATCGCGTTTTTCGGTAGTGTTCATCAGGTTCTGCAAGTTGCCGCCAGTGCGCTGGGCGTCGATGTACACGGTGCCCAGGCCGGCATTCTTGGCGTACTGCCAGATCGACGGCAGGGTCGAGTTGATGCGCAGGTAATCACTGCGAGTACCGCCATAACGCAGGGTGACATTGGTGTCGGCACTGCAGTTGGCAATCGAGGCGGCATAGCCATAGTTGAAGATGCTCGCCCCGGGCTGGGTTTGGTTGAGCTGGCTGCGCACGCCATGCACGCTGTTCAGGTCCAGGTAGTTGCCGGAGACACTCTCGTCGATGATCAGCACAATGTCGCGGGCCAGTGCCGGCCCTGTGTGTGCCAGGCTCACCGGCTCGCGGGGGCCGACACGGTCGTGCAACGACTCATAGGCAAACAGGTTCAGGTACGCCAGCGACGTATACATGATCGGCAGGCCACGCGCGCCCTCGCCCGCGCGCACGAACAGAATCGCCGTCAACAGGGCGATAGCCAGCAGCGGCGCAGCCCAGGGCAGCATGGCCGGTCCCGGCACCGTGCGCCGTGGACGCAAGCCCAACCCGAGCAGCAACAGCACGGTCCGCGCCAGGCTTGCCAGGATCACGCTGTGGTACTGTTCCAGGGCCTCGCCGATAAAACCGCCGGAATAGACCATCGATATGAATGCGCTGTAGGTCAGGTAATCCGCGGTGATGCGGGTATAAGCGTCGAAAAACAGTGCACTGGCGGAAAACACCAGGGCAAGCGCCCAGCGCAACCAACCCTGGCGAATGTTGGCGCTGAGCAACAAGGCCAGCACCAGTAACACGAATACCCCGCCAAACAGCACCAGTGCCGGGCTCGGGCCGATCGCCTGCACGCGTTCAAGGTAGTAGGGGGAATGGCTGAGCAGGTAAACAACAAGCAGCAATTCCTTGAAGTATTGGCGCATGACTCCCCCGCAAAATAGCCCTTCGACCCTAGACGGCTTCTTCCACGTTAGCAGTGCTGCAACAAAGCGCAAACCAGAAAACGTCAAATTAATGACAAACTTGCGCACACTGATTCTGACACGTTGATAACGCAAAAGCGTTGCATTCGTGAAACAACCACATCCACAGAAGCCACGCCATTAGCGGTTTTCGACCGTTCATCGTTTTCATTGACGGCCATTTGCCACCCCTTGAGCAGCTAAAGCCCCGATTTAGAAAGGCTTGATGGCGAAAAGCCTAATTGGTAGGGAGTGTAAATCTGCCGAAACATGCCATTTGATTGACACGACCTTTCACAGGTGGGCTATACCGAGATCACATCACTGTTGCATTCCCCTTACTCCATACGAGGCGCGCCGACATGGACGTGAGCGTATTTGGCACCGGCTACGTCGGTCTTGTGCAAGCTGCCGCCCTGGCAGATGTTGGTCACCGTGTGTTGTGCGTCGATGTCGACGCCCACAAGATCAGTCAGTTGCGTCAGGGCGTTCCGCCCATCAGCGAGCCTGGGCTGTCGAGCATGCTCGAAGAGAACATCAAGGAAGACCGCCTGCTGTTCAGCACCCAGGCCAGCGACGCGGTCACTCATGCCGAGTTGATCTTCATCGCCGTCGGTACTCCCCCTGATGAAGACGGCTCGGCCGACCTTTCCCACGTGCTCGGCGTGACCCGGCAGATCGCCAGTTTGATGGAGGCTGACCGCACCCTGATCATCAAATCCACAGTCCCGGTCGGCACTGCCGACAAAGTCGCGCAACTGGCCCGGGAAGAACTTGAACGCCTGGGCAAAGGCGCCTTGCGGGTGCGGGTGGTGTCCAACCCTGAATTCCTCAAAGAGGGCAGCGCTCTGGCTGACTGCATGCGCCCGGACCGAATCATCGTCGGCACCGCCGATGACCAGGCCCATGACCAGCTGGCCGAACTGTACGCGCCCTTCTGCCGCAATCATGAAAAACTTATGTTCATGGACAACCGCAGCGCCGAGCTGACCAAGTACGCGGCCAATGCGATGCTCGCCACGCGAATCAGCTTCATGAACGAGCTGGCCAATCTCACCGAACGTCTCGGTGCCGATATCGAGGCGGTACGCAAGGGCATCGGCTCCGACCCGCGGATCGGCTACCACTTCATCTACCCCGGTTGCGGCTTCGGTGGTTCGTGCTTTCCCAAAGACCTGCGCGCCCTGCTGCACACCGCAGAACGCAGCGGCATGCCGCTGCGCCTGCTGCAAAGTGTCAGCGAAGTCAATGACGCCCAGCGGCAGATCCTCTTCGGCAAGTTGAAGCAACACTTTCCCGGCAGTCTGGCCGGTAAGTCCATCGCCCTCTGGGGCCTGGCCTTCAAGCCCAACACCGACGATATGCGCGAAGCGCCGAGCCGCTACCTGATGGAGGCCCTATGGGCCGAGGGGGCGACGGTGTGCGCCTTCGATCCGGAGGCCATGTCCGAGTGCCGGCGGATCTACGGCTATCGCAACGACCTGCGCCTGTGCGCCACCCGTGACGATACCCTGGAAGATGCCGACGCCCTGGTGATCTGCACCGAATGGAAGAACTTTCGCGTAGTCGACTTTGCCCTGCTGGCGAAAAAGCTGCGCAGCCGCCTGATCATCGACGGGCGTAACCTGTACAACCCCGATCAGGTCGCCAGCTTTGGCCTGAGCTACAGCGGCATCGGCCTGCGACAGGTTCAACCACAGGTGCCGACACCATGAAAATACTGGTCACCGGCGCCGCCGGTTTCATCGGTGCCCACTGCACCCTGCGCCTTTTGCGCGATGGCCATCAGGTAATCGGCCTGGACAATTTCAACGATTACTACGACCCGGCACTCAAGCAGGCGCGGGTGCGCTGGATCGAATCTCAAGCACAGGCCTTCGAGCTTTTTCCCCTGGACCTGAACGACGCTGCCGGCATGGCAGCGTTGTTTGCCCGTGAACAACCCGAGGCGGTGATTCACCTGGCCGCCCAGGCCGGGGTGCGCTACTCCCTGGAGAACCCCCGGGCCTACATCGACAGCAACCTGTGTGGTTTTCTCAACATCCTCGAAGGCTGCCGCCGTCATCCGGTGCAACACCTGCTGTATGCCTCCTCAAGCTCGGTGTACGGCGCCAACCAACACACCCCGTATCGAGTCCAGGACACGGTGGATCATCCGCTGTCATTGTACGCTGCCACCAAGAAAGCCAACGAGGCCATGGCCCACAGCTACAGCCACCTGTTTGGCATTCCTGCCAGCGGCCTGCGTTTTTTTACCGTGTACGGCCCCTGGGGCCGGCCGGACATGTCACCGATCCTGTTCGCCCGCGCCATTACCGAAGGCCGGCCGATTCAGCTGTTCAACTACGGTCAGCATCAGCGCGACTTCACCTACATCGACGACATCGTTGAAAGCCTGGTGCGCCTGATTCCGCTGCCGCCCAAGGCCGACCCTGACTGGAACCGCGGGCAACCGGACCCGGCCAGCAGCCACGCGCCCTGGCGCCTGTTCAACATTGGCGGCCAGCGCCCAGTGGAGCTGAGCGAATACGTCGCCTTGCTGGAAAAGCACCTGCAGCGCAAGGCCGAAGTCGAACTGCTGGCGTTGCAACCGGGCGACGTGCTGACCACCTGCGCCGACGCCAGCGCCCTGGAACAGGTTACCGGCTTCACCCCACAGATTTCTCTCGATGACGGGCTCGGGCGCTTCGTCGCCTGGTTTCATCACTACTACTCGCACATCGACAAGGACACTGTGCGGGTCAACGGGCAGATGCCCGCGCCTCAATGGAGGGCGGTATGACAGGACAACCTAAAAGTGCGCAACTGCAGGCACTGCACCAAGACAAACGCATGGACCCGGCGCATCGCCAGCGCATCGACGCTGCTATTCACATGCAAGGCCGTGGCTGGCTGACCGGCCGCGTCGGCGGGCGTCCCTGGACCCTGTCACGCACCAACCGGGTGGTCGCCTGTGTGGGCGCACTGGGCATCCTGGCGCTGATTTCGCCGCTGTTGCTGGTGCTGGCCATACTGGTCAAACGCAGCGGTCCAGGCCCGGTGTTTTTCGTGCAGAAACGCACCGGCTACCGCGGTCGCGTCTTCGGCATGTTCAAGTTCCGCACCATGGTTGCCAATGCCGAGGCGTTGAAGGATTCGGTGCGCCACCTGAACAAGCACGGCGCCGATGCCATCGATTTCAAAATCGACAAGGACCCGCGTGTCACCCCTATCGGCCAATGGCTGCGGCGCAGCAGCCTGGACGAGTTGCCCAACCTGTTCAACGTGGTGCTCGGCGACATGCGCCTGGTCGGTCCCCGCCCCACCTCGTTCAACGCCTACCGCTACAAGGACAACCACCTTGCCCGCTTGAGCATCCACCCCGGCATGACCGGCCTGTGGCAGATCTCCGGGCGCAGCGACATTGACTTCGACCAGCGCGTCGAACTGGACCTGAGCTACATCAACGAACAGAGCCTGATGCTGGATCTGAAGATCCTGTTCAAGACTCCGTTCAAAGTCTTCAGCGGCCACGGAGCAAGTTGAATGGACGGTTCTACTTCAAGAAGTCTGACCATCGCCACCCCCAGCGAAACCAACCTGACGTCTACCGTGCTCGACGCGGACCAGCGCATCTTGTTGCTGACCGCTGCCAACAGCGGCAGCGGCACCAGCACCAGCGCCCTGGCCTTCGCCAGCCAGTTGGCGCTGATGAGCGGCGGCCCGGTGCTACTGGTGGACAGCAGCCCCAGCAGCAGCAACCTCAGCCAGCAAATGAGCCTGCACAAACTGCGCGGGTTCAACAACCTGATGTTCGACCAGGAACACCCACCGCTGATGCAGGACTGCATCGTGCGCCTGAGTGACCAGCCCTTCGACGTGCTGCCCGCGGGCACCTACAAGCGCGGCAAGGAGCGGCTCAATCCGGACCTGCTGCGAGTGCTGCTGCGGCAGTTGGGCGAGCACTACCGCTTCGTGGTGATCGACGGCGAGGCGGTCTACGCCAGCGCCGACAGCCTGGTGATCGGTACCCTGGCCGATGGTGTGATCCTCGTCGTGTGCGCAGAGGACACCCGCTGGGAAGTGGCCCAGGCCGCGGCCCAACGCCTTTCCCAGGCCGGCGCCAAATTGATCGGCAGCGTCTTCAACCGGCGCAAGTACTACATGCCCAAGTGGCTGTACAACAACCTTTAGGCCAGCAGACCAGGAGCCTTCCATGAAATACACATCGCTTGCGCTGTGCCTGCTGACCCTGGCCGGCTGCGCCAACCAGGAAACCCGGCAAATGCCGGTGCAGATCATGACCGCTACCCCGGCCAACGCCCAGAGTGCCGAACTGCCACGCAGTGAGCAGGTACTGCGGCCACAAGACGTGCTCGATGTGATCTTCCATATCAGCACCAGCGGCTCCGAGGCCTACCGCATCCAGCCGGGCGACACTGTGGGCCTGGCGTTCCTCTCGGCCGGCTCGCTCAATGGCAACCAACTGGTGCTGCCCGATGGCAGCATCGAGCTGCCTCGGGCCAACACCTCGGTGAAGATTGCCGGGCAGACCCCCGACCAGGCCCGCCAGACCATCCAGCGGGCTTATCGCAACAAGAGTCTGTTCCAGCCCAATCGCGACCAGCTGACCGTGCAGGTGATCAGCCCGCTGACCGACGAGCAGAACCTCAAGAACGCCCTCAACCACCCCGGTACCGGGATGAGCCGCGAGATCACCGTAAACAGCGACGGCCAGGCCAGCTTTCCGGAAATCGGCTCAGTGCCGCTGCAGGGCATGACCGTCACCCAGTTGCAGACCTACCTGAACAAGCGTTACGCCGACCTGCCCGGGCGCATGACCGTCGATGTGATGCTCAAGTCCACTGCGGTCAACGAGATTTACGTGCTCGGCGAAGTCGGCCAGCCCGGCGCCTACCCGATCCGCCGTCCGGTCTCGGTGCTCGAAGCCCTGACCCTGGCCCGTGGCCCGAACATCAAGGCGCGACTCGATTCGGTGGTGATCATGCGGCGCAACGGCAACCAGGTCCAGGCCATGCCCTACAACGTCGACAAGGCCCTGGACGCCAGTGCCGCGCAAGTGGCCTACCTACAGCCCGACGACATGCTCTACGTGCCCAAGACCAAGCTGGCCAGTGCCGGCGACCTGGCCCGGCAACTGGCCGATGTGGTGCTGTTCCAGGGGGTCGGCTTCGGCTTCGCCTACCGTGTTGACAACAAAGACAGTGACAACTAATTCAAGGCGGGTGAACACGCATGAATACAAAAGAAAACTACCTGCACGAATTCTTCAGGATCTTCTTCGCCAACCGTCAGTTGGTCAAAAGGGTGTTCCTGGTTTTCGCAGTGATCGCCTTGTTGTTGCCGCTGGTACTCAAACAGAGCTTCGACATCACCGCTGAAGTGATCGTGCAGTCGAAGAAGCTGTCCCAGAGCGATACCAACACCGCCCTGGCCCAGGAGGCCGACAAGTTCATTCCACCGTCGCTGGCGGACATGGAAACCGAGAGCAACATCCTGCGCTCGCCAACCCTGATCCGCCAGACCATCAGCCAGTTGCGCGACGAAGGCCAGTATGAAGTCGCCCCAGGTCCGCTCCAGCGCCTGCTGTTCGAGCCGATCCGCACCTGGATCGTCAACCCGTTGCGTGAGCATGTGATCAACCCGCTGCGCGCGCTGTTTGGCCTTGAGGTCGATCCGGTGCGCGATACCCAGCTCGATGCCTTGACCGACGAAGCGATAAACAACCTCAAGATCGAGACCCTGCCGGGTTCCAACGTGGTCTCGGTGACCTACAGCTTTTCCGACCCGAAACTGGGTACGCTGTTTGTCAGCCGGCTGCTCGACAACTACCTGCGCAACCGCCAGAACCTGCAGTCCAACGAACTGCCCCAGGAATTCTACGAGCAGAAGAAACAGCAATATCAGGTACGCATGGACGACCTGGAAAGCAAGCGCCTGGGGATGCTTGAAGGCATCGGTTCGTCGGATCCGAAGGAAGAAATCACTTTCCGTCTCAATGCCATCAACACCGAAGAGCAGGCCCTGAACCTGTACCGCGACCGCTTGCTGCAAAGCCAGCAGTGGCTGGAGTACCTCAAGACCAGCCTGGCGTCGGCCAACAACGCCGGCATGCGCGATTTCGCCTTCCCCTACACCTTCACCACCACCGTCGACAACGCGGCCTTCGAAGACCGCGAGATCAAGCAACTGGGTGAACAGTTGACCACCCTGGTACTGACCTACGTCAGCGACCTGGCGGTATTCCAGCCCAGCAGCGAGCAGATGCTGCTGCAACGCGAGCAGATCGCCAAGACCCGCCAGCAGTTCCTCAAGATCGTCTCCAACCGTATCAAGGAGCGGGAAAAAGACCTGGCCGTGGTCCAGGAGGTGATCGCCCAGAAAACCCGGCGCATCGTCGACTTTAAAAGCCGGATCCACCAGTTGCAGCAGACCCAGAGCAAGGCCCGCCAGCTCGACACCGAGATCGACGCCCTGCACAAGGCCTTCTTTACCTACACCCAACGTTACGAAGAAGCCCGCGGCGAGCAGCTGCTTGCTGGTGACCTGTCCAATGCGCGGGTGCTCAGCGCACCGTACGAGCCTGCCGAAGCGGCCTTCCCCAAACCCTTGCTGATCGTGCCATTCGGCTTGCTCACCGGGTTGTTGCTGGCCATTGCCCTGGTCTATGTGCGTGAGTTCTTCGACCATCGCTTCAAGCACCCGGCGCAAATCAGCCAGCAACTGGACCTGCCGGTGCTGCTGGTGATCAACGACCAGACCCCGGAAACCCCCAACCCCTACAAGGGCTGGTCGCTGCCGCGGCTGGTGCACTGGGTGCGCAATTGAACGCAGCCCTGCCCCCACGGCCGATCATCCACCTGCTGAGCAGCGGTGGTTTCTACGGCGCCGAGCGGATGCTGCTGGACCACTGCCAGGCCACCCCGGGACAGCACCTGGTGCTGTTCCTCGGGGCCCCGGATGACCTGGTGGCGCGCTTTCGCGCCGCCGGCGTGGACTGCCGCAACTGCGAGGGCCTGGGCCAGTTGTTGACGCAGTTGCGCCAGCGCCATGACCAGCAGCCGCTGCTCAACAGCCACAACTTCAAGGGGCTGGTGTTTGGCTGGCTGGGCGCCAAGCTCTGGCGCCTGCCGATGGTCGCCACCCAGCATGGCTTTACCCCGAGCAACCGTAAGCAGCGCCTGTATACCTGGCTGAGCCTGCAGCTTTGCCGTACCGCCACCATCGGCCAGGTGGTCTGCGTGGCCGAGAGCATCAAGCGCATCCTGCGCCAGGCCGGTGTCGCCGAACGCAAACTGCAGGTGATCCCCAATGGTTTGCCCGAAGCCATCGCCCTGCCCGAGCACAGCCATGGCCACGGGCGTTGGCTGGCCGGTTACGTCGGGCGCCTGAGCCAGGAGAAAGGCCCGGACCTGTTTCTCGACAGCCTGATCCCCCTGTGCCAGCGTCATCCGCAACTGGATGCGGTGATGCTCGGCGATGGCCCGGAGCGTGAAGTATTGCAAGCACGCATCGATGCCGCCGGGCTGGGTCAACGCATTCGCCTGCCGGGCTTTCAGCACGACATGCGCCAATGGATGGCACGCCTGGATGCCCTGGTGATCAGCTCGCGCACCGAAGGCACGCCGATGATTTTGCTTGAAGCCATGCAGGATGGCGTACCGGTGGTGGCCTTTGACGTCGGCGGTATTCCTGATGTCATCGAACACGGCCGCAGCGGCCTGCTGGCCCGGCCCCTGGCGGTGGATGAACTGGCCGCACAGCTTGAGGCGCTGATACTCGATCCGGCCCAGGCCGACGAGCTGATCGCCCAGGCCCGGCGCACTCAACGCGAACGTTATCACCTGCCGACGCTGGCACAACGCTGGGCCCGGGTTTACCTGGGCGCGGCCACGGAGACCTGCGCATGATCATCCCCCTGTCCCTGATCGGTCTGTTGGCAATCGTCAGCCTGGCCCTGCTGGCCAGCCCCTATCCTTTCCTGGCACCCGGTGCGGTGATTGGCCTGGCTGGCCTGCTGGCGCTGTACCGGCGGCCGGCCTGGGGACTGCTGGCGATCATCACCCTGGTACCGCTTGAAGGCCTGTTCAAGGACACTGAACTGTCGGCGGTTAAACTGATCGGTGCCGCCCTGGCCCTGGTGCTGTTGCTGCAACTGGCGGCAGGGCAACTGCCCGGCGAGCGTCTGCGCAGCTCCATGTGGCGTTTGCTGCTGGGCTTTTTGGCCCTGTACCTGCTGAGCTTCCTGGCCAGCGAAAGCAGCGAGATGTCCCTCGGCCATTTCCGTGAACTGGCGGTGGGCCTGCTGCTGTTCGCCATCACCTTGCTGGTCGGTCGCGAGCTGAACCTGCCGATGATGTGCCGCCTGGTGACCCTGAGCGTCGGCGTGACCTGCGTGATGGCGATGCTCTCCAGCAAGTACCAGGACGAGGGCCGCGCCGCGGGCCTGCTCACCGACCCCAACCTGTTCGCCATGCTCATCGCCATCGCCGTGCCCATGGCGTTGTGGCTGGTGCTCAAGAGCCCGAACCGGCTGCAGCGTTTGTTCTGGATTGCCTGCTGCATCCTGTTGCTGGCTGGCATGACCAAAACCAACTCGCGTTCGGGACTGGTGGTACTGCTGATCAGCCTGGTGATCGCCCTGGTTCACTACCGCGGCCAGCTCGGTCGCCTGCGTCCGCGGCACCTGGGCTTTGCCATGCTCGGCCTGGCGATCCTGCTGCCGCTGACCGTTGCACTGATGCCGGACGCCTACATTGAGCGGATCCAGACGCTGTCGGCGCTTAAATCCGGAGTCAACGCCCACAAGGACGAATCCCTGGGGCGGCGCTCCTCCTACATCGTGGTCGGCAGCAAGATGATCCGCGAGCACCCGCTGATTGGCACGGGTCCCGGTACCTTCCCCCTGCACTACGCCACCACCGGGTATGCCAAGGCATTCTCCTCAAACAAAAAAATCGGCGACCTGTATCGGCGGGCGCACAACACCTACCTGGAAATCTTCAGTGAGGTCGGCGTACCAGCCGGCCTGTTGTTCACAGGCTTGATCGTCTTGGCCTTGTACAACTTCTGGTACGCGCGCCGGCTATGGCAGCAACAAGGCGATCACGACCAGGCCGACCTGCTCACCCATTTGTGCATGAGCATGCTTGCCATTGGCTTGTTCCTGATGTTCCTGAGCGCGCCGAACCAAAAATACGTGTGGATCATGCTGGCGCTGTCCAGCGTACTGCGCCTTAAAGCAGAGCAAGCCCGGTTGCCGCAGGTGGCGGCATGACCCAGGTCAGCATCGTGGTACCAATGTTCAACGAGGCCCGGCATATCGCTCGAACCTTGCAATCGGCCCGACGTGCCGCCGAGTTTGCCGGGCTCGACTGCGAGCTGGTGGTGGTCGATAACGGCTCCAGCGATGACGGTCCGCAGATCGCCCGCAGCCTTGGCGCCCGGGTGTTGAGCCTGCCGGGGCTGACCATCGGCGCCTTGCGCAATCGCGGCGTGCAGGCCAGCGAGGGGGAATGGCTGGCCTTTCTCGATGCCGATATCGAAGTGCCGGAGCATTGGCTGCGCGTGCTCCTGGACCTGCATGAGCAGGCCCGCGGCGATGTCTTTGCCCTGGATTGCGACACCCCGCGCCAGGCGTCCTGGTTCGCCCAGGCCTGGCAGCGCCGCACCCTGCGCGCCGGTCCCGTGCTACACAGCACGCAGTGGCTGCCGACACCCAACCTGCTGATGCGCCGCCACTGGTTCGACCAGGTCGGCGGTTTCAGCGATACCCTGCGCACCGGTGAAGACAAAGACTTCACCTTGCGCCTGAGCCAGGTGGGTGCGCGCCTGCTGGCCCTGCGTACACCGGTGGTACTGCACTGGGGCTTCGAAGGCAGCTGGGGCGAATGGCTGGGCAAGGAACTCTGGCGTCAGGGCAGCAACCTGCAACTGCTGCGCGACAACGGCGTAAGCCTGCGCTTGCTGCGTTTTCCGCTGCTGTCCATCGGCGCCTGGGTGCTCGACGCCATGGCTTTGTCGGCCTTGCTCGACGGTTTCCCGCACCTGGCGTTACTCATGCTGTTCATCGCCAGTCTGCCGGCCTTGGCCTTGAGCCTGCGGCAAAGCCTGAAACACCGCGACCTGCTGTTCGTCCTGCAACTCTGGGGCTTGCACTGGATCCGCCTGCACCTGGCCGGAGCGGCCTTCGTGCTCAGCCTGTTCAACTGGAACGCAAGGAGGCCCGCCCGTGGCTGAATTCATCTTTTGGCTGTGTCTGTTGCTGCCCTTCTATGCCTGGCTTGGCTACCCCTTGCTGCTTACCGTTGCTGGGCCGTTTTTTCCTCGGCACACGCCAGCCCCCTTGCCACCGCAACAGCTCAGCGTGGTGGTCGCCGCGCACAATGAGGAACGGCATATCGAGCACAAGCTGCACAACTTGCTGACTCAGGATTATCAAGCTGCCCGTTTGCAGATCATCGTCGCCAGCGACGGTTCGACCGATCGCACCGTCGCCCTGGCACGCCACTTCGACGACCCACGCATCCTGGTCCTCGACCTGCCGCGCCAGGGCAAGAACAGTGTGCTCAACGCCGCTGTCAGTCACTGCACGGGGGATGTCCTGGTGTTCACCGATGCCGATGTGCATTGGCTCGACGGCACCTTGGCCGTGCTGTTGGCGCCCTTTGCCGACCCTGAAGTCGGCGGCACCGTCGGCAACATGATCATCCCCGTCGCGGGCAAGGGCCTGAGCCTGGGCGAAAGCCTGTACCGCCACTACGAGGCCTGGCTGCGCCGGCTGGAAAGTCGCACCGGATGCACGGTTTCGGCCGACGGTGCCCTGCAGGCCGTGCGCCGCGAGCTGTACCAAGCGATTCCAGCACAGGTCAACGACGACTTCTTTATCAACACCAGCGCCCCGGTTGCTGGCAAGCGTGTCGTCTATGTCGATGAGGCCAAGGTTGTGGATCAAGGCGTTGACGAGGCTCAGAGACAGTTCAGCCGCCGTCAGCGCGTCACCGTCGGCGGCCTGATCAGCCTCACTGCGCGCCGTGAGTTGCTCAACCCGATGCGTCATGGCCTGTACGCCATCGCCCTGATCAGCCACAAGCTGATCCGGCGTCTGGCTCCGCTGCTGCTGTTGCCCTTGCTGCTGGCCAACCTCTGGCTGCTCGATGACCACGTCTTCTACCGCTTGTCCCTGGTCGCCCAGTTGCTCGGCTACGCCATTGCCGTCGCAGGTCTGCTGGATGTGCGTCAGCGCTTGCCCAAGCCGTTTCGCCTCGCCGCGTTCGTGTTGGTGACCCTGGCGGGCATGAGCGTCGGGCTGTGGCAATTTTTGCGTGGGCACAGCTACAACCAATGGAACCCCGACCAGACCCGATGAGTGCCTGACATGCCGATCAAGACCAGTCTCAAGCGTGCCAGTGGTTGGCTGTACCTCAACTCACCCAAGGGTCGCAGCCAATTGCGCGGCGCCGGAGTGATCCTGATGTTACACCGGGTGCTGGCCGACGACAGCAGCGCGGCCCTGCCCCATCGCAATGAACTGTGCGTCGGCCCCGAGGCCTTCGAGCGCCTGCTGCGCTGGCTGCAACGCCACTTTGACTGCGTGCACCTGATGGACCTGCTCAAAACCCACGAACACCCAAGAAGCAGCAGCCGTCCCAAGGTTGCCTTGACCTTCGATGACGGCTGGCGTGACAACGCCCTGCATGCCTTCCCGCTGTTGCAGCAGTACCAGGTGCCGGCGAGCATCTTCCTCTCCACCGATTTCATCGGCAGCCGCCAGCGCTTCTGGTGGGAAAGCCTGGGCGAAACGCTCTGGGGCAGCCATGGTGAAGCACCACGCCGGGTACTGATCGAGCAACTGCGCAAAATCGGCAGGCCGCTGCCCGCCGCCTACTTCATGAACGAGCGGCCGCATGCCCGCAGCCAAGTGCTGGCCAAGTACCTGCAAAGCCTCAAGACCCTCAGCCCCCAGGCCCTGCATCTGCTCACCGATGCCTGCCCGAACGAATCCCTGCCCCAGGCCCTGGACTGGAACCAGGTGCGCCATCTGGAGAGTTCCGGGCTGATCAGTTTCGGCCCCCATGGCGCCAGCCACGCGCTGTTGCCGGGTCTCGACGACCAGCGCCTGGAAGAAGAGCTGAGCCGCAGCCACTATGCCCTGCAACAAGGCTGCAAGCAGCCGCTGCCGGTGTACTGCTATCCCAATGGCGACCATGACGCGCGAGTGCGCGAGCGTCTGGCGGCCCATCGCTACCCGTTCGCCCTGAGCACCCGTGCCGGCATCTGCCAAGGCTGTGACGACCCGCTGGCGCTGCCGCGCATCGGCGTCAGCCAGCGCAACGCCAGCCGGCCCTCGCTGCTGGCCTGGCGCATCAGCCGCGGAGGCCGCTCATGAGCCGCAACCACTATATGCGCCATCTGCTGCTGAGCATGGGCACGCGCCTGGCGATGATCGCCCTGCGCCTGTTGCGCAACGTTCTGCTGGCGCGCATCCTCGGTCCCAGCGAGCGCGGCCTGTTCGCCCTGCTCAGTACCCTGCCCGACCTGATCAGTGCCGCCACCAGTGGCGGCTTGAACACCGCGGTCGGCTATCAGGCCGCCAAGCAACGCTCCATGGGCCTGCTGCTGAGCCAGGTACTGATTTTCGGATGCCTGGTGGCCGGGGCCTTGACCCTGGTCTGCGTGGCCCTGGCCCGGGAGTTCGGCAGCGAACTGGAAGTGACCAGCCAACTGGGTTTACTGGCTTGGTTGCTGCTGTTGGCCGTGCCACTGACGGTGCTCAAAAGCGGCCTGCTGACCCTGCACAACGCCAGCGGCGGTGTGGGTGCCTTCAATGCCCTGCGCCTGAGCGAATCGCTGGCACCGCTGCTGCTGTTTCTCGGGCTGTTCTGGATGTGGCAGCACGCGGCGCTGGAAGCGGCGCTGATCAGTTGGCTACTGGGCCTGAGCCTGGTGGTAGTGCTCGGTTTGTTCTGGCTCGGCCGCCAGCACTCGATCCGCCTGTGCTGGGACCGCAGCGGCCAACGCGAACTGCTCGCCTATAGCGCCAAGAGCCACCCGGACCTGCTGTTTCAACAGCTGATCCTGCGCTCGAACTACCTGTTCATCAGTGCCATGCTCGGCAGCACGGCGCTGGGCCATTACGCCATGGCCAGCGCCGCCGCCGAACTGCTGCTGATCGTCCCCGAGGCAGTGACCACGCCGTTGATGAAGCGCCTGCTGCAGCAGGACGCCGGCATGGACAAAATCACCCCCCTGGCCTTACGCCTGACCGCCACGGTAATGCTTGGCGCCTGCCTGAGCATGGCGCTGATCGGCGAATGGCTGATCGTTACCCTGTTCGGTGCTGAATACCAACCGGCTTATCCGGCGCTGCTGGCCTTGCTGCCGGGGCTGTTCGGCCTGTGCTATGCGAGCATCCTGCGCCTGGACCTGCTGGGCAAGAACCGTCCCGGCACGGTGTCTTTGATGATGGGTATCGGCGCCGCGCTGAACCTGCTGCTCAACATCGTGCTGATTCCAGCTTACGGCATCGTCGGCGCAGCCATGGCCTCGTCCATCGTCTACCTGCTGGTGACCCTGGCGATGCTGCTGCTCTACTGCAAACTCAGCGGCGTACCGCTGTGGCAGACCCTGCTGGTGCTGCCCAGCGACCTGGCGCCACTGCGTCAGATGCTGCAACGGCGGCCGGCATGATGCGTCCTTTTTCAACTGCCAGGGCAGACGCTGTTGGCCCTGACCTGGAGCGCTTGATAACAGCGCACCTCACCTGCCATAAACAGGAGGCACCATGAGTGCTTTGAGCAAAATCCAGGACCGCATCAAGCGCAAGGGACTGCGCAATACCCTCGCGAGCGCCTACAAGCGCTTTGTCTTCTACCGTTGGCAATTGTTGTGGATGGAGCGCGACCTGGTCTCGCCCGTGCCGCCGTACCGCCTCAGACCCTATGCGCCACTGCGCGTGGAAACCATCACGGTGGACAACGCCACAGCCTTCGCCCGGCATTTCGGTGACCGCGTCGAGACCATGCGCGAGCTGGCTGCCGAGGGCCATACCGGGCTGATGTTCCTTGACGATGACGAGGATGCGGTGGCCTTCATCTGGGGCAGCAAGCGCAACTACCACGACCGCCACTTCTATGGCTGCTGGTTCCCGGTCGGGCCCGGCGAGTTCTTTGAGTTCGGCGGCGAGATGATCCGCAAGTACTGGGGCACCGAGCTGTCGGTGGACGTGCAGTTGGAGCTGTGGAAAGCCATGGCTGCCCAGGGCTGCGACAAGGTGGTGGACGTGTGCGAGCAGCACAACATCCCGGCGCTGAAACTGCACCTGCGCATGGGATACAAGGAACAAGGACGGATCATGAACCTGTACTGCCTGTTCGGTCGCTGGAAGTTCTTCCGCGAGACCCGCTACAGCGAGTCGCGCCTTGAGCCGCTGCGCAAGCCCGAGCGGGAAACCGCCCCGGCCACGGTGTCCTGAGGCTTGGGCCTGCGCTTGAGCTGGTGCGCCTCGCTGCGCACCCACGACTTTCCCGCTGCCGACTACGAGGCGCTGCGCCAGCGCCTGGCCGCCAACACACCGTTCAACCATCTGGGCTGGTTGCGCGCCGCCGAGGCTGCCCTGCAACCGGGGCAGTTGCTCCAGGTGTTGCTCGGCCACCAGGACGGCAAGCTGTGCCTGTGCCTGCCGTTGGTACGCGAGCGCGAGGCTTTTGGCCCGCTGGGCCTGCTAGTGGTGCGCCACCTCGGCCATCCGCTGAGCGACCGTATCGCCCTGCTGATCGACCTGCCACCGAGCGCCGCCGCCAAGGTGCTGCGCACGATTCGACGTGACCTGCCCCATGCCCTGCTGCAGTTGAGCGAAGTACCCGACGACGTGGCGGGTGATGGCTGGCTGCGGCGCTGGGCCCGTCGCAGCTCAACCTTCGAGCGGCGTCTGACCTGCAGCGTGCCAGTCCATCGCATCACCGACGCCGACCGCCAGGAAGTCAGCGGCGACCCACGCTACAAACTACGCCGCGCGCGCAAGCGCATCGCCGCCTGTGGCGCACAGGTGCGGCGGGTCATGGCTACGCCCGAGAACATCGAGTCATTGCTGGATGCGGTCAGCGCCGTCGAGGCGGCCAGCTGGAAAGGCGACGACGAAGTTGGCATCTTCTCCGGCGAGCAGCGCCGCCAGTGGATGTACCAGGCCTTCACCGCCCTGGCAGCTCAAGGCCTGGTGTGCCTGGTGCTGTTGGAGCTCGACGGCCGCTGCATCAGCTACCGCCTGGGCCTGCTGGAACGTGGCCGGGTCTACGACTACAACCTGGCCTTCGAGCCTGCCTATCGCGATCTGGGCAGCGGCCGGGTGCTGCTTGAAGCACTCATCCATTGGGGCCTGGACGAGGGCTGGGAGTGGATCGATGCCTCCCGCGTCAGCCTGGAAAACTCCAGCCACCAGCTTCACGAACGCATGACCGATCACATCGAACAATGGCGCCTGAGCTGCTACAGCTGGCGCCTCGACGGCATCGTCCTGGGCCTGGCCCTGCGTTGCTGGCAGTGGCTCAAGCCACGCCTGCGCAAGCGCCAGACCGCCCTGCCAGATGCCACCGCGAACTCACCACAGGAGAGCCCGAATGCCATCCCAGGTCATAGTCAACGCTGACGATTTCGGGCTCAGTGCCCATACCAATGCAGTGATCCTGCATGCGTTCCAGGCGGGGCTGATCAGTTCGGCGACGGCGATGGCCAATATGCCGGCCTTCGCTGTCGCCTGCGTGTTGGCGCAACAACCGGCGCTCAAGGGACGGGTCGGGCTGCACTTCAATCTGACCTATGGGCGACCGTTGAGTCAGGCGATTCTTGCCGAGCCGCGTTTCTGTGCCGCCCATGGCGAATTCGACCTGAACCTCAAACGCAGCACCCTGCGCCTGAACCGGCGCGAGCGCGAAGCGGTCGAGGAGGAGTTGGCGACGCAGTGGGCGCATTGCCTGGCGCAAGGTCTTGCGCCCAGTCATCTGGACTCGCACCAGCATGTACACAATATCTGGCCCATCGGCGAGATCGTCGCCCGTTTTGCTCGCCAGCAAGGCGTGCCAGTGCGTTTGGCGCGCAATCTCGGTAACAACATCGGGCCGGTGAAGCGGGTGTTCAAGACGTTGCTCAATCAACGGCTGCGGCGCCTGAGTGGAGGCGCGACGGCGGATCATGTCTGCACCCCGGCCGACCTGAAGGCAGGGCTCGCGCCCAGGCATGGGGTGCTGGAGGTGGTGGCACACCCGAGTGCGCTGGGTGGGCATGATTTTGGCGATGCTTATCTGGAGGCCGGTGAGTCGTTGAAACTGCTGGTGGATGAGTGGCTGGAGGGGGTGCCTCGGGTGGGGTATTCGATGCGGCGCAGTGGCCATGGCCGAGGAGAAACCGGTGCAGTCAATTTGTAAAACGTAGAGCAGTTATTTACCACCTGCCCCCCTTCACCTCCTGTTTCCTGAGTACCCCTGAAACAGGAGCATCTACGATGTCCTCAATAGAGCAGGAAAATCCGCACCGCCACCTGATCGAGCGCCACGACCTGTAGAGCACTCAGACCCCGGTGAGGCAACCTCGGTCACGCTGGACCTCCAGCCAGCGTGCCAGGTCCGCCGCCGGCATCGGCCGCGCCATCAGATACCCCTGCCCCTGGTCGCAACCGGCATTGCGCAGGAAGTCATACTGGACCTGGGTCTCGATGCCTTCAGCGGTAATGCGAAAGCCCAGGGCATGGCCCAGGTCGATGATTGCCCGGGTAATCGCCACCGCGTCATCATCCATGGGCAAGTCCTTGATAAAGGCACGGTCGATCTTCAGGTGATCGATGGGCAACGACTTGAGGTAAGCCAGGGACGAGTAGCCAGTGCCGAAGTCATCCACTGCGGTGGCCACGCCCATGGCCTGCAGCTGGGCCAATACTGCACAGGCTTGTTGCTGGCTTTCCATCAGCAGGCTTTCGGTGATCTCGACTTCCAGCAAGGTCGGCGGCAGGTCGAAGCGCTTGAGACTGCGTGACAGGCTGGCGACATAGTCGCTGCGCTCGATCTGCAAGGCCGCAACGTTGATCGCCAGTGGGCCTGGCAGGCAGTCGGCAGCGCGCCAGGCAGCGATTTGCTCACAGGCGAGTTCCAGGACCTTTTCACCCAGGGGAATGATCAGCCCCGTACGCTCGGCCAGCGGGATGAACTGCGCAGGCGACACCAGGCCATGCTCAGGATCGCGCCAGCGCAGCAGCGCTTCGGCACCTTCGACGCGGCCACTGAACAGGTCGATCTTGGGTTGATACCAGAGCTCGAATTCATTGTTTTTCAGCGCCCGGCGCAGGTTGCGCTCCAGGCACAGGCGCTCCTGCAGGTGCTCGGTCATGTCCGGGTGATACAAGCGCCAGGCATTGCGCCCGCTCTCTTTGGCCGCGTACATGGCGGTGTCGGCGTGGCGCAGCAGGCGATCGCAGGTCTGGCCATGTTCGGGACACCAGGCCAGGCCGATGCTGCCAGTGACCAGGGCCGCGTTGCCCTTGAGGTCGAACGGCAACTGCAGGGTTTGCAGCAGCGCCTGAACTTGCTCAATACAGGCTTGCTCAGCGCCGATGAGCAAGAAGGCGAACTCATCCCCCCCCAGTCGGCAGAGACTGTCCTGATCATCGATGAGCTGCACAAAGCGCGCGGTGGCCTGTTGCAGCAAGAGATCGCCCATGGGATGCCCAAGGCTGTCGTTGACCTGTTTGAACCCGTCGATATCCAGTACCAGCACGGCCAGATGCTGGTCACGGTTGAGGGCCGCTTGCAGGCGTTGATTGAACAACAACCGGTTAGGCAAACCGGTGATGGCATCGTAGTGGGCCAAGCGCTCCAGTTGCGCCTGGGACTGTTTGAGTTCACGGTTACGCAGGTTGATCAGGTGGTTGCTGCGATTGAGCTGGGCGACAAACACACTGAACAGCCCGGTGCAGGTCAGGGCGAACAGGAATAAGGGCGAGGCGAACAGGCTCATGGACGGCCAGCCCCCCAACGGGCTCGCCGCCAGTTGCCAAAGCCCGCCCGGCACATCGACATTGACCGTTACCGCATGCTCCTCGAACAGTTTCGGATCGCCCCAGATCATCCCGCCCGCCGAGCCCTGGCCATCGGCGCCGCGCAGGGCCAGTTCAAAGCCCGGGTCCAGGTCCAGGCCGGCGGCGCTGAGCAAACGGTCGATGTCAGCGACGATCGAAACATTGCCCCAATACAACTTCACCCCCTTGTGGCCCTTGAGAAACACCGGCCGCCGATAGATCAGCCCGCGCCCACCCTGATACAGCTGCACGGGACCGGCCAGCACCGGGCTGTAATGGTCGCGAGCACGTTGCAGCATGGGGTACTGCTCCGGCAGATGGCGATAGTCGACGCCGATGATGCTCTGGTTGCCCTTGAGTGGATAGACATCGGCAATCACATCGCCAGGGGCTATGGAGATATGGCGGATATGCGAGACCGAGGCGATGGCCTGGCGGGCCATGTCGTGAAAGTGCTCGGAGCTGATCTCGCCGTCGGCGCTGATCAACTGGGCAATGCCTTCGGTCTCGCCAAAAGCCGAACGCAACTGCGCTTCCAGGGCGGCGCGCACCCCGGACAGGCGCGCCCCGGCATTGGTCACCAATTCGCTTTCCTGGCGCTGAACATCCAGGCGGCCAAGCGCCACCGACAAGCCGATGCCAATCAGCGCAAAGCCAAAGGGCAGCAGGCGGTTGAGGGTAGTACCCAGGGTTGCCGGCAGGACCCGTTTGTCATCAAGGGCGAGGATTCTTGTGCTCATAGGTCCGTTGTTCGCATCGGATTACCGCTTTATCGGCGCCATGAGCGCAATGTTGAGTGAGGCTGGCTTTTTTTAGCGCGCTGGCGTTATGCTCGGACTGAAACGTTTCACCCACATAAAATCAAGAGGTGCTGCGCCCATGGACCGTCTGCTCGATTCGCTGTTTCCCACTGCCAACGAGATCCCCGAGGCCTATCGCCTGGGTGAACCACTGGTGCAACGCGAGTACCTGGTGAACGGCCAGTTGCAGCACTGGGACGGGCCACTGGCCACTGTACGCAGTCCGGTATGGCTGAAGGAGGGCGATGAAGAGCGTCAGGTGATCCTTGGCAGCACGCCGCTGCTGGACGCCGACACCGCCCTCACCGCCCTCGAGGCCGCGGTTCATGCCTACGACAAGGGTCGCGGCGCCTGGCCTACCCTGCGGGTGGCCGAGCGTATCCAGCATGTCGAGACCTTCCTCGGTAAGTTGCGCGAGCAGCGTGAGGCGGTGGTCAAACTGCTGATGTGGGAGATCGGCAAGAACCTCAAAGACTCGGAAAAAGAGTTCGACCGTACCTGCGACTACATCGTCGACACCATCAATGCCCTCAAGGAACTGGACCGCCGTTCCAGCCGCTTCGAGCTGGAACAGGACACCCTTGGCCAGATCCGTCGCGCGCCGCTGGGCGTAGCACTGTGCATGGGGCCCTACAACTACCCGCTGAACGAGACCTTCACCACCCTGATCCCGGCCCTGATCATGGGCAACACCGTGGTGTTCAAACCGGCCAAGTTCGGCGTACTGCTGATTCGTCCACTGCTCGAGGCCTTCCGCGACAGCTTCCCGGCCGGGGTGATCAATGTCATCTATGGCCGTGGCCGCGAGACCGTCAGCGCGCTGATGGCCAGCGGCAAAATCGATGTATTTGCCTTTATCGGCACCAACAAGGCGGCCAGCGACCTGAAAAAACTCCACCCACGACCGCATCGCCTGCGCGCCGCCCTGGGCCTGGATGCCAAGAACCCGGGGATTGTGCTGCCCGAGGTGGACCTGGACAACGCAGTCAACGAGTCGGTCACCGGTGCCCTGTCGTTCAACGGCCAGCGCTGCACGGCGTTGAAGATCCTCTTCGTCCATGAGGATGTGGTCGGCAGTTTCCTCGACAAGTTCCAGCGCAAACTGGCCGCGCTCAAGCCGGGCATGCCCTGGGAGCCCGGCGTGGCCCTGACGCCGTTGCCCGAGGCGGGCAAGATCGACTACCTCAATGGCCTGGTGGCCGATGCCCTGGACAAGGGCGCCAACGTCATCAACCAAGGCGGCGGCCAGAGCCGTGGCTCGTTCTTCTACCCGGCGCTGCTGTATCCGGTCAGCGCAGCGATGCGCGTGTACCAGGAAGAACAGTTCGGCCCGGTGGTGCCGGTGGTGCCCTACCGCGACCTGCAAACTGTGATCGACTATGTGCTCGACTCTGACTTCGGTCAGCAGTTAAGCATCTTTGGCAGCAACCCGACCGAGGTCGGGCGCCTGGTCGACACCTTCGCCAACCAGGTCGGGCGTATCAATCTCAATGCCCAATGTCAGCGTGGCCCGGACACCTACCCGTTCAACGGCCGCAAAAACTCCGCCGAAGGGACCTTGTCGGTACACGATGCGCTGCGCGTGTTCTCGATCCGAACCCTGGTGGCGACCAAGTTCCAGGCGAGCAACAAGCAGTTGATCAGCGACATCATCCGCAACCGCGACTCGAGTTTCCTGACCACCGATTACATTTTCTGACAGCCGTCCGTCCAGCGCCGCAGGTTTTGATTTGCCGAATCGCCGAAACTGTACAAATATACAGTTTCGCGCCATCCACCCTGCGGCGCGCTAAGGAGGATCCATAAAATGGCCGTCAAACCAATCCCCGAAGGACAGCACAGCATCACCCCTTACCTGGGCATCAAGGATGCCGGCAAGGCCATCGAGTTCTACAAGGCCGCGTTCGGTGCGGTCGAGATGTTCCGCCTGGACAGCCCGGATGGTCGGGTCGGTCATGCGGAGCTTAAGATCGGCGATTCGTCGCTGATGCTCGCCGACCCTTGCGACACGGAGGGCGGCTTGGTCAGCAGCCAGTCGCTCGGTGGCGCAGCGGTTGGTCTGCATCTGTATGTCGATGATGTCGATGCCCGCTTTGCCCAGGCCATCAAGGCCGGTGCCACCCAGGTCCGGGCCGTGGAAAACCAGTTCTACGGTGACCGTAGCGGCACCTTGAAAGACCCGTTCGGCAATCTCTGGTTCGTCTCGTCCCATGTCGAGGACGTCTCAGTGGAAGAAATCCGCGCCCGCGCCGCCAAGTTGTTTGGCGGACAGTAATCCCGGTGCATCCCGGTTGGCGAGCGATGGCCGCCAGCCGGGCTTTGCATTAAGGTGGCAGGCAAAGGAAGGTTGGCCAGGATTGTCCATGAGAATCATCGAAAAAAACGCTGCGCTGGTACGCACTCTCACCCCTGCCGAAGATGAACTGTTGCGCGGTTTTGTCCAGGGCAACCTGGCAGGTCCACGCCTGCTGCAGGCCAATCAGCTGCTGCTCAAGATCCGCGCCGCCGGGCATTGGCTGGCGTGTGATTGCCAGCCGCGAGCAATGCCGATTCTCAACGTCAATCTCAATGGCAACACCGGCACTCTATTTCTCAAGAACAACCCCGGCACCGCCGAGCATGCCCCCGATTGCGCCTTCATCAAGGATGAGCGCGAAGCTGGTCACCTGGAGGATTCCGACGTCCTGCCGGCCGCCTGGTTGCCCCCCGACACGCCCTTGCGCCTGATCGGCGATTTTCGCCGCGCCGCACCTGGCAGTGGTGCTGAGCGTAACGATGTAAGCGACAAGCGCGAACAGCATCGTTTGCTGTCATTGCTACTGACGTTGATCGAAGCCGGAGGCCTGAATGTCTACGCCAGCCACCTGAAAAAGGACCTGACTGGACAATTTGCCGAACTGCGCAGCGTCGCCAGCCGTTACCCCTTGATCGAGCGGGTGCCGGCCAGCAACTACCTGGAAACCCGCCTGGACATGAAGCACATGATGATGCTCAAGGCGCGGCTGCGTGACTCCAGCGCGTTCGGCAATCATCGTCGCTACGGTCTGATGCTCGACTGCGTCAGCCAGATCAAGGCACGCAAGGTGTACAACGAGCGCAGCGAAGACGGCTTCGATTTCCAGGGTCATCACCTGCTGTGGGGCGGCAGCAAGACGCCAGGGCCGCTGTTGGCCCTGGCAATCTACTCACCGGCCAGCGCTGGCAGCCACTTCTATGAATTGATTCATGTCGCCAGCGTCCCGGTGCTGTCGCGTGGGCAACTGTTCCCGGTATACCGCGATGAAGAGCGCGAGCCCTTGAAGATGCTCGTTTCGTTGATCGACTGGATGGCCAGCAAGGGTGTCCGGGTGCTCATGCGCCGCCCGGTCATTGGTGGTCAGGGCATGGACGCGTTGGTACTCAGCTCCGACCAGGACCGGGTGCTGTCGGTATCGTTGACCGACCAGCCGCTAGGCCCGGAGCCTGAAGGCGAAACTTTCAAGCGCTATGCCGACTTCAAGAGCATGGACACCTTTCGCAAGTACGTAGCAGGATTCTTCATGCGCGGGCGTGAGTAATCGCGAGACTTGCCCCGCGATGAGGTTTACCACTGCCGCTTATCCGGCCGAGTCAGCCCCAGCTTCTCGATACGGTAACGCAACATATCGCGGCTCAAGCCCAGGAGCCGCGCTGACTTGGTAACATTCCAGTCGGTACGATCAAGCATCTTGCGCACCATCTCGCGCTCCACCTCAGGCAGGCTGGTGGAAACCGGCAACTCGCCATTGCCATGGCTTTCATGAAACGCCGGCGCCGGCACGTCAAAGGGCTCATCGACCAGGCTCATGCAGACATTGAGCTGGTGCGGGGCAATCTCCTCGCCAGGCGCGAGCAATACGGTCTGTTCGAGCATGTTGCGCAGCTCCCGAACGTTGCCCGGCCAACTGTAATTGAGCAGCAGCTCCTCGGCCTCGGGGCTGAAATAAAGGTGCGATTTACCGTAGCGTTTGCCATGCAGGGCCAAGAAGTGTCGGGCCAACAGCAGGATATCTTCGCCCCGGGCATACAACCTGGGGACCTTGATTGAAATGATGCGCAGGCGAAAGAACAAGTCTCGACGAAATTTGCCCTGTTGCACCATCTGTTCCAGATTGCAGTTGGTGGCACTGATAATGCGCAGATCGACCTTGCGCTCCTTCACCGCACCAATACGGCGAATGGTGCGGTCTTCCAGCAATTTCAGCAGTTTGGCCTGCAACAGCAGGTCCATTTCACCGATCTCGTCGAGAAACAGCGTGCCACCATCGGCCGCCTCCACCAGACCGACACGACGGTCCTTGGCATCGGTGAACGCGCCCTTCTCGTGGCCAAAGAGTTCGGCCTCCAGCAGGTTGGCCGGGATCGAGGCGCAATTGAACTCGATAAACGGCCCCTTGCTGCGCGCCCCGTCAAAATGCAGGGCGCGGGCCACCAGTTCCTTGCCGGTGCCAGTCTCCCCTTCCACCAGCACCGGCGGCAACTCACCGCTGGACATACGCCGCTCGGCATCGAGCAACTGCGTGAGCGTGTGCTTGAGCCCGAGCATGGCCGGTGACTCGCCGATCAAGGACTGACCTCCGGATTTTTGCGCTTCGCGCTCCTGGTAGAACGACAGCGTACGCTCCATGCGCTCGGTCGCCAGGGCCTTGTCGAGCATCAGTTTGAGTTCGGCCAGCACCACCGGTTTGGTCAGGTAGTGAAAAGCGCCCTCCTTCATCGCCAGCACGGCATCTTCAACATTGCCGTAGCCGGTCATCATGATCACCTTGAGCTCCGGCGCACGCGCGGCCAAAGCCTTGATCAGCTCATGACCGTTCATCCCCGGCAGCGAGTTGTCGGTCAATACTGCGTCGGGTTGACACTGCTGCAGTTGCTCCAGCGCCTGCTCGGCGCTATGACAGACGGTGACCTCGAAGCCTTTACGCTCCAGATAGGTCTGGATATTTTCAGCGAGGATTTCGTCATCCTCCACCACCAGGATGCTGTGCTCCATGATCCCCTCCCGCTGCAACATTGAAATTCAGGCACACGCGGGTTCCTTCCTCTTCGCGGCTGGTCAGGCTGACCGCGCCGCCGAAACGCTCCATTATTCGTTTGACCAACACCAACCCGACACCCAGGCCGCCCTGTTTGGTGGTGAAAAAAGGGTTGAAGACCATGCGCTCCTGTTGCTGGCTCATGCCCTTGCCGGTATCACTCAAGGTTAGCTGGACCTTGCCTTCACCGGTCAACTCAAGCACCTCCAGAGTCAGCCGGCCGCCGCCTGGCATCGCCTCGAGCGCATTGGAAAACAGGCTGTTGAGGATCTGCGTGAGCAACACCGGCTGACTCACCACCAACACCGTCGGCGGTGCACTGACCTGCAGTTGCACTTTGTTGCGCTCGGTCTGCTGGGCGAAGGCGCTGCAGGTATCTTCAATCGCCGCGATCAGGTCAACGGCTTCGGCATCGTCCTTCAACGGCCGCAACGACACCAGCAACTCACGCACCCAACGCGACATACGGTCGACCTGATCGATGATGTCGCCGATATTTTTTTGCGAACGCTCACTGGCGATTTCCTGAGCCAATTCGGCGCTGGAGCGAATGGTGGCCAGTGGATTGCGCAAACTGTGGGCCACCGCCGAGGACATTTCTCCCAGCGCGACAAAGGTTTCGCTGGCCATCAGCTTGGTCTGTTGCGTGTGCAAGAGGCTCGCAGCACGGCGCACGATCCAGAACAGGCCGAAGTAGACCAGCGCGCCACCGAGCAGGGTCGAGGTCCAGATCAGCACATAGCCGCGCTGGATGCGCCTTACCAGGTCCTGGGGTTCCTTGTACACCTCCACCATCGACAGCACCTGAGTGCCACTGTCGTCGAACATGGGAATGTAGTTCTCGATGAACAGGTACTGCGGCTCACGCTGGAGCTTCTGTTCTTCGCGGTCCTCATCGGCCTTGTGATAACTGGCCGACACTGCTACTCGCGAGTTGAACGACTCGTCGAGGTCGTCATCGCCGACAATCTTCTGGCCAATCAACTGGGGATTGGTAGACCAGACAATGGTTCGGTCCAGGGCATAGACATTGATCAGCAGGGTGTCGGGCAGGTGTTCGACATGGTCGAGAAACTCGATACGCGTGGACGCCGCCAGGTCAGCACTGATCCCCGGATGCTGCTTGTCCATGCGCGGATCCAGCAATTGCGCCATGGTGGTGCCCGGCGGAATCCGCGAATGGCGCACCTCGGCCTTGGCCATGGCCTGGATGAACTGGGCGGTGAGCATGGCATCGCGCTCGACGCTGTCATTGACCACAAAACGCGTCGAGACATAGCCCAGGCCCACTGCCACCGAGGCAATGATCAACAGGCTGACCACGGAGAACCAGCGCAGCAAGTTGAATTCGCGCATGGCTCCGTCGGTTGTCGCCCGGGAGTCGCGATCCTCATTGGCAAGATTCTGGTCCAGCTCCTGCATCGAGTCTTCCTTGCGGGCTGTTTTTATCAGAATTTATAGCGCAGGCAGATTCCGGCGTTTGACATCAATACTAATAGCCTCGCACGCAGTGATAGTATTTTGCCTCTACTGGGCCTGACGGCTAATGCGAAAACTCAGTTGTACGCAGGTGCCCTTGCCTTCACGGCTGCTGAGCCGCACCGTCCCGCTGAAACGCTCCATAATCCGTTTGACCAGCACCAAGCCCACGCCCAGGCCACTTTGTTTGGTAGTGAAAAAAGGTTTGAAGGCCATGCGCATTTGTTCATCGGTCATGCCTCTGCCACTGTCACTCAAGCGCAGTGTCAGGGTCTTGCGATTGTGCTGAATCTGTTCAATGCGCAGCGTACCGCCTTCGCTCATCGCCTCCAGGGCGTTGCCGATCAGGCTGTTGAAGACTTGTCCGAGCAGCCCCGGCTGGCTGAGCACCCAGGCGTTGGACAGTGAATCCACCTGAACCTGTATGCCCTGGCGCCTCAGTTGCAGGGTGAAGGCCTGCAAGCTGTCGTGTAGCACCCGCTCCAGTTCCACCGGTTCGGCCGCGTCATTGAGTGGCCGCAACGACTGCAGCAACTGACGCACCCAGTGCGACATGCGATCGACCTGGTTGATGATATCGCCGATGTTCTTCTTCGCCGGGCCTTCTTCTATCTCCTGGGCCAGTTCGGCACTGGAACGGATGCTGGCCAGGGGGTTACGCAGGCTGTGGGCCACGGCCGATGACATTTCACCCAGGGCCACGAACGTTTCATTGTTGATCAGGCGCTTGTGCTGCACAGACAGCTGCCGGGCGGCGCGGTACATCAGCCAGTACAAGCCGCCGTAGACCAGCGCCGCCCCCACGGCGACCGCCAGCCAGATCAGCAGCAGGCCGCGTTCAATGCGCAGGATAAGATCACGGGGTTCCTTGTAGATTTCGACCATGGCCGTGACATTAACGCCATCGGCGTCGAACAACGGTATGTAGTTTTCGATAAACAATTGCTCGGGCGGGGTGATGAACTTCTGTTCGCTTCGGGCCTGATCGACATCATGGTAGCTGGCCGAAACCCGCACCTTGTCATCGAAGGCACGGTCGAGGTCTTCATCGGCCTCAATCATCCTGCCCACCAGCGCCGGGTTGCTCGACCAGATCACCGTGCGATCCGGGGCATAGATGTTGACCAGGAGCATGTCCGGCAGGTTGGCGACATGGTCGAGAAACTCACCCCGGGCATTGCGTCGCGCCTCGGGGTTGACCTCAGGGAAGCTCTGATCCAGTCGTGGATCGAGCAGTTCACCCATGGTGCGAACATTGGGAATGGACACGTGACGTACTTCAGCCAAAGCGATTGACTGAATGAATTGCGCGGTAAGCAGCGCATCACGTTCGACGCTTTCGTTGATCACGAAACGGGTAGAGATCAGGCCAAGCCCAACGGCCACCGAGAGGATGATCGCCAAGCTGACGAAGGCATACCAACGCAACAGGTTGAACGGCCGTTTGACTGGCGCTTCACTGCGCACGGTTTCTTGCAAGGAGGGTGAATCCAGGCGTGATTGCAGGCCCATCGCGAACTCCAGGCAAATGACTTCTTAGGTTATAGCCCAGTTACCTTCGATTGCCCCGTTTGCTTGCCCCAATTGCCCCCAACCCTGGGGCATCGGCCCCGCCAAGTCTGCTCTCGGCCAATGCGAAAATCCTCTGCAAACCAGGCCCCACAAGCCTTTCTCCATATTGGTATGGAAGTTGCCAAACCTTGTGCAGACGACCCAAGCCCATGGGCCCGATTGCAAGAGGGAAGACTCATGCCCCGTCCAACGCCCCACCCCCTGGCTTTATTGGTCCTGGCCAGCCTGATTCAGGCACCGGCCCAGGCTGCACTGTTTGAAGTAGATTCCGGCCCTTACCTGCCGGCCACTGGCGGATTCGCCGCCTGGTACCAGGACACTCACGGCCGGGTGCTCGACCTGTGCTTATCCAAGGCTGTCAGCTCGCGGGTGGCCGGGGCTCCCGGTGCGCCCTCGTACATGTGTGTGCTGAATCCGGCGCCTGGAGTGTTCGATGACACCCAGCCAATCAGCTTTCCCACCAACTACCCCGACGAAACCTTCTGGTTTGCCGCCAATGCGGCGATTGTCGACGTGGCCCGCGGCATCGATTTGAGCTACGTCACCGCCGTCGAGGCGGCCTTCGCCGCCGAAGAAGTGGTCGATGGCGATCAGGTCAGCTTCGCCCGGGTTCGTATCCGTGTCGATGTACCCACCGCAGGCACCTACATCGTCACCCACCCCTACGGTGTCGAAGTGTTCGATGTGCCGGAGGCCGGTACGCGGGCGATCAACATGACCCGCGACATCGGTATTGGTGGAAAGAAAACCTACACGGGTGCGCTCAAAGGTGATGTTGGCCCGTTCCTGCGCGGCGTCGGTGGCCCCTATACCGAGACCAACCCGCAGAGCGGCGCCAGCGAACGCTACATCGGCGATCCAAACCTCAATGAAGCGGTAACCGGCAGCCCGTTCAACACCAACTTCGTGCGCATCGAAGGGCCCAACGGCCTGGACCTGCAGACCACGCTGTTCTCGGTCTCCGGCAAACTCTCCGACGTTGTACGGCCAACCCCGGTGATTGCCCAGCGCAGCACCTACTCGCGCCGCAGCGATAACGGCGACCTGCGTGCCCAGCAGGATGTCTTTGTGCAGGCACCGCCACCACCGGGCACTGCCACCCTGGTCAGCCAGACCCCGAACCTGAGCCTCACCGAAGCCAACTCCACCGGTGCCTGGTACAGCCAGTCGGCGCTCAACCCGGCACTGCCATTGAACCTGCAAGTGACCGCCGACAACCAGTTGGCGATCCCCAGCAGCACCCCGACCACCCTTACCCTGCCGCTGACCGACCTGATCGTCATCCAGCGTGCCGAGTTCAGCCTGGCGTCCGGACAACTGACCCTGGTCGCCTCGACCAGCGACGAAACCAGCCCTCCGGTACTCAGCGCCCACACCGCAAATGGCGCCGCCATCGGCACCCTGAGCGGTAATGGCGCAGTCAAGACGCTCACCACCGGGCTCTCGCCGATCCCGCCGGCCAAGATCACGGTGACCAGCGCCAATGGCGGTAGCGACAGCGAAGAAGTGGTGCTCGTGCCATGAACATCATCACGCCACGTCCCGTAGCAGGAGGCAGCATGAATAACTGGCCACGCCTGGCGCTTTGCGCAGCCGGGCTTTCCCTCTCGCTGGCCGGCACTGCCTGGGCCGGCCTCAAAGCGGTCGATCCGGGCCCCTACACCCTGGCCACCGGGCGTTACCCGATGTGGTACCAGGACCACAACGACCTGTCCTTGGAGCTGTGCCAATCAAGAGCGGCAAGCTCGCGGGTACCAGCGTCGGTGCCACCGGCCTATATGTGCACCCTGCTGCCCGAGCCTGGCGTCTACGACGATGCCCTGCCCCTGGTGTTCCCGGATAACTGGCCACCGGAGATGTTCTGGTACCTGGCTGAAACCGCGATTCCGGCCGCGGGCAACAGCGGCTATGAACTGGACAGTTATGTCGCCGCCATCGAAGCGGCGTTCGCCAGCGAGAACCCGATCGATGGCGACCAACTGAGCTTTGCCCGTATCCGCATCCGCGTCTCGGTGCCACAGGCCGGCACCTACGTGATCACCCACCCCTACGGCGAAGAGACCGTCAACGTCACTACCCCCGGACGGCGAGCGATCAACATCACCCGTGATGTCGGCATCGGTGCACCCGGCAATTTCAGTGGTGCACTCAATGGCGCACTCGGCCCGTACCTGCGCGGCGTCGGTGGTCCCTACACCGAGATCAACCCGGACACGGGCGCCAGCGAAACCTATATCGGTGACCCGAATCTCACTGAGCAGGTCACCGGTAGCCCGTTCAACACCAACTTCGTGCGTATCCAAGGCCCGGCCGGGACCATCCAGACCAACCTCTTCACCGTTTCCGGCAAAGTCCTCGACCCCCGTGAGCAGACACCTGCGGAACTGGAGCGTGCCAGCTATCGGCGTACAGCCGACGGTACCCGGATAGAGGTGTTCGCCAATGCACCGAACAACGCCACCCTGTGCTTCCGTGAAACGCTGGCTCTGGTCCCCGGCACTCCGCCTTCGCCTTGCCAGTTCAACCTGCTGGCCGACAATAACGGACTGTTCTTTGCCAATCACCTGAGCACTGGCGCGCCGCCACCTGTGATCGTGGTCACGGCCACCGACCCGAGCGGTGCTACCCGCCCCACCGCGCTGTCGCGCAAGCTCAGCGATGTGGTCAAGATCACCACCGCGCGCTACGACTGGGCCACCAAACGCCTGCGGATCGAAGCCAGCTCCAGTGACGAGGTGCAGGTGCCCGACCTGGTCGCCCAGGGCTATGGCCGCCTGTCCAAGTCCGGCCCCCTGCAAAGCCTGACAGTCAATGATCTGGTACAGCCTCCGGCCAGTGTCACGATCAAGTCTGCCGCAGGTGGCGGTGACACCGAAGCGGTGGTGGTGGTCGGCAATGCGCCGGTCGAAACCGCTAATCAGGCGCCGGTGGCTCAAGCGGACGTCGGTAGCACCCCCTTCAACCAACCGTTGAGCGTCAACCTGCTGGCCAACGACAGCGACCCAGATGGCGATGTGCCGCTGGCGATCACCGACCTTACCCAGCCGGCCACAGGTCAAGGCAGCGTTACTCTGACCAGCAGTACCGCGGTGCTCTACACACCACCGCCGGTGATCAGCGCACCACTGACCGCGACCTTCACCTACCGGGCCCAGGACAGCAAAGGGCTGAAGTCGGCGGTCACCACGGTGACGATCAACGTGGCCCCGAACCAGGCGCCAACGGCTGTCAACGACACCGCCACAACCCAAGGTGTCGCCCTGCCGATCAACGTCCTGACCAACGATACCGACCCGGACGGCAACCTGCCCCTGACGATCGCCAGCGTGACTCAACCCGCCCTCGGACGCGGCACGGTCAGCTCCAATGGCAGTCAAGTCACCTACACCCCACCGGCCGTGATCCTTACGCCTTTCACCACCACCTTTACCTACATCGCCCGGGACAGCGCAGGCGCCCTGTCGGCACCGGCCACGGTCACTGTGCAGGTCTCGCCACGGCCGCCGGCAGAGAACTTCACCGTCACCGCCGCGACCGTCACGGCACGCGCCGGCAACCGCTTTACCTGGGACATCTCCGGCACCTCGTCAGCGATCCTGCTCAACGCCGTTACCGTGCAGGTCACTACCCCGACCGGTTTGGTCACCCTGGGCACTACCCCTGTACCGCTGACCGGACGCTGGCGGCTGACAGTCACCAGTACCACGGTGATCCCGAGCGCAGCACCAACGGCGACCGTCACCACCAGCCAGGGCACCGTCCGTACCGTGCCGGTTACCGTGCAGTAGAACGCAGGAGACATGACCATGGCGCGCCTGACCACCTTGCTGCTTTGCCTGACCCTGAGCGCTCAGGCCGCCGTGGCCAACGACTTGATGGATAACGCCGACCTTGGTCCCGGTGGGGATCTGGACGAGCCGCTGTCGATGCAACCACTGCCAGTCAGCGCCGGGCAGCAGGCGCAGGTCGAGCAGAACGGGCAAGCCAACCGCGCCGCCATCGGCCAGGACGGTCAGGCCCTGCTGGGCCGCATCGTTCAGTCCGGTGGAGCGCAAGAGGCGTACATCCTGCAACAAGGTAACGACCTGATGGCCACCATCCACCAACAAGGCTATGGCAATAGCGCCGCGATCGCTCAGAGCGGCAGCAACAACCGCGCGAACATCGAGCAATACGGCAACAGCAACAGCGCCAGCATCGTCCAGGCCGGCACCGGGCTGCAAAGCTCGGTGATCCAGGCCGGCAACGGTCAGCGCATACAGGTCAACCAATACCGTTAAACCCTGGAGGCACCACCATGTTCAAGCTCGCTCCCTTAAGCGCCGCCATTGTTCTGTGCCTTGCTGGCCAGGCGATGGCTGACGAAAGCCAGTCGACTCAAAACCAGTCCGGTACCGAGAACATCGCTGAGGTCAAACAGACGACCGCCGCGTTAAGCATCACCACCCAGGACCAGGTCGGCCTGGGCAACAACCACGCCGCCAAGCAGGAAGGTGGCAACAGCTACATTCAGCAAAGCACGGACGGTGACTACAACGCCGGCTACGCCGAGCAACTGTTCGAGTATGGCAGCCAGATCAACCAGCAATCGGCCGGTTCCCTGAACAACACCCATGCCAGCCAGTCCCTGGGTACCGAAAACCAGGCCGAGCAAACCCAGGAAGGCAGCGGCAACTTCTCGTTCGTCTACCAGGACAGCCAGACTGGCAGCACGGGCACCACTATGCAGTACGGTAACGATAACCGCGCCTTTGTCGAGCAACTGAACAACACCGCCGCCAACAACACCCTGAGCATCCAGGACGGTACCGACAACTACAGCGCCGCCGAACACATCAACCATAACGACGGCCAGATCGGTATCTATCAGACCGGTAACAGTAACTGGGCCTATGGCGACCAGCGCGAAGGCCAGGCGGGCACCCTCACCATTACCCAGAACGGTACCGGCAACTCCACCGAAGTCTGGCAGGACACCCAGGCTGACAGCCACGCCTCGGTAACCCAATTTGGCCTGAGCAACGAAGGCGTCATCGACCAGAGTTTTGGTGTAAACAACAACGCCAACCTCTTCCAGAGCGGCAACCTCAATGCCATCTATGCCGACCAGTACGAGTCGATGGGGTCGCTATCGACGCTGGTGCAGACCGGCGACAGCAACGTCAGCTTCACCTATCAGACCGGCGACAGCCATGTCCTGGAGGTCTCCTCCAACGGCACTGGCAACAAGGTTCTGGCCAGCAACTGGAAAGGCGAGAAAGCCGGTGGCCAGTTCGGCACCAGCCAGACTGCAGCGATCAACCAGAGCGGTACCGGCAACAGCGCCAACCTGACCCAGAAGGACGTTGCGCAACTGGCTCGGTTGAATCAAAGCGGTACCGGCAACACCGCCGAACTGACCCAGGTCGACAGCAACAACGAGTTGTACTTCGAACAGAACGGCACTGACAACCTGCTGATCGCAGATCAACGCGGCACCAACAACTACGCCACAGGTTCCAGTACAGGCGAGAGCAACAGCATCAAGCTGGACCAGTCCGGCAGTGGCAACCAGAGCTCCACCTGGCAGCTGTATGGCGACAACAACAGCGCCAACATCAAGCAGACCGACGGCATCAACGTCTCCTACGTGACCCAGGGTGGTTCCTACAACCAGGCAATAGTCGACCAGAGCGGCGCGAGCATGATCTCAACCATCGAGCAGTATGGTTCCGGCAACCAGGCCACTGTACTGCAGCAGTAGAAGTGGGCTTGCCCCGCGATAAACCGAGCAGATTTCCCGCTTGACCGCAGTCACCGATGGGGGTGACTGCGGTCCCTTTTTCTGTCTCCTACCACCTGCCGACCCACTCCACCCCGCCAGAACCACCGATTCAGAGCCTTCGTTCCCGATCCGTTAATATTTTATTTTCCGCCTGAACGCTTTACATGCTAATGCTAATCCTTATCATTCTCGACGCCTCGAGCAAGACCTATTTGTCCCAGGTCCCGCTCACCCTTTGTTCAAGGAGACTTTTGACATGGCGTCGCGCTTCAACCTCAGCCCCTTGAGTATTGCCTTGCTGGCAACACTGGGCTCCCCGAGTCTCAATGCTGCTCCCCTGCAACTGCAACCCGATGAAGTCCAGATCCAAGCAACCGACCTTCCGGTCGATGGCACCCGCCAAGCCATCGAGCTGGAAAACACCAAAGTGCTGGGCACCGCCGAAGAAGAGCTCAAACAAGCCCCAGGGGTGTCGATCATCACCGCTGAAGACATCAAGAAACGCCCGCCAGTCAACGACCTTTCCGACATCATCCGCCGCGAGCCTGGGGTCAACCTCACCGGCAACAGCAGCAGCGGCGCCCGCGGCAACAATCGGCAGATCGACCTGCGCGGCATGGGTCCGGAAAACACCTTGATCCTCATCGACGGCAAGCCGTCCACCTCACGCAACGCCGTACGCTATGGCTGGAGCGGCGACCGTGACACCCGCGGCGAAACCAACTGGGTACCAGCCGAGGAAGTCGAACGCATCGAGATTCTTCGCGGCCCGGTCGCCGCGCGGTACGGTTCCGGGGCCATGGGCGGTGTGGTGAACATCATCACCAAGCGCCCGACCCAGGACCTGCGCGGCTCCATGACCCTGTACAGCATGCTCCCCGAGGACGATGCCGAAGGCACTGGCAAGCGCATCAACTTCAGCCTGAGCGGACCGCTCACCGACAGCCTGATCTTTCGCGTCTACGGCAACCTGAACAAGACCGACGCCGACGACATGAAAATCAACTCGGCACACCAGGCCTATGAAGAATCCTTGATGGCCGGCCGTGAAGGCGTGCGCAACAAGGACATCAACGGCCTGCTGAGCTGGAAGATCGACCCGGCCAACACCGTCGACCTGGAGTCAAGCTACAGTCGCCAGGGCAACATCTTCGCCGGTGACACCATGCTCAACGCCGGCGGCGAATTCGTCGAAAGCCAGGTCGGCAAGGAAACCAACGTCATGCAACGCTCCAGTTTCGCCGCGACCCATCGCGGCGACTATGACTGGGGCAGCTCGACCGCGTCGCTGTCCTATGACCTGACCCGTAACGACCGCCTCAATGAAGGCCTGGCCGGCTGGGGCGAAGGTGCACCGTCCGGCGGTGCCGGGCGCTTTGAATCACGTCTGCGCAACACCCGCGCCACCGGCGAGGTCAACCTGCCGCTGAGCGTCGGCCTTGAGCAAGTGCTGACCCTGGGTGGCGAATACCTTTACGAGTCGCTCAACGACCCAGGCTCGCTGCGCCCGCAAGGCTATGACCCGGGTGCCGAACTGCCGGGCTTCGACCGCTCCCAGACCAAATCCACAGCGCACAGCTTCGCCCTTTACGCCGAGGACAACATCGAAGTCGGCGAGAACACCATCGTCACTCCCGGTCTGCGCTACGACCATCATGAAGACTTCGGCAGCAACTGGAGCCCGAGCCTGAACGCCTCGCACCAGATCACCGAAGCCCTGAGCGTCAAGGGTGGTATCGCCCGTGCCTACAAGACCCCGAACCTGTACCAGGCCAACCCCAACTACCTGCTGTACAGCCGTGGCGGTGGCTGCAACTCCAGCGAAGTCAACAATGGCGGCTGCTACCTGCTGGGCAACGCCAACCTCGATCCGGAAACCAGCATCAACAAGGAACTGGGCCTGGCCTACGACAAAGGTACCTGGCGCACCAGCGCGACCTACTTTCGCAACGACTACAAGAACAAGATCGAGGCCGGCAACCAGACCTTGTTCCGCCTGCCCAACGGCCGCCGCATCCTGCGCTGGGAAAATACCGGCAAGGCGGTGGTGCAAGGGGTGGAAGGCAACCTGTTCATCGCGCTCACGCCGAGCCTGGACTGGAATACCAACTTCACCTACATGATCGAGTCAGAAGACAAGAAAACCGGCGAACCGCTGAGCATCATCCCCGAGTACACGGTCAACTCCACCCTGGACTGGAATGCCACTGACAAACTCTCGTTCCAGCTCAACGGTACCTACTATGGTAAGCAGGAAGCGCCCAGCTACAATGCCCGGGCCAACGAAACGCTGGACCCCAAGGTACAAAAAGATGTCGACCCCTATGGGCTGGTCGGTATCAGCAGTGGCTATGAATTCAACAAGCACCTGAGCGTGCGCGTCGGGGTCAACAATCTGTTCGACAAGCGTCTGTACCGCGAGGGAAATTCTGACGAAGCTGGCGCTTTGACCTACAACGAAGCCGGTCGGGCCTACTACGCGTCCTTCACCACATCGTTCTAAAAACCTAGAGCGGGCCGTACATTACTGTGTCGGCCCTGTCTGGACTCAGCTCGATAAGAGCCCAACGGCTGTAGGAATTTTCGTCAGAAATATCCGATTAATTCAACACAGCTATACTCCTCGTACTATCGTTCCTTGATTCGACGTATTGTTGGCGCGCTTCCGGCCCTGGCCAGAGCCGCCTTCCTGAATGATTCGGGAATTTGCTTACATACTCGACAAGGAGCTGAACATTGACCTCTGTGTTGATAGTTGACGACCACTCCACCGTCCGCTTTGCCGTGCGCATGTTGCTCGAACGCGAGCACTTCACCATCGTCGGTGAGGCCAACGACGGTAAAGTTGCAGTACAGTTGGCCCGCGAGCTGCGCCCTGATGTGGTGATACTCGACATCGGTCTACCAGATATTGACGGCCTGAATGTGTTGAAGCGCTTGCAACTGCTCGAACCTGCGCCGCGCGTCATGGTGTTGACCGGTCAACCCGCCAATTTGTTTGCCCGGCGCTGCCTTGACGCTGGCGCCTCGGCATTCATGCGCAAGGACGAAGACCTTGAGGCCTTGGTGAGCGTGCTGAAAGCCATGATCAAGGGCTACTCGACCTTTCCTGACCTGTCGACACGCCACGGCCCGCTGCTTAACGAGCAGCAGCGCCTGGAAAAACTCTCCGACCAGGAAATTGCGGTACTGCGGCTGCTGGTAAACGGGCAGTCGAATAACGACATCGCCGAGTGCATGCACCTGAGTGCCAAAACTGTCAGCACCTACAAGACCCGGATCCTGGAAAAGCTGGAACTGCGTTCATTTGTGGAGCTGGTCGATCTATCGCGACGTCATTCGATCTGAGCCTGTCATGAACCTGCTCAAGGTCTCGCTGCTGGGTTGCCTGCTAAGCCTGCAGGCACTCCCCGCACGCGCCGTAGAAGTAGCTGAGCCTCGCCAGCTACTGGCCCGTTCGATCAGCAGCACGGCTCTGAAACTGTCAGCCGAAGACAGCAATTGGCTCAAGCACAAGCAGCACTTGCTGCTCGGCACAAG
This sequence comes from Pseudomonas sp., assembly GCF_050739775.1. Classification (GTDB taxonomy): domain Bacteria; phylum Pseudomonadota; class Gammaproteobacteria; order Pseudomonadales; family Pseudomonadaceae; genus Aquipseudomonas. Next base: position 88,939 of record NZ_JBOICA010000004.1, read on the forward strand.
CGTGCCGGATTACCCTCCGTTCGATATCAATACCAGCAAAAGCGACTATGAAGGCCTGACCGCCGACTATGCCGGACTGATCAGTGAACTGTTAGGCATCCCGATCAAGGTCCAACGTTTTGCCGACCGGGCCCAGGCCATTGCTGCGCTGCATGCCGGGCAGATCGATCTGCTGGGCAGTGCCAATGCCTTCGAGGCCGCCGACGCGCAACTGGTGCTTAGCCACCCTTATACCGACGACCAAGCGGTGATTGTGATCGGCTCGGGTAAAACCCTGGGGGCCAACGACAAGCTCGAAGGGCTACGTCTGGCCATGGTCGATCATTATCTGCCCGAAGCGGCGGTTACTGCACTTTACCCGCAAGCCAAGCTTCGGCTGTACAGCTCCAACGTGGCGGGCCTCTCGGCCGTGTCACTGGGACAAGCCGACGCCTTTCTCGGCGATGCCGTCAGCAGTGATTATCTGATCACTCGTGTCTACCTGGGCAGTGTGCAGATCGATCACTTCATCAAGAACTTGCGAGGTACCTTTGGCTTTGCCGTGTCCCGCAACAACACCACCTTGTTACGCCTGGTCGATCAAGCGCTGGACTCCATCGGTGACAATGACCGTTTGAATATCCTGCGACGCTGGACCAGCGGTAGCACCCGGGTGCTGCTCAGTCGCAGCAGCTTGAGCCTGAGCGCCGCTGAGCATACCTGGATCACACAACACCCGCGGGTCCGGGTGGCGATCAACAAACACTTTGCGCCCTTGAGCTTTTACGATGAGGGTCATCAGTTTCGCGGCATTACCGCCGATGTCCTTGATCAGATCAGTCTGCGTACCGGTCTTAAGTTCGACGTTCATGTCGTCGACTCGATGGTGGAAATCATCAAGCAGGTCGAACAAGGCAAAACCGATATCGCCGGTATGCTGTCCCCCACTCCGGAACGCGAAGTCACCCTGCGCTTCTCCCGCCCCTACCTGATCACCCCACGCGTTCTGGTCACCCGCACCGATAACCATACCCTGCACAGTACCGAGCAACTCAAGGACAAGCGCCTGGCCGTGATACGCGGTTTTTTCCCGTTCGAGCTCCAACGACAGGTGCGTTTTCCTCGCACCACGCTGGTACAAGTCGATAATCCACTGTTACTGATGGAGTCTGTGGCGCAGGGCAAGGCCGATGCGGCCTTGAGCTCACAGATCAATGCCGCCTATTTTGTCAACCGCATGTTCAAGGACCGACTGCAGATCGCCTCGATCTTTGGCGACCAACCCGGCATTGCCGCCTTTGCCGTGGCCCGTGACGCCACACTGTTGCACTCGATCCTCGACAAGGCCCTGCTCAGTATCCCCCCCGACGAGATGACCGAACTGGCTGGCCGCTGGCGAACCAATGCGTTGATCAGCGACAGTCTCTGGTACAACTACCGCGGGCTTATCCTGCAGATCCTGCTGGGCGCCGGTGTGCTGATCGCCGCGGTGATCATCTGGAACCGCTACCTGCGCATACTGATCCGCCAACGCAGCGAAGCCGAGCAGGCCCTGCAACTTGAACTGGGTTTCAGCAAGCGCCTGCTCGAAGAGCTGCGCCTGGCCAAAGAGCAGGCCGAAGACGCCAGTCGTGCCAAAAGTACCTTCCTGGCAACCATGAGCCATGAAATCCGTACGCCGATGAATGCCGTCATCGGCCTGCTCGAACTGGCCATCAAGGACGCTGAACAGGGACGCGCCGACCGCGCCTCCTTGCAGGTGGCGTTTGAATCGGCCAATGGCATGCTGGAGCTGCTCGGCGACGTTCTGGACATCGTCCGTATCGAATCCGGGCACATGACCCTGGCGCCACAGCCTACGGACCTCAATGCCCTGATCTCCGCCACCGTCCGCGTGTTCGAAGGCAACGCCAGGCTCAAGGGGCTGAGGCTGGAAACCGATTTACAGCCCACTGAACACCTGGTGGCTGTCGATTCGCTGCGCCTGAAACAGATCCTCTCTAACCTGGTGAGCAATGCGATCAAGTTCACCGACCAGGGTAGTGTCAAGGTCAGCCTTCAACTCAATGACAGCCAGGCAGGGCAACTACAGGTCCTGCTCGGGGTCGAAGACAGCGGCATCGGTATCAGCGCCCAAGACCAGCAACGACTGTTCCAGCACTTTGCCCAGGTCGGCACGCAAACGACCCGCCAGGGTACTGGCCTGGGCCTGATAATCAGCCGCACCCTGTGTGAACTCATGGGCGGTCAGTTGAACCTGCTGAGCGCCCCGCAACAGGGCACACGTGTCCATGTCACGCTGACCTTGCCCCTGGCCGAACCTGTACAGCACAACGACAGCAGGCCAACGGCGACAGACAACGCCATGCCGGCGCAGTCCATTCTGGTGGTGGACGACTACCCCGCCAACCTGATGCTGCTCGAACGCCAGCTGACGGTACTTGGCCATCGGGTCAGCCAGGCCAGCGACGGACAGCAGGCCCTGGCGCTGTGGCAACAGAACGACTTTGACACGGTCATCACCGATTGCTACATGCCCGGCATGGACGGGCATCAGCTGGCCCGCCAGATCCGTGCCCACGAGCGCCGACTGCAGCGGCCTGCCTGCCTGATTCTCGGCCTGACCGCCAATGCCCAGGCCCAAGAGCGCGAGCGTTGCCTGGCCAGCGGCATGAACGATTGCCTGTTCAAGCCGATCGGGCTGGCTGAACTGCGTCGCCATCTGCAGGCCACGAACACTCAGACAGCGCTGGCACAAACCGCCGAAGAAGATTTACACGCCAGCGGCTTCGACATAGACAACCTCCAGTTCCTGACGTTGGGAGACTCCAGCCTGATCCATCGGTTGAAAGGCGAACTGGCCCGCAGCAACCATGAAGACCTCAACGCCCTGCGCGACCTTGGCCCGCAGCCTTCGCGCGATACCCTGCGCGCCCTGGTCCACCGAATCAAGGGTGGGGCCAAAATGATCAAGGCGCGCGGCGTGGTGCGCAATTGCGAAGCCCTGGAGCAGGCCAGTCTCGGCGATGCCTCGAACGACCAGCTCAAGGCCTTGCTGGATACCTTGGAGCAGAGCCTGCTGACCCTGGAAAAACAACTGACCTAACCCGCGTCCGTGAGTTGAAGGGCACTCAGTGCAACTGCAAGGTCGAGTTGATCTGACTGATGGCATCGACTACGTGCCGGGAGCCCTGCTGGATTTCCAGGATCACCTCCCCGGCCTCATTGGCCAGCTCCACGCCAATCCCGGTCCGGCTCAGGCTTGATTGCATGCTCGCTACAGCGGTCAACGACAGGTCGTGGTTCTGGCGCACCACCTCGACAATTTCCAGGGTCGCCTTGCTGGTGCGCGCCGCCAGGTTACGCACCTCATCGGCCACAACGGCAAACCCCCGACCGTGCTCACCGGCCCGTGCCGCTTCGATGGCCGCATTGAGGGCCAGCAGGTTGGTCTGGTCGGCAATGCCACGAATGGTCTGCACGATCTGCCCGATCAGTTCCGATTGTTTGCTCACCGCATCGATACTGCGCGCGGCCGCATTGAGGTTCTGGGAAATCTCTTCGATCACTTGCACGGTCTGTTGCACCACCTGAGAGCCCTTGCGCGCGCAGGCATCATTCTGCACAGAAGTGGCATGCGCAGCCTCGGCGGCCGTCTGCTGGGTGCTGACCTGGGAGGTAATATCACTGGCGAACTTGACCACTTTGAACAACCGGCCCCGGGTGTCGAAGATCGGGTTATAGGAGGCTTCCAGATAGACCATCTGCCCCAGTTTGTTGACCCGTTCAAAGCGGTGCGAGTGGTACTCGCCACGATTGAGCGAGGCCCAGAAGGCCTTGTAAGTCGCCGACTCGCTTTCGCTCTTGTGGCAGAACAGGCTGTGATGCTGGCCGACAATCTCTTCATGACGGTAACGCATGGTGTCGAGAAAGTTCTGGTTGGCCTTGATCACCCTGCCGTCCGGGGTGAACTCGATCATGGCCATGGAGCGGCTGATGGCATTGATCAGGCTGTCGCTCTCATGCTCATCCTGCACCCGGCGGGTGATGTCGGAGGCCACTTTGATCACGCTGGTGACCTGCTGCTGTGGCCCGAACACAGGCATGTAGCTGGCTTCGAGCCAGATCTCGCGACCTTGCTGGTCAATCCGGGCGAAAGTGCCGCTCTGCGGCTCGCCGCGGGCCAGGTCTCGCCACAAGCGCCGGTAATCTTCGCTGTTGGCATAGTCTTGCTCACAGAAAATCCGGTGGTGCTTGCCGCGGATCTGCTCAAGGCTGTAGCCCGTGGCCTTGCAGAAGTTGTCGTTGGCTTCAAGGATGATCCCGTCCGGACTGAACTCGATCATCGCCATGGAGCGGCTGATAGCGGCCAACTTAGCGTTGATTCCGGCCAAAACCCGGTTGCATTGCTCAATTTCGACCAGATCGGACTTGCGATGAAAATCGAACATCGTACTGCCCTCCATGCCAAGGTGTTGCTGAGCATAGATCGACTCCGACGCCGTGCAAGCACTTTGATATCGCCCCCCCATTGAGGGGGGCGGGGCTCAGCTACTTTCGCGGACCATCAGTTCAAAGCCCAGGTCCTGGTTGTGCACCGTGCCACGCTTGCCGTCGAGCAAGCCTAACAGTGCCTGGGCGGCGCAACGGCCGATGGCCGCACGCGGAGTGCGTATCGAGGTCAGGCGCGGGACCATGTGCGCCGAGGCCGGAAGATCGTTGAAGCCAACCATGGCCACCTGCTGCGGCACCTTTACCCCCAGGCGCAACGCTTCGAGAATCGCGCCCTGGGCCAGGTCGTCGTTGCAGAAGAAAATTCCGTCGACATCCCCATGCTCTGCCAGCAACTGCCTGAACAACTCGCCGCCCAGGCCGATGGACGACGGCTGCGGCGACAGCACCTGCAGCTCACCGGCATAGCGACCCGCCTCAACCAAGGCCTGGCGAAAGCCTTCGGCACGTTGCATCACCCGCGGGTCGAGTTGTGCGGCAATGAAACCCGGGCGCTGGCAACCGCGCTCAAGCAGATGCCGGGCCGCCGCTGCACCGGCCTGCTGCTGGGAAAAGCCCACCGACATGCCTTGCTCCTGCACACCCAGCTCCATCATGTGCACACAGGGGACACCACTGGCACTGAGCATCTGCTTGGCCGCCTCGCTGCGGTCGAAACCGGTGAGCAGCATGCCACGCGGCTGATAGGCCAGGTAGTTGCGAATCAGCTTTTCTTCTTCGGCGATATCGTAGTGATAGTTACCGATCAGCACTTCAAGTCCGCGGGGCCGCATGACTTCGTGGACGGCCTCCAGGGTCTCGATGAACAACTGGTTGGACAGCGACGGGATCAGCACCACGATCGACTCGCTCTGGGCCGAGGCCAGCGCCCGGGCAGCGGGGTTGGCGACATAACCCAGGGTGCTTGCAGCCTGCTTGACCTTCTCGACCAGTTCCGGGGCAACCGTGCTGACCCCGCGCAAGGCACGCGAAGCGGTAATCGGGGATACCCCGGAAAGCCTGGCCACTTCAGCCAGGGTGGGACGACCGGTAGTGCGGGAGCCGATGCGGGTCATGGGAATTTTATTTTCGACTTGCAAAGAATAGGGAACGGGCACTAAGGTAGCGCTGTCTCAGAACACAGGCAATGCATAACTGCAGTTGACCTGAAATGAGCATCCAGACTGCTGAATACAAAATCAATAACATCTGGGTAAGAAGCGCCCGAGACTTATCTCGTCCCGGTCAAAGATAGCGCTATCTTACCCTGCAGGAGGTACCGATGAACCCACCCCTGTCCGCAATCGTGGTAATGGGCGTAGCTGGCTGCGGCAAGAGCTACGTCGGTGCCGCCATTGCCGGCTTAAGCGGCGGCCGCTTGATCGAAGGCGACGACTTCCACCCTGCTGCCAATATCAACAAGATGAGTGCTGGTATTCCCCTGAACGATGACGACCGTGCCGGTTGGCTGATCCGTTTGGGTGATGAACTGCAAGCCACCCTCAAGTCCGGTGAACGCCCGATCCTCACCTGTTCGGCGCTGAAAAAGCGTTATCGCGACGCCTTGCGCCATGCCGTCCCGGACCTTGGCTTCGTCTTCCTCGACCTCACCCCAGAAGAAGCCAGCCGCCGGGTGCTTGCCCGTCCCGGGCACTTCATGCCGGCCAGCCTGATCGACAGCCAATTCGCCGCCCTCGAACGCCCCAATGGTGAAGCCCTGACCCTGCCGCTGGATGCCACCTTGCCGGTGGATCAACTGGCGCTGCAGGTCGACCAGTGGCTAAAGCCCTGCGGTGAATCGGTGCTGGCGCGAACTGCCTGATCAGGACGTTTTCCGGCTCACCAAAGATAGCGCTGTCTCGCCACATAAATGCGGCAAATGCTCCACCCACAACAATGACAAGATGAGGCACTGAACCATGTTCGGTTTGGCAACTGATACCTACCTGCTGCTCGATGCGCTAGTCACCATCGTCGGCCTGGTGCTACTGATCACCCACTTCAAGGTCCACCCCTTCGTCGCGTTGACCCTGGCAGCCGGTTTTCTCGGCCTGACCTCAGGCATGCCGGTGGCCAAAGTAATGAAATCCTTCCAGGACGGCTTTGGTGGCGTGCTTGGCTTTGTCGGTATCGTCCTGGCCCTGGGCACCATGCTCGGCAAGCTGATGGCCGACTCTGGCGGCGCCGACCAAATCGCCCAAACCCTGATCCGTGCCTTCGGTAAACAGAAAGTGCACTGGGCAATGATGTTCGCCGCTTTCCTGGTAGGCATACCGCTGTTCTTCGAGATCGGCTTCGTACTGTTGATCCCCCTGGTGTTCATCGTCGCCCGACGTTCTGGCGTGTCGCTGATCAAGATTGGTATTCCGCTGCTGGCCGGGCTGTCGGTGGTCCATGGTCTGGTGCCGCCACATCCGGGCCCGCTACTGGCCATTGGCATTTTCAATGCCGATATCGGCAAGACCATTTTCTATGGCCTGATCGTCGCCCTGCCCACTGCGATCATTGCAGGTCCGTTGTACGGCAACTTCATCTCCCGCTACATCCCGGGATCACCGTCCCAGGAACTGATGGACCAGATCGCCCGCGAGTCCGAGCAGAAAAACCTGCCCAGCTTCGCCGTGACCCTGATCACCGTGCTGTTGCCGGTGTTTCTGATGCTGCTGAAAACCTTCGCGGACGTGGTGCTGCCGGCTGAACACATCGTGCGTCAATGGATGGACCTGATCGGCCACCCGATCAGCGCCCTGCTCGCAGCGCTGTTGCTGGCGTTCTACACCTTTGGCGCGGCCCGCGGCTTCTCGCGCCAGCAGATCATGAAACTGCTCGACCAAAGCCTGGCGCCAACCGCCGCCATCGTTTTGATCGTCGGCGCCGGTGGTGGCTTCAAGCAGATGCTGGTGGACACCGGGGTGGGCAATGTCATCGGCCAGATGGCCGTGCATGCGCAGATTTCGCCGATCATGCTGGCCTGGCTGGTGGCGGCGGTGATTCGCATCGCCACGGGGTCGGCGACAGTGGCGACCATTACCGGTGCCGGGATTGTGGCGCCCGTGATCGGCATGATTCCGGGGGTCAACCGTGAGTTGCTGGTGCTGGCGACTGGCGCGGGCTCGTTGATTCTGTCCCACGTCAACGACGCCGGTTTCTGGTTGGTGAAACAGTACTTCAACATGACCGTGGCCGAGACCTTCAAGACCTGGAGCATGATGGAGACTATCCTCTCGGTGGTCGGCATCATCTTCATCATGCTGTTGTCGCTGGTGGTCTGAAGCCCACTCCCACAGGTATGGTCAGAATGCCGCCTTGAAGATCCCCTCGATCTCCACCTGACTGGCCACCCGCGGGTTAGTCAGGCCACAGGCATCCTTCAGCGCATTGCTGGCCAAGGTTGGCACATCCTCTTCTTTTGCTCCCAGAACCGCCAACCCTGCCGGGATATCAATGTCCCGCGACAGGGTCTCGATAGCAGCAATCGCTGCATCACTGCCCTGCTCCACACTCATGCCAGACACATCCACCCCCATGGCCTTGGCCACATCACGCAGCCGCGCGGCACTGACCTTGGCATTGAAGCGCTGCACATGCGGCAGCAGCACGGCGTTGCACACGCCATGAGGCAGGTCGTAGAAACCGCCCAACTGATGAGCCATGGCATGCACATAACCCAGTGAGGCATTGTTGAAGGCCATACCGGCGAGGAACTGGGCGTAGGCCATGTTCTCCCGCGCCTGCAAGTCGCTGCCATCGGCCACGGCCTGGCGCAGGTTTTCACTGATCAGCTCGATGGCCTTGATTGCACAGGCATCGGTGATCGGTGTGGCGGCTGTGGACACATAGGCCTCGATCGCGTGAGTAAGGGCATCCATCCCGGTCGCCGCGGTCAAGCCCTTGGGCATGGCCGCCATCAACGCCGGGTCGTTGACTGACAACAATGGCGTGACATTGCGGTCAACGATGGCCATTTTCACGTGGCGCGCCTCGTCGGTAATGATGCAGAAGCGGGTCATTTCACTGGCCGTGCCGGCTGTGGTGTTGATGGCAATCAGCGGTAGCTGCGGCTTGGCCGAGCGGTCGACACCTTCATAATCACTGATATGCCCGCCGTTGGTGGCGCACAGGGCAATGCCCTTGGCGCAGTCATGGGGCGAGCCGCCACCCAGGGAGATCACGCAATCGCAGCGCTCGCGCTGCAATTGCGCCAAGCCTTGCTCGACGTTGGCGATACTGGGATTGGGTTTGGCGCCATCGAAGATCGATGAGTCGATGTCGCGCATCGCCAGCAGTTCGGCGATGCGCTCGGCGACACCGGCCTTGGCCAGACCGCTGTCGGTGACGATCAGCGCCTTGCGCAATCCGTAGCCGGCGATGGCGGCCATCGCTTCGTCGAGACAATCGATGCCCATGATGTTGACGGCGGGGATGAAGAACGTGCTGCTCATGACGAAACCCTCGTGCAATATCCATTGCCTTGAGGATCCGCCTCTATGCCCCGCCCCGTGTTGATCTGGGGCAAACCTTGCTCAGCCGAGGAACAGTCGATAGGCCGGGTTGTCGGTTTCATCCCAGTAGCGATAGCCCATGGCGTCGAGGGCCTTAGGCAATCCGGCCTGTTCCTCTTCCGGGACCTCCAGCGCGGCAAACACCCATGCTTGCGCCGCACCATGGTTGCGGTAATGGAACAGGCTGATGTTCCAGCGCTTGCCCAGACGCTCCAGAAAACCCAGCAAGGCCCCCGGACGCTCGGGAAACTCGAAGCGCAACACCCGCTCGTGCGCACCCGGTCCCGCATGCCCGCCGACGGTGTGGCGCACGTGCAGCTTGGCCAATTCGTTGTCGGTCAGGTCGAGCACGCTGTAGCCCTGTGCACGCAGGCTGGCCAGCAATTGATCACGAGGGTCGTGCTGCGGGTGGGTCTGCACGCCGACGAACAGTCTGGCTTCCTTGCCCGGGTAATAGCGGTAGTTGAACTCGGTGATCTGCCGTTTGCCCAGGGCCTGGCAAAAGGCGCGGAAACTACCGGGCTGCTCCGGGATGGTCACCGCTATGATCGCTTCGCGCTGCTCACCCAACTCGGCGCGCTCAGCGACATGGCGCAGACGGTCGAAGTTGACGTTGGCACCCGAATCGATCGCCACCAGGGTCTGGCCCCGAACCTGCTCACGGGCGACGTACTTCTTGATCCCGGCCACCGCCAAGGCCCCGGACGGCTCGGTGATCGAGCGGGTGTCATCGTAGATATCCTTGATCGCCGCGCACAGTTCATCACTGCTGACGGTGATCACTTCGTCCACATAGTGCCGGCACAGCTCGAAGCAATGCGCGCCGATCTGCGCCACCGCCACACCTTCGGCAAAGCTGCCGACCTGCGCCAGCACCACCCGCTCACCGGCAAGCATGGCTGCTTGCAGGCAGTTGGAGTCCTGGGGCTCGACACCGATCACCTTCACGTCAGGGCGCAGGTATTTGACGTAGGCAGCGATCCCGGCGATCAATCCGCCACCGCCCACCGGGACGAAGATTGCATCCAGTGCGCCGGGCTGCTGGCGCAGGATTTCCATCGCCACTGTGCCCTGGCCGGCGATCACGTCGGGATCGTCAAAGGGCGGAACGAAGGTTGCGCCTTCGCTGTCGGCCAGTTTCAGCGCATGGGCCAGGGCATGAGGAAAGCTGTCGCCATGCAGCACCACTTCACCGCCACGTGAACGCACCCCGGTCACTTTCAATTCCGGGGTGGTGGTAGGCATGACGATGGTTGCGCACATGCCCAGTTCACGGGCGGCCAGGGCCACGCCCTGGGCATGGTTGCCGGCCGATGCGGTGATCACCCCGCGCGCACGCTGGGCCGGACTCAGGCGACTGAGACGGTTATAGGCGCCGCGGATTTTGAACGAGAACGTCGGTTGCAGGTCTTCACGTTTGAGCAGCACCTGGTTGCCCAGCGTCTCGGACAAGGCAGGCGCGAGCTGCAGAGGCGTCTCGATTGCCAGGTCGTACACCGGTGCAGCAAGAATGCGCCGCACGTAATCGGACAGCAGATTCAGCGACGCGGACGGTGTGCGAGGGCTAACGGTAAGGCTGGTCATCAGTGACTCCTGGTTTTTAAAGTGCCCAGGAGAGAGAGAAAGAACCCGCCTCCAGGGCGGGTTCGGTGCAAGTGCCAGCTAGCCCGCCAAAACGATAATGGCGGTAATAATGCTGTGCTGAGGCGACTGCAGGAATGTGTTCATGTCAGTGAAACTAACGCAGGCGTAGCGACCAAGTCAAGCGGGCTCACGCGCCGATTCGGGCTTTTCTCGACTGGCTGCAAGGTCGATGGAGCCCCTGAAAATCCTCGCCTACAGTTCATTGGACAACCCCGCCATCTGCTGCTTGTATCTAAACCCTACAAGACCGGCAAAAGCGTACAACTTCGAACTTAAGGGCGAGACGAGGAGCGGAACAATGACCTACACAGCCATGATGGTTTTTGGCACCCGCCCCGAAGCAATCAAGATGGCTCCCCTGGCCCGAGTGCTGCGCGAGTGGCCGGACCTGGACCTGAACATCTGCTCCACCGGCCAGCACCGGGAAATGCTCCAGCAGGTGCTCAAGGATTTTGGCCTGAGTGTCGACGAAGACCTGCACGTCATGACCCAGAACCAGACCCTCAACGGTCTGTCGCAAGAGCTGCTGGGGCAACTGGACGCCACCTACGCCCGCATCAAGCCGGATATTGTCCTGGTTCACGGCAACACCACTACCTGCTTCATCGCGGCTCTCGCCGCCTTCAACCGACAGATTGCCATCGCTCATGTCGAAGCAGGCCTGCGTAGCGGAAACCTCAAGGATCCCTGGCCTGAAGAAGCCAATCAACATCTGACCACGGTGATCGCCGACCTGCACTTCCCTCCCACCACCAAGGCCCGCGACAACCTGCTGCGCGAAGGTGTAGTGCTGGAGCAGATCGAGGTCACCGGCAACACGGTCATTGATGCCTTGCTGTGGATGCGTGAATACCTGAGCAAGAGCAAATGGAAACCTGCGGCCGACTCGCCGCTGGCACGATTGCGCGATGACCAGCGCATGGTGCTGATCACCGGCCACCGCCGGGAGAACTTCGGCCAGGGCTTCGAACGCATCTGTCTGGCCGTGGCGGAGCTGGCCCTGCGCTACCCGGATGTACAGTTCGTCTACCCGGTACACCTCAACCCGCAGGTGCAAAAAGCCGTGTACGGGGTGCTCTCGCACCAATCGAACATCCTGCTGGTGGCGCCTCAGGACTATCAGCATTTCGTCTGGCTGATGGATCGCGCGTACCTGATTCTCAGCGACTCCGGTGGTATCCAGGAAGAAGCCCCGGCCCTGGGCAAACCCTTGCTGGTGCTGCGCAAAGTTACCGAACGGCCTTCAGTGCTCGAGGGCGGTACAGTAAAGCTGGTCGGCACCCAAACTGAACGGATCGTCAAGGAAACCAGCACCCTTCTGGACGACCCCGAAGCTTACAAACAGATGAACCGGGTCTTCAGCCCTTATGGCGATGGCCATGCCAGCGAGCGTATCGCTGAACGACTCAGCCGCTGGCTTGAGGAAAACGCCCACCAACGCACGGCTTCATGAGCCTGGTATTTGTCGATGCCATCACCTGTGTGCCGGGCCTGCTAACCTTGAGCGGCAACTGAAGCACTATAAGAACTCATCGGATTCGCCAGGCCACCATGTACAAGACCATCGAACAACAGGTGCGCAGGAACATCGCACCACCCGAGTTGCGCCGGGAATTTCGCCAACATGACTTCGAAAGCCTGCACTCGTTTTGCCTGCTGATATTCTGTGTCAGTGTCGGCATCTGGCTGCTCTTCGACCTGATCGTCAGCAACTTGGGCCAGCAGGACTTTACCTGGCTGTCGATGGTCTTCATTACGGTCATGGTGAGCCTTACCATCATCCTGAACTTCACTCGTACGGCCGGGCACTTCGACATCCTCAACCTGGTGTTCATCGCCGTCATCACCCTGGCCATGCGCCTGGTGATCGAGGGTTTGCCAGAAGGACTGCGCCCGGCCTGGCTGGTGCTGGGCGCCTCCAGCGTTTTGTACAGCGTGTCGGTACTGCCGGTACGGCGCTGGTCGTTTTTTGCGGCGCTGCTGGTCACGTGGATCAACCTTCACCCTTTCCAGGTGCCGGGCATACATCTTTTCGAGCTGCGCGGCATCATGTTCCTGTGCTATGCGGTGTTCCTCAACGGCCTGGTCCTCTACACCTACCTGAAAATGCGCCGCGCCAAGCTGCACAACTTCTACATGTCCAAGGTGCTGTTGGAGCAGGCCTATGTCGATGCCCTCACCGAGATCCCCAACCGCCGTTCCTTCATGGCCAAGGCCCAGACCCACCTGCAGGAAGACGATGAGCAGAGCCGCTACCTGGCGATGATTGATATCGACAACTTCAAGAAGGTCAACGACCAGTTCGGCCACGACATCGGTGATCTGGTGCTCAAGCGTACTGCGGCCAACATCAAGGCTTCGATGACCGAGTTCGAGTACGCACGACTGGGCGGCGAGGAGTTTGTCATCTACCTCTGGGGTATTGACCAGAGCGATGCCAAGCAACGCGTCGATGCACTGTGCAAGCGGGTCCGCGAAGACGCCGCCGAGTATCCGGTAACCATCAGCATCGGCTTGATCCGGATTCGCCGGGAAGACAGCCTCAGCAATGCCTTGGTGAAGGCCGATGAAGCCTTGTACCAAGCCAAGCATGAGGGTAAAGATCGGTATGTACTGTGGCAGGCGCCCAGCTCCCTCTCACCCCCGCGGTAAACGAATCCTGAACTGCGCCCCACCCAACGCTGACTGGGCCACGGTTAACGTCCCGCCCTGCCCCTCGATGGCCCGCCGACTGATCGCCAGTCCCAGGCCGAAGCCGCCAGTGGCACGGTCGCGACTGCGATCCAGGCGGTAGAACGGCTGGAAGATCAGTTCACGCTGATCGACCGGAATGCCGATGCCGTCATCCTCGACGGTCAACAGGCAGTGACCTTCGGCATCCAGGCTCAGGCGTAGCAGCAGTTGTCGGTCGCAGTAACGCATGGCGTTGCGCACCAGGTTCTGCAAGGCCCGGGCGGTCAGCCGTGGGTCAAGAATAAAGCGCGGCAGGTTGTCTTCGGCGCGTACCTGCCATTCGATACCGCGGCCATCGAGTTCTTCGGCAAAGCTGCCAAGGATGCTATCAACCAACTCCAGCAACGACACCTCAACGCGTTCGCGCGCCTGATCGGCGTTCTGCAAGCGGCTGTAGGACAGCAGTTCGAGCACCAGTTCGTCCAGCTCACGCACGTGTCCGACCAGTTCCAGCAAACGCTTGCGGCAACTGGGCGGAACTTCGTCGAATAACAGCACCAAACCGAAATCCAGCCGGGTCAGTGGTGTACGCAGCTCATGCGAGACGGCATTGAGCAGTTCACGTTGCTGGGTCAGTAAACGCTCGACGTCCTGGGCCATGGTATCGAAGACCTGGGCCAGTTCGCCGATGTTCGAACGCGCCGGGATCTGCGTACGCTCCGACAAATGCCCCTGACCCAGACTCCGGGCGGTTTCCTTGAGGCGCTCCAGATCCCGCCAGTGCGGCCAGACCCACAGCAGCAGGCAACCGAGCAAGGCAGCACCGATCAGTACCGTGACCCCCCAGGACAGCAGGTTGATGTCCAGTGGGTCCGGAGGGTTACGCAGCTCCACCGCCCAAGTAGCGTCCAACGGCGCCAGGGCCGAGTTGTAATAGCCCCAGTCACCCAGGAGCACAACATTCTCCCCGGCCGCCAGGCGCGCCCGGTCGGCAGGGGACAGGCCGAGCTGGTCCTGGCGCCGCAACTCGATCTCCAGGGGCGCGAAATCCGTTGCCAGTTCGCGCTCCAGCGCCGGCCAGCGGTCTGCCGGGAGCTGTTGAAAGCGCTCGACGAGAAGCTTCTGCACGCCCTTGGCCTGGTCCAGGTTGTAGGCGATGAAGCGCTCATGAAACGCACCGACAATCGCATCAGGGATCAGCAGCAGTGCACCGGCGTAAGCGACAATGATCACCAGGTACAGGCGAATCAGAATTTTCAGCATGCCGCGTCAGAACTCCCATTCCAGTCGGCTGAACAGATAACCCTTGCCCCACACCGTCTTGATCTTGCGGGCTTCGCCAGCGCTGTCATCGAACTTGCGGCGCAACTTGGAAATGGCCACATCCACCGAGCGGTCGGTGCCGTTGAACTCGATACCGCGCAGCTGTTGCAGGATACGGTCACGGCTGAGCACCACCCCGGCATTGCGCGCCAGCACCACCAGCAGGTTGTACTCACCGCTGGACAGCTCCACCAGTTGCTCGCGCCAGAATACGTTGCGTTCTGCCAGGTCGATACGCAGGCCACCGACCACGATCAGGTCGGTCTCCAAACGTGGTTCATTGATACTGCTGCGGCGCAACAAGGTCCGCACCCGCGCCAGCAGTACCCGTGGTTCGCAAGGCTTGGTGACATAGTCATCGGCGCCCATCTCCAGCCCCAGAACCTGGTCATGGCTGTCATCACGGGCAGTCAGCATGAGGATCGGCAAGGACTGAGACTCTGCCCGCAACAACCGGCAGACCTGAAGACCATCGAGACCTGGCAACATCAGGTCGAGAATCACCAGGTCCGGTTTGTTGCGTCGCGCCTCGGCCAGCACGTGGTCACCACGGGCGATCACCGTGACGCAGAAATCATTGCGCTGCAGGTAGCTGGCAATCAGTTCAGACAACGCGCAGTCGTCTTCGACCAGAAGGATGTTCGGCATGGGCAGTTTGACAGGCAGGGAAAGTCAGGCAAGGATATAGGACCTTGTGCGCAGCCAGCGCAACCCTTCACACTTTTTCACACTCGGCCTACACAGCTTAACAGTTGGACGCTGGCCTCCTGCCTTAGCATTGCCGGGTCATTTATGGAAGATCCGCATGTTCAGTTCAAGCCCCGTCCGTCTACGCGCATTGCTGGCGCTGTTCGTCATGTCCCTGTCCCTGAGTGCGTGCAATGACAGCACCCCGGACGAAGAACAGACCCCACCCAGCACCGTCAGTATCGAGACAGTAAAAGTCCAGCCGCTGGCCATCAGCACTGAGCTCAATGGTCGCATCCTCGCCCCACGCGTCGCCGAGGTTCGCGCCCGCGTCGCCGGTGTGGTGCTCAAGCGTGTGTACCGTGAAGGCAGCGACGTCAAACAGGGCGATGTGCTGTTCCGCATCGACCCGGCCCCCTTCCAGGCCGACTACGACAGCGCCCGCGCCAGCCTGGCCAAAGCCGAGGCGACCCGCTACCAGGCCCGCCTGCAGGATGAGCGCTACCGCGAGTTGATCGCGATCAACGCCGTCAGCCGCCAGGACCACGACAACGCCCGCGCCGCCGCCATGCAGGCCGACGCCGCCGTAGCCGAAGCCAAGGCCGCGCTGGAACGGGCAAAGCTGAACCTGGGTTATGCCACCGTCACCGCACCGATTTCCGGGCGCATCGGCCGTGCCCTGGTGACTGAGGGGGCATTGGTCGGACAGAACGAAAGCACGCCACTGGCGACCATTCAGCAACTGGACCCGATCCACGCCGACGTGACCCAGTCGACCCGTGAGCTCACTGCCCTGCGCCGCGCCCTGCGCGCCGGAGAGTTGCAGCAGGTCGGCCAGGACCAGGCCAGCGCTACCCTGATCCAGGATGACGGCACGCCCTATCCGCTACCGGGCAAGCTGCTGTTCTCCGACATCAGCGTCGACCCGAGCACCGGGCAGATCACCCTGCGCAGCGAATTCCCCAACTCTGATCTAGACCTGCTGCCTGGCAGCTTCATTCGGGTACGCCTGGAGCAAGCCATCCAGCCGCAAGGCATCAGTGTGCCGCAACGGGCCATCCTGCGTGACAGCGCCGGAAAACCGCGGGTGTTGCTGGTGGATGGCCAGCAACGTATCAGCGAGCGTCCGGTGGTACTGGGCAGCGTGCAAAACGACCGCTGGATTGTCAGCGAAGGCCTGGCCCCCGGTGATCGGGTGGTGGTCGAGGGTTTGCAGCACGTCAATCCGGGCGACCAGGTACAGGTCGACAACGCGGGCAAGGAAGCCCCTTCCATCGTTCAGACCACCGGCCAGTGAGGGCCTGATTCATGCCGCAATTTTTCATTGACCGCCCGGTATTCGCCTGGGTGGTCGCGCTGTTCATCCTGCTGGCCGGTGCCCTGGCGATTCCACAGCTGCCTGTGGCCCAGTACCCCGACGTGGCACCGCCCCAGGTGGAAATCTATGCGGTCTATCCTGGCGCTTCGGCACAGACCGTCGACGAAAGTGTGGTCAGCCTGATCGAGGAGGAGCTCAACGGCGCCGACAACCTGCTCTACTTCAGTTCGCAAAGCAGCCTGGGCAGTGCCACCATCACCGCCACCTTCGAGCCTGGCACCAACCCGGACCTGGCCCAGGTCGATGTGCAGAACCGCCTCAAAGTGGTCGAGTCGCGCCTGCCGCGGCCGGTCACCCAGCAAGGCTTGCAGGTGGAAAAAGTCTCCACCGGCTTTCTGCTGCTGGTCACCCTCACCGCCGAGGACGGCAGCCTCGATGAAGTGACGTTGAGCGACTTCCTGGCGCGTAATGTGATGAACGAGATTCGCCGCCTCAAGGGCGTCGGCAAGGCCCAGCTGTATGGGTCCGAACGCGCCATGCGGATCTGGCTCGACCCGCAGAAGCTGATTGGCTTCAACCTCACGCCTGATGACGTCAATGAGGCCATTGCCGCCCAGAACGCCCAGGTTGCGCCAGGCAGCATCGGCGACCTGCCTGGCACCGGCACCCAGGAAATCACCGCCAACGTGGTGATCAAGGGTCAGCTGAGTAGCGTGCAGGAGTTCAACGACATTGTCCTGCGCGCCAATCCGGACGGCTCGCGAGTGACCATCGGTGATGTCGCCCGGGTCGAGATCGGCAGCCAGGAATACCAGTACGGCACGCGTCTGAACGGCAAGCCCACCAGCGCCTTCAGCGTACAGTTGTCGCCAGGTGCCAACGCCATGGAAACCGCGACCCTGGTCAGTACCAAGCTCGATGAACTATCGCGTTTCCTGCCACCCGGCGCCAAGTTCGACATCCCCTACGACACTTCGCCCTTCGTCAAGGTCTCGATCCAGCAGGTGATCACCACCCTGCTTGAAGCCATGGCATTGGTGTTTGCGGTGATGTTCCTGTTCCTGCAGAACATCCGCTACACCCTGATCCCGACTTTGGTGGTGCCGGTTGCGCTGATGGGCACATTCGCGGTGATGCTGGCATTGGGTTTCTCGGTCAACGTGCTGACCCTGTTCGGCATGGTGCTGGCCATCGGTATCCTGGTGGACGACGCCATCGTGGTGGTGGAGAACGTCGAACGGATCATGAGTGAAGAAGGCCTGTCGCCGCGGGATGCGACCAAAAAGGCCATGGGCCAGATCAGCGGCGCTATTGTCGGCATTACCCTGGTGCTGGTGGCGGTGTTCCTGCCCATGGCCTTCATGAAGGGCTCGGTAGGGGTCATCTACCAGCAGTTCTCGGTGTCCATGGCCGTGTCGATTCTGTTCTCGGCATTCCTGGCTCTGAGTCTGACCCCCGCCCTGTGCGCCACCCTGCTCAAACCGATCGCCAAGGGTGAGCACCATGAAAAGCAGGGTTTCTTCGGCTGGTTCAACCGGCGCTTCGAAAGCCTGACCAATGGCTACCAACGCTGGGTTATCCAGGCGCTCAAACGTAGCGGACGCTACCTGATGGTCTACCTGGTACTGGTGGCAGGGTTGGTGTATGGCTTCAGCCAACTGCCCTCCTCGTTCCTGCCCACCGAAGACCAGGGCTACACCATCACCGACATCCAACTGCCGCCGGGGGCCAGCCGCGCCCGTACCGAACAGGTGGCGGCGCAGATCGAAGCGCACAACGCTACTGAAGCGGGCGTTGGTAACAGCACCCTGATTCTGGGTTTCAGTTTCTCCGGCAATGGCCAGAACGCGGCATTAGCCTTTACCACCCTCAAGGACTGGTCAGAACGCGGCGCCGACGACAGCGCCCAATCGATTGCCGACCGCGCCAATGCTGCGTTCAGCCAGCTCAAGGATGCCATTGCTTATTCCGTACTGCCGCCACCGGTGGACGGCCTCGGCACCTCCAGTGGTTTCGAGTTCCGCCTGCAGGATCGCGGCGGCCTGGGGCATGCGGCGTTGATGGCTGCACGAGATCAATTGCTGGCCAATGCCGAGAAAAGCCCGTTGCTGGTCAATGTCCGCGAAAGTGCCCTGGCGGAAAGCCCGCAAGTGCAGCTGGAGGTCGACCGCAAGCAGGCCAACGCCTTGGGCGTGTCGTTTGCCGATATCGGCAATGTGCTCAACACTGCGGTGGGCTCCAACTACGTCAACGACTTCCCCAACCAGGGGCGTATGCAGCGCGTGGTGGTGCAGGCCGAAGGCGACCAGCGCGCCCAGGTGCAAGACCTGCTGAAGATTCATGTTCGCAACAGCAGCGGCAAGATGGTCCCGCTGTCAGCCTTTGTTCAGGCCAAATGGGTCACCGGCCCGGTGCAACTGACACGCTACAACGGTTATCCGGCGGTTGCGGTGTCGGGTGAACCAGCGCCGGGCTACAGCTCGGGCCAGGCTATGGAAGAGATCCAGCGCCTGGTCGATCAGTTGCCGCTGGGGATAGGCCTGGAGTGGACCGGCCTGTCACTGCAGGAGCGCCTGTCCGGCACTCAGGCACCGATGTTGATGGCGCTGTCGCTGCTGGTGGTGTTCCTGTGCCTGGCGGCGTTGTACGAAAGCTGGTCGATTCCGACTTCAGTGCTGCTGGTGGTGCCGTTGGGCGTGCTTGGCGCGGTGATTGCCGTGAGCTTGCGCGGCATGCCCAACGATGTGTTCTTCAAGGTCGGCCTGATCACCCTGATCGGTCTGTCGGCAAAGAACGCGATCCTGATCATCGAGTTCGCCAAGCACCTGGTCGATGAAGGACATGACCTGGTGGACGCCACGGTGCAGGCAGCGCGCCTGCGTCTGCGACCGATTGTCATGACCTCGCTGGCATTTATCCTCGGCGTAGTGCCCCTGGCCATTGCCAGTGGTGCCAGCTCGGCCAGCCAACAGGCCATCGGCACCGGCGTGATCGGCGGCATGCTCAGTGCCACCCTGGCGGTGGTGTTCGTGCCGGTGTTCTTCGTCGTGGTCATGCGCCTGACCGGCAAGCGCCGTGCGCAGACGCAACAAGCACCGGCGGTCGTCGAAGAGCGCTGATCTGGACAGGTGGCGGCGTGCATGGGAAGGTAACCGGCTGACACTGCCAGGAACTTACCAATGCCCGCCACCACTCCCACCTGCTCCATTCTTCTGCTGGCCGGTGGTCGCGGCCAGCGCATGGGCGGCCAGGACAAGGGCCTGCTGGACTGGCAGGGCAAGCCACTGATTGCCCATATCCAGGCTGTAGTGCGGCCACTGACCGATGATCTGATCATTTCCTGCAACCGCAACCAGGACCAGTACCGGCCTTATGCCGATCAACTGGTCAGCGATGCACACCCGGATTTTCCCGGCCCGCTGGCGGGCGTACTGGCCGGCCTTGCAGTGGCACGTCATCCCTGGATGCTGGTGCTGGCCTGCGATGCGCCGTTGATCGACAGCGCGCTGATTGTTGATCTGCTTAGCCAGGCCAATGACCAGGGGCAACCGGCTATGATTCGCCAGGGTGGCTACTGGCAGCCGATGTTCAGCCTGATTCCCTGCGCGCTGCGCGATGACCTTGAGCAAGCCTGGCAACAGGGTGATCGGGGCATTCAGCGAGCGTTGCTCAAGCATCCGGTGCGGGCGCTGGAGTATCCCGAGGATGACCGGCGATTGAGTAATTTCAATACGCCGGAATTTCTTCAGCGTTGATTCGGGCCCGCTCACACAGGCCCTATCATCCTGCGTTAGCGCAGCCGCGAACGAATACGCTGGCAAACGCTGAGTACCTGCGCTACCTCGCTTTCCCCAAGGTCGATCTTGCAGGCCATGCTATTGAACACCTGGGCCGCTTCGGCCTTGAGTTCGCGGCCCTTGTCGGTCAGCAGCAGGTTGCGCCGGCGGCGGTCGTTGGGATCAAGGTAGACGGTGATAAAACCATTTTCGGCCAGGCGTTTGACAATAGGCGTCAAGGTACCCAGGTCGAACAGGGTCAATTCACTCAAGGCGCTGATCGAGACATCGTCCTTACCCCATAACCCGGCCATCACCAGCAGTTGCGGGTAGGTAATGCCACGCCGCTTCAGTGGTTCTGCATAATCGCGAACCATGGCATTGGCGGTCGAGTACAGCGAGAAGCACAGCATCTTGTCGAAGTCGAAGGTCGGGTCAAGCATGCCCACCTCCCTTGACCCGACTAATCGGCCGCAAGGTGGTTTCGGTATTTTTGTGCAAGGACAGGTAACTCATGCTGGATTCGCGAGAATCGTGGGTAAGACCGCTTATCAGTTGTGGTTGATCACAGCATCGGCAATCTTGCGGCGCAAGGCCGAGATCGTATCGCGGTAGTCGTGCTGGGCGAAGATTGCCGTGCCGGCGACGAACATGTCCGCGCCTGCCGCTGCAACCTGACCGATGGTTTGCAGATTGACCCCGCCATCCACCTCCAGGCGGATGTTCCTGCCACAGTCATCGATCAGCTTGCGCGCTGCGGCAATCTTGGGCAACACCTGAGGGATGAAACGCTGGCCGCCGAAGCCGGGGTTGACCGACATCAGCAGGATCAGGTCGAGCCGATCGAGCACATAATGGGCGGCGTCCAGGCTGCTGGCCGGGTTGAACACCAGCCCGGCCTTGCAGCCCAGGTCCTTGATCAGTTGCACGGAACGGTCCAGGTGCAGGGTCGCCTCGGGATGAATCGAAATGTAGTCGGCGCCCGCCTCGGCGAAGGCCTGGATCATGCTGTCCACCGGCGTCACCATCAGGTGCACATCAATCGGCGCGCTAATACCGTGGCTGCGCAACGCCTTGCAGAACTGCGGACCCATGGTCAGGTTGGGCACATAGTGGTTATCCATAACATCGATATGGATGACATCGGCACCGGCGGCCAGCACCTGTTCGGCTTCCTCCCCCAGCCGGGCGAAATCAGCTGCCAGTATCGATGGTGCAATCCAGAATTCTTTCACGCGTGTACTCCATTACCCATTGACTAAGCGTTGCCGCGGCCCCGACTCACCCTGCCTCAACGCTGCGTTAAGCTGTTCTATCAGCGCAGGCGCGGGGGCATCCAGATGAAAATGGTGACCGCCGTCGTACCAATGCACCCGGGTATCCGGGGGCAAGGCGTTTTTTCGTTTATCAAACGCAGGACCGGCGAACAGGCCCTGGCGCCCGAGTAACACGTGCAGCGGACAGTTGATCTGCTGCAGGAACTCACAGGCCTGGCGTTCGGTCAGTTGCAACGGCTCGGGCAGCACCAGGCGTGGGTCATGGCGCCAGCGATAGCCGTGCCCCAGATTGAGCAGATCACGCATGGCCAACAACCGTGCACCCTCTGCACTCAGGTTGCCGTCGAGACCGTTGCGGCGCTCTTTGATGGCCATTTCCAGGCTGCTGAACTGTGCCTCTTCAGGCCCGCCGAAACCATGCAGACGCGTTCGCACGGCCAATCGCAACAGGCGTTGGGCCTTGCGCATGTGCTCGACAGTGTTGCCCTCGTCCACAGTAAACGGTACGCCCATGCCATCGATAAATACCATGCTGACGATGGCCCGGTTCATGGCCGCAAGAATCGACGCTATACCCGTACCCATGGAATGGCCCAGCACTGAAAACCGCTTCCAGCCCAGGCACTCGACCAAGGCATTCATATCGTCGGCGTGTTCCCACAGGTAGTAACCGCTGTCGGCCCGGCGATGTTCGGAACGCCCGTGCCCGGCCAGATCCGGGGCCACCACAAAGCAATCGGGCAACAACGGGGCGATGCGCTCGAAGGATGCGGCATTGTCCAGCCAGCCGTGCAGGGCGAGCACCGGATGGCCGCTTTCATTACCCCAGGTGCGCAAGGCGAAGTGGTTGCCGTTGACGTCCAGCGATTGCTCATGACCGCTATGGCCCAAACTCATGGGTACACCTCCCGCCGTAACTGCCGCGCCCGACGCTTCATCCGGTCACCACTCGCTGTGCGTTGCGTGCCGAATGCTGTAACTGCTGCAGGTCAACCTTGCCGTTGGCAGTGCGTGGCAGGCTGCTTTCTATACTGATGGACAACGGCACCTTGTGCGCCTCAAGGCCATGGCGGCAACGCTCGAGCAGTTGCTCGGCGCTGAGGCTCACACCTTGACTCAAGGTAATGAACGCACACAGTCCCTCGCCCACCGAAGACTGTTCGATACCGACCACGGCGGCGGCTTCCACGCCGTCGATGGCGTAGAGAAAGCCCTCTACTTCACTGGGGCTGACCTTCATGCCCCGTGACTTGATCATATGATCCATGCGCCCGCGAAAATACAGATAGCCATCCTCGTCGAGGCTGCAGTAGTCACCGGTATAAAGCACGCTCTCCCCCGGATACCGCCCAGGTTTGAGCTTGAGCGCGGTGGCCGCGGGGTTGCGCCAATAGCCGGCCATGACCGTGGCGCCGCGAATCACCAACTGGCCGACCTGATGAGGCTGATCTATACGCCGATCCCGATCGTCCACCAGCCACAACTCGGTGTTGGGAATGGCGATACCGACGCTGCCCGGCTTGCTGTCGATGTCTTCAGGTGGCAAGTAGGTGCAGCGCTTGCACTCGGTCAGGCCATACATCGAAAAGATCTGCGCCTGGGGAAACAGCGCCTTCATCTGGGCGATATGCGGGGCCTTGAGCGCGGCACCGGTGTTGGTGACCATGCGCACCCCCGCAAAGATCGCCTCACGTTTGCGCGCATACTCATGCAACAGCGTCAGCATGGTCGGCACGAACGGGATCACCGTGACCTGGTACTGGCGGATCTTCCTGATCAGGAAAATCGGCCAGGTGAACTCCTTCTCCAGCACCAGGGTGGCCCCGGCACTGATGGCCATGATCATCTGGTACAGGCCGTAGTCGAATGACAGCGGCAGCGAGCAGAGCACCTTGTCGGTATCGTTGTAACCCAGGTAGGTGTGCAGTGAAGTCAGTGCCGCGAGCATGTTGCGGTGGGTCAGCATCACGCCCTTGGGCGCGCCGGTGGAGCCTGAGGTGTAGATGATCGCCGCCAGGTCCAGGTCAAGGTTGCCGCACGGCAGCGGTTCCCCACCACCTTGCCCGAGCAGGCTTTCGAATGTCTGGGCCACGCTCGAACCGGCTTCGCCATCAAGCAGTACGATCAGCTTGAGATGATCGAGCTCGGCGGTGCTGGCCGGCAGGCTGGCGATTTTCTCGGTGGTAGTGATCAACACCGTAGCCTCGGCATCGCGAACGATATAGTCGAGACTGTCGGCCGGGGTTTCCAGCCCGACATTGACCACCACGCCGCCGGCTTTGAGGATGCCCCAGAAGGCGCAGACCGTTTCGACCCGGTTGCCCAGGCACACCACGACCCGCTCCTGGCGCTGCAGGCCATTGACCTGCAAGCCTGCCGCCAGGCGTGCGCTGGCTTCGTCCAGTTGCGCATAGGTGTAGGTTTCATCGGCGTAGATGATCGCGGCTTTGTTAGGATACAAGCCGTTACAGGTCTCCAGCACATCCTGCAGCAGGGTTTCAGGCACTTTCATGCTGCACCTCGACAACCCCCGTGACTCGGCGCACCGCGCTGGTCTGTCGATGAGCATCGATATAGCCGGCCAGGGTCGCCACGGTGTTGAAATGTCCCGGCACAATGGTGTCTGGATTGACGAAGAAGCCCTCTATATCGTCCTCCAGGCTGATCAGCAGTTCCATGGAGGTCAGCGAGTCCAGGCCCAGGTCGTCACGCAAGTGGGAGTCGGCATTGATGACAGTACCTTCTGGCAACTTCAGCACCACCCGCAGGATGTCGCTGAGTTGACGCTGGGTCGTTGCCTGGACAGCCGGGGCAGGTTCGGCCGCCGCGGCTGTGCAGAGCATCGCCTCGAGCGGCACATCGGCATGGCTGTCGCGAATTTCCAGGGCACTCTGGCGCGCCCTGGCGAGAAACAGCTGGTTATTGCTGACCACTACTTCGGCCGGGTGGCCATGACTGTGGAACAGGGTCGGCGAGGCCGAAGGGCCATAGGCACCCGAGGCGGTCACGGCGAGGATATCGCCTTCGTGCAAGGTTTCCAGGCAGACATCGCGCCCGAGCAGGTCATCGGGACTACAGAGCGGCCCGGAGATATGGTATTCGCGCAACGGCGCGCCGTTGCTGCCAGAGGCCTTGACGATGCGGAAGTTGCGCTTGAGCACCTGACCGCTGCCCGCCGCCGCACCATGGCAGTTGGTACCGCCATCGGTGACCGCAAAGGTCTTGCCGTGGTTTTCCTTGATATTGTCGACGGTGACCAGCAGAGCGCCGCACTTGCCGGCAATGAAGCGCCCCGACTCAAGGATGATGCGGGTACGCGGGAACTCCTGATGGAAGTCATTGAACAGCGGCACCAGCAACTGTTTGAGCTGGGCGGTATCAAGTTCTGTTTCGTTTTCGTAGTACTTTATACCCAGGCCGCCGCCGACATCGACCATGCGCATGTCCACCTGATGGCGTCGGCACAGGGTGCGGAACAGGCCGAGGATGTAGGCGGCGTTGTCATAGACCGATTGGGCGTCGAGGATCTTGGTGCCGTTATAGACGTGAATACCCTTGATCCTGATGTTGGGCAACGCCAGGTACTCGGCAAAGTTGGCCACAGCGGTGTCTTCCTGGATCCCGAAATGGGTGGGCCGCCCGCCCATCTTCCAGGGTGAGCCTGCGGCCGAGAAGTTCGGGTTGATGCGAATTGCTACCGGTGCGTCACAACCCAGCTCCCCAGCCAGGGCAGACAACTTGCGCAACTCGCTTTCGGACTCGACAACGATGGCGAACACCCCGACCTGCAAAGCCCGGCGATGTTCTTCAGGCTTCTTGTAAGGGCCTAGCAGAATAATGTCCTGCGCCGCCACCCCGGCCTTGAGGGCAATTTCCAGCTCGCCCAGCGAGCAGACTTCAGTGTTGCCACCGTATGAACGGATCAATTTCACCAGGGACAGGTTCGGGTTGACCTTCAATGCATAGAAGATGTCCACGCAGTCCGGCAATGCGTTACGCAACTCGTTGAAACTGCTGCGCAGCACGGCTTCATCGTAGAGGTAGGTCGGTGTCCCGAACGTCGCTTGTGCCTGGAGGACCAGTTCTTTGGAAAGCTTCATCTGTTGCTCCCGTCGTTCTTATAGTGTCCCGCTCTGGCGGTGGTGCTTGCTCCCGGCGCGTAAGCGTCGTCGCACACGCTCGATGGCGGATTGGCTAGATATTTTGTCGCGTATCACTGACACGATCCTTGCAATCGCAGCTAAAACTTTGCGCGCAAAGTTTGTGGAAATTCTGCGGGCGGGCCAAAGGTGATGTCAAGGTAATTCCACCGTAAAGGCGCTACGGCACAAAGCCACGATGCTCTAGGCAATTTCGGGCAAAACAGAGATAAATCGTCGCACCCGGCCCATATCAGTAGGAGTTATCCCCAATAAATACGGGGCTTTTATCTGATCCGGTGTTATGCCCAGTTTCTGAGTCTGTTTTGAATATCGACAGGTTCCTACAGTCTGCGCCGGTGTCCTGCCCCCTTTCGGCAGGACGAGCCATACAGGAACTGTGGAAACTAGCCATGAGCACACATCAACAGGCCCAGGCCTATAACTACAAGGTGGTTCGGCAATTCGTCATCATGACGGTGTTCTGGGGCATCGTCGGCATGGCGATGGGCGTCTGGATCGCCTCGCAGCTGGTCTGGCCAGAGCTCAACCTTGAACTGCCCTGGACCAGCTTCGGCCGCCTGCGCCCCCTGCACACCAGCCTGGTGATCTTCGGCTTTGCCGGCAGCGCGCAATTTGCCGCCAGCTACTACGCGGTCCAGCGCACCTGCCAGGTACGCCTGTACAGCGACAAGCTGGCTGCCTTCACCTTCTGGGGCTGGCAGGCGACCATCGTCATCATGCTGGTCAGCCTGCCTCTGGGCCTGACGACCACCAAGGAATACGCCGAGATCGAATTCACCGGCGCGGTGTGGATGGCCATCGTCTGGGTCGCGTATGGCATCGTGTTCTTCGCCACCCTGATGCGCCGCAAGGCCAAGCATATCTATGTCGGCAACTGGTTCTTCGGTGCCTTCATCGTAGTGATCGCCATGCTGCACGTGGTTAACCACCTGTCGATTCCGGTCAGCTGGTTCAAGTCCTACCCGGTCTATTCCGGCGCCACCGACGCCATGGTCCAGTGGTGGTACGGTCACAACGCCGTGGGCTTCTTCCTGACCACCGGCTTCCTGGGGATGATGTACTACTTCGTGCCCAAGCAGGTCGGCCGGCCGGTGTACTCCTATCGCCTGTCGATCGTGCACTTCTGGGCGCTGATCACCCTGTATATCTGGGCCGGCCCCCACCACCTGCACTACACCGCCCTGCCCGACTGGGCGCAATCGCTGGGCATGGCCATGTCGCTGATCCTCCTGGCGCCAAGCTGGGGCGGCATGATCAACGGCATGATGACCCTGTCGGGCGCCTGGCATAAGCTGCGCAGCGACCCGATCCTGCGCTTTTTGGTGCTGTCACTAGCGTTCTACGGCATGTCGACCTTTGAAGGCCCGATGATGGCGATCAAGACGGTCAATGCCCTGTCGCACTACACCGACTGGACCATCGGTCACGTCCATGCCGGCGCCCTGGGCTGGGTGGCGATGATCACCTTCGGTTCGCTCTATCACATGATCCCGAAAGTCTTCGGTCGCGAGCAGATGCACAGCATCGGCCTGATCAACGCCCACTTCTGGCTGGCTACCATCGGCACCGTACTGTACATCGCCTCGATGTGGGTCAACGGCATCGCCCAGGGCCTGATGTGGCGCGCCACCAATGAAGACGGCACCCTCACCTACTCTTTTGTCGAGGCGCTGGTGGCAAGCCATCCGGGCTTCCTGGTGCGCTTCATCGGTGGTGTGCTGTTCCTCACTGGCATGCTGCTGATGGCTTACAACACCTGGCGCACGGTGCGCGTCGAGGATGAAAAGCTGGCGTTGTCCAACGCCCGCATGGCCTGAGGAGCATGGTGATGGATCAGTGGCTGTATGCGCTGTATTGCCTGACCGGCGTAGTGTTCTTCTACCTGGTCACCAGCGCCTGTCTGTGTGGCCATAGCCGCGAGGTGGACGACCAGGTCAGCCTGATACCCTTTGCCGATGATCCGGCAGTGGCGCAGCGGGTCGAGCAGGCGATTGGCAAACCGGTGCCGACGGTAAAGCCGGATGCAGCGCTGAAGGCCTGATTCGGCCGCTCCCAGCGCGGGGCAGCGCAACTCAGCCTGCGCTGCCCCGCCCATCCTCGAAAAACGCCTTGCGCCCATCTACCTGGCTCGAAGCCCTGGGCAGATTGGCTGCTTCGCCTGTGGGCTTTTCCACGTACCAATAACAATGCTTTGCCGCACGGGTAATGGCCACATAAGCCAGACGCAGCACTTCGTCCTTCTGGGCGTTATCGAACGCCAGCGGATCCCCCGCACGTCCCAATCCCGCCTGGCGATAAACCTGGTTCTTGTAGGGCGAACTGGTCAGGTGCTGGCAATCACCGAGCATGAACACGGCGTCTGCCTGCAGCCCCTTGGCACTGTGGTAGGTCAGCTGGCGGAACCGTCGCTGACTGACCGGCAGCCCTGCCTCATGATTAACCAAAGATTTAATATGCTCTGATATCAATAATTTATCGCTACTTTTTCGAAACAACATCATCACCGATTCGCCGCGCCGGTAATGTTCCATCAGCGTTTGCGCCAGTGCTGCTTCGTCGCGTTCAAGTACTTTGACCGGCAGCGGCTCCTCTGCTGCCGGGCCACAAGACCTGGCCTTCTTGCCATTGATCGCCGGTGCCGGCTTCACGATATGTTCGGCCGCGTCGATGATGTGCTGGTGGCTGCGGTAGTTGTCGGCGAGCATCACCCGGGTATTGCTCGGGGCGACGAATTCCTTGCTGAACTCCATGAAGAATTTGGGCGAACTGCCACGCCAGCCATAGATCGACTGCCAGTCATCACCCACGCACAGCAGCGAGGAATGCTGGGCTACCCGCCCGACGTGCAAGGTCGGGCCACGTCGGCGAATCTCGCGCAGGCAGGCCCGCAGCCAAGAGACGATCTGCGGCGAGACATCCTGGAACTCGTCGATCATCAGGTGCGCCAACGGTCGCAACAAGGGATCGGGCAGCAGCCGCAGGTTCTCCGGGTTGTTCTCGCCGAACAAGGCAAACATGCGGTTGTAGCTCATGATCGGTGGCGACTGGCCGAGCAGGTGCGCTTCCAAGGCCTTCCAGTACAGGCTCAGGGCTTCGAAGAACTGGGCATCGCTATCGCCTGCTGGGAAACTCATGGCGCCCACGGCCTTGTTCACTTCAAGCCCGAGGTTCTCGATAAAGCCTGCGGCAGCGACAAAGGCATCGAGCAGCGGCACCGCCGACAGCTCTCCCTTGACTTTGTAATCGAAACCCGGCCCGGCCACAGCATCACCCGCCAGGGACGATGTCAGGCGCTTGGCAGCAGCATAGTTTTCCAACCAAATCACAGGCTTGTCGCAGAAAGCTTGAAACAAGGTGCGCTTTATCACCCACTCCGCCCAGACCGGCAGCTTCGCCCCGGGGCGCTTGTACTGCTGGTTTTCACCCGGATCGAAGCCGAGCACGACCCAGGCATCCAGTTCGGCGACATAGCCATGGAAATGGAAACGACTGCCGTTGATTTCGACTGTCTCACGGCTCGGCTCAATGCCCTTGATCGGCCAGGCGCCTGCTGCAAACCAGAGGTCTTCAAGGGTGTCGCACAGTTCCTCATCACGGCTGGCCGAAAGCTGGGTCACTGCCACACGTTTTTGCACGTCAGGATGATCGCGGTCCAGAGCCTTGAGCTGCAGGGCCTCCCGCCGCAGGCCAGCGATCAGCTCGGCGAAACGCGAGCTGTTTTTGAGCAGGTCGCGGTAGCACAGGTTGAGCTGCTGGCGCTGAGCGTCATTGATGCGCAGGTCAAACGGATTACTCTCGGCGTTGGCTTCGCTGCCTCCCGGCATCTCACTGCCCAGGGTTTCGAATGCACGTACCTGGCTGAAGCCCGGCAGGCTGCGCACCAACGGCAGGATGCGCGAGTGGAAGGTACGCACTAATTCGCGGGCCTGGGCGGGATTCAGGGCAAGCTGCCAGAGACCGAACACCTGTACCAGACGGGCAATGAAATCCTTGCGCGACTCACGCGTGAAGGTCACCACGGTCATGGCGTCCAGCTCGTAGCCCAGGTAATGGCGCAGCAACAGAATACGCAGCACCAGCGAGGTCGACTTGCCGGCTCCGGCACCGGCGATGACGCAGGTGGACGGCGTATCGCTGAAGATCATCTTCCACTGCGCCGCGCTTGGCTGCGCATGCGCTGGCAGGCGCTGGGCGACGTCAACCTTGAAGCGCTTCTTCAACTCGGCCGTCAGCGGCAGGCGCCAGTCATCGAACAAGTGGTCATCTTGCCCAGGTACGCCGTGGCCGTCGGGGCGCGTGTCACGGATCACCAGGACCTGGCGCCCAGCTTCATAGCCGTCCACCCGCCCTTCTTCGTAGCCTTCGCGCAAACCGTCGGCGTGCCCGGTGCGCTGGCCACTGGCGTGCCCCTGGAACCAGGAGTCACGGTGCTGGGCCTGCAACCGGCTCAAGCCACGGCCGAGCATGCGCGCCGTCAGGCGCCGGATCCAGGGCAGCTGCGCAGGTGGAGTCAACTCCAGAGGTAGCTTGGGACGCTCTTCAGACACACCGACTCCAACACGAAAAAACCTGCGCTCATGTTCGCTCCATCGGACAAAAATCACCAGCTGAATGCTTGCAGATCAGTGAATTAGACGATGAAGCGTATAAATCACCCTAGCTGTACACATCCAACAGTTCGATTGAAATCAGCCGAAATTTACGCTTATTTTCGATTATAGATTCAGCGATGATCGCTCCATCAACCGACTCACCAGGAGAGCCCATCATGCTGCAACTGCGCCCTTTCAAGAGCCTTGGCCACGCCAACCATGGCTGGCTCGACGCCCATCATCATTTTTCCTTTGCCGAGTACTATGACCCGCAACGGATGCACTGGGGCAGCCTGCGGGTCTGGAACGACGACCTGATTGCTGCTGGCAGTGGTTTCCCGCCGCATCCGCACCGCGATATGGAAATCATTACCTATGTGCGTGAAGGCGCCATCAGCCACCAGGACAACCTGGGCAACAAGGGCCGCACCGAGGCCGGCGATGTGCAGGTGATGAG
Organism: Pseudomonas sp.; assembly: GCF_050739775.1. Lineage (GTDB taxonomy): Bacteria > Pseudomonadota > Gammaproteobacteria > Pseudomonadales > Pseudomonadaceae > Aquipseudomonas. The sequence goes on from NZ_JBOICA010000004.1 coordinate 119,821, forward strand.
TGCTGGCACCGGCATCACCCACAGCGAGTACAACCTGGAGAAGGCCGATACGCGGATCTTCCAGATCTGGATCGTACCTGAGCGTGTCGGACAGGCGCCATCCTGGGGCTCCCGGCCCTTCCCGAAAGGCGAGCGCGGCGAAGGCTTCGTGACCCTGGCCAGCGGTCGTGAGGGCGATGAGGACAGCCTGCGCATTCGCGCCGATGCGCGCCTGGTGGCGGCAACCCTGCAGGCTGGGGAAAGCGCTGAGTATCGGTTTGAAGACGGGCGGCGTGGTTATCTGGTGCCAGCCAAGGGGCTGATCGAGGTTAACGGCTTGCGGACGGAAGCACGCGATGGGATCGCCATCGAGGATGAGCAGGTGATCAGGGTGACGGCGTTGGAAGACAGTGAGATTGTCTTGGTGGATGTGGCCTAGCTACCCGTGCGGACTCATCCGCGAAGGGTCGCACAGCGACCCCGGCAAATGGGACTGCTACGCAGTCCTTCGCGGATGAATCCCACAAAATACTGCAATCAGGCGATAGCGGCATCCACCAGTTCCTGGGCTTCAGCCACCAGGCGCTGCAGGTGCGCTGCGTCGACGAAGCTTTCCGCGTAGATCTTGTAGATGTCTTCAGTACCCGACGGCCGCGCGGCGAACCAGCCATTGGCAGTCATCACCTTCAAGCCGCCAATGGCCTGGTTGTTACCCGGGGCATGGCTGAGGATCTGTTCGATCGGCTCACCGGCAAGCTCGGTCGACTTGACCTGCTCCGGGGCCAGCTTGCTCAGCAGTGCCTTTTGCTGTGGATTAGCCTTGGCCTCGACGCGAGTAGCGAAGGGTTCGCCCAATTCGGCGGTCAGTTGCTCATAAGCCTGACTCGGGTCACGACCGGTACGGGCGGTGATTTCCGCCGCCAACAGCGCCGGGATCAAGCCATCCTTGTCAGTGGTCCAGACGCTGCCATCCTTGCGCAGGAAGGACGCACCGGCGCTTTCCTCACCGCCAAAGCCCAGACTGCCATCGAACAAGCCGTCGGCGAAGAACTTGAACCCTACCGGCACCTCGTACAAACGTCGGCCCAGGCGTGCCGTGACGCGGTCGATCAGGCCGCTGCTGACCACGGTCTTGCCCACTGCAGCATCCTCCCGCCATTGCGGGCGGTGCTGGAACAGGTAGTCGATGACCACGGCCAGGTAATTGTTCGGCGCCAGCAGGCCGCTCGGGGTAACGATGCCATGGCGGTCGTGGTCCGGGTCGCAGGCAAAGGCCACGTCGAAACGTTCACGCAGGCCGATCAGACCCTGCATGGCGTGGGGTGAGGACGGATCCATGCGGATCTGGCCGTCCCAGTCGACGCACATGAAGCGGAAGGTCGGGTCGACAGCGGTGTTGACCACTTCCAGGTTCAGCTTGTAGTGCTCGGCAATCGCCGACCAGTAACGCACGCCTGCCCCGCCCAGCGGGTCGACGCCCAGGCGCAGGTTGGCGCTGCGGATGACGTCGAAATCGATGACATTTTCCAGGTCGGCGACATAGCTGCCCACGTAGTCATGGCGGTGGGTGGTGCTGGCTTGCAGAGCCTGCTCGTGGTCCATGCACTTGATGTCTTTGAGACCACCGGCCAGCAGCTCGTTGGCCTTGCCTTCGATCCACTTGGTCACATCGCTGTCGGCCGGACCGCCATTGGGCGGGTTGTACTTGAAGCCACCACTTTGCGGCGGGTTGTGCGAAGGCGTAATGACAATGCCGTCGGCCAGGCCGCTGCTGCGCCCGCGGTTGTAGCAGATGATGGCGTGGGACACCGCTGGGGTTGGCGTGTACTCATCATCCTTGGACAGCATGACTTCAACGCCATTGGCTGCCAGGACCTGCAAGGCACTGGCCGTAGCGGGGGTCGACAGCGCATGGGTGTCGGCGCCAATGAACAGTGGACCATCGATGCCCTTGGCCTGGCGGTACAGGCAGATCGCCTGGCTGATGGCCAAGACATGATTCTCGTTGAAGCTCAGCTCCAGCGAGCTGCCCCGGTGCCCGGAGGTGCCGAACGCGACGCGTTGGCTAGCAATGCTGGCATCGGGTTGGCCGGTGTAGTAGGCGGTCAACAGGCGCGGGATATCCACCAGCACGGAGGTTGGAGCCGGTTTGCCTGCCAAAGGACTGAGCTTCATGCAAAACCTCAAGAAAGGATGTTCAGGGTAATGAAAACGCAGAGTTTACTGGCACTTTGACAAGCACGCGACGCCAATGCTCCCCGGCACTGCGATTATTTCTGCTGCGGCGCCCACCAGGCAGGAAACATGCCCTGCACCCTGGGCTCGGCGAAACGGTCGTCGATCAACATGACCATGCCCCTGTCGTCAGTGCCGCGAATCACCCGGCCGGCCGCCTGGATGACTTTCTGCACCCCAGGATACAGGTAGGTGTAGTCGAACCCGGCGCCAAACAGTTGGGCCATACGCTGCTTGATCTGCTCGTTCACCGGGTTGACCTGGGGCAGCCCCAGGGTAGCGATAAAGGCCCCGATCAAGCGTGTGCCAGGCAAATCGACGCCCTCGGCAAAGGCACCGCCGAGCACGGCGAACCCGACACCACGGCCCAGGGGCGCGAAGCGCTGGAGAAACCCCTGGCGCTGCGCCTCATCCATACCCGGCGTCTGGCGCCATTGGACGATGTGCGGATGGGTTGTGGCCAGCTGCGTGGCAACCTGTTGCAGATACTCGAAGCTGCTGAAGAACGCCAGATAGTTGCCAGGTTCGGCGGCATATTGCGCGGCAATCAGCTCGGTAATGGGTGTCACCGAGGCGGCTCGATGCTGAAAACGGGTCGAGACATGACTGATTACCTGCACCCGCAATTGCTCGGCGGCAAAGGGTGAGGCCACCTCAAGCCAGGCGGTGTCGACCGGCATCCCGAGCAAGTCGGCGTAGTAGCGCCTCGGGCTCAGGGTCGCGGAGAACAACGTGGCGCTGCGGGCGCTAGCCATGCGCGGGCCGATCTGCGCGGCCGGCACCACATTGCGCAGGCACAGCGTCGACAGGCTGCGCTTGCCCGGCCCCTGGCGCTTACTGATATCGAAGAGAAAATGGGCGTCGAACAGCTCGCTGACACGGATGAACTGCAACGCATTGAAGAAAAACTGCAACAGCGCTGGATCGAACCCGGTGACTTGCTGGTTGAGTTGTTCCTGAATCAGGCCGACACAGTGCTGCAACGCCTTGAGGAACGCCTCTGGCAGCGCGTCGGCCACCTGATACGCTGCCAGCTGCGTCTTGTGCAGGGCATTCCACTGACGGTTGAGGCGCTCCAGCGCACTGCCCATACCGGTGGGTTTGTTCCGCCGCAGGGCCTGCAACTGCCCTTGGTCGAGGCTGGCGCTGTACATCTGCCGGGCCCGCTCCACCAGGTTGTGAGCCTCGTCCACCAATAATGCAATACGCCATTGGTTGACTTGGGCAAGGCCATACAGCAAGGCGCTCTGGTCGAAGTAGTAGTTGTAGTCGGCCACCAGCACATCGACCCAACGCGCCATCTCCTGCCCCAGGTAATAGGGGCAGACCTGGTGAGCCAGGGCGATTTCGCGCAGTGCGGCCTTGTCGAGGATGGTCAGCGCCTGGGCCGCCTGGCGAGCAGCCGGCAGCCGGTCGTAGAAGCCCTTGGCCAAAGGACAGGCCTCACCATGGCAGGCCGTGCCGGGATACTCGCAGGCCTTGTCGCGGGCCACCAGTTCGAGGCTGCGCAGCGCCAGGCCAGGGGCACTGTCGTGTATCTGCTGCAGGGCTTCCAGGGCCAGGGCGCGGCCTGGCGTCTTGGCGGTGAGGAACAAGACCTTGTCCAGTTGCTGCGGGACCATGGCCTTGAGCAACGGGAACAGGGTGCCGAGGGTCTTGCCGATGCCTGTGGTGGCCTGGGCCATCAGACAGCGCCCGGTACTGACCGCCTTGTACACGGTCTCGGCAAGTTCACGCTGGCCACGGCGCAACTGCCCATAAGGGAAGCCCAGCCCCTGTAGCCCGTCGTCGCGCAATGCCACGCGCTGCAGTTGTTGTTCGGCCCACTGCAGGAACAACCCACACTGGGTGTTGAAAAACTGCTCGAGCGCAGCAGCGCTACAATGTTGTTCGATCAGGGTTTGCGCATCGCTGTCGACATCCAGGTACACCAGCGCCAGGTTGATCCCGGCGAGCTGGCGCTGCTGACAGAGCAACCAGCCATAGATTTTTGCCTGTGCCCAGTGCAACTGTCGATGATTGTCCGGCTGACGCGCCAGGTCGCCGCGGTAGGTCTTGATCTCTTCCAGACGATTGAGCCGCGGGTCATAGCCATCTGCCCTGCCGCGCACTCGCAAGGCAGCGAACTGCCCCTCAAGGCTGATTTCGGCTTCAAAGCCCGGCCCACGGCGGGCCACCAGCCGTTGATGGCCGCTAATACCCTCCTGGGCAGTGGGCGCAGGGGTGAAGCGCAAGTCCAGATCGCCAACCTTGGCACTGAACTCGCACAACGCCCGTACCGCCACGCGATAACTCATGGCGTCGGCGTGATCCAGCGCACATGGCACACCTCGGCCGGCAGGCCGTGCTGCGTACAGAAGTCGATCCAGCGCAGCTGGCTATCCTGCAGGCGGTCACCCGGCCCCTTGACCTCGATCATCCGGTAGCGCTGCTGTTCGGGCCAGAACTGAATCAGGTCAGGCATACCAGCGCGGTTGCTCTGGATATCTTCGAGCAGGCGCTCGAAACAACGCTTGAGGTGCAGCGTGGGCAGGCAGGCCAGGGCCTGATCGAGCAAGGCCTCGGTGAGCCCCTGCCAGTAGACAAAAGGTGACTGCAGCCCCTGTTTGCTGGCGAAGTGTCGGCGGATAGTCTGCTGGTAGCGACCATCGTCCAACTGCCCCAGACAGTCGGTGAACAGCGCGCTGCGCCGCACCCGGAACTCAGGATCGTGCAAATCCTGGGGCGCGCTCTGGAACGGGTGAAAGAACGCGCCCGGCAGCGGCGCGAAAATGGCCTCCCAGCACAGCAGGCCGAACAGACTGTTGAACAGGGTGTTTTCCACGTAATGCACCTGGCCGCCCTGCTGTTCAAGGTGCAGTTGTACCGCCTGCTCCACGCCCAGTGCCGCCTGCTCCAGCGGCAGTTGCAGTTCGATCAGGCCGGTTTGCGCCTTTACCTGCCGGGGTTGCGGCGGCCCACCCAGCTTGCGCCGCAGGCGTGGCAGTATCCGCGCCAGTGCCTGAATCTCGACTGGACCTGCTGGTTGCAGGGCAACTTCCGTGGCCAGTGCATGGGCCTGGGCCCACTGTTCACTGCGCTCGAGCACCCGAATACGACGAATCCGCGCCTGCGGGTGCTGGCTGCGAGGGTAAATCTGCAAGGCCAGGTCCCAGTCACCCAGGCGCTCGCTGTGCTGGCCGAGCTGGTACAGCAGGCGCGAACGACGACGCAGCAGCCACGGGTTATCGCTGTCCAGCGACTCGACCTGGGCCAGGACCTGCGGTACGGGCGATCCCTGCTCGAACAACTCGGCGCAGTGATGCAAGGCCAGGGCCAGGTCGACATCGCTACGTTGGCGCAGCGCCCGCGACTCGTCACTGAAGGCCACCTGCTCGTAGCGCAGCAGCCCCAGGTCCGACAGGACGAACTCCGACCAGTCCTGGTACAGATTGCCGAAGAACAGCAGGCGAAAACGGTCGCACAGGGCTTGCAACTGCAGCGTGATGATCGGTTCGACAAAGCCGGGCAACCAGTCGTGCAGGGGCCGTGGCGGCAGCTCAAGGGGCTGCAACTGGGCGAACAGCTCGGCCTTGGCTGCCCGCGGTCGCGTCAGCTGCGCGGCGAATCCGTTGGCGATTTCTTCCTTGCGCAGCACTTGAAACAGCTGTTCCAGGGTCAAGGGACTGTCGTCTGTGACCCAGCCCCGTTCAAGCAGAGGTTGCAAGGCTGACAGTGGCGCCCCGATTTCAGCGTAGGCCAGCTTACTCGGGCGAAACAGCTCGCCCTTGCGCATCACCATGCGCACCAGCAATGCCCGGGAGGCACGCGGCTGCTCAGGGAACTGGTCAATGAAGGCCCGCTCGCTGTCGTCCAGCACGTCGGCATAGCGCAACGCGATCCACTGCAGCACTTGCTGGAAGTTGTGCAGGTAATAGAACGGGTCGTCGACAGAATGGGCGATCACGGCAAGGCTACTGGCAGGCATCAATGACACTGTTTATACATACAGGTCAGCATCCTTGGCAACCTGACGGCTGACCGCTGATCGGTTTCAGCTACTTGCTGACCTTCTGAGCCCGCTGCAATTCTTCGCGCAACAGACTCAATCCACCCTGCAAATCACCTGGCTGCCTTGACGGCCAACCCAGGCGCATGTCCTGATGATAGTCACCCTGCAGGCTGAACAATTCACCCGGCGCGATTACCAGCCCCTGATCAAGCAAGCGGTGAAACAACGCCCGGGTGTCCAGCGGCGCCCGCGCTTGCGCCCAGATCGTTGCGCCACCGGCCGGCATCTGGAAGTGCAAATGGGCGCCTAGTTGCACCTGCATCTGCCGATACAGATGGGTGACGCGCTCGCGCAAGCGCAACCGCGCCTGCTCCAGATGCAGGTCAATGCGCCCCTTGGCATACAGCCGGGCCACGGCTTGTTGACGCAAGGGTGGCAAGCGAAAGCCCCGGGCCAGGAACTGACGCTGCAATCGCCGCTGGCAATGGCGCGACAACAAATAGGCATAGGGTGCTTCGGCACCTACGGTGCGCTCCAGTGACGAGAACACCAGCAGTCGCTGCGGATCGACCATTTCGCGCAGGCAAGCCTGTGCAGGTGCAGCAAAGCAGTACTCGGCATCCAGATCGTTTTCCAGCAGCCAGACCCCATGCAAGGCCAGCAGATGGGCAATAGCTTGATGCTGTGCCTGAGGCAGGAGACTGCCGTGGGGACTGTTCAAGCGCGAGGCGAGCATGACCATGCGTACAGGCTCACCCTTGAGCAGGCTGGCAAAACGCTCCAGATCCAACGAGCCATCACTGCCCAGAGGCAGCTCGATGACCCGCAGCCCGGCAGTCTGCAAGATCCTCAGCAAGCGCCAGGAACAAGGCGAAGTCACCAGAATCGTACAACCTTGCAGCTCCAGCGCTGCCAACAAGGTCTCGAACAGTGAGCGTAGGTCCAGCGCCAGATAGACATCTTCGGCATTCCAATACAGCTGCACGGAACGGGTATAGCGCGCCGCCAACGCCGTACGCAGCTCCAGCTCGCCACAGGGATGGGTATGCCCGGCAGGCCGCGGGTACTGGCGCAGCAATTGCCGTTCGATACCCAGCAAGTTCGCTTCCAGTGAAGGCAAGGATTGTGCGCCACTGAGCACCAGCATCTGCGGACTGCTGGCATGCTGCTGCAGGTCTTGCAGCAGGTCATCGCCGCCGAGTGCCTGCACAGCCACATCACCGCCTCTGGCAAAGTAGCCGGACTTGGGCACTGACTGTACTCGCCCTTCGTGCTCAAGCAACGAGTAGGCATACTGGATTGTCGAGATCGAGACATTCAAGCGCTGCGACAGATCGCGTAGCGAGGGCAGCTTGCTGTAACTGCCCGGGGCCATATGAGCAATCAGTTCAAGCAGGTAGCGATACACCGCCTGGTAGGCAAACTCGCTGTTTTTTTTCTGCTGCTTCATCAAGGATTGCCAACCTGCTCGCCCCTGTGCAGTGTGCTGTTCGTAGCGCGAACCTGCAGATGACGTAAATCGGCACCCCGTACCTGCAAGCTGGCCAACAGGCAATCAGCGGGACGGCCGGTCAATGGCTCTCGGCCATAAAGCTCCTGCAGGATCACCAGTGGCAAGCCGCTGATATCCACCAACCATTGCACCACCGGTTCCGGGGCCGGCTGTCCCCGTAACGCCTTGTGCAGATAAGGGACGGCAACCAGCATGTCGGGATGGCAGCGACGCAGAAAAGTCTCCAGCTTCAGGCCCCGACGCAAAAAAGGGCCGAACAATTGGCAAACCAGTTGCGCTTCGCTCAGGCCATAGGCTTGCAGGGCAAAATCATTGGCCTGGGCACGCTGCTGCTCCAGCACGCCAGGCTGCCAGTGATTGAGTACGCGGGCTTGCTGCAGGTACAGCTCGATACCATCGCGGTAGCGGGTGTCGTCGACGAATTCCGCCCGCAGTCCCTGCAGGTGGGCCAACAGCAAAGGATTGGCGCCCCCAGAGCGCGCGCAGGAATAGGCCTGTTCATCGAAACGATAACCCAGGAAGCGGCTCAGCCGCTCTGCCTGGGGTGAGTCGCGATCAGACACCAGGTCGTCGATGGCGATAAAGCGCAATGCCGGCCGGTAGTCAGTGTCGGACTCTGGCAACTGCACGGCCGCCTGCTCCTGCCCCAGCAACAGGCTCAGGTAACGCGAGCGCAGTTCGCTCATCCTTTCCAGCAACGACATTGCGCAACTGTGGATCGGGCGAACACCGAGCAACTCGGCATTACGCAGTGAACGCCTGCTCCAGGCCAGGTAACGCTTGCGATCCGGCAGTGGGTCGGCGCTGATGATGGCGTCTACGCCGCCCTTCCAGCGCAGTGTCTGACGTGCAAGCTCGGCCATGTGCAGGTAGCCATGACTGGCAAAGTTCGCCAACAGCGGCGCACCACCTGCCAGATGCCCGTAAAGCAGCCACTCCTGCCGCTCTGCCTGCTGCTGGTCAGTGGACGGTGCTCGACGGCTGTCGTAGGGCAGCAGTTGGCCGGCATCGAGCACTAGCAAGTCGATGCGCGGGTCATCATGCATGAACAACCTCGAGAACGTACTCTCAATGTTTTCCCGGGCCGTTGTGCTCATGCCGGCCTGCCAGGCCGTGGCGATACGCAGCTGGAAAGTAGCGGAAGAACGTGCGGCAATACTCAACTGCGCCGCCCGCAAGCACGCCAGGGCCTGAACGCTGGGCTGACGGGTATCGAGCACGAACATCAAGCGCAAACCCTTGATCCGTTCGACCCCGCCGGCCGCCACAATCAACCGCTGAACCAACAACTGCAGCGAGGCCTTTTGCGCCTGCGACAAATGCTCAAGCAAACGCTGCAATACTTGCTGATATATATATTGCATGGCTTGATCGTGAATACTGCCCATAACGCCCACCTGAATTTCAGTTACGGCCGCCTGAAAAAATCGCTCCTGCGAGATCGTTCAATCAGGAGAAATAAGAACCCAGCTAATTTCCTAGGATATTTCCCACAAGTTCCTACACCTACTTAAGCGCCAATTCAACCGAACTCCCTTACGTGCACCCGTAGCGCCGCCAACCTGAATCGCCAGACTTCTCTTCATTACGACTCACTCCCTGAGTGTACAAATGACAGGTTATTATCGGGCGTTAGCGGATGATTAAAAGATACAGAACAAAGTAAAAAACCCGTTCAGATTCAATCAGCTTTCTGCTCATAGTCTGTCAGGAGAAAGTAGAAATCCCGCTTCGCTTGAACATAACGTAAATACCTGTTTGGCGCAGGCAGAAAACTTGATTGAAATATCCGATATTCATTTAGGAAAGATGCACAAAAAAGCCCGAGCAATGCTCGGGCCTGCTTTCTCAGCGCTGCCTCAGGCGCCAGCAATCTCCAGCACCAAGCGTCCACCACATGGGCATTCATCCATGTAGCGATGCGCTTCGACAACACGCTCGAAGGGATAAACCTTGATGATCTGTGGTGTCAGCAGTTTGTCGACTGTGAACTGGTTGATGTCGCGCAATGCCCGCTGCAAGGCCACCTGGTCCTGGCTGATACCCAGCTCCGGTTTGCCGGTGAAGTTGCCAATGCAATGCACGAAAAACTGGATGTTCTTTTGAAACGCGGCGCACGCCGGGAACGGTGTCTGGTTACCGCCCTGCAGGCCATACAACACCAGACTGCCACGCGGCGCCAGGACATCACCGAGTAACGACATCTGCGGACCGCCCAGGCCATCGAGGACCATGTCGACCCCACGGTTGTCGGTGTACTTGTTGACCTGCATGAGCATGTCCTGCTCTTCGGTGACAATGACTTTGTCGGCCCCCAGCGAAAGCAGGTAGTCGCGCTCATTGGCTTCCTTGGTTGCGGCAAACACCTTCAGCCCCAGGGCTTTGCCCATCTGTACGAAGGAGGGACCTGCGCAATGACTAGCATCGGTGATCAATGCAGTCTGCCCGGCCTTGGCCCGGACCAGGTCGACATAGGCGAAATAGGCAATCAGCGACAGCGTGTAATGCACGCTGGCTTCGATCGGCGTGAGGATCTGCGGATAGCGGGTCACGGCATTGCGCGGCAACACGATGAGCTCGCCGTACACCGGGTAGTCATTGGCGCTGCAGGCAGGAAAGCTGGCCACCTTGTCACCCACCGCCAGGTCATCGACGCCCTCGCCCACGGCTGTGATCACGCCCGCCATCTCATGGCCCATACCCGCTGGCAAGCGTGCCTGGGACGGCGCCAGGTTTTGGCGCCAGAGCACGTCATACCAGCTGATGCCGATCGCCTGGACGCGAATCTGCACCTCGCCGGCAGCCGGCTGCGGCGCGACCTGCTCTTCAATCTTGAGCACCTCGGCCGGGCCAAACTTGTGGAAACGGATCATGCGGGACATCGCAAACCTCGCCTAGTGAACCTCTAATACCCTGAACTCTATCCGGGCTTTTGCGGTTAGACCATCCGTGGCCATTAATAGTCAACATGCCTGTCATTGATTGATGGTAATGCCGCTGGCAGCAAATTATGCGGTGCAGGGTAGCAGCCTTTACCCGTAAGATTCACCCCTGCCCCAAACGTGAAGTGAAGCCGAGCCGATGAACCGTAACGACTTGCGTCGCGTCGACCTGAACCTGCTGATCGTCTTCGAGACGTTGATGCACGAACGTAGCGTGACCCGCGCAGCCGAAAAGCTGTTCCTCGGCCAACCCGCCATCAGCGCCGCGCTGTCGCGCCTGCGCAACCTGTTTGACGACCCACTGTTCGTACGCACCGGGCGCAGTATGGAGCCGTCGGCACGCGCCATTGAAATCTTCGCCCTGCTCTCTCCGGCTCTGGACTCGATCTCCACGGCCGTCAGCCGTGCCGCCGAGTTCGACCCGGCCACCAGCACTGCGGTATTTCGCATCGGCCTGTCGGACGACGCCGAGTTCGCCCTGCTGCCGCAGTTGCTCAAGCGGATACGGGCTGAAGCACCGGGAATTGTCCTGGTGGTGCGCCGGGTCAACTACCTGTTGATGCCTGCCTTGCTGGCCAGCGGCGAGATTTCGGTAGGGGTCAGCTGGACCAACGACCTGCCAGCCAACGCCAAGCGCAAGGTATTGCGCCGTAGCAAGCCCAAGGTGCTGCGCGCCGACAGCATGCCGGGGAGCCTGAGCCTCGACGACTTCTGCGCCCGCCCCCATGCACTGGTGTCCTTTGCCGGCGACCTGGGCGGTTTTATGGATGAAGTGTTGGAAAAACTCGGCCGCAAGCGCCATGTGGTCCTGGCGGTGCCGCAATTCAACGGCCTGGGCAGCCTGCTGAGCGGTACCGACATCCTCGCCACCGTGCCCGACTACACCGCCGAGGCGCTGACGGCTGCCGGGGGCTTGCGTGCCGAAGATCCGCCGCTTGAGGTCCAAAGTTTCGAACTGCACATGGCCTGGCGCGGATCCCAGGACAACGATCCGGGCGAGCGCTGGTTGCGCTCGAGGATTCAGATGTTTTTTGGCAGCCCGGACAGCCTTTGACTCACAGGCTCTTCATCGAATTTCCTCGGCCAACGCCGGGTTACACGGAGAATGGTCTTACTGCTACAGACTTCGCCTCTCTTCGAGAAGCTGCGCAGCCGTGCCCAGCTGTTCGTTTATTTTTAACCTCGGCCGCGCTACTCATGCGCTGCGTCTCTAGTTTGCCAGTCCTGTATGCGGTGGTGGGTAACGACGGGGACGCTCGGTGACTTCATATCGTTAGCCGTGCCTCCAGACCTTCACCGAGGAGATCAGCAAAATAGCGGCCAGCAGGGGCAACAGGTAACTGGTGGGCATGACGCCGAGCAGCTGGCCGCCGATGAAGGTGTCGACGATCGACCCCACAGCCATGACTAGGATAGGCGGTGGGCACTCGGCCTTCAATGCTCTACAGGATCTGGCCCAGCTGCCTGGCACCAAGGTGTATTGGGCAATCCGCGGACATACCCTGGAAAAAATTCTGGGTGGCGGTGCCAACGACAAGCTGGCCGAACGCGGAAATCTGGGCCTGCGAATCAGCGCACTGCTCGAACAAGGAAAGATCACGCTCTACCAAGACATTTCGATCAGCCAAGTCGACGTGGCTGGCGAGGGAGTCGTTGTGCACAGCAATGACCAGCCGCTGCCTGAGGTGGACGAGATCATCGCGGCAACGGGTTTCCGTCCCAATCTGCAGCTCCTAAGCGAGCTGCGGCTGGCAATCGACCCAGCCACTCAAAGCCCTGCTCAGTTGGCTCCGTTGATCGATCCAAACGAACACAGCTGCGGCACCGTTCGCCCGCATGGTATCGACGAGCTGTCCCATCCAGACGAAGGTATTTTTATCGTGGGGATGAAGAGCTACGGCCGTGCACCTACATTCCTGATGCTCACGGGATATGAGCAAGTCCGCTCAGTAGCAGCAGGGCTTGCTGGAGACTGGGACGCTGCGCGACGCGTCGAGCTCGAACTGCCCGAAACCGGTGTCTGCAGCCTCCAGTTCGAAGCGCAGGAAAAAACTTACAGCTGTTACGCACCTGCGACGCCTGCGCAAGCGAGCTGCTGTGAATCGCTGGAGCCACTGCCAGTGCCTTCGGCTCCGAAAGCGAGTTGCTGCACGCCAGCGAGCCGCGCATAGGGACGCGTTGCTGTGCGTCACGCTGTCGCTCAGTCAGGGGGCAGATCTGGCGGGGCGACGCTGACAGGTGCGAAATCTCACTCCACTTGATCACCCGTTTACATTCGACCTGACCTGTCATTTGCATTCGTTCTGACCACCGACTGCACCGGATTTGACCAGTACGTTTTTTCACCTTGATCTGCAGAGAACGCCAAAAGCGGACGTTCCAACTCCTCTCGCGACCCTTCGAAATTGAAGCTTTTCTTTCCTACCAGGGGCTATAGATGATCTTCAGCCCGCCGACCTTGCATAGGTATAGGGGGTATACCTATAATACGTAACATATAGGTAGGGGGGGTATCTAATGAGCCATATCGCAACAAACAAAGACGATCTTCTCAAACGCGTAAAACGTATTGCCGGACAAATTCAAGCCGTTGAAAGGGCACTGGAATCGGATCTCGATTGCGCCAAAACACTGCACCTTGTTGCCGCCACTCGCGGAGCCATCAACGGCTTAATGGAGGAAATCATCGAGGACCACGCGCGGGAGCATGTCGCAAATCCTTCGCTCAGCGAAGAAGAGCGTAATCAGGGCGTCGAAGAGCTTCTTGAAGCCATTCGCCGTTACTCCAAGTGAACGTATCCAGGTACACACTGATGAGCAGTCTCAACCACACACACGACCACATGTTCCTTGGCTCGGCGCACGACGAAAATGCCAAACGTACGCTTTGGGTTGTGGCACTAACCGTTGTGATGATGGTTGGCGAGATCACCGCCGGCTATCTCACGGGCTCGATGGCGTTACTGGCCGATGGCTTTCACATGGCAACCCATGCCGCCGCATTGGGCATCGCGGCGGCCGCTTACGGATACGCAAAACGCCACGCTTCCAGCCAGCGCTACAGCTTCGGAACCGGAAAAGTTGGAGACTTGGGCGGGTTCGCCTCGGCGCTGATTCTAGGTATGGTTTCCTTGGGAATCGGCGTTGAGTCTGTCATGCGCCTCATGCAACCAACGGAAGTACAGTTCGGCACCGCTACGCTCATCGCGATTGCCGGTTTAATCGTCAACATTGTCAGTGCCCTGCTGCTGGGCCACGGGCACAGTTATGGGCACGATCACGATCATGCCCATCACGGGAACGACAACAACCTGAAATCGGCCTATCTCCACGTCATCGCAGACGCACTGACTTCGGTTCTGGCAATTGCTGCACTTCTCGCCGGCCGGTATCTCGGTTGGGTGTGGCTGGACCCAGTCATGGGCATTGTCGGCGCCATTGTTATCGCGCGTTGGGCATGGATCTTGATGAGGAGCACCGCAGGTGTACTGCTGGATCAGACAGATGAACACGTTGCCAAGGAAATCCGTGAACTGGTTGAGGAACCGGGAGATGCCACCATCACGGACTTGCACGTCTGGCGAGTTGGACCGCAAGCTCATGCGGCCATCGTCAGTGTCCTTGGTGAGGCCACGGCGAACGCCGACAGCATTCGTGAACGTCTCAAGCTGGTTCACGAAGTCAGCCATCTGACAGTCGAGTTTCGATCGGCCTGATTAAGAGCCTCCCCTCCATTGTCTCCAAAGGAGCCCGCAATGCCCCCAGTGAAACGTGAACTGGCGCGGATCGAGCGCCGATTGATTACCACGCTCACTGATGCGTGCGAAACAGCAAAAGGCGAAATGAAAGGCTTTGCCTGGCTCACCCACACTGCTGACCTGAACGCGTTGGCTGAAACCCTGAAGGTAATTTGGGTGTTCGAAACCCTGGCTGCCAGAAAGCTCGCCCTGGTAAACGCGAAGGCGCGCATTTTTGAGCTGACGGCCATCGCGTTCAATGAGGCCAATATCGATCTGACTCCTTCAGACAACAGTGTCCGCTTTGACTCCGAGGAAGAGTGCGAACGCACTCACGGTGGCGATTGGCAGAAACGTCTGGGCAAAGGTTACTGACGATGGCTAAAGAAATTGAAAACCCCTGCATCTCGGTTTGCCAACTGAGCGCTGATCTGTGTGTGAGTTGCGGGCGGAGCAAGGAAGACATCAGAAAGTGGAAACGCATGAAACGACCTGAGAAGATGGCCGCTGTGCAAAGGGCGAATGTGCGCTTGAAAGGGCTGAAGAAAACTCACGGATAGCCGCCTTGAAATCACCGGGCGCTCCTACGGCAAGGCTTTGGCGATTTCGCCGACATCCGCCCTCCCTAACTGGACCACGCGCTTGAACACCGCGACCCTGGAGGGTTCGCAGAGGGCTTTGAAGAAGGCTTCATCCAGCGACTCAATGACAGCATCGATGGCTTGGGCGCGGAGATTTTCGGTAGTCGTCATGGGGACAATATATGTGCGCGAATATGCACATTGGACTTAGAGAATTAGAACTGTCGTAGAATTTTAACTACATGATATACAACGTCTTTTTTGAAGTCTGGATACCCTTCAGCTATGCCTGAGCGCGACTTACGAAGATGTAATCGGCCCATCATTCGAGCGACAGGTCCATCCCCTTAAGATTCAGTCACGCCAAATCGGAGTGATGAACATGAAAGCTTTCAAAGGTATTGCCGCTTTACTGATCCTGACGGCTTCCTCGGCCGCATTGGCTGAGGGCGGGTCCGACCGCTTGCACGGAAAGATGATTCAGGCAAATGAACAAGCTATGCGCGCTTATGCCGCTGCCAATGGAAAAACCCCACCAGAGGTAACCCACTATCGCTACGGAATGCAGCTCGACATTGCGAAAGTGATCAGTGTGACCTCGAACCGGGGTACCTGTGACGTGATGCCGGCGCAAATGACCTATGAAGACTCGACTGGAAAGCTCAACATCCTTGAGTACCGCACAGCCGGCATAGGTTGCCGCGGTCAGAGTTGACCAATCAGAGTGGCCTCCCCACAACAAAAACGGCGCCTCCAAGGCGCCGTTTTTGTTGGTCTAGGGAAGGGTTAGTGGCCTGGATATTCTGCAACCACTTCATCACCTCCTCTCTTGGTGAGGCCGATAACCTGATAAGCATGCGTGACGCCATCCACTTCCATCCCTGGAGAGCCTGCGGGCATTCCTGGTACGGCAATGCCAAGCAGCTCATTTCGTTTTACTAGCTCACGAACCTGTTCAGCTGGGACATGTCCCTCGACAAACTTTCCGTCGATCACTGCGGTATGACAGGACGCTAAACGTGGCGCGACCCCGAGCTTCTGCTTCACAGCACTCATATCGGTTTCGACGTGATCGATGACCTTGAAGCCGTTCTGTTCCAGGTGCGCAATCCACTTTTTACAGCACCCGCAGTTTGCATCCCTATGCACATCGATAATGGTTGGCAAGGCTGCGGAAACTGGCGGTAGCGTGAGAAAAGCAACGAGGGCGGTCAACCTCAGGAAGCGGCTTTTAGCTTTCATGGGTATGCTTCTTTCCATCACTGTGAGTATGCGTCTTCGGAGTTGGCTTGGAGTGATGATCATTATCAGCTTCGGCCGCGTCATGACCGCCGTGATGGTCGGTGTCAGGCTTAGCGCTGGCGGGGTCAGCGGAAGGTGAATGATGCGCCTCTGCTTGCTCCATATCGAGATGGCCTCCTGCGGAGGCAGGCTTGCTGTGGTGGTCAGGCTCATTCCCGCCATGCTGGCCTTCATGGTTGTGCATCTCACTTTCCCCGCCGCCGTGCTGGTGCCCGCCGCTGGTTGCTACCAGCGCTTTGTACTGTTCAGCGTTCATCTGCGGTAGTTGGTCCAGGAAGGCGACAATGCCCCAGATGTATTGATCACCCATACTCTTGCCCCAAGCAGGCATGCCGGTGGCCTTGATACCGTGTTTAATGGTCCAGAACGCAGCGGCGGGACCATCGTCCAGGCCAATCTTGGTGAGGTTGGGAGGAGACGGATAAAGTGCTTGGCTGAGCTCAGTCTTATCAACTCCTGGGGCGAGGTGACAGCCAATACACATGGCATTGTAGTTCCCGGCGCCAGTACGAATCAGGGTTTCATCCTTTAGATTCGGCACCTCGATATCTCTTGCGCGAACCTCGATAGAGCGATCCCGCACCATGGAGAGGAATGCATGGACTGCCGGAAAGTGAGGATCATCAGCACCGACGTTGACCAGGCCGAAATACGCGCCCCCCAGCACAGCCGCACTACCCACGGCGCCTGCTGCCACAAGCGTTGTAATTGTTTTCTTCATGTCAGGTTCTCAAAACCACATCCGAATGCCAGCAACGAATCGGGCTTCATCCACATCCCCACCTTCGTCGCGAATCAGGTCTGCAGTTTTGCCGTAGGAGCGGCTCCAGGTGACGCCTATGTAGGGTGCAAATTGGCGAACGAGCTCATATCGTAAGCGCAGTCCAACTTCGGTGTTGGCGAGGCCGGAACCTACGCCGCGCTCAGGATCGTTTTTGCCATATAAATTAGCTTCAGCGGTTGGCTGCAGGATCAGGTGATTGGTCAGGAGGATGTCGTATTCGCCTTCCAGCCGTGCGGCGCTCTGACCATTCTCACCAATGAAAGCGGTGGCTTCAGCTTCGAATTCGTACAGCGCCATGCCCTGAATACCGAAAGCTGCCCATGTCTGGGGAGATTCTGGTTTGAAATCCTGGCGAACCCCAGCAACCACATCCCACCAAGGACCGATTGAGCGCCCGTACAAAAGCTGCAGCTCGGCATCCTCGGTAACGCCATTTGTGCGCTCGCCCTCAGAACGGATCCATAGCCGGTTGATGTCGCCTCCAACCCATCCCGAAGCATCCCAAGCCAGCGTGCTGCCTTCGTCTGCATCCTGGTACTCAAGCTGATCCAACAAGAAGAAGCTGTTGATACCGCTATCGTGAATTTCATGACCGCCCAGTGGGGGAAACGCCGCTTTTCGGTCCGCGACAGTCAGTACAGGAATCGGAGTACGACTGATCGTCGTGGGGGTATTGGCGGAGCCGTGGTTTATCTTCGAATGATCTATGACTCCGTGGTCCATCCCTTCCATGCTCCCATGGCCCATCTTGCTGTGGTCCACGGAAGTAGGTTTTACCTTAGGTTGACCGTGCCCCATCCTGCTATGATCTATGGAGTCCATGCTTCCCTGCATGGAGCCATGATCCATCTTGTTGTGATCAACAGAAGTGGGCTTTTTCGGCTGCTTGCTTGCCCCCATCTGGCTGTGGTCCATTCCCTGCATCGCGCTTTGTGAAGAGGCTGGATCCATTTGCATAGACCCATGCCCCATCGCTGTATGGTCCATTTCTTCAGCCGCAAAGCTGGGCGCCCCACCTAGTGCGCTGAGGGACACAGCCAATGCCAAGAGCGATGGTCGTGCCTGCCTATTGGTCATCTTTCCCTGCCTTAGCTTTGTCACCGCCATGTGATTCCATCATTTTGCTGTGATCCATGCCCTCCATCGAGCCATGGTCCATTCCTTCCATGGATCCATGATCCATGCCCTTCATAGAGCCATGATCCATGCCTTCGGCTTGCTTACCCTGTGCGCCTTTGGTTCCAGCGTTGGATTTAGCTGCGTTCGGGGCATCAGCAGACTTCTGAGTATGTTGCTCATGATTTTCACTGGACCACGAGGAAGGGGCATAAACAGCCAGGAGACCTACCATGGCGGCAGAGAAGAAAAAGGCGCTACGTTTCATTGGTTTGCTCATCTCAGATCTCCAGTTTATTCGTCCACACGGACTTCTCGGAACATGCCCATTTCCATGTGGAGCAGTAGGTGGCAGTGATAGGCCCATCTCCCTAAAGCATCGGCAGTCACTCGATAGCTTCGTTTTGAGCCAGGGGGCATGTCGATGGTGTGTTTTCGCACCATGAAATTACCGTCCTCGTCCTCCAGGTCGCTCCACATGCCGTGGAGATGGATGGGATGAGTCATCATGGTGTCGTTGACCAAGGTAAGGCGAAGACGCTCGCCATATTTGAGGCGCAGGGGCTCGGCATCAGAAAACTTAATCCCATCAAAGGACCATGCGAACTTTTCCATATGCCCGGTGAGGTGTAGTTCGATAGTGCGACCAGGCTCACGTCCGTCTGGATCAATGAAAGTGCTTCGCAGATCCGCATACGTCAGGACACGGCGTCCATTGTTGCGCAGCCCGATTCCTGGATCGCTCAACTTAGGCGTCGGCGACATCGTCTGCATGTCGACCAAGGGGTTGTTGGTCTCCGAATCTGGGTGAGCCTGCATGGCTCCGCCCATGCCAGCCATGCTGCCCTGGTCCACCCCAGTCATCTTGCTGTGATCCATGCTGGCCATGCCAGGCATGCCGCCCTGCATTGACCCGTGATCCATCCCGTCCATACTGCCGTGATCCATGCCCATATCGCTCATCGAAATTAGAGGGCGTGGATCAACTGATGGCACGGGAGCTTGCAAACCTTCACGGACGGCCAAGGTGCCCCTGGAGTACCCTGTGCGATCCATGGTTTGCGCGAAAATGGTGTAAGCCTGCGCGTCATCCGGCTCGACGATTACATCGTAGGTTTCTGCAACCGCTATTCGGAACTCATCGACCTTCACCGGTTTGACATGCTGTCCGTCGGCTGCGACCACAGTCATCTTCAAACCAGGAATACGCACATCGAAGTACGTCATGGCCGAGGCGTTGATAAAGCGCAACCGGATTTTTTCGCCCGGCTTGAAGATGCCCGTCCAGTTGCTGCCCGGGGCCTGGCCATTCATGAGATAGGTGTAGGTATAGCCGCTCACATCAGCAAGATCGGTTGGGCTCATGTTCATCTCAGCCCACATTTTCCGGTCCGCCACGGCAGCCGACCATCCCATCTCGCTTACGTCGTTGACGAAATCGCCAACCGTGCGCTTATGGAAGTTGTAATAGTCCGACTGTTTCTTGAGCTTGGACAGAACCCTGGCAGGGTCCTCATCGGTCCAGTCGCTAAGCATGACCACGTAATCCCGTTCATAGGTGAACGGCTCGGGCTCCTTCGCATCGATGACCAAGGCACCATACACCCCGACTTGTTCCTGGAGCCCAGAATGGCTGTGGTACCAGTAGGTCCCGTTCTGATGGACCTTGAACTTGTACTCATACATGCCATCAGGTGCGATGCCATGGAAGCTCAGGCCAGGCACCCCATCCATGTTCGCCGGCAGGATGATGCCGTGCCAATGGATGGAAGTGTCCTGCTTCAAGCGGTTGCGAACTCGGAGCGTGACGGTGTCACCTTCGCGCCACCGAAGAATTGGTCCAGGCAGCGAACCGTTGATCACCATTGCCGTACGGGCCGCTCCGGTAATGTTGACCGGCAGCTCACCGATGTACAGATCAAAATCGGTGCCTGTCAGCACATTAGGTTGGCCAGGGCTGGTCACGGCCCAGACCGGCATGCGCCACATGCCTAATCCACCAAGTAGTCCAGTAGCGGCCAGGCCTTTGACGAAGGATCGTCTCGTGGTTTTGCTTTGCATGCCGTAGTGTCCAGTCAGTCAGGTAATTCGCTGATATTCGGGCTGTTCGAGGTCGCAGGTCCCAGTTTCCTTAGGATCCCCACAAGCCTTGTAGACTTTTCAGAAAGCACAAACCGCCGTGGGAAAGAGCAATCTGAAACTGCCACATAACAGATTCCCGAGTGATTACATTTCTGTAAGCTCGGCTCAGCAGCTCTCATGCTTCGCTTGTTTGTGAATCTCAGCTGCTACCGGCGCCTGGCCCTTCTTCTGCTGTGCAAGCTGATTCGCACTCATGGAGGTCTGACGGGCCGCCTCCATCCTTGCAAAGGTGCGGTCGGCGCCGCCTTCAGCCAGAGCAAGGCTAGCCATGCCAAAGGTGACCATCATCACGAGCGCTTTAATCAAGTTCATCAGTTGTTCCTCTGCGGGTTACTGTGAGCCCCACGGGCTTCAGGCTTAGGGTCACATTAGCTAGCCTGCGCTTTCACAAAGCTGAGCTCGACATTACAGTTCTGTCAGGTTCTCACGACTGATCATTCCGATCCGGCCAAACGCCTGCTGCGGAGGCTAAAACGGAATGACTGAACCCCGCACCCCAAAAAAAAAAGGCAGCGCCGTTTGGGCGCCGCTAGGCCAAAGGAGCAGAGGGGAACGGCCGTGAATTCGGGGTTACGGATGACACTCCTTGTCCGCCATCATTAGCTTGTGCTCACGGACCATCTGACCAAGTACGTCATCCACAATCTTGTCGTGTTTCTCCATCCACGCTAGATGTTCATCCTTTGTCATGCCTGCTTTGGGATGGTCTTGATGCAGCTGGCTCATCAAGTCCTGCAACATGGCCATGTGCTCTTTCATGTGCACATGTCGTTGGCTGGAGTCAGCTTTCTCCGCTTTTATCAGTACGGCCTCGGCCTGGTCCCGAAGCAACTGGATTCTTTCGAGCGCACGGTCGCTTCCACCTTCAGCGAACACAGTTGAAGACAGCAGCATAGCTGTAGCAAGAAGCACTGGTTTGAGCGATTTCACAGGACGATCTCCATCAGGTTGTCAGGGTCACTGCTACCGCTAACGGCAGGCACGATTACGATGCCGCTCATAACAGACCGTAGACGGGACTCCCTGACAGCCGCCTGATGCCTATATTACTTTTGCGTCAGGTTCTGGTTGGGCGACTTTTTTGCTGCAAACTGGACATGTTCACCATTGGGGTCGAAGCACATGAAACTACTCGTAGCTGAGGATGAACCAAAAACCGGAGCCTACTTGCAACAGGGCCTCGCAGAGGCCGGTTTTACTGTTGATCGTGTCCTCTCGGGTACGGACGCCCTTCAACATGCACTGAGCGAAACCTACGACCTGCTGATTCTCGACGTGATGATGCCGGGGCTAGATGGCTGGGAAGTCCTGCGGATGGTTCGTGCGGCAGGTAAGGACGTCCCTGTCTTGTTCCTGACGGCTCGTGATGGCGTAGACGATCGAGTGAAAGGTCTTGAGCTTGGGGCCGATGATTACCTCATCAAACCATTCGCATTCTCAGAGCTACTCGCTCGGGTCCGTACGCTACTGCGCCGGGGCATCAGCTCGTCAGCTCAAACCACCATGAAAATGGCGGATCTTGAGGTTGACCTTCTCAAACGGCGTGCCACTCGAAACGGCAAGCGAATTGACCTGACAGCCAAGGAGTTTTCACTTCTAGAGCTTCTGATGCGGCGTCGTGGTGAAGTGCTGCCCAAATCCCTAATTGCATCCCAGGTGTGGGACATGAATTTCGACAGCGACACCAATGTGATCGAGGTGGCGATTCGGCGACTGCGGGCAAAGATTGATGACGACTTTGCTCCGAAGCTCATTCACACAGCCCGAGGCATGGGTTACATGATGGATGCACCTGAGTGATGCTGTCTCAGTCCTCACTCGTCAAGCGCCTGACCCTGATGATCATGTTCGCGGTCATCGCTGTACTGGTGGTCGCAGGCATCAGCTTCAACATACTGAGTCAACATCACTTTCGAATGCTCGATGAACAAGCACTATCCGAGAAGCTGGAGTCGACAAGACACATCCTGTCGATCCAGGCACCGGTAGCGAGGCTGGAAGAGCTGCGACCGCAACTACGCGCATTATTAGGCGCCCACCAGGATCTGACGGCGGAGATCCTCACATCAGACGGTACTGTACTGTTTTCAGATCTCAAAACCGTGCAGATCCCCGATCGTTACAAGCGTGCTGAAAAAGAAGCCATGTGGGAATGGCAGGACGAATCCCATAACTTCCGCGGCGTCACGTCTCACGTCGAGATCCAAGGCGACCCAGCCCCCGGCACCGTCATGCTGATGCTGGATATCACCAGCCATGCGCATTTCTTTGAAACCCTACAACGGTGGTTCGGAATCGGTTTGGTTATCAGTGCGTTGGTCAGCGCAGGCTTGGGTTGGCTGGTCGCGAAAAGTGGGCTGCGTCCCGTCGAGCAGATCACGAAGGTTGCGACGTCCATGTCTGCTAGGTCACTCCAAGAACGCATCCCACTGGAACCTGTGCCACTTGAACTTCAAGAACTGATCTTGTCATTCAACGGAATGCTCGCACGCTTGGATGACGCATTCGTTCGCCTATCCAACTTTTCGGCCGACATCGCACACGAATTAAGAACCCCGGTGAGTAACCTGCTGACGCACACCGAGGTCGTGCTGACCAGGAAACGCAATTTAGACGCGTATGAGGAGAACCTGTACTCGAATCTGGAGGACCTGAAGCGAATGTCCCGCATGATCGATGACATGCTCTTCCTCGCCAAGGCCGACAACGGACTCATCATTCCTGAGCAGGTCGACATCGAACTGGAAGATCTCGTGTCCAAGCTCTTCGAGTACTACCAATTACTGGCTGAGGATCGAGGAGTACGGCTAAGCCTACATGGAAGGGGAATCATCACTGGAGACCGTTTGATGATTGACCGAGCTGTCTCCAATATCCTCTCGAATGCCATGCGATACACGCCGGAAGGAAAGGAGATTGCGGTGGAGATCCAGCATTCCGCAGACGAGGTGACCCTCACCATACGAAATGGCGGAGCCACAATTGATTCGCAGCACATCAACAAGATCTTTGATCGTTTCTACCGTGCCGACCCGGCGAGGCGGGAGGGAGGTCCCAGCAATGCAGGGCTCGGTCTTGCGATCACCCGTTCCATTGTAGAAGCACACAAAGGCAGAGTCTGGTGCACCTCATCTGAAGGTATGACCGCCTTTCACTTTGCTTTTCCTGCCAATCAAGAGGAAGCGGTCGGGTAGCGAGCGCTTGTGCCATTAATGTTGCGCTAACCAGTTTCACCTACACTCGCCCACATGACCCACTTGTCACCACTGTTAAGCCAAGCGTGACGCCTCGTCTGCTACGGGCAACTGCTTTTCAGTCACTCGATTGAGAGCCTGGATTTTGAGCACTTCAAGTAAACGCCAACTGCCCATGGAACCGCCTAGCTGGCCTCTTTCTGTGGCATGGTGGTGTCTGCGAAACTCGGAACGATTCATTGACCCTTAAAATCTAGTCAATGGGCTCTTCCTGAGAGATTTGTCATTGTCCGGTGCGCTAGCAGCGACTAGACTCCCCAGCATGAAA
The DNA here is from genome assembly GCF_050739775.1 of Pseudomonas sp. Lineage (GTDB taxonomy): Bacteria > Pseudomonadota > Gammaproteobacteria > Pseudomonadales > Pseudomonadaceae > Aquipseudomonas. The sequence goes on from NZ_JBOICA010000004.1 coordinate 143,665, forward strand.
CGCTATCTACGGTGCTGCCTCATTTTCCTGGTTAGCCTGGCGCTTCCCTTCAGTGGGATGGCGGGCATCGAGGCACCGACTGAACCCTGCCCGATGAAGACCATGGGCATGGCGATGATGGACGACATGGGCATGGACTGCTGCAACGATATGAAAAGCCCTGCCGAACACGGCAAGCCCTGCAAGCCGGGTCAGGAATGCAAGACTGGCGGCATGCTGCAAGTCTCGATCATCAAGCCTCCTGTTACCTTGTCCAGCCCCGTCGTGGCGTCCGTCTTCGGCGAATTCCTACTTACGCAGCCCCCTTCAGGGGTATGGCGACCGCCCTGCGCCTGATTCCTGTACCAGACTGAGTCCCATCGCCATTGATGCGATGGCATACCTGCGTGCATCTCTGAAGAGACACGCCGTGATTCATCACAGGAATCGTGAACATGAACTCCAAGTGCTATTGCACAGGTTGGTCCCTCGTAGCCGGTCTGCTGGCAAGCGTACTGCCATTGCCGAGCGTTGCCGCCCCGCTGACCCTCGATGAAGCCTTACGGCTGGCTGAAAACAATGCCCCCTCACTCACCGCCCAAGCGGCCAAACTCCGAGCTGCCAGCAGCGCAGCCATCCCCGCCGGCGAGCTACCCGATCCGAAACTATTGCTGGGGGTGCAGAACTACCCGATTGGCGGCCCGGATCGCTGGAGCATTGACCAAGACTTCATGACCATGCAGATGGTTGGGGTCATGCAGGAAATGCCCAACCGCGACAAGCGCCGGGCGCGTATCGAAGTCGCCGAAGCAGCCGTTGACCGAGCCGCGGCTGAAGGTCGAATCGAGCGATTGACTGTCCGACAGGCCACGGCATTGGCCTGGATCAGCAGCTATTCAGTCGAGCGTAAAGAGGTGCTGTTCCAGGACTTTTACAAAGAAAATCGTCTGTTGAGCGATACCGTCCGGGCGCAGATCGCCGGTGGCCGCGCCCAGCCTGCCGATGCGGTCACACCCAGGCAGGAAGCGGCGCAGTTGGCGGAGCAACAGGACGATCTGATTCGCCAGCGAGCACAAGCTCGAGCAGCTCTCAAGCGCTGGATTGGCGCCGCCGCCAATGACCAGCCTGTGGGCCGTCTACCGGAATGGCCTGTCGATACCTCGGGCTATTCCCACAAGTTGCAACATCACCCTGAACTGGCAGCGTTTACGCCGATGACCCGCGAGGCTGAAGCCAAGGTGCGCGAAGCCGAAGCGGAAAAGCAGTCCGACTGGAGCTGGGAAGTCGATTACCAGCGCCGCGGACGGGAGTTCGGCGACATGGTCAGCGTGCAATTCTCATGGGACCTGCCGTTGTTCCCCGGCTCCCGACAAAATCCCAGGATCGCCGCCAAACACGCCGAGCTGAATCAATTGGAAGCCGAGCGCGAAGCGCTTACACGCGAGCATACCCAGCAACTGGAGGCGGATCTGGCTGACTACGAGCGTCTCAACCGTGCCGTACACCGCAGTCAGGAAAGCCTGGTCCCCCTGGCCAAGGAGAAGATTGGACTGAGCATGGCCAGCTACCGCGCCGGTAAAGGCGACCTGGCGGCTGTTATCGCGGCCCGGCGTGAACTCATCGAGGCCCGCCTCAAGCAAATTGACGTCGAAGAGCAGCGAGCGCTGACCAACGCACGCTTGTATTTCAGCTATGGGGAAACGAGCCAATGAGCACTCGAATCTGGAAAGGGGCTGTGTTGATTGGCTTGTCGGTCGCCCTAGGGGTTGCAGGCGGCTACTGGTTCGCTCAGCAACGCATGAACACAATGCCTGATGCGCTCACCCAGCAGGCTTCCAAGACGCAAGACGAACGCAAGGTGCTGTATTGGTACGACCCGATGGTCCCGCAGCAGAAGTTCGATAAACCGGGCAAATCGCCCTTTATGGACATGGAATTGGTGCCCCGATACGCTGATTCTGCGGCGGACAGTGCTGCCATCAGTATCGACCCGAGCCTGACCCAGAATCTCGGCCTGCGTTTTGCGACAGTCACTCGTGGCGTCCTCGCCTCCAGCCTGGACGTTGTCGGCGTGCTGGCGTTCAACGAGCGGCATGTCGCGGTGATTCAGGCGCGTACCGCTGGCTTTGTCGAGCGGGTGTATGCCCGCGCTCCAGGCGACGTGCTCAAGGCCAATGCACCATTGGCGGATATTCTGGTACCGGAATGGGCCGCTGCTCAGGAAGAATTCCTCGCACTTAAACGTAATGGCGATGCCGACTTGCTGGCAGCGGCCCGCCAACGGCTGCGCCTCACGGGAATGCCGGCGGCACTGATTACTCAGGTAGAGCGCAGCGGCAAGGTCCAGCCGAACCTGACCCTTACCAGCCCCATTGGCGGTGTGCTGCAAGAGTTGGATGTCCGTACGGGCATGACCGTGGCGGCCGGCGAGACGCTGGCCCGAGTCAATGGTTTGAGCAGCGTCTGGCTGGCGGTGGCCGTTCCAGAGTCGGAAACTGGATCGATCATCGTCGGACAGACGGTAGAAGCACACCTGCCAGCCTTCCCGGGGACAGTGCTCAACGGCACGGTCAGTGCGATTCTGCCGGAAACCAATTCGGATAGCCGCACCGTTCGTGTGCGAGTCGAGCTCCCCAACGCTGACGGGCGACTCAGACCGGGAATGACAGCGCAGGTGCGTCTGAACCACACGACCGAGCAAAGTGCCTTGTGGGTGCCGAGCGAGGCGGTCATCCGCACCGGTCGGCGCACGCTGGTGATGCTCGCTGAAGATGCGGGGCGCTACCGTCCGGTAGAGGTGCAACTCGGGCAGGAAAACGATGGTAAGACGGTGGTATTGAAAGGCTTGCAAGAAGGTCAACAGGTCGTCAGCTCCGGACAATTCTTGCTCGACTCCGAGGCCAGCCTCAAGGGCATCGTCGCAAGCACGCTGGAAATGCCAGCACCTCCCACCGCCGCCTCCGCCCTTCATGAGTCGGAGGGGCAAGTCCTGCAGATCAATAGCCAAGACGTCACGCTCGCCCACGGCCCCTTCAAGACATTGGGTATGCCAGGCATGACCATGACTTTTCCGTTAGCCGACCCTGCGCTCATGCAGGGGCTCAAGCCGGGTGACAAGGTTCGTGTATCCGTCAGTCAAACCGATGATGGTTTGCGCGTTGAGCGCCTGGAAAAACTTGGGGGCCAGCCATGATCGCGGCTCTTATCCGCTGGTCAGTGGCTAACCGCTTCCTGGTGCTATTGGCCACGCTGTTTGTCACAGCCTGGGGCGTCTGGTCGGTGCAGAGCACGCCCATCGATGCGCTGCCGGACCTGTCCGATGTGCAGGTGATCATTCGCACCCCGTATCCGGGCCAGGCACCGCAGATCGTCGAGAACCAGGTGACCTACCCGTTGGCCACCACCATGCTCTCGGTACCGGGGGCAAAAACCGTGCGCGGCTATTCCTTTTTCGGCGACAGCTTCGTGTACGTGCTGTTCGAAGACGGTACCGATATGTATTGGGCTCGCTCACGGGTGCTGGAGTACCTGAGCCAGGTACAAAGTCGCCTGCCCGCCAGTGCCAAGCCGGCGTTGGGGCCAGATGCCACCGGGGTGGGCTGGATCTATCAGTACGCCCTGGTGGATCGCAGCGGTGGACACGACCTGGCGCAACTCCGTGCACTTCAGGACTGGTTTCTCAAATTTGAACTGAAGACCCTGCCCAATGTGGCAGAAGTGGCCACCGTGGGCGGCATGGTCAAGCAGTACCAGGTGCAGCTCGATCCGCTCAAACTGGCCAGCCTCGGCATCACCCAGGCGCAGGTCACCGAGGCGATTGGCAAGGCCAACCAGGAAACCGGTGGCGCCGTGTTGGAGATGGCGGAAACCGAGTTTATGGTTCGCGCGTCAGGCTACCTGAAGACATTGAATGACTTTCGAGCAATTCCACTCAAGCTCGGTGCCGGTGGCGTACCAGTGACCCTCGGCGAAGTCGCGACGGTCCAGTTGGGTCCAGAGATGCGTCGCGGTATCACTGAACTCGACGGCGAAGGCGAGACCGTTGGCGGCGTGGTAATACTGCGTAGCGGCAAGAACGCTCGCGAAACCATCACGGCGGTCAAGGCCAAACTCGACGAACTGAAAAGCAGCCTGCCGGCGGGTGTGGAAATCGTCACTACCTATGACCGCAGTAAGCTGATCGACCGCGCCGTGGAAAACCTCAGCCACAAGTTGCTCGAAGAGTTCATCGTCGTCGCTTTAGTCTGCGGGATTTTCCTTTGGCATCTGCGCTCATCCCTGGTGGCCATTATCTCACTGCCGGTCGGAGTATTGATGGCCTTCATCGTCATGCGCTACCAGGGAATCAACGCCAACATCATGTCCTTGGGTGGTATCGCCATTGCCATCGGTGCCATGGTCGACGCCGCAGTGGTGATGATCGAGAACGCCCACAAGAAGATCGAGGCCTGGCACGTGGCCCATCCAGGGGAAGAACTCAAGGGTGAACATCACTGGCATTTAATGACCGAAGCTGCGATCGAGGTAGGGCCAGCGCTGTTTTTCTGTCTGTTGATCATCACCTTGTCGTTCATCCCAGTCTTCACCCTGGAGGCACAGGAGGGACGGCTGTTTGGGCCCCTGGCGTTCACCAAAACCTACGCCATGGCGGCGGCAGCCGGATTATCGGTGACCCTAGTGCCGGTGCTGATGGGCTACTGGATTCGCGGACGGATTCCCAATGAGGAACAGAACCCGCTGAATCGCTGGTTGATCAGGCTCTATCAACCCGCCTTGGACGCGGTGCTGCGTCGGCCCAAAGTCACTATGCTGGTCGCACTGCTGGTGTTCCTCAGCACACTATGGCCGATGTCCCGGTTGGGGGGTGAGTTCCTGCCGCCGCTGGACGAGGGCGATCTGCTCTACATGCCTTCGGCGCTGCCAGGGTTGTCGGCGCAGAAAGCGGCGCAATTGCTGCAGCAGACTGACCGCCTGATCAAGACGGTGCCCGAAGTCGAGCACGTCTTCGGTAAAGCAGGCCGCGCCGAAACCGCCACCGACCCGGCGCCATTGGAGATGTTCGAGACCACTATCCAGTTCAAGCCGCGTGAGCAATGGCGACCCGGCCTGACCCAGGAGAAGCTGGTGGAGGAACTGGATCGGGTAGTGCGTGTGCCGGGATTGACCAATATCTGGATCCCGCCGATTCGCAATCGCATCGACATGCTCGCCACTGGGATCAAGAGCCCGATCGGGGTGAAAATTGCCGGTAGCAACCTGACGGACATCGATGCAGCCACTCAGGCAGTCGAGCGTGTGGCCAAGGACGTGCCTGGGGTCAGTTCGGCCCTGGCCGAACGCCTGACCGGGGGGCGCTATATCGACGTCGATATCGACCGCAAAGCTGCTGCTCGCTATGGGTTGAATATCGATGATGTGCAATCGATCGTCGCCGGCGCCATCGGCGGTGAAAATGTCGGGGAAACCATTGAGGGGCTCGCCCGCTTCCCGATCAATGTGCGATATCCGCGTGAGTGGCGTGATTCGCTCGGTGGTCTGGAGCAACTACCGATCTACACCCCACTGGGGAGCCAGATCACCCTTGGCACGGTGGCGAAGATCAAGGTCAGCGACGGTCCGCCGATGCTCAAGAGCGAGAATGCACGGCCTTCTGGCTGGGTCTATATCGATGTGCGGGGGCGGGATATCGCTTCCGTGGTCGCCGACCTGCGCCAGGTCGTCAGTGAGCAGGTCACATTGCAGCCGGGCATGAGCTTGAGTTACTCGGGGCAGTTCGAATTTCTCGAACGGGCCAACGCCCGGCTCAAGCTGGTGGTACCGGCCACGCTGCTGATCATTTTCGTGCTGCTCTACCTGACCTTTGCCCGCTTCGACGAAGCCTTGCTGATCATGGCCACGCTGCCATTCGCCCTGACGGGCGGAGCGTGGTTCCTCTATCTGCTGGGTTTCAATTTGTCGGTGGCCACCGGTGTCGGCTTTATCGCCCTGGCCGGTGTATCGGCTGAGTTTGGGGTGATCATGCTGCTCTACCTGAAGAACGCCTGGGCCGAACGTGAAGACCTCGGTGACAACACAGAGCGTGGGCTGGTCGCCGCGATTCGTGAAGGCGCGGTGCAACGCGTTAGGCCCAAGGCCATGACCGTGGCGGTGATCATCGCCGGCCTCTTACCGATTCTCTGGGGCAGCGGCACCGGTAGTGAAGTGATGAGTCGCATCGCCGCGCCGATGGTCGGCGGCATGGTCACCGCGCCCTTGCTTTCTCTCTTTGTCATTCCGGCGGCCTACCGCTTGATGCGCCGTCGGCACCTCCCCGTTGTATCCACCACCCCTCAAGGAAAAGTCGTATGAAACTGACCCTGATCGCCGTTGCAAGCACCGTTGTCGCACTGTCTCTCTCCGCTCAGGCGGAGGACATGCCGGGTATGAAGATGGACGCTATGCCCATGGAGGGCATGCAGATGAAGCAAGAAACCCAGCAGGCTCCAGTGGCCAAAGCCGAGGGAACGATCAAGGCTGTCGATACCACGAAGCACACAGTGACGATTGCGCATGGCGCCGTGCCAGCCCTGCAGTGGCCCGCCATGACCATGGCATTCAATGCGACAAACAAGCAACTGGCAGGCCTGAAAGCTGGGGATCAAGTAGCGTTTGAGTTTCGTGCCGAGGGAATGGCAGCCACTATCGTGTCGATCAAGCCCCTGAAGTAACAATGGCACGGATGGCTGGTTCGACCTTCCCTGATGACCACCATTGGAGAGGCCCAGCAACCGCTGGGCTTTGCCGCTTAGTGGCAGTGGTAACCGCCAGTTTTGTGGTTGGTGTGGCAACCTTTAGCGTCGGTACCACCACTGTGCGCGAATGCGGCTACCGAGGAGAACGAAAAGACAGCGGCAATCACGAGGGAAACGACTTTCATCAGGCTAACTCCATGCGTAATTTTTGTAGGTGGAACCTTCCACCGCGCACAGGTTATGGCTAATTGCTTTCATCCGACAAGAATTTGCGGACTCGGTTATGGGTAAGCCGATGAAAGGCATTTTTGTGCCTCACAGACACAAACGAAGGGCTTGCAACGCAACCAAGTGCCCAGGATAGAACCAATACCCCCACTGGCGAACCGGTTGCACATTGAAATGCAGGCTCTGACGTAGCAGCCACAGTCCTAGAAGTGGAGCAGCAAAAGCAGTGCCCAAGGCTAAAATCGACGGAGGGTCGAGATCCAGAGCCTTGGCAACGATGCTGTGCGCGTATTGATTAACACGCACAGAAGCGCAGGCAGTAACCACAGTATGCCTGGCCGCTTGATTGCAACGAGCACTACCGCTGGTACTAGGACGCCGTAGAACCCGTACATCAGCGTATCGTCGAGCAGGTAAGTAAGCACGCCCGCAGTTATAACCATGGCTCCGGCCAGCCATGTGCGGTGGTGAATTCCCCAGGTGACCAGCAGTCCCAATGTCAGGGTAACCAGTACATTGAACAAGCCAGACGTGCTTATGTAGCGATATGGCACCTCGGAGATGATCGCGAACAAGACCATCAAAATGAGGTATCGGCCGTTGGCTGCTGTAAGTAACTCACCGGGTGTCGTACGCGCCACATTAGCAGCAATCGCTACGCAAAACAGCGGAAAAGCGAGCCGTCCAACGATAAACAGGTCGCCCATTTCGGGCCATACCAAGCGCAGGTGATCGATGACCATTGTGGTCATTGCCAACCACTTGATCAGGTCCTGGCCAGCATTGCGATGTTTGATGACCGGTGCTGTTGGCTCATACGCGCTCATCACGAACCTCCCAGAACCAGCACAGTTAGCAGCAGGTACCGCCCTCCCTTGGCCAGGGTGACAATCAGAAGGAAACGCCACAAAGGCTCACGCATGATGCCTGCGACCAGTGTCAGTGGATCGCCAATGACGGGGGCCCAGCTGAGTAGCAAGGACCAGTGGCCGTAGCGCTGATAGGACTGTTGGGCTTTTTCGAGCTTGCTCTCACTGACCGGAAACCAACGCTTATGCCGAAAGTGCTCGATGCTGCGCCCAAGTATCCAGTTCAGCAACGAGCCCAGGACGTTGCCAGCAGTAGCCACCAGTAGCAGTGTCAAGGGCACGAATTTGTCGGAGACCAGCATGCCGACAAGCAATGCCTCTGACTGCATGGGCAGCAGGGTGGCGGCCCCGAGTGCCGCCAGAAACAGGCCGATGTAGCTGGTCAGTTCGAACACTGTGCAGCCCCCTCAGCTGTTCAGACCGATCCAGCCATGGAAGCCCACATAGAGGCCGACACCGATAATCAGGACGCAGGAGAGGTACGGCGCACGCCGCGCCACGGTACCTAGCCATGGCCAGCGATTGGAGGCTTGTCTTGCGCCAATTGCTGCTGCGCTTCCTACGGCCACTAGGGTAAGCGCCAACCCAATGCTGAAGCACAGAACCAGCATGCCGCCCAGTGCGACCTCTTTAACCTGAAGGCAGAGCAGCAATACGGTGATGGCGGCAGGGCATGGAATGAGGCCACCGGTCAGGCCAAACATGATGATCTGACCTGTTGTCACTTCTCGGTTGGTAAAGCGCTTACGGATGTCGTGGGCATGGGCACGTTCATGCGCGTCCTGGTAGCCATCGACTGACAGTTCTAAACCCTCAAGCTCGGAGTGGCCGTGACCATGATCGTGCTCGCGGTAAGCGAGATCATAGTCATGCGAATGACCTGCATGGCCGAGGCTGAGTCGTGCGCTGAATTCATGGGGTTCAGGAATATCAACCGTGGATTCGAGGTACCCCTCTCGCTCAACAAAGGCGAATTGCTGGGCCATCCCATCGGGCCTGGTGGTGATCAATTGAACTTGGGCAGCCGGCCAGGCATGGCCACTTAGCACTTTCATCCGCCAGTGAGGGGGTACTCCTTCTTCGAAAATTGAAAGCTCGATCCGGCCATGGCTGGTATCAATACGGTGAGTCTCATCATGATGCCCGTGATCATGATCGCCGTGATGGTGATCATCGCCTTGCTCGAATTTGAACATCTGCTCGCCATGCCACGTCCGCCAGAGCATCCACAAGGCAATCACAATGATCAGGGCAGAAGACGCAAGCTGGAAGTAAGGCTCTGTAGTCTGCGCATCCAGCCCCTTACCCAGGTACATCCCGCCGATTGCAACCAGCCATACCACCAACGTGTGGGAAACCGTGGCGGCAAGGCCCAACAGAATCGCCTGTTTCACCGATCCACGAATAGCAACGATGAACGCGGCCATCATGGTTTTAGAGTGACCAGGCTCAAGCCCGTGGAGAGCACCAAGTAAGATGGCACTGGGGAAGTACAGCCAGGCGTGGGCTCCGCCCTGCTGCAGCAACTCTGCGAAATTCGGCATGGGGAACCTAAAGGTATTTCGTGATTTGCTTGAATTCTTCAAGCGAAGATCGATCACCGTTACTCAATGCCGCAACGGTGTCTTCCAGGCAGTGGTCGATGTGATCCTGAATGAGCGTGCGCTTGGCTTGGCAAACCGCTTTTTCAACTGCATGCAGCTGCTGTGCGATGTCGACGCACTCGCGGCCCTCCTCAATCATCGCGATGATACTTCGCAGGTGGCCGTCCGCACGTTTGAGGCGCTTGATGATTGCTTCGTGGCTTTGATGGGTATGCGTATGACCATGCGGGTGGTCATGGGCATGGAGGTGCTCATGCTCAGTCATGACTTGAGTCTCTGGTTCCGATGAATTACGCTGGCATCGTATCCCCCAGGGGGGGATAGGTCAACCACGCTTCAGATTCCTTGGAATTGGCCTGAAAGGCACCTGTGATGCTTAGTCGCGCTCTCTCAACGATGGTGATTCTTGCTCTCGCTCTGGCCGTTATCACGGCTTGGGCGGGGCATGCCTGCCTATTCGTTGTCAGTGCCCAACAAGCATCCTGCACCAGAGGTGGTGCAAGGAGCGGAGCATGATCACAGTCATGGAGCATCGTCCTGTGCTAAATGTGCCGACCATTACCACTCGCCACTAACCCCTGACCACCAGCACGAGACTCCTCAGCTGAGCTCTACGGTGCAGCTTGCTGCACAGCAGAAGCCATTCGTGCGCCTCGCCGCGCCAGGGCATTCACTTCCCCGATCGCCAATATTCCTGATCGAGCGTCCCCCCCGTCCTCCGATTGCATCCTGACCATGGCCGCACAGCGGCTCAAGATCATTGCAACGTAGGATTGATCCATGCAATTGCACCCAACGAGTGGCGGGGATGTGTTCGCTATGCGCTCACGCCGACCGCTATTGCTACTCTTTTTACTTGTCGCATCGCTTTGTTTAGACATGCCCTCGGCGCTGGCTCATGCCGTCGCCGAGGGAGATAAAGGCTTTATCCAGGAAAGCTCGGGCGTGATGCTCCTGCCGTTCATCTACATGGGCGCCAAGCACATGATGACGGGGTACGACCACCTGCTGTTTCTGTTCGGGGTGATCTTCTTCCTGTATCGAATGAAGGATGTCGGGCTCTACGTCACGCTGTTTGCCGTCGGGCATTCGGTCACCCTATTACTGGGTGTGCTCACGGAAATCAGCATCAGCTCGTACGTCATTGACGCCATCATCGGTTTCTCCGTGGTGTACAAGGCGCTCGACAACCTGGGCGCCTTTCAACGCTGGTTTGGCTTCCAGCCAAATACCAAGGTGGCCACGCTGGTGTTTGGTCTGCTGCACGGTTTCGGCTTGGCGACCAAGATCCAGGAATACGAGATCTCTTCGGATGGCCTGATCCCCAACCTGATTGCTTTCAACGTTGGCGTTGAGATCGGTCAGCTGTTGGCACTCGGCAGCATTCTTATCCTGATGGGCTATTGGCGGCGGACAGCCAGCTTCTGGCGCCATGCCTACACCGCCAACGTCGCCATGATGAGTGCCGGTTTCCTACTTATGGGTTACCAGCTGACTGGCCTGCTTGTTTCCTCATAAGGAATTCTGACTATGTTCAATACCCCGCTTCCAACTGCAAGTGAGCTGCCCAGCAGTCGTCAACTCGTCCGTTCCACTGTGATTGCCTTGGCAACGTAAGCGGCCAGCGAACACACCTTCAGAATCCCCGTATTAAGGGCGATGGTGTCCGCCTATCTTTAAGCGGACGCGATCACCCTTATCGCCAGGATTCTCATGCGCCAACGAAGCTCTTATCCAA
>NZ_JBOICA010000005.1:0-148493 GCF_050739775.1 Pseudomonas sp.
ACGCCTCGCAGCCGCCAGGCAGCCTGAAAAGCGTGGAGAACCAATCGGATTTTCGATGAGCATCGTTTTTTGAAGTGCTGACCGCTCGATAGCCGGAGAGTATTCGGCTATTTCAGACCATCCCTAGCGAACCCACTTCATGGGCGATGCCATGGGTCAGCGCGGGGTTAATGGTGTATTTGGCGATGTAGCGTTTGACCCGGAAGTTGTCGCTATAGCTGCTGTCCGGTGCCAGCGGTCCGCGACGGCGCTTCATCTGGTCGGCGACCTGCCAGGTGCGCAACACCACTTCACCAACCCGGCCCATGGCCTGGGAGTCGGAAGAGGTCATGGAGAATGCGCCGATGTCATGCAGGATATCTTCGGCGGCAATGGTCTCACGACGAATGCGCGATTCGGCAAAGGCCACGTCCTCGGCAATACTCGGGTCCAGGTGATGGCAGACCATGAGCATGTCCAGGTGTTCGTCAACGGTGTTGATCGTGTAGGGCAAGGTTGGGTTGGTCGACGACGGCAGTACATTGGCAAAAGCTGCCGCGCGGATGATATCCGGGGCATGGCCACCGCCCGCCCCTTCGGTATGAAAGGTATGGATGGTGCGGTCACCGATAGCGGCCAGGGTGTCTTCGACACAGCCGGACTCGTTGAGGGTGTCGGTGTGAATGGCCACCTGCACATCCAGTTCGTCGGCCACGGTCAGGCAGCAGTCAATCGCCGCAGGGGTCGAGCCCCAGTCCTCATGCAGCTTCAAGCCCACCGCGCCGGCGTGGATCTGCTCGCGCAGGGCTTCAGGTTGCGAGGCGTTACCCTTGCCCAGCAGGCCGATATTGATCGGCAGCTCGTCGGCAGCCTGGAGCATCCGCGCCAGGTACCAGGGCCCGGAGGTGCAGGTGGTAGCGTTGGTGCCGGTGGCCGGTCCCGTGCCACCACCGATAAAGGTGGTGATGCCCGAGGTCAGCGCCTCCTCCACCTGCTGGGGGCAGATGAAGTGGATGTGCGAGTCGATGCCACCAGCGGTAACGATCTTGCCTTCGGCGGCAATGACTTCGGTGCCTGCGCCGATAGGCAGGGTTACGCCAGGCTGCACATCAGGATTGCCGGCCTTGCCAACGCCAAAGATGCGCCCGTTCTTGACGCCGATGTCAGCCTTGACGATGCCCCAGTGATCGATGATCAGGGCATTGGTCAGCACCAGGTCCATGGCCTCGGCGGCGAGCATCTGGCCCTGGCCCATGCCGTCGCGGATCACCTTGCCGCCACCGAACTTGACCTCTTCGCCGTAGATCGTGAAGTCCTTCTCCACCTCGACCCACAGTTCGGTATCGGCCAGGCGCACGCGATCGCCGACGGTGGGGCCGAACATATCGGCGTAGGCCCGACGGGAAATCCGGCTCATCCGCGTGCCTCCAGCTTGCCCATCACCCGTCCTTGAAAACCGTAGACTTCGCGCTTGCCGGCGTACGGCACCAAGGTCACCGTGCGCGCCTGCCCCGGTTCGAAGCGCACGGCAGTGCCAGCGGCGATGTCCAGGCGCAAGCCACGGGTGGCTTCACGTTCGAACACCAGGGCGTTGTTGACCTCGTAAAAGTGATAATGCGAGCCGACCTGCACGGGCCGGTCGCCATGGTTGGCCACGGTGACAGCAAGGCGCTCGCAGCCGACATTGAGTTCGATGTCGCCCAGGGCGACTTGTACTTCTCCGGGAATCATCCTGCGCTCCTAGACAATCGGGTCATGCACGGTCACCAGTTTGGTGCCGTCGGGGAACGTCGCTTCCACCTGCACGTCGGGAATCATTTCGCTCACGCCTTCCATCACCTGATCGCGGTTGAGCACGTCACGGCCCAGGTTCATCAACTCGGCGACGGTGCGTCCGTCACGGGCACCCTCCATCACCGTGGCACTGATCAAGGCCACCGCTTCCGGATAGTTCAGTTTCAGGCCACGGGCCAGCCGGCGTTCGGCAAGCAGCGCAGCGGTGAACAGCAGTAGTTTGTCTTTCTCTCGCGGGGTCAGCTCCATAGCGTTCTCTCAAGTGGCCCAGATACGCGGCGGGCATGGCGCCAGGCCGACCACGGCCGGTCGCAGGGCATGCCATAGCCGCTGCAGGGTGGATTGCAGGCGTTGGTTGTCGTGATCCAGCAGGCGCACCACCAGCAGTTGGCCGAGCAGGGTCGCTGCGGCGGGTACGCTCAAGTCTTCGATCAGTGCACGGGTCTGGTCGAGCAAGGCGTCGTTGGCCGGATAGGCGCAGAAGGTTGCCTGCAACGGGTAGCCGCCGAGCTTCTGCAACTGGCCGCCATCGATGCGCAGGCGTTCGTGCAGGCCGGGATCGTCAGGCACATTGATCTGCAGGCGACTGTCCAGGGCACCATGGCTGAACGTCTCGTCCATCACCGGTCGGCCCAGGCACAGGGTTTCCCAGGCCAGCAGGCGTGCGCCCGGCGCCAGGCTAAAGCGGTTTTCCAGACATACACGGGCACCGGGGAAACAGATGCTGCCTTGGGGCAGCCACTCCAGCACGCTGTCGGGCGACAAGTGAAAGTGCTGGGTAAGAGTCGAGGTGGCGCCACCGCTACGGTAAAACTTGGTGGCGCCGGGCATGGTCAGCAGCGCATGGCTACCCACGTCCAGGTGCACATCGAGCACCAGTTTGTCGCCACCGACCACACCACCGGGCGGGTGCAGCACATAGACATGGCACGGAGCACCTTCCGGGTAGAACGGCCGCTGCACCAAAAGAGGACCGAAATGCCGCCGCGCACCAATACAGGTCTTCGTCCCGCGGCGGACAAAGCGCAGCATCAGCTCGGCACTCCAGCCGGTATCGCGGGCAGCGCGGTCGAGTGGTTGAGCAAGCGTCATGCCGTTGATCCCTGTAAACATGCAGTTCAAGGGGGTAAAGCACATAGCGGGCCAACCAGTACTGCTGCACTGCATGCAGCACTTATCTGCTTTTTCAGGTAATTGTTGATCACGCAATCAGTAAATATCCTCGCAGCCACCTACAACTGATCCAAGGTACTGAACATGGTCATGCACGTGCGCCTAGAGCAAACAGGCAATTCGCAAGTAATGCAGCTCGCCAACGCCAATCCGCAAGCCCCCGGTCCCGGCGAAGTCTGGCTGGAACAAGCGGCCATCGGCGTCAATCCATTGGACGTCAATCAACGCAAGGGCGATGTGCCGATTACACTGCCTTCAGGATTGGGACTGGAGGGCGCCGGTACCGTGATGGCAATCGGCCCAGGGGTGACCACCGTGCAAGTCGGTGACCGCGTGGGCTATGCCACAGGCCCTCTGGGTAGCTACGCCAGCGCCCGCCTGTTTCCAGCCGAACGCCTGGTCAAGCTGCCTGACAGGGTCTCGTTCGAGGACGCTGCCGCCGTGCTGTTCAAAGGCATTACCGCCCAGTACCTGCTCAAGAGCACCTATCCGGTCGGCCCTGGCTCACGGCTGTTGATCTACGGTGCAGGCGGCGCGCTCGGCCAGTTGCTGGTGCCTTGGGCCAAGCACTTGGGCGCGTTTGTGATCGGCGTGGTATCAAAGCCGCAAAGCGTGGCCAGGGCCAGGGACGCAGGCTGTGACGAGGTGCTGGTGTTTGACGCCGAAACACTGGCCGCACAGGTGCTGGACATTACCCAGGGGCACAAGGTCGATGTGGTCTACGATTCGGTCGGGCGCGTGTCGCTGCAGGCCTCGCTCGACAGCCTGCGACCACGCGGCTTGCTGGTGTCTTATGGCATGACCTCAGGCGCACCCGAGCCGCTGGCCATGAGCACCCTCAATGTCAAGGGCTCGCTGTTTGTCACCCGCCCTTCGCTGGCCGCGCACACAGCCACCGCGCAGGAGTACCAGCAACGCGCGCAGGACGTGCTGGCAGCGCTGACGGCAGGTATCATCCAGCCGCGGATCTGGCAACGCTATGCCCTGGCCGACGTGGCCACTGCCCACGACGACTTGCAGCAAGGGCGTTCCCAGGGCGCGATCATCCTCACCCCCTGAGCGAACCTGAGCGAGGCGCAGCACCGACATGGACCCGTTCGACAGTCGCCAGGCCGATGAGCTGGCCACCCTCCTGGCCCTCTTCGCCCATGGCTCTTTTGCCGCAGCCGGGCGGCAGTTGCAACGCCACCCTTCGGTGCTGTCCAAACGCCTGGGCGCCATGGAGCAACGCCTGGGCATCCGCCTGGTCGAACGCACCACCCGTCAGTTGCGCTTCACCGACGAAGGTCTGCGCCTGGTAGAGCGCTTGCAGCATGCCGCCAGCTTGATCAGCGATGCCGAACGTGAAGCGGCCCAGGGCGCTATCGAGGTCCGCGGCCGCTTGCGCCTGGCATTACCTTCGTCGATGGGCAGGCTCTGGCTCAGCCCGATGCTGGCCGAGTTTGCCCTGGCCTTCCCTCAGGTAACGGTGGAGACCGAATATTCAGAGCGTTTTGTCGACCTGGTAGCAGAAGGCTTCGACGCGGCAATCCGCATTGGCGAACTGAGTGACAGCCGTCTGGTGGCGCGCAAGCTCTGCGATCATCAGCGTATTCTCTGCGCTTCACCCGCTTACCTGGAACGGCACGGACAGCCGCAATCACCGGCCGAACTGGGTACGCACAATTGCCTGGGGTTTACCGGGTTGCGTTCCTATCCGCAATGGCATCTGTATCGCGAGGGTGAGCTACAGACGGTAAAGGTGCAGGGTTCGATGCAGAGCAACGATAACGAAGCGCTGCTTGGCGTTGCCCGGGCGGGCGTAGGCATCATCGCTGGCGGCGACTGGATGATGAAGAAGGACCTGGACTGCGGCAATCTGCAGCGGGTATTGCCAGAGTGGCAACTGGACAGTGATGCGGGCGTGTACCTTGTTCGCCCTGGTGCTCGCTTCAATACGGCGGCAACTACTGCGTTCAAGCAATGGATCGAGCGACAGTTCGCCAACGGTGCACCCTGGCGCTCAAACGAATCGCGGGGAAAGCCCGCTCCTGTAGGAGCGGGCTTGCCCCGCGATGAGGCCAGACCAAACGACAAAAGCCCTTAGTAGTAGGCGTTCTCTTTCTGGCTATGGTCGGTCACATCCCGCACGCCCTTGAGCTCGGGAATACGCTCGAGCAAGGTCCGCTCGATGCCTTCCTTCAAGGTCACATCAGCCTGGCCGCAGCCCTGGCAACCACCCCCGAACTGCAGCACGGCAATACCGTCTTCGACCACTTCGATTAGGCTGACCTGACCACCGTGGCTGGCCAGCCCCGGGTTGATCTCGGTTTGCAGGTAGTAGTTGATGCGCTCGTTGATCGGGCTGTCTTCGTTGACCATCGGCACCTTGGCGTTCGGCGCCTTGATGGTCAGCTGCCCCCCCATGCGGTCAGTGGCGTAGTCGACCACCGCATCCTCGAGAAACGGTACGCTGACCGCGTCAAGGTAGGCGGTGAAGGTTTTCAGACCCACAGCCTCGTCTTCCGGCTTTTCTTCGCCCGGCTTGCAGTAGGCAATGCACGTTTCAGCGTAAGTAGTGCCCGGCTGGGTGATAAAGATGCGAATGCCAATACCCGGGGTGTTCTGCTTTGACAGCAGATCGGCCAGGTAATCATGCGCGGCGTCGGTAATAGTTATGGCGCTCATGGAAGTTCCTCACAGACTTGCCGGCAGTTTACGCCAACCTGGCCGCCGAACAAAGTCCTAGTAATTCTGTCGGGAAAGGTCAGACGACCTTCCCGGCGGTCTGGTTCAGAGGTTTTCGTAGCGGTTCATGTCCAGCACACCCGCTTCCACTGCATCGTTTTCCTTGATGTAGCTGTTGAGGTCGTGGAAGTACTGCCAGAACTGCGGGTGGCTGCGACGCACACCCCAACGCATGACCACGCGCTCGAACCTGGCCGTGTCGTCGCGGGCCGCTTCCAGGTCCTCGACGAACTCCGGCACGTCGCTGGCCGGGATGTTGAAGATGAAGTTCGGATAACTGCTCAGCACGCCAGGGACCAGGGTCAAGGTGTCCAGGCCCGGCTGGTAGCGATAGGCCTCGCCGAGCATGAATGCCACGTTACTGTGGGCGCGGTTGCGCAGCAGGCTGTAGACCTGACGCTGACCGCCCTGCCCCTCGATACGCAACATGGTCGCCTCGGACAGCTGGCTGATGACCTTCAGCCCTGCAGCGGGACGCGACACCAGACGGCTCAGGGCCTGCTCGACGTCACGGAACTCCTCGTTCATATCCGGGCGCGAGCAATAAGCGCCCAGGCAACGGTTGATCGGATCAGGCGCGGCATTGAGGCTGCCGGTGCGCTGGATCAGCTTGAGGCCGAAGTCGCGCTTGGGATCCAGCGCATCGAGCTTGAGCGCGCTCGGGGTATCGGTGTCGATTTCCTCATAGTCCATCCACATCTTCACCTTGCCACTGTTCTGATACCAGTCGCTGAGGATCGCCCCCCGCGCATCAGCCGGCATCAGGCGCAGGAAATTGACCTCGGCGCCGTTACGGATCAGGTCGAAGTACAGGCGCGTCTGCGCCTGGTGCGAGACGTTGCCGTAGACATCGAAGTTGACCGCCAACTGGTAGTAGGTGCGCTCGAACAACGGGTAATCGAACAACCACAGGGTCTTCGGTACGTCGCCGATCAGGCCTTTGGTCACCGAGGCGCTGTCGAAGTGGCGGAAGATGGTCAATAGTGCATTGTCGTTGCCGGCCCAGAGGGTCGACCAACTCGGCGGCGGGGCATCTGCATAGGCATCACGGCGCAGTTTTTCATACTCGTTGCGCTTGTCACGGTAGGCATGCCATAGGCTCAGGATGCTGCCCACGTCGTCGATCTGCCCAGGCATGGCCAGCAATGGCGTGGCCTGGCCGCGGTACTCGGCATCGGTCAAGTAACGGTCGTGGGCCGGTTCCTGGAACAGCGTCCAGAAGTCGTCGCGGATCACGTCAGTGGCGATCTGGCCACGGCACACCGGGCCGCGAATGAAGGTGCGGACAAAGTACTCGGCGTTGTCCAGCATGAACTGGTAACGGGCCACGGCCGGGATCGCTTCGAAGGTTTCGAAGGGATTGGCGCGGTGGCGTGGGCCGTAGCCTGGCAGCGCCTTGGCATGCCAGTCGCCGCTGTAGAACAGCTGCTTGACGCGCTTGAGCTTTTGCGGGCCCATCGGGTAGGTGATGTGGGTTTTATGCACGATCACGCCCTGCACCGGCATCAGCCGGTAATAGAAGTCGGTGCCCGGTGGGTCGTTGGGCCGACGCGTCGCGATCAGGTTGATGGGCTGGCCACTGGGCGTACGCGAGCGCACCCATTGGAAGAAGTGACCCTGCTCGCCGCCGACAAAATAGATGTGGGCCAGGAACAGGTGCTCGTACAGCCAACGCGCCACCAGCGCTTCGGTCGAGCCCGGGCGGTTGAACAGCGCTTCCCAGTCAGCAATCTGCGTGGCCTCCGTGGCACTTGGCTGGATCGGATGGTGTTCCACCGGCGCACCGGCGGCGAGCCAGCGTTGCAGGGTCTGGTACTCGGCATCGCTGAGGCCGGTGACCGCCAGCGGCATGCCCTCCCTGGGGTGCGCGCCAGCGTAAGCGTCGAACTCGCCAGGCAACGGGCACAGGTTATTGCGGTTCAGGCCCAGAACAATCTCTTCGGGCAACTTGGCATTGGGCGTCAGTCGGTTCTTGTGGCCCAGTTCGAGCATCCGCGCCATCAACGCGGCCTGACTGCCCTGGTTGTCGAGTACGGAATAAAAACCCTTGCTCTGCCAGGCGGCGGTGCCATTGGCGTCATAGAACAACCGCGTCGGCGCCACCGCCGTGCTGCGTTCGCCCTGGTACACCGGCACCTTGGAGGCCCCCCGCGAAGCGCCCTCGGCACTGCCCAGGTTGAGCTGGCAGGCCGCGTCGTTGCAGGCGTGACAAGCCACGCACTTCTCGGTGAAGATCGGTTGGATGTCCCGGGTATACGAAATAGCCGGGCTCGATTGAGGGGCTTGCCCCAACGCCATGCTGCTGATGAACAGAGCGAAAGCGCCGGCAAGTAAACGATGCACCATGTGCCGAATGTCCTGGGTATTGAAAGCTTCACGATTCTACCGGTGCTGGCGGTGCGCCAACATGAATGAAATTCATGTAAATGCTCGACACGTCTAAAAACCGCGCAGCTTTGTTATTATTCCGCAACTTTTGTTTTCGCCCGACCAGGTAGTCCTATGTCTGACCGCAGCGCTCGTTTCCAAGCACTTCAGCAAGCACTCAAAGAGCGCATCCTGATTCTCGATGGCGGCATGGGTACTATGATCCAAAGCTACCGCCTCGAGGAACACGACTATCGTGGAACGCGCTTCGCCGATTGGCCAAGCGATGTCAAAGGCAACAACGACCTGCTGCTGCTCTCGCGCCCGGATGTCATCGCGGCCATCGAGAAGGCTTACCTGGACGCGGGTGCCGATATTCTTGAAACCAACACCTTCAACGCCACGCAGATTTCCCAGGCCGACTACGGCATGGAGTCGCTGGCCTACGAGCTGAACCTTGAAGGCGCACGCATCGCTCGCCAGGTGGCCGATGCCAAAACCCTGGAAACCCCGGAAAAGCCGCGTTTCGTCGCTGGCGTGCTCGGCCCGACCAGCCGCACCTGCTCCATTTCTCCGGACGTCAACGACCCCGGCTACCGCAACGTCACTTTTGATTTGTTGGTAGAAAACTACATCGAGGCTACCCGCGGCCTGATCGCAGGCGGCGCCGACCTGATCCTGATCGAGACCATCTTCGACACCCTCAACGCCAAGGCCGCGATCTTTGCCGTGCAACAGGTGTTCGACGAAGACGGCCTGGAATTGCCGATCATGATCTCCGGGACCATCACCGACGCCTCCGGCCGTACCCTGTCGGGACAGACCACCGAAGCCTTCTGGAACTCGGTGCGCCACGCCAATCCGATTTCGGTGGGCCTGAACTGCGCACTCGGTGCCAAGGACCTGCGCCCGTACCTGGAAGAACTCTCGACCAAAGCCGGCACCCACGTTTCCGCGCACCCCAACGCCGGTCTGCCGAACGCCTTCGGTGAATACGACGAAACCCCGGCGGAAATGGCCGAAGTGGTCGAAGAGTTCGCCGCCAGTGGTTTCCTCAACATCATTGGTGGGTGCTGCGGCACCACCCCGGGGCACATCCAGGCGATTGCCGAAGCGGTCGCCAAGTACCCGCCGCGGGTCATTCCGGACATCCCCAAGGCCTGTCGCCTGTCGGGCCTGGAGCCGTTCACCATCGATCGCAACTCGCTGTTCGTCAACGTCGGCGAGCGCACCAACATCACCGGCTCCGCCAAGTTCGCCCGGCTGATCCGCGAAGAGAACTACACCGAAGCCCTGGAAGTTGCCCTGCAGCAGGTCGAGGCCGGCGCCCAGGTGATCGACATCAACATGGACGAAGGGATGCTCGATTCCCAGGCGGCCATGGTCAAGTTCCTCAACCTGATCGCCGGTGAGCCAGACATTTCCCGCGTACCAATCATGATCGACTCCTCCAAGTGGGAAGTGATCGAAGCGGGCCTCAAGTGCATCCAGGGCAAGGGCATCGTCAACTCGATCTCGATGAAAGAAGGCGTCGAGGCCTTCAAGCATCACGCCAAGCTGTGCAAGCGCTACGGCGCCGCCGTGGTGGTGATGGCTTTCGACGAGGTCGGCCAGGCCGATACCGCCGCGCGCAAGCGCGAGATCTGCCAGCGCAGCTACGACATCCTGGTCAATGAAGTAGGCTTCCCGGCGGAAGACATCATCTTCGACCCGAACATCTTCGCCGTGGCCACCGGTATCGAAGAGCACAACAACTACGCCGTCGACTTCATCGAAGCCTGCGCCTACATTCGCGATCACCTGCCCTACGCGCTGAGCTCGGGCGGGGTATCCAACGTGTCGTTCTCGTTCCGCGGCAACAACCCGGTGCGCGAGGCGATTCACTCGGTGTTCCTCTACCACGCGATCCAGAATGGCCTGACCATGGGTATCGTCAACGCCGGCCAGTTGGAGATCTACGACGAGATTCCACCCGCCCTGCGCGAGAAGGTCGAGGACGTAGTGCTCAACCGCACCCCGGAAGGCACCGATGCCCTGCTGGCGATTGCTGACGACTACAAGGGCGGCGGCGCGGTCAAGGAAGTCGAGAACGAAGAGTGGCGTTCACTGCCGGTCGGCAAGCGCCTGGAACACGCGCTGGTCAAGGGCATCACCGCCTTTATCGTTGAAGACACCGAGGAGTGCCGCCAGCAATGCGCGCGCCCCATCGAGGTCATCGAAGGCCCGCTGATGAGCGGCATGAACGTGGTCGGTGACCTGTTCGGCGCCGGCAAGATGTTCCTGCCCCAGGTGGTCAAATCCGCGCGGGTGATGAAGCAGGCGGTGGCGCACCTGATTCCCTTCATCGAACTGGAAAAAGGCGACAAGCCCCAAGCCAAGGGCAAGATCCTCATGGCCACGGTCAAAGGCGACGTGCACGACATCGGCAAGAACATCGTCGGTGTGGTGCTCGGTTGCAACGGTTACGACATCGTCGACCTGGGCGTGATGGTCCCGGCCGAGAAGATCCTGCAGACCGCCCGCGAGCAAAAGTGCGACATCATTGGCCTGTCCGGCCTGATCACCCCGTCCCTGGACGAGATGGTCCATGTCGCCCGCGAGATGCAGCGCCAGGACTTCCACCTGCCGCTGATGATCGGTGGCGCGACCACCTCCAAGGCGCACACGGCGGTGAAGATCGAGCCCAAGTACAGCAATGACGCGGTGGTCTACGTCACCGACGCCTCGCGCGCAGTGGGTGTTGCCACGCAGTTGCTGTCCAAGGAACTCAAGCCAGGGTTTGTCGAGAAGACCCGCCTGGATTACATCGAAGTACGCGAGCGCACCGCTAACCGCAGTGCCCGCACCGAGCGTCTGAGCTACGCGCAGTCGATTGCGGCCAAGCCGAAATATGACTGGGCCGGTTACCAGCCTGCAGTACCGACCTTCACCGGGATCAAGGTACTGGAAAACATCGACCTCAAGGTGCTGGCCGAGTACATCGACTGGACGCCGTTCTTCATCTCCTGGGACCTGGCCGGCAAGTACCCGCGCATCCTCACCGACGAAGTGGTCGGCGAAGCCGCCACCGCGCTGTTCAAGGATGCCCAGGAAATGCTCGCCAAGCTGATCGACGAGAAACTGATCAGCGCCCGTGCGGTGTTCGGCTTCTGGCCGGCCAACCAGGTCAACCATGACGACATCGAAGTCTATGGCACCGACGGCCAGCCACTGGCCAAGCTTCACCACCTGCGCCAGCAGACCATCAAGCCGGACAACAAGCCGAACTTCTCCCTGGCCGACTTCGTCGCGCCAAAGGAAACCGGCATCACCGACTATGTGGGCGGCTTCATCACCACCGCTGGCATTGGCGCCGAGGAAGTGGCCAAGGCTTACCAGGACAAGGGCGACGACTACAACTCGATCATGGTCAAGGCCCTGGCCGACCGTCTGGCCGAAGCCTGCGCCGAATGGCTGCACGAGCAGGTGCGTAAAGACTATTGGGGTTACGCCAAGGACGAGCACCTGGACAACGAGGCATTGATCAAGGAGCAGTACTCCGGTATCCGCCCTGCCCCGGGTTACCCGGCCTGCCCGGACCACACCGAGAAGGAAACCCTGTTCCGCCTGCTCGACGGTACTGCCATCGGCGAAACCGGCCCCAGCGGCGTGTTCCTCACCGAACATTTCGCCATGTTCCCGGCAGCGGCGGTCAGCGGCTGGTACTTCGCGCATCCGCAGGCGCAGTACTTTGCCGTGGGCAAGGTCGACAAGGATCAGGTGCAGAGCTACACCGAGCGCAAGGGCCAGGAATTGAGCGTGAGTGAGCGTTGGTTGGCGCCTAACCTTGGCTATGACAGCTAAAGCTACAAGCGGCAAGCTACAAGACGGCGCATGTCTCTCTTGTAGCTTGAAGCTTATAGCTTACAGCTACCGTCTATACTGAGGGCGATGCCTATTCCAAGGAGCCCCTCATGGATGACCCAGCCCAAGGCAAACCCCCGACCTTCTGGCAGATGCTGCAAAGCATTCTGGCGGCGGCGTTCGGCGTGCAAAGCGGCAAGAACCGCACCCGCGACTTCACCTACGGCAAGGCCAGCCATTTCATCGCGCTGGGCAGCGTCTTCACCTTGATTTTCATTCTGCTACTGGTAGGGCTGGTGCAACTGGCCATGCACCTCACCGCCCGCTGAAATGCAGTCCGCCCGCAGATGTCCATTCTGCGGGCGGTTCATGATTACCCATCGCGTGATATTACTGGTGGCTGACCCAATACACCGCGGTCACAACAACCAGGACAATCAGACAGAGTATCGCCCAAGCATCGACACTGCTGTCAGGCTTACCCGCTTTGGTTGAATTTCCCATTGCATCGCCTCTTATTAGTGGTTATGGGAATGCATGTCACCCGTAGCAGTTAAGTCCAGCAATGCCCTTTGCTCAAGCAGGGGTTTTCTAATAATCGACCGGCGCCCCCAGGAACGGATAGCGGTACGCAGCCGAATGCCCCTGGGCACTGAAGCGATTGAAATCCAGACCGTAGTCGGCCTGCTCCTGCAGGTTCAGCCAACGCTGCGCCCGCAGAGGGTCGATCAACTGCAACACCGGTACTTGATGCTCGCGGCGGCCATCGCGGTAAATTGGCAGATTCAGCACATCATCATGCAGTAATACCATGGCCCAGCCACCGAGGGAAAAGTGCCCGCCCATCAATACGCTCAGGCGCCCGTCGAGCCGTGCCTGCAAAGCCGTCGGCGAACTGTTGACGGCACTGAAAAGCACATCCTTGCCCGGCGTGCGCCCGACTTCGACAAAGGCCTGCATGGCGCCAAAGGCCATCTCGTCATTGGCCGACCACACCAGCTCGATGTTCGGGTAGCGCTGTAACAGCTGCTGCGCCTGCTCGTAGGCCCGCTCCTTGCCCCAACCGCCATACACCACCTGGCGCAGGCGCACCTCAGGGTGCTCGGCCAGGGCCCGGCGCATACCCTGTTCGCGTAACTGCGAGGCGGGGGTGGTCTTAGTGCCGGAAAACGCCAGCAACTCCAGCGGTCGGGTCAGGCCTGGCTGGGCGCGCAGGGCAATGAGTTCCTTGAGCATCTGGTAACCGGCCTGCTCGTCGTTACTCACCAGAGTGCCGAGCAAGGGTGGATACTTGTCGGGGTGGTTGTCGATCAGCTCGGCCTGGTTGGGCGTCAGGCCGTTGTTGACCAGGAACAGCTTGACCCCGCTGTCGCGGGACAGGCGGATGATCTCCGGGGCGATGTACTGTTCGTTGACCAGCACCAGGTAATCCGGCCGCTGCGTGCCTTCGAGCACCTCGCGCGCCTGGGTCAGCGCTAGCTCCGGCCGACGCTCGCTGTACTCGATGCGCAACTGCATGCCCAGGTCGCTGGCGGCGGCTTGCATGAAGCGTGAATAACTGACCCAGAAAGTCTCGTTGGAATAGCCCGGATTGAGAAACACCACTGAAGCCGCCTGCGCGCCGGCCACCAGTAGCAGGCTCAGGCAAAGGCTTTGGCACAAGGCCTTGAGCATGCGGATTCGCTCCTGCTATTCAAACCGTCAATTATAAACACCGCAGAGGGACAAACGGCCAAATGCCATTCAGTCTCACTTAGTCCAAATGGTTCTTTTCATATGCAAAAACATCACTTTTGCGCATAAACGCAAACTGCTATCTTTCCTCTGCTCCGCTTGGGAGTGCGCGGCCGTGCGCGCGATTAGCTGCAAGCAGCTTGAGAACAGGACCCCTATGTACGTATACGACGAGTACGATCAGCGGATCATCGAGGACCGCGTCAAGCAGTTCCGTGATCAGACCCGCCGCTACCTGGCCGGTGAGCTGAGCGAAGAAGAGTTCCGCCCCCTGCGCCTGCAAAATGGCCTCTATATTCAACGTTTTGCCCCGATGTTGCGCGTCGCTGTGCCTTATGGCCAGCTGACTTCGCGCCAGACACGGATGCTGGCGAAGATCGCGCGCGACTACGACAAGGGCTATGCCCACATCAGCACCCGGCAGAACGTGCAATACAACTGGCCAGCCCTGGAAGATATCCCGGATATCCTGGCGGAATTGGCCACCGTGCAAATGCACGCGATTCAGACCAGCGGCAACTGCCTGCGCAACGTCACCACCGACCAGTTTGCCGGTGTCGCCGCTGATGAAGTGATTGACCCGCGCCCATGGTGTGAGATCGTTCGCCAATGGACCACCTTCCACCCTGAGTTCGCTTACCTGCCGCGCAAGTTCAAAATTGCCATCAACGGTTCGAGCAGCGACCGTGCCGCCATTGAAGTACACGATATCGGCCTGGAGCCGGTGTACAACGCCGCCGGCGAGCTGGGTTTCCGCGTCCTGGTCGGTGGCGGCCTGGGCCGTACCCCGGTGGTCGGCGCCTTTATCAACGAGTTCCTGCCCTGGCAGGATCTGCTCAGTTACCTGGACGCGATCCTGCGGGTGTACAACCGCTACGGCCGTCGCGACAACAAGTACAAGGCGCGGATCAAGATCCTGGTCAAAGCGCTCACCCCCGAAGTCTTCGCCGAGAAAGTCGAGGCCGAAATGCTCCACCTGCGTGGTGGCAGCAGCACGCTGACCGACGCCGAAGTGCACCGCGTAGCCAAGCACTTCGTCGACCCGGACTACAAGGCGCTGGAGAACCTCGACTTTAGCGAACTCGAGCAACAGCACCCAGGCTTCGCCCGCTGGCGCACCCGCAACGTACTGGCGCACAAGAAGCCCGGTTACGTTGCCGTGACCCTGTCGCTCAAGCCTACCGGTGTCGCCCCTGGCGACCTGACCGACAAACAGCTCGATGCCGTCGCCGATCTCGCTGAGCGCTACAGCTTCGGCCAGTTGCGTACCTCCCACGAACAGAACATCATCCTCGCCGATGTCGAGCAGGGCCAACTGCACGCCCTGTGGCTGGAGCTGCGTGAAAACGGTTTCGCCACCCCGAACATCGGCCTGCTGACTGACATCATCTGCTGCCCCGGCGGCGATTTCTGCTCCCTGGCCAATGCCAAGTCGATCCCGATTGCCGAATCCATCCAGCGCCGTTTCGACGACCTGGACTACCTGTTCGATATCGGCGAACTGGACCTGAACATCTCCGGCTGCATGAACGCCTGTGGTCACCACCACGTCGGCCACATCGGCATTCTCGGGGTGGACAAGAAAGGCGAAGAGTTCTATCAGGTCTCCCTCGGTGGCAGCGCCAGCCGCGACGCCAGCCTGGGCAAGATCCTTGGCCCGTCCTTCGCCCAGGACGACATGCCGGATGTGATTGAGAAGCTGATCGACGTCTACGTTGAACAACGTACCGACGACGAGCGTTTCATCGACACCTACCAGCGTATTGGCATCGACCCTTTCAAGGAACGCGTCTATGCAGCGAATCATTAAGTACAACGAAATCGTCGACGAAACCTGGCACCTGCTGCCCAAGGACGTCACCTGGGATGAGCTGACCAACTGCGACGACTACATCGTGCCGCTGCAGCTGTGGCGCGATCACGCCCACGCCCTCAAAGCCCGCGATGGCGGCCTGGGTGTGTGGCTGGATGCCGACGAAGAAGCCGAAGAAATCGGTGACGACGTCGCCAGCTTCCAGGTCATCGCCCTGAACTTCCCGGCCTTCACTGACGGGCGCAACTACTCCAATGCGCGCCTGCTGCGTGATCGCTACAAGTTCACTGGCGAGCTGCGGGCCATTGGCGACGTGCTGCGCGACCAGCTGTTCTACATGAAGCGCTGTGGTTTCGACGCCTTCGCCCTGCGTGCCGACAAGGACCCGGTTGCAGCACTGGAAAGCCTCAAGGACTTCTCGGTCACCTACCAGGCTGCAACCGACGAACCGCAACCGTTGTTCCGTCGCCGCTGATTACAGCCTTATCGCGGGGCAAGCCAGCTTCCCTTGTGGGAGCGGATTTGCCCCGCGATCTATGTCAATGCCTCCACTGCCCCAGCTTGCTCCATAGCCCCAGCAAGGTCTTTTCGATCGTAGTACTGGCGGCCAGCCCTACCCGCTCCTGCAAGCTCTTACGTTCTGCATAGTGCAAGTGATACAGGTTCGATTCACGCGCCCGGTCACACAGGTACTCGTCACTGGTCTTGAGTTCGTCGACCAGATGCTTGTTCAACGCGGCGACACCCAACCACACCTCACCGGTGGCGACATCGTCGATATGCAGCTGCGGGCGATACCGCGAGACGAAGTCCTTGAACAACTGGTGGGTGACGTCGAGGTCTTCCTGGAACTTCTCCCGGCCCTTCTCGGTGTTTTCGCCGAATATGGTCACGGTTCGTTTGTACTCACCCGCGGTGAACACTTCGAAATCGACGTCATGCTTTTTCAGCAGGCGGTTGACGTTCGGCAACTGCGCCACCACGCCTATCGAGCCGAGGATGGCAAAAGGGGCACTGACGATCTTGTTGCCGATGCAGGCCATCATGTAGCCGCCGCTGGCAGCGACCTTGTCAATGCACACGGTCAGCGGAATGCCGGCCTGACGGATACGTGCCAGCTGCGATGACGCCAGCCCGTAGCTGTGGACCATGCCACCGCCGCTTTCCAGGCGCAGCACCACTTCGTCACGCGGCGTGGCCAGGCTCAGCACCGCGGTGATCTCGTGACGCAGGCTCTCGGTAGCCGAAGCCCTGATGTCGCCGTCAAAATCGAGTACGAAGACCCGAGGCTTGTCGTCAGGCGTTTTCTTTTGCTGCTTTTGTGCCTTGGCCTGCTGCTTGCGCAGGGCCTTGAGCTGGGCTTTGTCCAGCAGGCTGCTTTCCAGACGCTCGCGCAAGTCCTTGTAGAACTCGTTGAGCTTGTCGACCTGCAACTGCCCGCCAGCTTTACGCCGACCTTTGCCACGCAACCCCGCAATCGCCGAGAGGACAACCAGAATCGCGATCACCAGGGTCGCGGTCTTGGCGAGAAAGCTTGCGTACTCTGCAAGAAACTCCACAGTAACTCCTTAACATGCCGGCGCCCGAACGGCGCGAACCGATAGTCAAGCATACCGACGCGGCCTTGCCCCTGCCAGCGTAGGAAATGTCCAGCAATGCAGTTCAAACGCTCTTTTCAAACGCTTGTATGTTTTTTCGTTGACAGCCTGCCGGAGGCGACCTAACCTCGGCTTCATTCTTACCGCAGGCGCACGACGTGGGCAGCATCTACCTGATTCGACATGGCCAGGCCTCATTTGGTGCAGACGACTACGACGTCCTCTCGCCTGTGGGCATCCGCCAGAGCGAAGCGCTCGGCGAACACCTGGCCCAGCTGGGCATACGCCTGGATCGCTGCCTGGCCGGTGACCTGCGCCGCCAGCAAGACACCGCGCGCCTGGCCCTGATGGCCATGTACAACGCCGGTGGCCAGGTGCCGTCGCTGGAAACCGATGTTGCCTTCAACGAATTCGATGCCGATGCGGTTATCCGTGGCCTGTTGCCCGGTTTGTTGCCAGACGAGCCTGAAGCCCTGCACATCCTGCGCAACGGTGCGCAGAATCGCAGCGAGTTCCAGCGCCTGTTCGCCCTGCTGGTTCAACGCTGGCACGGCGGCGAACATGTCTGCGAAGGCTGTGAGTCCTGGCAAGGTTTTGTCCAGCGCGTCGAGGATGGCCTGCAGCGCGTCCTGCAACAGGCAGCCAGCGGCGACAACATTGCGATTTTTACCTCAGGTGGCACCATCTCCGCCCTGCTCCACCTGGTTACCCGTATCACTGCCAGCCAGGCTTTCGAGCTGAACTGGCAGATCATCAACACCTCGCTCAGCCAACTGAAGTTTCGTGGCCGCGAGGTGACCCTGGCTTCCTTCAACAGCCAAGCCCATGTGCAGCTGCTGAAGGTGCCGGAGCTCATCACTTATCGTTGAGTCCCGGCCCGTGGCGGCCTTCACCGGTCGCCGTAATCACTTAATAAGGAACACACCATGAGCGAAGTAGCAAAAGCCGTCGAAGCGATGAAAGCCAAGTTCAACCCTGCCGCTGCTGCCGGTCTGGACCTGGTCTTCGGTTTCAACATCACTGACGAAGACAAGCACTACGCCCTGATCGTCAAGGATGGCACCTGCGAAATCCAGGAAGGCGAAAACGCTGACGCCAACTGCACCCTGGTGCTGGACAGCGAAACCCTCAAAGGTATCGTCAGCGGCGAAACCGATGGCATGCAGGCCTTCATGGGCGGCAAGCTGCGCGTCGAGGGCGACATGATGCTGTCGATGAAGTTGAGCGAGCTGTTCCCGGCCTGAGCCCTGCGCTGATGCCACGCAAAACCGAAGCCTTGAACGGCTTCGGTTTTTTTTCGCCTGGAGTTTTTGCTCCCGCTATCAGGGGCGTTGATCGACCAGCAACACGCTGGCCTATAAGGCTGCGCCAGACTTGTCCGGGTGTGGCGCGAGAATTAGATTAGCCAATAATCTCTGGCTTCAATCATAAGGGAAAAGTATGACGCTCACCGACCAGTCCACCCAGGTCCGCCCCGGCGAAGAACTCGATGCCGCTGTCATCGACCCTTACCTGAAGGCACACATTGCCGGCCTTACTGGCATACCTCAGATCAGCCAGTTCCCCGGCGGCGCCTCCAACCTGACCTACCTGGTGCAGTACCCGGAGCGCGAGTTCGTCCTGCGCCGCCCGCCATTCGGGCACAAAGCCAAATCGGCGCACGACATGGGCCGTGAGTTCCGCATTCTCAATCAGCTCAACAGCGGCTTCCCCTACTGCCCCAAGGCCTACGTGCATTGCACCGACGAGGCGCTGATTGGCGGGGAGTTCTATGTCATGGACCGGGTCAAGGGCATCATCCTGCGCTCGGAGCTGCCACCGGCGCTGGGCCTGGATGCCGAACGCACCGAGGCGCTGTGCAAGAGCTTCATTGAGCGCATGGTCGAACTGCACCAGGTCGACTACAACGCCTGTGGCCTGGGCGACCTGGGCAAGCCTGAAGGTTACGTACAACGCCAGATCGAAGGCTGGAGCAGCCGCTATGAAAAGGCCTTGACCGCGGATGCCCCGCGATGGGAAAAGGTCATCGCCTGGCTGCGCGAGAAGATGCCGGCCGATCACCCCAAGCCTGCCATCGTGCACAACGACTACCGCTTCGACAACGTCATCCTCGATGCTGAAAACCCCATGCGCATCATTGGTGTGCTTGACTGGGAGATGACCACTATCGGCGATCCGCTGATGGACCTGGGCAACACCCTGGCCTACTGGATCGAAGCCAGTGACCCGG
This sequence comes from Pseudomonas sp., assembly GCF_050739775.1. Lineage (GTDB taxonomy): Bacteria > Pseudomonadota > Gammaproteobacteria > Pseudomonadales > Pseudomonadaceae > Aquipseudomonas. The sequence continues at coordinate 19,259 of NZ_JBOICA010000005.1, forward strand.
CGCCGGTGCAACTGATGCGGCGTCAGCCGAGCAATGCCCCGGGCATGCTCAGCCGCCAGCAGTTTGTCGACTACTATGCCCAGCGCGCCGGGATCAAGATCGACAACTACGACTTCTACTACACCTATGGTCTGTTCCGTCTGGCCGGGATCGTCCAGCAGATCTACTACCGCTTCTTCCACGGCCAGACCCAGGACAAGCGCTTCGCCCAGTTCATCCACATGAACACGCTGCTGGAGCACATGAGCCTGCAGGTCATCGCCAAGTCCAGCCTCTGACGCCTACAACAAGGAAAAGACCATGTCCAAAACCCAACTGTTCGACCTCGACGGCAAGATCGCATTTGTTTCCGGTGCCAGCCGCGGCATCGGCGAAGCCATTGCCCACCTGCTGGCCCAGCAAGGCGCCCATGTGATCGTCTCGAGCCGCAAACTCGACGGTTGCCAGCAAGTCGCCGACGCCATCGTCGCCGCTGGCGGCAAAGCCACGGCGATTGCCTGCCATATCGGCGAAATGGAGCAGATCGGTGCAGTGTTCGCCGCCATCCGCGAACAGTTCGGCCGCCTGGATATCCTGGTCAACAACGCCGCGACCAACCCGCAATTCTGCAATGTGCTGGACACCGACCTTGGGGCCTTCCAGAAAACCGTCGATGTGAACATCCGCGGCTACTTCTTCATGTCGGTCGAGGCCGGCAAGCTGATGCGTGAGAACGGCGGCGGCAGCATCATCAACGTGGCCTCAATCAACGGTGTATCACCAGGGATCTTCCAGGGCATCTACTCGGTGACCAAGGCGGCGGTGATCAACATGACCAAGGTCTTCGCCAAGGAATGCGCGCCCTTCGGCATTCGCTGCAATGCCCTGCTGCCGGGCCTGACCGACACCAAATTTGCCTCGGCGCTGGTCAAGAACGACGCCATTCTCAACACTGCGCTGCAGCAGATCCCACTCAAGCGCGTCGCCGATCCGAAAGAGATGGCCGGTGCAGTGCTGTACCTGGCCAGTGACGCATCGAGCTACACCACCGGCGTGGCGCTGAATGTGGATGGCGGTTTCCTGTCCTGATCGCTGGACGGCATCAAGGATGCAAGCTTGCGCCGGCGTGTTGGCATCCTTGAGCAGAAACACGACAACCTTCGCCGATTTGCTGTGTCAGCGTTGCACAGGTGTGTTTTCCAACCACGTCTGGTAGCGGATGGTACCAACCCGGGCATCGGCATCGGGGGTCAGCGAGCAGTCATTGATCAGTGCGCCAAAGTAGGTGGCTTGAGGGTCGGCGATTACTTCACGGGAGTCCTGGTGGTGCTGCAGATAGCTGCGCACGAACTCCACCAACGGCTTGCGTTCGGGACCGGCGACTTCGATGGTGCGGTTGGCCGGGGCCTGCTCGACAAGATCGGCCAGCGCCTGGGCGACATCGGCCGAGGCCACCGGTTGCAACGCGGCGGTGCTCAGGCACACACGGTTGCCGTCGGCGCCGGAGTAAGCAATGGCACCGATGAACTCGAAAAACTGCGTGGCCCGCAAGATGGTATAGGGCACACCCGATTGTTTGATCAGGCCCTCCTGGGCCATCTTGGCGCGAAAGTACCCGCTTTCCTGCATGCGCTCGGTGCCCACCACCGAGAGCGCGATGTGATGCCTCACGCCGCTGGCTTTTTCGGCGGCAAACAGGTTGCGTCCGCAGGTTTCGAAGAACGACAACACAGCAGCGTCTTCAAATGACGGCGAGCTGGCCACATCAACGACCACACCAGCACCCTCCAGCGCCTGCTCCAGGCCTTCACCGGTCAAGGCATTGACGCCGGTTTGCCGCGACGCGGCCAGCACCTTGTGCCCCTTCGCTCGTAAGGTCGCGCACAGCTGCGTACCAATCAGGCCAGTACCACCGATCACGACGATTTTCATGGTGGAGTCTCCCGGAAATGGGGGGCGGCGAGCGGGCCCAACGCCACGGGATGACTGCTTTAGGTGGTTAGGGCCTGCTCGATGGTTGTATTGCAACCATTCATGATAGCCCTTCGTGCACTGGGGAGCGCCGGTGCAGATCAGTGGTTACCGGGGTTGCGACCGCGATGAAGCCAATGCAGATGTCCCGGTCAGAAACGCCCATCCAGTATCGCAGGCAACGTCAGCTCTCTGACAAAACTGGCCGACGACAGGGCATCGGCAATACCGCGCAAGGCGAACTTGGAAGCGCCGAAGGTGACCTCCGGACGCCCGCTCTGGGTAAGGCCCGAAGTCGACCCGGTGAGGATGATGCGCGGTCGGGCACTTTGCAGCAGGGTCGGCAGCAGGCGCTTGATCAGCAGAAGGGTCGCGGTGATGTTACAGCTGACAATGGCTTCGATCTGCCCATCGCCATCCTCGAGAAAGTCGTACGAAGGGGCGAAGGCACGTTCTTCCCAGATTCCCAGGTTATAGATCAACGTGTCCAGCCCCTGCTTGGCCACAGCCTGCTCCAGTTGCTGGGCGGCTTGCCGGGGATGCATCAGATCGGCGGCAACCCATTCAACCTGCACACCGGGTTGAGCGGCGAGTCCTTCAGGCCTGCTGCGCGACACCCCGACCAGGGTATCGCCAGCCTCCCCCAATCCCTCGATCAAGGCCTTGCCCAACCCTTTGCTGGCACCTACCACCATGGTTCTCATCGCCTGTCTCCTGACGTGGCTTACTGTTTGAAGCGCACATGCCAGCAGATCGATGAGGGCTTGGCAAAAGATCGACTGTATCCGGATGTGTACCCGTCCGCGCTATGTCAGGTAACGTCGGAACCAGGCCAGGGTCCGCTCCCAGGCAAGGTTCGCCGCCGCTTCGTCGTACCGCGGGGTGGAGTCGTTGTGGAAGCCGTGATTGGCCCCGGGGTAGAAATAGGCCTCAAAGTTCTTGCCTGCCGCCTTCAACGCCTGCTCATAGGCTGGCCAACCCTCGTTGATGCGGGTGTCCAGCTCGCCGTAATGCAACAGCAAGGGCGCCTTGATCTTCGGTACATCCTTGGCATCGGTCTGACGCCCATAAAAAGGCACCGCAGCGCCCAATTCCGGATACGCCACCGCCGCCGTAGCAAAAGCCGGTGATACCGACCTTGCCGGTGCTGGCGTCGTTGCCCATCAACCACTCGATAGCGGCGAAGAAATCGTTCATGAGCTTTTCCGGGTCTACCGTGGCCTGCAGCTCGCGCCCCTTGTCGTCGTTGCCGGGGTAGCCGCCCACCGAGCTCAGGCCGTCGGGCGCCAGGGCAATGAATCCGGCCTTGGCCAGGCGCCGTGCGACGTCTTCGATGTAGGGATTCAAGCCGCGGTTCTCATGTACCACCACAACCCCAGGCACCTTGCCCTGGCGCTTGGCCGGGCGCACCAGGTAGCCGCGGACCTGGCCATGACCTTTGGGCGAAGGGTAATTGACATACTCGGCGAGAATATCCGGATCGGTAAACGCCACTTGCTCGGCCAGCGCGTAATTTGGACTCAAGCAGGCCAACAAGGCACTGGCCGTCATCCCGGCCAGGGTGAAGGCCGCCGCCCGGTCAAGGAACTCGCGACGGTTGATCCGGCCATGGGCGTAGTAGTCGTAGAGTTCGAGCAGTTCAGGGGCGAAGTCTTTGGCGGTGAGACGTTCCATAGGCGCATGCTCTTGAGAATGAGTCAGGGGCAAGGAGGGTCTGGTTCATTAAAGCAGGCTTGCCGGTCCATGGCTGGGGCCTGTGATGAGCATGTCGTCGGTATGCAGTAGAAAATCAATCATTGCCCTGACCCTCGACGGTACATACCGGGCATAGGGGTAGATGAGCATGAACGGCCGGGAAGTGCCGCCAAAGTCACCAAGCACCTCCACCAATTGCCCACTGTCGAGCTCCTGCTGCACGGTGAAGCGATAGGCTTGCATCAGCCCGGCACCGCTTTTCACCAGGGTGACCGTTGCCAGGAAGTCCTCCAGGCAGGTGTAGCTGCCTGAGGTCTGCACTTCTATCGGGTTGCCTTCGAGGCGAAAAGACCAGGTACTGGCGCGTCCGCTGCTAGGTAGCTCGAACTGGATGCACTCGTGGTCGCGCAGCTCCCGTGGTGATCCAGGCGTCCCTGCACGCCGCAAATAGTCAGGTGTTGCCACCACCACCAGCTCGGCATCCTCCAGGCGGCGGGCGATCAGGTTCGAGTCGGCAGGTTCGCGCCCGCGGATCGCCAGGTCATAGCCTTCTTCGGCAAAGTCGATGTTGCGGTTGCTGACATGTACGTCGAGACGCACCTGCGGATAGCGCTGGCGAAACAGCGGCAGTCGCGGCAACAAGCGGTAGTGGGCGTAAGGCGTGGGCATACTGATGCGCAGTAAACCGGACGGCACCACCTGCGAGCCGGTGGCCTCGCGCTCGGCATCGACCAGTTGCGTCAGCGCCTGGCGGCATTGCTCGTAGTAACGACGCCCACCTTCGGTAAGGCGCATCTGGCGGGTGGTGCGCACGAACAAACGCACGCCCAGCCGTTCTTCCAGACGCGCTACCGAGCGGCTCACCGCCGCCGGAGTGATCCCGGCCTGGGTTGCAGCGCCGGTGAAACTGCTGGTTTCAGCCGCCAGGCAGAACAGCTCGATACTGCCCAGTTGAAGATCATCGAAAATCCGGGTCATGACACGCCAATTGATTACATGGAGTATCTATTCAAGTTCCATACACACCATTTTTCAAGAGCTGATTGCCAATTAAAGTCTGCTGCACCTGTCGGATCCTTCGTCCGGCCCACTGGAGACGTTAATCATGCCTACCACCAAGACCATCATCGTAACCGGCGCTTCGAGCGGCCTGGGTTTTGCCATCGCCAAAGCCTACCTTGAACGCGGCGACAACGTAGTGGGCAATGCCCGGACCCTGGCACGCCTGCAGGAAGCTGCGGCCAAGCTGGGCAATCCGGCAAACTTCCTCCTGGTGGAAGGCGACATCGCCCAGCCAGAAACCGCCCACAAGCTGTTCGCCCAGGCCATTGAAGCCTTTGGCAAGGTCGACGTCCTGGTCAACAATGCCGGTATTTTTATCGCCAAGCCTGTGACCGACTACACGCCTGCCGACATCGAGGCCATCGTCGACACCAACCTCAAGGGTTTCGTCTATCCGGCCCAGGCCGCCGCGCAGCATATGGCACACAATGGCGCCGGGCATATCATCGCCATCACCGCCTCCATCGCCCTGCAACCGAACAGCAAGGTGCCAGCGCTGCTGCCGGTGCTGATCAAGGGTGGTTTGAACCAGGCGGTACGTGCCCTGGCGCTGGAACTGGCGCCTGCACAGGTACAGGTCAATGCCGTGGCCCCGGGGATCATCGACACCCCACTGCATGGCGATGACCCGCAGGTCCGCGCTGCGCTCAAGGCCCTGGCCCCGACCGGACAGACCGGTACACCCCAGGATGTGGTCGACGCCGTGCTTTACCTGAGCGACTCAGGTTTCGTCACCGGGACCGTCATTGCCGTGGATGGTGGTGCGGCCACCGGCGTCTGGTAATCAATTGGAGGAAAGCAGTCATGCCTTATGTTCATATCCAGGTGACCCAGGAAGGCGTCAGCGCCGAGCAAAAGCGCGAGCTGATCGAGGGGGCTACCGAGCTGTTGTTTCGAGTACTGAACAAACCACCGGCCTCGACCTTCGTGGTGATCGAGGAAGTGCCTACCGACAATTGGGGCGTGGGTGGCGAGACGGTGACGGCACTACGCAAGCGTGAGCGGCAGACATCGGGGTGACGAGGCAACCCGTTGCACCGCTCAAGCGTTAGCCGCCGGCGATTTCACTTCGCATCCCCCCTCACCTGAAAGCACCGCAGGAGCAGCCGGTTCCAGAGAACCGGCCTTGCGATGAGGCTCGCTCGGACTTCAGCGGTTCCAGCTTGATTCACTGTTTTGTAGCGCTAGCGCAATGGTCTCGAGTTTGTCGTCCGCCAGGGTATCTGGCAGCAGATCGGTCCCTGAGCTGACAAACAGCTGCGCGTAGGCGTTGCGCAACTCGGCATAGGACAGATCACGCTTGAGCTGGGTCTGCAGGTTGTTCAGCTCCCCCTGGATCAACTCCAGCTCACCGATGTTCTGCGTCTGGTAACGGTTGCGCAACTGCTCGGCGATCTGCCCGTCCAACGTCGCCAGCTCTTCGCTGGTACGGAACTGCCGGGTCGCCTCGTTGAAGTTGGCATTGGCCACGTACAACTGCGCCAGCACCGCCATGGACATCGCCTGGCGCCGCGCCGCCGCCACGTCCTCACCGGCCTTGGCGACCTTGATCGCCGTCGGTGCCGACAGCACGTTGAACAGGTTCCAGGTCACCTTGACGCCGTAGTCCGCCCAGCTCTGGTTGACCAGGAAGGAGTTGCTATCGTAATGCCCGCCTGCGGAGAATTCCAGGCCCGGCAGCAGGCGCAGCATCGCCTTGCGGGTTTCCGCTGCGCTGATCCGTGCCTGATAGTCCTGCTCGCGCAGTTCCGGCCGGCTGGCCAGGGCTTGCTGTTCAAGCTGGGTGAAATCGGCCTTGAACTGCGGCACCGCATAGCCCTCGTCCGGCGCCAGGCTGAAGTCGGTGTTCAAAGGCAGGTTGATCAGCGCCGCCAGTTCGGTCTTGGCCAGGGACAAGGCCCGACGCTGCTCTTCCAGCTGGCGGGTAGCCTCGATCAGCGCACGCTGGTAGCTGAGCACCTGCACCGGATCGCCCAGGCGCTGCGCGCTCATATGCTGGCTGTTGTCCCGCGCCTCGGCAATGCGCCCCATGAGGCTGTCGATCTGGGCCAGCAGGCGCTGCGCCGCCACCGCGCGCCAGTAGGCCGAACGCACATCCTGGGTGATGGTATGAATGACCTTGCGCCGACGTTCCTGAAGGATCAGGCGCTGGTCGGCCTGCTGTTTGGCGCTGACATAGCTGACACCAAAATCGAGGACGTTCCAGACCATGGTCAGATCGGCCACTTCACGGTCGCGGTCCTGGGAAGTCGATGGTTCCAGGGACTGGGTGCCGGTCTCGACGCTCTGGCTGCTGGAGGCGCTGACGTTGTTACGCCCGGCATAGCCCGCTTCCAGCGCCATGCGCGGCAGCATGTCGAAACTCGCCAGGTCGACCTGGCGCTTGGCCAGGGCTTCCTCCCTGACTTTCAGACGCGCTTCAAGGTTGTACTTCACCGCCCGGGCCATGGCCTGGTGCAGGGTCAGCGGAGCGCTGAGTGGTTCCTGATCCTTGAACATGCTGACAAGATCGCTGCGCGCGCGCTCTTCGCTGACACCCCGGTCGATGGGTTGGCTGGTCACCGCACAACCGCTGATGGCCAATGCCAGCAAGCTGGCAGCGAACAGTTTCTGGCTTTGCTTCATCCTTGGGCCGCCCCCTGGTACGGCTCGATCTAAAAGTGATTGCTGGCGTTTCAGGTCCGGTTGCCGATCTCTATCGGCTGCGCCAGGGCCATGGCCAATTCGCGTACTGGACGCTGTTCGGCGTCCTTGATGTCCTGTAGTTGCTGCCCAAGTGATGCGGCACCGAATGTCGCACGTATCCCCTGGGCCGGGTCTGTGCTATGCCATTGTTTGCCGTCGAAGACATCCAACGCCAACAGATCCTGTGGTTGTGCCCTGGAGAACAGGCTGGCAAAGGTGCTGCTGCCAAATACCGCGTTCTCTCCCCCGGCAAACCCGGAAGCGCCTTGCCCCTGCCCAAGGTTGCCGCGATCACTGCTGGTAAAGACCTGGGCAATGAAACTCGGTGCACTGACACCGTTTTCGATGAAGACTTCGCCCAGTGGTCGCAGACCGCCGCCCGGCGTGCGCACCTCGAACAACGAGCCAGGCAGCAACGGCGATATAGATGTGTCCACGGGTGTGGTCGGCGCCTGGGGCTGCGGGAGCTGCGGCGACAAGCTAGCGGCGGCGACAGGCGGACTGGTGCGATATTCCAGATCACCGACATCCTGCGAACGCAGGCTATAGGCCAGACTCTCCAGTGAACTCGCCAACGCGTTGCCGGCCATGTCCTGGACGCCACTGCCCTGGGCATTGAGCCTTACGCCCAACGCGCCCTGGCCACTGACATTGGTGACACTGATGCGGTAGGTCCGTGCATCGAGTTGTTCCACCGACAGCAGAGTACCGCTAGCGGTACCGCTGGCCAGGATGCTGAAATCGTTCAGGCCCACCCCCCTGACCGCTTCGTCGAACGTCAACGTGAAGCTCAGGTTTTTTTCCGACGTCGGCGAAGCACCGTCAAGGACGAAGGTGCTGCCCCGGGGTGCCTGGGCATCGATCAGCACGGATGCCGTGCTGACGACGTTGTTGAGCGTGGTAACAACATCGTTGCCGGTGGTGTCACGCAGCGTACCGCCATTGAGCGCGAGGGCACCACCCAGGGTGATGCCGTTGCTGTCCAGTTGCCCAGTGACAACGGTCAGGCGGAACACCAGCGCCGTCGTACCAGAGCCGGAAACATAGTCGGCATACACGATACCGCCAGTATCCAGGGCAACCTCCAGACGTGGCACACCATTGCCGGTATCCACCAGCACGGCTTCATCCAGGTGCACCGTGAAGTCCAGCACCTGCCCCGCCACATAGGTACCGTTGGCCGGTACATCCACTGCGGTCACCTGTGGAGCGACCCGGTCTATGGAGTAGGCGCTGCCGACCAGACCACCATCGATGGCGTTGCCGGCGGCATCGGCAATCCCGGTACCGCTGTTATTGAGGTCCAGACGCAGGCTGCCGATGCCGCTCAGCCCCGTGACCAGCACGGTGTAGGTGTGAGCGTCGACAGCGATGACACTGGCAATGCTGCCCGAGACCGTGCCGGTGAACAGCAGGCTGAAGTCCGACACATCCACACCGCTCACCTTCTCGTCGAAGGTCACGGTATAACGCACGCTGTCGCTCGTGGCCGGGTTGGCATCGACACGAACGATGCCGCTGGCCAGCGGCGCACGGGTATCGACCAGCACCGAGGCAGTGCCGGCCTGGCCGTTGAGCGCCAGGTTCAGGGCGTTGCCGGCGGCATCGCGCACGGCAACGCCATTGAGGTCCAGGGCGCCAGTGAGCGCAATGCCGTCGCCATCGTTGTCACCCGCCTGCACCGTGTACTGGAATACCAGCACGCCGCTACCGGAACCGGAAACGTAGGTGGCGTAGCGGCTCACCCCGCCGATATCCAGGACCAGTCGGGGCGTACCGGCACCGGTATCGACCAGCACCGTTTCACTGGCATTGAGCGTGAAGTTCATCACGTCACCGGCGTTGTAGAGACCGTTGGCCGGCACATCGACCGTCACTACGGTCGGGGCGATGGCATCCACCCGTACAGAAGCGGTACTGGCGACGTTGTTGAGCGTGGTAACAGCATCGTTGCCGACAGCATCGCGCAGCGCGCCACCGTTTGGATCGATGCTGCCGGCAATGCTGATGCCGTTGCTGTCCATCTGCCCGCTGGCGACGGTCAGGCGGAATACCAGGGCGCCGGTACCGGAACCCGACAGGTAGTTGGCATAGACCGTGCCGCCGGTATCCAGGGTGATCGCCAGGCGTGGCGTGCCGCCGCTGGTGTCGACCAGCATGTTCTCGCTGAAATTGACGGTGAAATCCAGGTTCTGCCCGGCAACATAGCTGCCATTGGCCGGCACGCCGACACTGGTGACCGTCGGCACTACGCCATCGATGACGATATTGTCCTGGCCGGCGATGGAGTTGACCCCACCCACGGTTGGCAGGGTCAGCACTGCATCGTCGCTGTGCACGCTCTTGATCGTCGCGCCGTTGAGTGTCAGCGCGCCGCTGGAGGTGTAATCCAGGTCGGCGCTCAGGTCGCCGGCCTGGACCACATAACTGAACGTCAGGGTATTGGTGCCAGACCCCGAAGCATAGGACGCCAGGCGATCGGTCAGACCGGTTTCCAGCAACAGGCTCGGCGCACCGCCGCTGGTATCAACGAAAACCGTTTGGTCGAAGGTGACGGTCACGCTGATGACGTCACCGATCTTGTAGCCGCCATTCGGGTTGCTGACCTGGACGTTGCTCACCAGTGGGCTGAGCGGGTTCACGGTCAGGTTGATGGTGTCCGTGTCGATCTGCGCGCCGCCGCTGCCGCCCAAGCCCTGGTCGTTGGTGATGATCTGCAATGACGCCAGGCCGTTGAAGCCCGGTGTCGGGGTAAAGCTCAGGCCATTGAGCGCCGCGTTGATGCTGGCCAGACTACCGCTGAAGACCATCGTCGCATCGGCCGATCCGTCACCGCTGGTGAAGATCAGGCCGGCAATCCCGGAGAGCGTAATCAGGCCGTTGCTGGCCGTCAGCGTTACCTGCAGCGCACTGCCGCCGGCATCCACGTCACTGATGCTGATCAGGTTGCCGTTGCCGGCATTGAACACCAGCACGGAGTCCTGGGCGAAGGACTGGGTACCGGGTACCGAGTTGAGCGGCGCATCGTTGATCGCCGTCACGGCCAAGGTCAGCGTGGTACTGCTCGCCTCGGAGCTACCGGTACCGGAGTTGCCGGGGTCGACGCCGGTGTTGCCACCGTCGTCAATGGACACCGTCAGGGTGACGTTGCCGACCGCGTTGGCGGCGGTCACGAAGTTCACCTGGCTGGCGGCGATGAAGGTATTGATATTGGCCAGGCTGCCCACCAGGGTCAGGCTGCCGGTACCGGATCCGCTCACCGTGACACCGCTGCCGCTGGTCGCGCTCAGGCTGCCACTGGGCACCGAAAGGACGACCGTGACCGCGCTGCCGCCAGCGTCCACGTCGGTAAAGCTGATGCCGGTCAGGGTGCCAGGCTGGTCCTCGTTCACGGCGATGCTGCCTGGCGCGGTAATACTCGGCGCGTCGTTGACCGCCGTGACCTGCAAGGTCGTGGTGGTCGAGGCATTGGCGCTGCTGGCGGTGTCGATACTCACCGTCAGGGTCACATTGACGGTGGCGTTGCTGGCGGTGGTGAAGCTCAGGTTACTGCCGGCAATGAAGGCGTTGATATTGGCGATAGTGCCGGTCAGCGTGCGTGCCGAGCCCGTACCGCCGACCACTACCCCGCCGCCACTGGTGGCCGACAAGGTGCCGGAACCGACCGTAAGGGTTACCGTGGCCATGCTTGAATCGACATCGCTGAAGCTGATGCCGGTGACAGCGGTAGCCGTGTCTTCGCTGACCGCAAGGGTCGCCGGTGCCGTGACCTGCGGCGTGTCATTGATCGCCGTGACGCTGACGGCCTTGGTCGCCACGGTACTGTCCAGGTTGCCGTCGTTGATCTGGAAGCTGACCGTACGGGTAGCGGTGCTTGGCGCGTCGGACAGGTTGGTGTAGGTCACCGAGCGCAGGGCCGCCTGCCATTGCGTCAGCGTGGCCGTGCCACCTGCCGAGGTCAGGGTCAGCTCGCCGGTGGCGGCGTTATAGCTGCCGCTGATATTGCCCATGGTCGCCGGGTTGTTGGTGAAGGCCAGACGGTCTTCAGCGGTCTGCAGGTTGCCGGTGATGCTCACCGTGGCGCTGGCCAGGGTGACGTTGTCGGAATCCGCCAGGGTCAGCCCGCTATCGATGACCACCGGGGTGGAGGCGACATTGTTGCCTTCGCTGAACGCCGTGGTGCCGCCACTGGTGGTGACCTCCGGGGCATCGTTGACTGCGGTGACCGTCACGCTGGCCGTGTCGCTGGCTGTCGAGAAGGCGCCGGTGCCGCCGGACAAGGCGGTGTCCACCTTGCTCCCCTGCTGCCCGGCCGTCAGGCCCGACTGGTCCCAGGCCTTGTAGGTCAGGGTGGCCGTGGTGCCATTGGCGCCGTCCGGGACGAAACGTACTTTGTCGGTAGCCCGCAACAGCAGCGCGCTGTTGGCCGCCACGCTACCGATGGCGTTCCAGGTGGTGCCGTCGAGGCTGTACTGCCAGGTGCCGTTGCCGCTGGTGAGCCCGCTGATGGCAATGCCCTGCAGCGCGCCGCTGTCCACATCGCCGATGCTGGCGCCGACCACACTGGCAACCGTCTGCCCGCTGTTGTTGATCGCACCGTCGGTCAACGGCGTGAGCGACGGCGCGGCCGGTGTCAGCACCGGTGCATCGTTGAGTGCGGTGACGCTCAGCGTGGCCTGGGCGATGTTGGTGGAGAACGTGAGGCTGCCACCGTTGCTGCTGGTGTCGGCGGTATTGCGGGTACCGTTGGTCGAAGCCGTGCCACTGGTCCGGTCCCAGGCACGGAACGACAGGCTGACGTTCTCGCCATTGCCCTGGTCGGGTACATAGCGCAGGTAGCTGCTGCTCGACAGCAGCAAGGAGGCATTGCCCGCGACCGCGCCGACACCGTTCCAGGTAGTGCCGTCAGTGGAGTATTGCCAAGTGCCGTTGCCGGTAATGGCGGTCAGGGCGATTCCGGACAACGCACCGGTATCCGCATCCGCGTGGGTCAGCCCGGCCAGGATGGTCGATACCAGCACGCCGGAGCGCGTCGTGTTCTCGTCGGTGCCCGGCAATACGTACGGCCCGCCAGACAGCGTCGGCGCATCGTTGACCGCCACCACTGTCACCGTGCTGGCGATCGACAGCACCTGGGTGTCGACACCGCCATTGCTGGTGCCGCCGGTGTCGCGGATGCTGGTCAAGGTCACCACCCGGCTGGTGGTGTCCGGGGCCTGGCTGCTGTTGCGGTAGCCCATGCCGTCGACCAGGTTCTGGGTAGCCGACGCGGTGATACCGCCCAACTTGCTCAGAGTAACGGTGGCGGTGGTGCCGGTAATGTCCACCAGGTAGGTCATGCCATTGCTGGCGGTGGTGCCGGTCGTGCCGTGGAACAGGGTAATGAAGGTACCGTCGACAAACAGCTGTTCGTCGCTGCCATTGCCCAGGTTGCTGACCGTGAAGATCAACTGGTCGATATTCTGCCCGGCCTCTAGCGTACCGACGGTGACGCCACTGAACAGGTCTACCGACGCACCGTTCTCGGTGAAGGTCAGGTTGACCGGCGTCGCCACCAGCGTCGGCGCGTCGTTGATCGCGGTGATGGCGACGCTGATGTCGGCATTGCTGCTGGTACCGCCGTCGCCATCGTTGACGGTGACGCGCACGGTACGGCTGGCGCTGGCAATGTCGCCGGTATTGCTGTTGCTGTAGGTCAGGTTGCGCAGCAGCGCTTCAACGATGGCAGGCGTCGCGAGGGCGTTGAGGCTGATGACCAGGTTGCTGCCCCCGCTACCGCCGGCAAAGGTGCCGATGGTCACGCCGGCATAGGTGATGTTGCCGCCCGATACGCCGATCTGGCCAGCGCCCGTGCCCTGGTTGCGCACGCTGAGCACATCCTCGCCTGCGACGCCGTTGGTGATGATCGAAACCGTGACATTGCCACCGTTGAAGTCGCTCGAATCGCTGTCCGTCACGCTGGCATTGCTACCCGCATCGATCAGCACGGGGCTGCCGCCTTCGACGTACGTGACCGAGTCACCACCCAGACCGCCAACGACCGGTGTAACATTGCTGACGGTCGTGAAGTTCAGCGTCGTGTTGTCGCCGATACCGGCGAAGCCCGTCCCGTTCACGTTGGCGAAGGTGTTGCTGTCGATGCGGATGGCATAGCCGGTGCCTGCGGCAAGGATGATCGACGGGTCGATCGTCCAGGTGGTTCCGGAACCGGTAATCTGCGCACTGCCCACCGCGATGGTCTCGACAACGGTGTTGTCCGAGGTGCGCACGATGTAAATGTTGCCACTGCCCTTGGTAACACTTTCGCTGAAGGTCAGCACGATGTTTGCAGTGGTGGAGACGCTTGTACTGTCGTCGCCGGGTGTCGTACTGACCAGGTCCGGCACCGACCGTTGCAGGTAGAGCTTGCCACCCGTACCGTTCTGACCGGCATAGAGGTCGACGGCGCCATCGCCGTCGAAATCAGCGGCGCGGTAGGACGTCCCGGTATGATCGAGCAGCGTCACCCCGGCAAATGGCGACTGGGCCTGATCGAACAAGGTGAAAGTGCCATCACCGTTGCTACGCGCATACTTGAAAGCGCTGCCGTTACCACCGGTCTGGTAGAGGATGTCAGCGTCGCCATCCCTGTCGAAGTCGCCGGTTACCATCCGCCCTGGTCCCAGCGCCTGCGGGAATGTCGTGGAGGGCTGGAGGCTGAAGGTTGCGCCGTCGTTACGATAGAAGTTGCCCGGGATACTGACCAGGTTGCCCAGCAGGTCGAGATCGCCGTCGCCGTCGAAGTCACCGACCTGATAGTTGGTCCCGGCGTGATCGACAAGCGACACGCCGGCAAAGGGCGACAGCGCCTGCGCAAGCAACGTGAACGTTCCATCAGCGTTGCTTCGGGCGTACTGCCACGCCGAGCCGTTGCCTCCCGTCTGATAGAGAATATCGGAATCGCCGTCGCCATCGAAGTCGCCGACCGTCATCCGGTTGGCCGCTGTCGGTGCAGGGAAGGCAGCGCTCGACTGGCTGGTAAAGACCCCGCTGTCATTACGCAGAAACGTGCCGGTGGTGCCGTTGACGCCCACCAGGACGTCCCGGTCGCCATCGCCATCGAAATCGCCGACATAGTAGTTGTCGCTGCTGTGGTTTGCCAGGCCCAACCCGGCAAACGGCGATTGTGCCTGGGTCTGCAAGGTGAACGTACCGTCGCCATTGCTGCGCGCGAACTTCCAGGGCGAACCAGGGGCACCGGTCTGATAGAGAATGTCGGCGTCACCATCATTGTCGAAATCGCCGGCTACCACCCGCGAACCCACCGTGATGGGATCCAGCGGCGTGGCGCCGGTGGTCCAGGAACTCGCCAATAAGCCATCGTAGCGACTCAGGCGATCGCCCAGGGATGCCGTTTCAAGGCTTCCCGTCGCCCGCTCGAGCACCCAGTCACCGCCCAGTACGGCGGCGCCGGTGTCGTCGACAGAAGCCCCCACGTCGGCACCGGTCAGGCTCGCCAGCTGGTCGACAAACGCCTGGTCGGTGGAGTCCTTGCCCACCTGGCAGCCATAGAGCATCAGGTCGCCATCCGCCTTCAGGGCCTCGCCGATGGACTGCAGTGCCTGGCTGTATTGGCCCAGGTTGGCGCTGTTGAGCCAGACATCACCCAGTTGCACAGACCCCGAAGCGCCGTGTGAGAGCACATGGATCGCATCCAGGTCGTCGCGCCCGCGCAGGTAGTCGGCCATCTGTTGCAGGCCATCCTTGCTCGGGTCCAGCACCACGACTTCGCTGCCCGCCGGCAAGCCGTCCAGCAATTGCTGGCGATTGCCGACCTGGCCATCGATGAACACCACCTCGCGGCGTCCACCGGCGGCGCTCGCCGTTGCGTCAGCGGTCGCCGGCGCGGCCGTCTGGGCCGATTCGCGCGCGGCAGCGTCGCTCGTGCTGTCTTTTGCCGCCTCGGCTCCGGTTTCTTGCGTCGCTTCCTGAGCGACTACACCAACCGAAGCATCGAACATGATCCGGGGTTCCAATGCGAACAACAGCGGTGCCTGGCCGCCATTGACCGAGGTGATCGGCAACGATGGGGCCTTGCGCTTGGACCGTTTGCTGAACTTCATGCTGCACCTCCCGCTGTGCTGGGTCTTGCCTGTTCGCAATGGACACTGGTGGCAGCGAAGACCCGTCCCGCGGGAGAGGCCTTCGCGCCGGGTTTATCAACTACGCGATGGGAATTCGCCTACCAGGGCGATGATCATGTTTATCCCCAACGATGGATTGAGCAGCGATACGGACGTTTGTTGTGTTGTGGGGGACAACCCAATGCTGCGAGCATCAAGCGGCGTGAGCGGGGCGCTCGTTGTAATGACACCTCCATAGAGGTTGATGGGGTTGACGTCTTTGTCCGTGCCACCGGCCAGAAACGCTGTCGGACTACCAACGTGAGCCTCAGCGTCGCTGGTCGCCACATTGAGCGGGTGGCTGTGCGCAGGTAGGTTACTGCTAATCAGCATCGTTGCCGCAGCACCTCTTTTCTGACCCAGCGTGGTCGATAGCATCGCTCCGTCACTATCGACACCCACCGGCGTACGACCGCGAAAGTCCGGCAACCCTACGGTATCTACACCGTTACCGCCGAAGGTAGTGCCCAAAATCGCGTACAACGCGGGGTTCTGCAGAAGTGGCAATGTCTGCCCGTTACACATGGCGTAGCCACGGGGAACGAAGTTGCCGACAAACATCTTGATTTCACCAACAAAGGGATCACTCATCGGGCACATCCTCGGGTTGCGTTGTTGTAAAAATGATTCGACCGAGGCCAGCCCCATCAAGCCTGGATTTTGCGGTGGATCACGGCCTCAAGCACATGACGCCCGTCCGCTTCCGACAGCACTGGGCTCATGAGCAGCAGCCAGCGTTGCCCGTCTGGCCCACCCAACGGGTAGACCCCTTGAGCGGGGTGGATACCCTGAGGGAGGGCAAACATCACACTGAAGCACTCATACTGCGCGGTCATCGCCTTCGTCACGGCCAGGTCGATACGCTCGACCGGCACAGACTCATCAGGCCCGTTCCAGATCAGGAACGCCTTCGGGTCGGCCTCAGCCAGTTCAGCCCAGGTGGGGATGGAATACGCTTGGTGTTCGCTCATAGCGCCTCGGCAATCGGGGTTGACTGCGCACCGGCAGCACGTCGCAAACGCAGGTATACACCTGAGTCGCCAATGTGCTCGAAGCCCAAACGGGCGTAGAGCCGTTGCGCCGGGTTGTAGGATTCGACAGACAGTTCACACGCCAGGCCGCGTGCGTCGGCGCGCCGCAGCAAGTCCTCGACCAGTGCGGTACCGAGCCCCTGGCCACAGAAGGCCGGCAGCAAGGCGATATCGACGATGTGCAGGGTGGCAGGCCCCCAGAACAGATAGAGACGTCCGATGGGCTGACCACCCTTTTCGATGACCCAGAATTCAGCGTCGGCGTAATGCGCCTGGTAGTACTGGTGCTGGGCATTGAACTGCATGGCCAGAAACGCGGCGATTTCATCGGCGGGCCAGCCGCTGTGGCTCATTTCATCGGCACGGGTGCTGCTATACAAATGCAGCAGGAACGGCAAGTCGGCTTGCTCAAGCGCGCGAAAACTCAAACCGGCTACGGTCATTTTCCAGCATCCCTGCTAACAGCATTATTATTAAGTTGAGGGGCAAAAATGCAGCACTAGGCCATCATTATGAGGTCATAGTGATATCAAATTAGCGCATTCGTAAGACATTTACACTATCAAAATCCACTTTCCCTTACAGCTAATGCGGCTATCCGTCGCCAGGCAGATCCTAAAAGCGACTCTCCAGCGCCGTCGAGCACCACCAGCCCTCGTTCCGGGTGCATTAACGCACCTCGCGCGCCGCTTTCGAGAACGAACCGCACACCGTACTGCGCCTGCAACGGCTGGGCTCGCTGATCCTGATCCCGGCGCACCGCAATCGGACCCTGGTATTCCGAGATCAAGGCCTCCTGATCGATGTATGCCACGCCGGTGGTGTCGATGTCGTCAAGGCGCACACCTCGCGAGCGCTGCAACGGATCGTCCGAGACAAAATGCCCACGACCACCCGCTGCCACCCGCCATAACTCGGCCTCGGGCAGGTAGCCGCGCAGGCGTATACCCTGTTCCACCACACTGGCCAGCGGCAACTGCGCCGCGACCCAACGCCCCGGCTGCAAATCGCGTGTCAGGTCACGGACCACACCTGCGTGAGGGGCACGCAGGTTCAATCGCTCGCGCCGTGCTACCAGCCCGCGGTACTCGGCAACAGCCTCGGCCAGCCGCTGCTCCAGGATGCCGCTATCACCGGCGGTCTCGCTGCGCCCGGCTTGGCGCCGCAGTTGCAGTTGGAGAATCTCGATCTCGCGGCGCATGATGCGCGATCGTGACTCCAGGTCCGGTGACTCCAGGGTGATCAGCAACTGGTCCTTCGCCACTGCCTGCCCATCCCGTACCAGCACCTGGCTGATCCGTGCGGCTGTCGGGGCATGCAAGGCCGTGACCTGAGACGACTCGAGCATCGCCGGCACCTCCACGTCACTGCGCCAGGGTACCAGCAACACGACCAGCAGCCCCACCAGGCCCAGTCCCAGCCACAACACCCGTCGCGGTTGGGCCTGCTCGCGTTGTTGCCACCAATGCGCCCATTCGCGCCAGATCGGCAAACCGATGAACCAGGCCAGCTCCACCAGCATCAGGAAGATGCCCAAAACCTTGAAGAACAGCTGATAAACCGCCAGGGCGATGCCGAAGAACAGCACTGCCCGCCACAACCAGGAGGCATAGCCCCACACCAGCAGGCGCCGACGCATCCCGGCCGACCAGGGTTCGGGGGCTGGCTCGCCGTAGCCGAACAGGGCTTCACGCAAATGCCAGCGACACAGGGAATAGGCACGGCCCTGGAGGTTGTCGACCGCCCACAGGTCGCTGAGCAGGAAATAGCCGTCGAAGCGCATCAACGGGTTGAGGTTGATCGCCAGGGTGGTGATCCAGGTGGCGCTGGCGAGCATGAACGCCGCCGTGCGCCCTGCTCCGTCCGGCAACAATGACCAGGCCAGCAGGGCGATACAGGCCAACAGCAGTTCGGCAAGCACGCCACCGGCACCGATCAGCAGTCGGCTGCGGCGGTCCTGCACGCGCCAGGCATCGCTGACGTCGGTGTAGAGCATCGGTAACAGCACCATGAACGCCAGGCCCATGCTCGGCACCCGGCACCCGGCGCGCTTGGCCATGTAGGCGTGGCCGAACTCGTGACACAGCTTGGCGAAACCCAGGGCGATGCCAAAGGCCACCGCCCCGCCCAGGCTGAGCAGGTGCGGAAAGGTCGCGAGAAAGCGCTCCCAGTCGCGCATCACCAGGAACACCCCCAGCATCAGCAGCAGCGGCAGGCCGTAACGCAACAGCCTGGGCCCGAAGCGCGCCAGCCACGGCCAGGTGCGATTGAGGAAGGCGTCCGGGCGCCATAGCGGGATGCGGAAAAACAGGTACTTGTGCAACAACTGGGCCCACAACCCCTGGCGCTGGCTGACCGCCTTGGCCGCGTAGCCGGCGCGTTGTTCATCGTCGTCGGGCGCAACCAGGTCGTGCCCACGCAGGAAGCGCAGCAACTCTTCCACGGCAGCCGCCGACAGCGGCACCCCGGGCTCGGCATTGGCGGCTGCCAACACCCGCAGGGGATCGCCCAGGGCCCAGTGCCGCAACAGGCGCATGGCCGGTGCGCCCAGCTTGAAATAGCGCCCGCGCAGCGGGTCGGCCAGGGTCCACTGTGGCGCCCCGTCCAGCCCCGGCGCACTGGTCGAGAGCTGCAGGTCCGGGCGCAGGGCTGGCAAGCTCACACGCCCACCGCCTGGCGCAGCGCCGCCAACGGCCGGCGCAACAGGTACAAGGCCAACGGGGCGCGCTGGCCGAAGAGTTTGGCCGTGCCGCGCAGGCCGATACGCGGGGGCGCGGCGCTGAAGCTTGCGTCCAGCCGATAGGCCAACTGCCCGGCCGGCGTGCTCTGGGCCTGATAGGCGGCCCGCTCCAGCTGCGCGCTATGGCGGTGCAACGGGTCGCTGTCGAGAAACAGGCCTACCTCGGCGCCCGGCTCCAGGCTGATGGCATCGGCCACGGGCAGCTCGATACGCAACTCGGCCTGGGCCGGGTCGGCGATTTCCAGCAGGCGCTCGCCGGTTTGCACCGGTTTGCCGGTCCAGCGCTGGGCGTCGGCGAATACCGCGATGCCCGCCCGCTCGGCACGCACCTCGGTGCGCGCCAGCAGGTCGTGGGCATAGTCGCGTTCGGCGCGCTTCTGCTCGACCCGGGCCGCCAGCAGGTCAAGCCGGGCACTAGACTCGGCATCGGAGAAAGCCCGCTGAGTATTGGCCTTGAGCTCGGCCTCGGCCACCCCGAGGGTACGCTCGGCCACGTCGGCCTGGGCCTTGAGGCTGGTGGCGTCGAACCGCAGCAACACCTGGCCGACGGTGACGCTCTGGTTGGGCTTGACCAGGAACTCGGCGATCACCCCGTCCAGCGGCGCCGCAACCACTTGCCCATTGCGTGGCACGACTTCAGCCGGCGCCAGCACCGACTGGCGCACCGGCACCAGCAGCAACAGTAGCACGGCGCCAGCCAGGGCCCAGCGGGTACGTGCCGGCCAGCGCAGACGCCACGGTTTGCCAGGCTGCAAGGCGCGCCAGGCATGGCTATAGCAATCGCCCAGCTGCGCCAGCAGCGCCTGTTCGGCCTCGCTCCAGGGCGTGTCGCGGGCCAGCCAGAGGCCGCCGAACACTTCGCCCTGACGATCCTTGAGCGGCAGCCAGAACGCCTCGGCGGCCGACAGTGCCTGCCAGTCCTCGCGGCTGGCGGCATCCAGCTCTTCGGGCGCCACCGTCCCGGCGCTGGCCAGGCGCTTGCTGGCCGCCAGGCGCCCGGCCGCACGCTCGATGAACGCCACGAACGGCGCATTCGGCTCAACCACACTGATGCCGGTAAGCGCCCGAACCTTGCCGGCGATCAGCAAGGCGGCATGACGGTAGCCGAACAGCGGCTGGCCATCGTTGACCATGCCGAAGGCCAGCGCCTCGACAGTGGCAGCGGCCCGAGCCTGACGCTCCAGCCCAAGGTAGTGGGCCAACAGTTGCTCGAGCACACCGGGGACGGGGGCGTTCATTGCTGTTCTGCGAAGTGCGCGGTACCGCTCATCCCGGCCAGCAGGCCTGGGCTGCTGACCGGCAGACTGCCGATCAGCAACAGGGTCTGGCTGCCTTCATCAATACGTGCGCCCAGGCGCTTGACCACCGCATCGAGGGGTTTGCCGGTTTCATCGGGGACGAAGCTGAACGTCTGCTCCGGCTTGAGCCGCCCCAACCAGCGCGAGGGCACCAGCAGGTGGATTTCCAGGGAACGGTTGTCGACGATCTCCAGCAACGGCGCACCGCTGGCGACACTTTCATGGGCCTGGACCTTGCGTGCTACCACCTGCCCGTCGAAAGGCGCCTTGACCTGGCAACGCTGGACCTGCACCTGGTACACCTGGGCTTCGGCCTGGGACTGGGCCTGGCGGGCCTCGGCCAGGGCCACTTCGAAACGCCCGACCGAATTGAGCGCGGCCAGTTGCTGCTTGTTACGCAACTCTTCACGGGCAGCACGCACCGAGGCATTGGCCGCATTCTGCTGGGCCTGATACGCACTACAGTCGAAACGCACCAATACGTCGCCCTTGGCGAACGACTGGCCTTCGGCATACGGCATCTCCACGACCCGGCCGGCCAACTCGCTGGCTAACACGGCCTGAGAGCGGGCCCGCAATACCCCACGTATTTCAGTGGCCGTCGAGGTTGCCCCGTCAAGCAGCGGATCGCTCTGCGCCGCAGCCTGGCACAGGCTACTCGCCATCAGCAACGCCACCCACAACACGCCCTGTTTCATCTCGCACATCCTTGTTGAGTAACTGGACTCAGGTTAACCCTGTATTGGTTATGGCACCGAGGTTCTGACTACCGTTGATCAGTTACGACTGATAGCTTCACCGGCCGCTGGATGACAGGCGAAACACCCCGCCTTGCAGGGTTCGAACCTCTAGAAAGTGGCCGGATGCTATCAATGTTTCCGGTGCCACGGAAGTGTTCCTCTCGTCGATGTGTGCGCCAATCGATCAGCAAGGATCGGCGTCGGCGCCTGGAGCTCGAATAGTCGCCGATCTGACGCTGGCCAAGCGGTTTGCAGGACGACCCGGCCCAGGCGTAGCCAGCCAGGCCTTGATGAAGTCGATCCAAGCGCGCACCTTGCGCGGCACGTGGCGGCTGGGCGGGTACAGCGCGTAGACACTCTGGCGGGGGAAACGGTACGCAGGCAAGCCATCAATCAACTGCCCACTGGCCAGGTCATCGGCCACCAGCCAGTCCGGCAACAAAGCAACACCGGCGCCCTGCACGGCGAAGGCACGCAGGATCGAGGCATTGTCGGCGACCAGCAAAGGCGTACCTTGCGGCTCGAACACCGCACTGCGGCCCTCGTTGCCGACCAGCTCCCAGCGATTGTGCTGTTCGAAGCGACTGTGAGCCAGTTGCGCCAGACCGGCAAGCTGCTGCGGGGCATTGATGATCGACTCGCCGTGTGCAGCCAGCAAACTCGGCGCCAATACTAGGCGCACATCATAGGTCGCCAGGCACACACCGCGATAGTTGGAGTCCTGGGCCTGGCCCAAGCGGATCGCGACATCAAAGCGCTCGCGCACCAGGTCGACCTGGGCAGTGTGGGTTCCCAGGCGCACGCACAGATCCGGGTGTTCCAGACAGAAAGCCTGTAGCGCCGGGGCCAGCACTTGCATGCCGTACTCTACCGTGGAGGTGATGCGCAGACTGCCCTGCAGGCTGCCATGTTCACCGCGGGCTTCGTCGATGGCGATGCGTGCTTGCTCGACCACGCGCAAGCAGCGTTGGTAGAAGCGCTCGCCAGCATCGGTGAGGGCTATACGGCGAGTGGTCCGGGTCAGCAGGGTCACGCCCAATTCGGCTTCCAGCTGCTTGATATTGAAGCTGACTGCCGCACGGGTTTGCTGCAAGCGCTCGGCCGCGCCGGTAAAGGAGCCGGCCTGGACCACGGCGCAGAAGAGTTCGAAACGGTCGAGACCAACCATGTAGCGGGCACTATTGTCAAAATATTTACGACAATCTGACCACTTCCAGGGTCTTATTCAAGCACAATCAAGCTTCTAGACTTGGCCTTCCTTCGCTCTGTCGATTTAGCCATGCCCTATCGCTCGAAAGTCACGCTGGTCTACCTGCTCGGTTTCACCCTCGATCTGCTCAACATCTTTGCGCTCAATGCCGCCTACCCAGTGTTGGGCCATGAACTGCAGGCTTCCGTCACACAACTGAGCTGGTCCAGCAACCTGTACGTGCTCGGCCTCACCGTGGTGATCCCTTTGGGTTCGTGGCTGGCCAGCCGCTGGGGTGAACGGACGACGCTGCTGTTGTCGCTAACCCTGTTTGGCCTCGGCTCGACCCTGGCCGGTGGCGCAGGCTCGATTGAAAGCCTGCTGGCTTGGCGGCTGTTGCAGGGGCTCGGGGGTGGCTTGTTGATTCCGGTCGGCCAGGCCATGGCTTATCGGCTGTACCCGCCCGAACAGCGCCATCACTTGACCTCGCTGGTGATGATGGTGGCGTTGCTGGTACCGGCCTTGTCACCTGCCCTGGGTGGGATGGTGGTCGATCATGGCGCATGGCGTTGGATCTTTTACGCCATGCTGCCGCTGACTTTGCTCTGCACCGGTCTGGTACTGGCCTGGCTACCTGCTCGTGAGGCACTGCCTGCTGCCCAGCCGCTGCTGGATTTGCGCCTGCTCGGCGAACCTTTGCTGCGCACAGCGATGCTGATTTACCTGTGTGTGCCCGGGGTGTTCATCGGCGCCAACCTGGTGGCAGCGTTGTACCTGCAACAACGGTTTGGAAAGAGTGCAACGGCGACCGGCGCGCTGATGCTGCCCTGGTCGATCGGAGCCCTGGGTGCCATCGCTTTTGTCCGCTGGTGTTTCACCCGCCTGGGTCCACGGCTGTTGCTCAGCATCGGCATCCTCATCCAGTGCACCGCCCCGCTGTGGCTGGCACTGCCCTGGATAGCCACTGCGCCATCGGCGCTGGCGCTCATCTTCGCCCTGCTCGGCCTTGGCAGCAGCCTGTGCAGCAGCAGTGCGCAAAGCCTGGCGTTTCTGGCCATAACACCGATGCAGATGGGCCACGCCAGCGCCTTATGGAACCTCAATCGACAGCTGAGTTTCTGTCTGGGTGTTGCGCTGCTTGGTGCCGTACTGAACCGGTTGCTGCCTGCGCCCGAAGCATTCCAGCAGACCTTTGTCCTGGCCGCGCTGCTCACCCTGCCCGGTCAGGTCCTTGATTACCCTGGCCTGTGCAGGCTCTTCCAGCAGGCCTACGGCAAGCGTCCAGGGTTGCAGATCAGGATTGATGAATTGCAGGAAATCTCGGCTGGTCCATGCCTGACCGTAGTCAGCTATCGCGAGTGGCAAGCGGATGCCATGGGCAATCAATCGCTACGCCGCTCGACTGCAGTGTTCGAGCACGACCACGGCACCCTGCGCTGGCTGCACCTGCATGAGACGCCGGTAGCCAGCTGATCAGGCTTTTTTGCGCGGTTTGCTGGCGGTCGTGGGCATTCCACGGGCAATTGAACAGCTGGCCCTGGAAAAACCGAGTCGACCGAGGTAAAGGCGTTTGCCGAGCAGATGATCAAGGATCACACTAAACCAATCAGCAGTTGCTCGACCTGGCCAAGCAACTGCAGAACGCACACCGCAAGAACTGAAGGAGGTGTCTGGCATGAGAAAGGTAAGTCCGGCGTGTCCGACCTGCCTGCAGCTCGATTTTGTCCAGGACACGTTGTTCGGCCCTGTCGCCCATAGCGCTGAATGTCAGGTGCAACTGGCGCCGTTGAATCTCAATGGCCTGCCCGGCCTGCAGATGCAGGTCCGGGCGCCAGTGCCGGACAAGCTCGAGCGCGCACATAGCGTGGCGTTTGTCTGGGACGGTCGTACTTATCGCGGGATCGTTCACTACCACCGGCGTTGTGATGATGGCGGGTTGCAGTTGCAGCTTGAACTGCAATAACCATTGCTCTTGTGGGAGCGGTGGTGCAACGAGCCGGCTTGCCCCGCGATACGATGAGCCTGGCAGAGCGTAATTGCGGGGGCAAGCCCGCTTATACAGTTGAAAAAATGAAACTCCGACGCTGCACAGGCCTTCATAGAACAGGGAGAGGTGTTTTCAACCCTGCTCACCCCGGAGGTCATTATGAGTTCCCATCTGGTCCAACTCTTTACCCACCCCGATGATGCCTGGATGGAAATCCGCCAGGAAGAAGAACAGCACCCCCGGCACTACCTGCAACACCTAGTGTTGATGGCCTTGATCCCCGCCCTATGCCTGTTCATCGGTACCACCAGTGTCGGCTGGAGCCTGGCTGACACCCAGCGGGTACGTCTGAGCGTGGCCAGTGCCGCCGAACTGGGCGTGTTGCTCTATGCCACCAGCGTGCTGGGAGTGATGCTCATGGGTGGGTTCATTCGCTGGATATCGCGCACTTTCGATGCCCGGCCAAACCTCAACCAGTGCATCGGTTTTGCCGCTTACACCGCCACGCCGTACGTTGTCGCCGGTGTCGCCGGGCTGTATCCGGGCCGTTGGCTGGCCTTGATCGTGCTGCTGACAGCCTCGGCCTATACGACTTTTCTGCTGTATGTCGGCCTGCCGACTTTCCTGCGCCTGCGCAAGGAGGACGGTCTGTTGTATTCGACCAGTGTCTGGGCGATTGGGCTGCTGGTGCTGGTGACCACCCTGGTATCGATGATTCTGTTCTGGTTCAACGTGCTTAACCCTGAATACCTGCGCCCGGCCAGCCTCGGCTGAACCGGGAACAGGAACAGTTCAGGCAACCGCCTGGGGCTTGAACAAAATGTGGTTGCGCCCCAGGCGTTGCTCTTCGCGCACCTGGGCAACCATTGCAGCCAATTCGTGACAGCTGGTCAGGCTGTGCACTCGAATACCGGTGACCGTCAGACAATCGCTCAAGCTGTCGCCGTGCCCCAACTGGATAGTCAGGTGTTCACCGTCGGTGCAGGACACCACACTACGATCAGGCAAAAATGCCTGCTCTATGAGCTGGCGCAATTCAAGGTTGGAAACGCCAATCAGTGACATATTGCGATCCTCGTATCGGAGGGCCCGACTATTCAGTTACTACTAAGCGGGCCTTCGCTGCCAATTGAAAATACTGATGCGCCGTCGTTTCCTCCATGCAGCGCAACAATCAGCGTGGGCAGTATCCAAGATGAGTCATTTGCCCGCGACCAAGTTGATTCAGCTCAATGAAGCCCATAAGTGCTGGGCAGCGTAAGCGCGCCATGGGCTCCAGGCCCGGGCTCGATCCGCCAGTTGCACTTGGGGGCCTTCCAACAAGCGCAATGCCTTGACCAAGGCTACGTCCCCCAATGGCAACGCATCAGCGGCGCCCAACTGACGCAACGCCAGGTACTGGGCACTCCAGGGGCCGATGCCGCGCAATTGGCACAGGCGCGCCACCCCGCTGTCCAGGTCGACACCAGGGCGCAACAAATGTGGTTCATCCAGCAGTGCCCGGGCCATGATCGACAGCGTCGCAGCACGCGAACGGGGCATGCCCAGGTCGCTCAGGTCCTCTTCGACCAAGGCTGCAGGCGTCGGGAACACATGGGTCAGCCCCGTCCCCTCAGCGACTTGCGACGATAGCAACTGACCGTATCGAAGCACCATGCGTCCAGCCAGGGTCATCGCCCCGGCAACGCTGATCTGCTGGCCAAGCACGGTACGCATGGCCTGCTCGAACCCATCCCAACCCTGAGGCACACGCAACCCCGGCCGAACAGCTATCAGCCTGGCCATCAGGGGGTCACGACCCAGTTGCGCCTCGATCTGGCCGGGTCGCGCATTCAGGTCGAAAACCCGTCGAACCCTGGCGATCAAGCCGGGGATCGCAGCCCCGTGCACACCGGTAACCGTCAACATCAGCCGATGTCCACGCATCGCCCGCACCTGAACGACGCCGTGACGACCACCCAGAACGACACTGCGCGAATACACACCCGCCTGCACCGTTTCGATGCCGGCAATGCAACGGGCAGTCAGAAACTCCAGCAGTGAAGGCCAGTGCAAAGGTGGCTGATAGTTCAGCCAGAAGGTCAACGGACAGTTGCGGCGCACACTGCGCCGGTAACCGTGCATGGCAGGAACATGATTCATTGCAGAATAATCGCCTGATTACCTGATGCAATACCAGCGACACTACAGCGATCCGGGCCAAGAAATAGAAACGACGGCCGGGCAACGTGAGCGCCCGGCCGCCGATCAGTGAACGACGTTACTTGCCGTTGGTGAGGGTGTTGTAGCTGGTGATCAGGTTGCGGTAGTCCGGGATGTGGTTGGAGAACAGGGTTCCCAGGCCCTCGATGTCGTTGCGCCAGTCGCGGTGCAACTCGCAGGCCAGGCCGAACCAGGTCATCAGTTGGGCGCCGGCTTGCGACATGCGGTTCCAGGCCGAGTCGCGGGTCAGCTCATTGAAGGTGCCCGAAGCGTCAGTGACCACGAACACCTCAAAACCGTCTTCCAGCGCCGACAGTGCCGGGAAAGCCACGCACACTTCAGTCACCACGCCGGCGATGATCAGCTGCTTTTTACCCGTGGCTTTTACCGCTTTGACGAAGTCTTCGTTGTCCCAGGCATTGATCTGGCCAGGACGGGCGATATACGGCGCTTCCGGGAACTGCGCTTTGAGCTCGGGTACCAGCGGGCCATTAGGACCGGTCTCGAAGCTGGTGGTGAGGATGGTGGGCAGCTTGAAATACTTGGCCAGGTCACCTACAGCCAGCACGTTGTTCTTGAACTTGTCCGGTTCGATGTCACGCACCAGCGACAGCAGACCGGTCTGGTGATCCACCAGCAGGACAGCAGCGTTGTTCTTGTCCAGACGAACGTAGGGCTTGCTCATGCTCTAACTCCTTGCGTTGGTAGGCCGGTACCCTGTGGCACCGGACATGAGGGATCAGCGTGCCGAATCCAGTTGTTCGTGTTCATCCACTACCTGTTGCGCCTTGAGGTAGCTTTCGATCAGCAGTTGGTAGTGCGGGAATACTGCACTATAGGCCTCAGCCCACTGTTGTGCGTCCGGACGGTTCCAGGTGCGCTGAACTTCCGAGCACACCGCAGCGGTGTCCATCGGTACCACACCGGCCTGCATGATGCGCGACAGGGTGATTTCCTGAGCCATCTTCGAATAGGTGCCGCTGGCATCGATCACCGCAAACACCTGGTAACCGGCATTGACCGCGCTGATGCTCGGGAAGGCCATGCACACGCTGGTGATGGTGCCGGCGATGATCAGCTGCTTCTTGCCAGTAGCCTCGACCGCCTTGACGAACTCCGGATTGTCCCAGGCGTTGATTTCACCTTTGCGGGCAACATACTTGGCATGCGGCGCGGCTTCATGGATTTCCGGAATCAACGGGCCGTTGGGGCCTTGCGGCACGGATGCCGTGGTAATCACCGGGATCTTGGCCAGGCTGGCGACCTTGGCCAGGGTAATGGCATTGGCCCGCAACTCGGTCATGGGCATGTCCTTGACCGTCTGGAACAGACCACTCTGGTGGTCGATCAGCAGCATCGCGGCGTTATCAGGATCGATACGCGGGACCTGGCCATTGAAATTGGCAACGTTGGCAAATGTACTCATGACACATTCTCCTTGAGGTCTGACTGCAAGTTGTGCTCGCAGCCGAGTCGAAGGCCACCCGTCGGGCGACCTTCGGGTTATTGATACTAGTTGTCGTGACGAGAACCGCCCGCCCCATTTATCTGGCCGAAACGACCGGCACGGAAGTCGTCGAAAGCCTCGGCAATTTCCGCCTCGCTGTTCATCACGAACGGGCCGTAACCGACGATGGGCTCGTCCAGCGGCTCGCCACTGAGCAGCAGTACCGACACATCGGTCTGTGCTTCGAGCAACAGCTCGTCACCGGCACGGTCGAACAGCACCAACTGCGCCGGGCCGACCGCACGCTCGCCGTTGACCAGTAGCTTGCCGCGCAGTACCACCAGCGCGGTGCTGCGCCCTGCTGCGCTGGGCAGGCGTACCGGTGCGCCTGGCTTGAGCTGCAGGTCCCAGACATCCATCGGCGTGAAGGTCTGCGCCGGGCCCTTGTGGCCGCGATACTCACCAGCAATCACGCGCAGACTGCCGCTGCCGGCACCCAGGGGCACGACCGGAATATCGCTGCTGAGCAGCGTCTGGTAACCGGCGGCTGCCGATTTGTCCTTGGCCGGCAGGTTGACCCACAGCTGGACCATCTCCAGGGTGCCGCCCTTGGCGGCGAACGCCGGGGCGTGGAACTCTTCATGGAGGATGCCGTTCGCAGCGGTCATCCACTGCACATCGCCAGGGCCGATCAAACCACCGGCACCGGTGGAGTCCCGGTGCTCCAGTTCGCCCTGGTAGACGATGGTCACGGTTTCAAAACCACGATGTGGATGCTGGCCAACACCACGACGTGCCGTGGTCGGGGTGAAATCGTGGGGGCCGGCATAGTCCAGCAACAGAAACGGGCTGATGTGCTGGGCCAGGTTGTCGTAAGTGAACAGGCTGCGAACGGGGAAGCCATCGCCGACCCAATGCGGGTTGGGGCTGCTGTAGACGCCTTGGATCTTTTTCATGAGATGTCTCCTCTCGTGGATGGCTATAACCATACGAGCGCAACGACATCGGCGGTAGATCCGTTAAACTGCCTTCAGCGTTCCATATGGAGAACACTGATGGAAGATCTCAACGACCTTTACTACTTCGCCCAGGTAGTCGATCACGGCGGTTTTGCCCCCGCTGGCCGCGCCCTGGACATGCCCAAGTCAAAACTCAGCCGGCGTATCGCCGGGCTCGAAGAGCGCCTCGGCGTGCGCCTGATCCAGCGCTCGACCCGACACTTTTCGGTGACCGAAATCGGCCAGGCCTATTACCGTCACTGTGTGGCCATGCTAGTGGAAGCCGAGGGCGCCGCCGAGCTGATCGAACGCAACCGCGCAGAACCCCAGGGCATCGTGCGCCTGAGTTGCCCGACCGCCCTGCTGGATTTCTGGGTGGGCGCCATGCTGACCCGCTTTATGGTCCAGTGCCCCTTGGTGCAACTGCACATCGAAAGCACCAACCGCCAGGTCGACCTGATTCAGGAAGGCATCGACATTGCCCTGCGGGTGCGGGTGCCACCGCTGGAAAGCAGTGATCTGGTAATGAAAACCCTGGCCCATAGCACCCAGTATCTGGTGGCCTCGCCTGAACTGCGTGAACGTCTGCCGACACGCCCGGTGCCAGCGGACTTGAGTGCACTGCCGAGTTTGCACTGGGGCAAGCCACAACGGGACTACCACTGGGAGCTGGTGGGTCCTGACGCGGCGCGCGCCAGCCTGCGCTATCAGCCACGACTGGTCACCGACGATCTGCTGGTGTTGCGCCAGGCTGCAGTGGCCGGCGTTGGCGTGGTCCATGTGCCGATGGTGGTAGTAAGCGAAGCACTGGCCAGCGGGCGACTGGTCCAGGTCACACCCGACTGGGCACCGGAGTGCGGTGTGGTGCATGCGGTGTTCGCCTCGCGCCGCGGGTTGTTGCCGGGCGTGCGCAGCTTGCTGGATTTTCTTGCGGTGGAGTTTGCGGCCAGTGGCATCGACTGACCGCACGAGGCAGCAGCTACTGCAAATAGGTGCAGATCCGTTCTGCACTGGCCGCAGGATCTTCCTGCATGAAGCAGTGCCCGCCCGGCACCTGGGCCGCAGTGACATGCTGATTGTCTTGCGCCCAGCGCTGCACAGACTGAGGCACGAAAGGATAGGTATGCTCGCCGTAGAGTACCAGTGTCGGCGTTTGCACCTGGGTCAGCGTGGCCCACATGCGCCTCGGGAAGGAGCTGAAAATCTCCACTTCCCGGCTGGGCCGGCACTTGAGCACTACGCCTTCGCCACAATCACCAATGGCATGCTCGATATAAGACTGCAACGCCGGCTCGCTCCAGCCCTTGAAGATCCCCCGGCCTTCCAGCGAAGCACGCGCGGCGAGGCGATCCGGCCAGTGACTACGGCGAGTGGCGGCCTTGCGCGCCAGGGCGTGACGGCGGTGCAGGCCGACCAGCGCGGCGGCGCCCATGATGCCCATCATCGAGCGACTGAACAGCACCGGATCGAGCAATACCGCGCGCTGGAACAACTGCGGCTGACACGCCAGCATCAGCCCGGTAAGTACCCCGCCAAAGCTGTGGCCGACGGCGAAGCGCGGCACCTCAGCGTACTCCCCACGGCCCGCTTCGAACGCCTCGACGGCCAACTCTGCGGTGCGGTTCCAGCCCTGGAACGGGCCGCCATGATCACTGTCGCCATGGCCCTGAACATCACAAAGCCAGAGGTCGAAGTGTTCGGCCAGACGCGCCAGCAATGGCTGGTAGACCAGGCTGCAAAAGCCATTACCGTGGAGGAAGTGCAGCAAGGGTTTGCCGCTGGCGGGTGAGCGCCAGCCGCGCAAGGTGAAGCCGGCACTTGTGTCATGGGACCAGGGAATCAACTGCATGGCGTACTCATTCAGGAAAAGCTCGATTCTACAAAGAGCAACGGGTAAAGGGATATCACCAGCAGCGCCGCCATGAGCAAATTGAACACCATCAACCACCGCGGGTTCTGCAGCACCGTACGCAAAGCGCTACCGAACATCACCCAGACGCAGACACTGGGCAAGTTGACGAGGGCGAACACCGTGGCAATCACGATCACGTTGGTGACGTAGCCCTGGGCGGGTGTATAGGTGGTGATTGCCCCCACGGCCATGACCCAGGCCTTGGGGTTGACCCACTGGAACGCCGCCGCGCCCCAGAAGCCCAAGGGCTTGCGGCTCTCGGGGCTGCTGACCGACAGGGGGCCGGAGGTGGCGATTTTCCACGCCAGGTACAGCAAGTACGTCGCCCCCACATAGCGCAACACTGTGTAGATCGGTGGGTAGGCCTTGAACACCTCACCCAGGCCAAAGCCCACCGCCAGCACCATGACCATGAAACCCACGCTGATACCCAGCGCGTGGGGAATCGAACGGCGTACGCCGAAGTTCACCCCGGAGGCCAGCAACATGGTGTTGTTGGGCCCCGGGGTGATCGAGGAAACGAAGGCGAACAGCACGAAGGCGGTTATCAGGTCGAGTGAGCTGAGCATGGCAGGCATCCAGGTTTTTTTCAGGGCTGCAATGACACTAACGGAGTCCTGATCCGGTCCGGCCATACAGTTGCTGAAAATAATGCCACTACACTTGGCTGTACCTGTTCAAGCCAATGCCTCGGCGACGAACTCCAGGCGGTCCTGACCGAAGAACATCTGCTCGCCGACAAAGCAGGTCGGCGCGCCGAAGGCACCACGGCGCACGGCTTCTTCGGTGGCATCCTTGAGTGCCGCCTTGACCTGGGGATCAGCAGTCCAGGCTTGATACTGCTCAGGATCGAAACCCGCCTCTTGCAAAACCGTTGCCAGTACCTGCGGGTCGCCAAGGTTGCGTTGCTGCGCCCACATGGCCGGGAACACAGCGTTGAGGTAAGCCTCGAAGCGCTCAGGTTGAAACAACTGCACAGCAATGGTCCCGCGCATCAGGCCCAGGGTGTTGATCGGAAAGCCCGGCGGGAACGCCAAGGTCACGCCATAGCGTTTGGCGTAGCGTTGAAAGTCGACAAACACATACCGCGCCTTGGCCGGGACCATCACCGGCGAAGCATTGCCGGTAGCCTGGAACACCCCGCCCAGCAGCATCGGCCGGTACACCAGTAGCGCAGCGTGCCGGGCGCACAGCGCCGGCAGTTGGGTCCAGGCCAGGTAACTGGCCGGGCTGCCCAGGTCAAAGAAGAATTCGACGGTCTTGCTCATTGTTCAATGTCCTTGTTGTTATCAGAGGCTTACCAGCGTTCCAGCCACGGTCGCAGATCGAGCTCGAAGGTCCAGGCGTCGCGCGGCTGTGCATGCAGGAACCAGTAGCTGTCGGCAATGTGCGCGGGATCGAGGATGCCGTCCTGATCCTTGAGTGCATAGCGTTCGGGGAAACTGTCGCGGATAAACGCGGTGTCGATGGCACCGTCCACCACCACATGGGCGACATGAATGTTACGCGGCCCAAGCTCCCGGGCCATGCTCTGGGCCAAGGCGCGGATGCCATGCTTGGCCCCGGCGAATGCGGCAAAACCGGCAGCACCACGCAGGCCGGCCGTGGCGCCGGTGAACAGGATAGTCCCGCGCTCACGGCTGACCATGCGCCGCGCCACCGCTTGAGCGGTCAAAAAGCCGGCGAAACAGGCCATTTCCCAGATTTTGAAGTACTTGCGCGCGGTCTCGTCGAGAATGCTGCAGGGCACATTGGCGCCAATGTTGAACACGAAGGCCTCAATCGGTCCGAGACTGCTTTCGATCTGTTCGATCAGCGCCGCCACCTCATCTTCCTTGCGCGCATCGGAGGCAAAGCCGTGCGCCTCGCCGCCCGCGGCACGGATCTCATCCACCAGCGGCTGCAGCTTGTCGGCGCTGCGCCGGGTCACGCAGGCGATATAGCCTTCGCGGGCAAAACGCTTGGCAATCGCACCACCGGTAGCATCGCCGGCCCCTACTACCAACACCACTTTCTTGCCCTGAGTCATCTATCGCCTCCATTGGTAAACGATCATTTAGTTAACAAACGCTATGCTATGATCCAGACTTCGTCAAGCCAGAGATACGGAGAAGGTCGGCGTGCGCTACTCCACCACCCACAAGGAACAAACCCGGCAGAAGCTGCTGGAAAGCAGCGGCGCCCTGGCCAAGCGCGGCGGCTTCAATGCCACTGGCGTCGCCGGTTTGATGAAGGCCATCGGCTTGACGGGCGGTGCCTTCTACAACCATTTTCCATCCAAGGACGACCTGTTCACCGAAGTGGTGCGCCGCGAACTGTCCCAGAGCCCCATGGCTCAACAACCGATGAACCGCCAGCGGCTTGAGCGCTGCCTGGACCATTACTTGAGCCTGGCCCACGTGCACAATCCTGAAGGTGGTTGCGCCATCCCGGCCCTGGGCGCCGAGATCGCCCAGGCGCCGCTGCCGGTGCGTGAAGAAGCCGAGCACTGGCTGCGCACCCTGCACCAAGCCTGGGCCGACACCCTCGAAGATCCGGACCTGGCCTGGGCCCTGCTCAGCCAGTGCGTAGGCGCACTGGTGATCGCGCGCATGCTGGCCAACGAACCAAGCCAGCAGGAAGTGCTCAACGCCTCCCGTGAGTTTCTCGCCGGGGCACTGCATGAAAGTCGTTGAACCGCTGCTGCTCGGTCTTGCCCTGATCGCCCCACTCTCCGCCCTCGCCGCCTGCCCGGCCGGTCAGTACGAGATCTGCCTGGGCAGCTGCATCTGCTCGCCGATCGATCCGGGCCAGGCCGGCACCGTGCTCGACGACCTCGGGCGCATCGCCAGCAACTCCCTGGCCCTGGCCCTGCAACAGGCGCGCAACACCGCGGCAGCCGGCACGGTGCTGCCAATTCCACTGCACATTCGCGCCCAACTTGAGCCGTATTACGACTTCCAGGTGCTGGACGCGGCACGCTACAAGGTCGGCGACCAGCAGGCCCTGGACAGCGCCAACGCCCTGCTGCAGAACCCGGATGTCAACGCCGTGACCCTGATCGATATCATCGTCTTTCGCCACGAGGCCGATGCCCAGGACAACGTCGCCCTCTGGGCCCATGAACTGCATCATGTGCAGCAGTACCAGCAATGGGGCGTGGAAGAATTCGCCCGGCGCTACTCGCGCGACTTCGATACTGTCGAAGCACCGGCCTACGAGATCCAGGCGAACGTCAGCAAAGCCCTGCGCGAACGGACGTCCGGCCAGGCGCGCTGAACTATACTTAACGGTTGCCCCACGAGAAATGGCCCGAGGTCGTCGCCTACAGTGACGGCCCCGTTGACGTTGGACTTCATGCAGGAGAACACGCAATGGACGAAGCCAAGCTAAATGACTTCATGGGAAAGCTGGTCAACGACATGGGTGGCGCCGCCCTGTTGGCCAACCTGCTTCTCGGCGATGAGCTGGGCTTGTACCGGGCCATGGCCGACAGTCAGTTCATAACCCCCGACGAACTGGCGCAAAAAACCGGCTGCAATGCCCGGCTGCTGCGCGAATGGCTCAGCGCCCAAGCGGCGTCGGGCTATATGGAACACCAGGACGGCCGCTTTCGCCTGCCCGAGGAGCAGGCCATGGCCCTGGCCATCGAGGACTCACCGGTGTACGCGGCCGGCGGGGCTTCGGTGATAGCCTCTCTCTACCACGACAAGGACAAGCTGGTGGCCGCCATGCGCGGCGACGGCGCCCTGCCCTGGGGCGACCATCACCCGTGCATGTTCAGCGGCACCGAACGCTTCTTCCGTCCCGGCTACCGCGCCCACCTGGTGGCAGAATGGCTGCCGACCCTGACAGGGGTGATCGACAAACTGCAGACCGGTGCCAAGGTCGCCGACGTCGGCTGCGGTCATGGCGCCTCGACGGTGATCCTGGCCCAGGCCTTTCCCACTTCGCAGTTCTACGGCTTCGACTATCACGGGCCGTCGATCACGGTGTCCCGCCAACGCGCTGGCGAAGGCGGGGTAGCCGACCGCACGCAGTTCATCCAGGCCAGCGCCAAGGACTTTCCCGGCACCGGCTATGACCTGATCTGCTATTTCGACTGCCTGCACGACATGGGTGACCCGGTGGGCGCCGCGCGCCATGCCTATGACGCGCTCAAGTCCGACGGCACGGTGCTGCTGGTTGAGCCGTATGCCAATGACAGCCTGGATGAGAACAGCACGCCAGTAGGCCGCCTGTTCTACGCCGCCTCGACCTTTATCTGCACGCCCAACTCGCTGTCCCAGGAAGTCGGCCTCGGCCTGGGGGCGCAAGCCGGGGAAGCGCGTTTGCGCGCTGTGTTCGAGGAAGCCGGCTTCAAGCACTTTCGCCGGGCCACGGAAACGCCCTTCAACCTGATTCTCGAAGCTCGCAAGTAATCCCTTTTCGCGGAGCAAGCCCGCTCCCACAAGGTGTGCAGTTCAACCTGTGAGAGCGGGCTTGCCCCGCGAGGCCCTGGCGCGGATAAATTCGTATACTATATCCACAAAGAACTTCGGACGACGCCACCGTGACCGTACCCCGCCTTAACGCCCCGGATCTGGGCAATACGCCTTCGACCTCGGAAATCATCACCCATCACCTGCGCGATGCGATCATTGCCGGGCACTTCGCCGAAGACGAACCGATCCGCCAGGACGACATCGCCCGCCAGTTCAACGTCAGCAAGATCCCCGTGCGCGAGGCGCTCAAGCGCCTGGAGGCCGAGGGGCTGGTGATGTTCCAACGCAATCGCGGGGCTATGGTCACGCGCATGTCCGAATCGGAGCTGGCGCAGATGTTCGAAGTGCGCATGCTGCTCGAAGACAAGGCGCTGCGCCTGGCGATCCCGAACATGAGCGAAGAGACCTTCGCTCGCGCCGAACGGATCTGCCAGGAGTTCGTCGGCGAGAACGACGTCGGGCGCTGGGCCGAGCTGAACTGGGAGCTGCACGCCTGCCTGTACGAACCTGCGCAGCGGCCCTTTCTGGTGAACATGATCCGCTCGGTGAACGACAAGCTGGAGCGCTACCTGCGCATGCAGATGAGCCTGTCGGCGGGCAAGGAGCGCGCCGATCATGAACACCGCGAGATCCTCGAGGCCTGCCGGGCCAAGGATGTCGAACGTGCCGTCACACTCCTCGACGAGCACATCGCCGGCGTCTGCAAGACCCTCTTCGAGCACCTGCCGCAGACCAAGTGAAGATTGCTGGTCACTGTGCTGATTTCGTCGTCGACATGGCTTAAAGGCATCAAGCCTGCATGCCAGGGGACAAGCCACTCTGTCGTTCACTTCCCGGAACGGACGCGGCCTCCCCATGAAACGCATCAGCGTGATCGACTCCCACACCGGCGGCGAACCCACCCGCCTGGTCACCGACGGATTCCCTGCGCTTGGCAACGGCAGCATGGCCGAGCGCCGCCAGCGCCTGGCCCAGCAGTACGATCAATGGCGCAGCGCCTGCATGCTGGAGCCGCGTGGCAGTGACGTGCTGGTCGGCGCGCTGCTGTGCCAGCCAGTGGACCCGAGCGCCTGCGCCGGGGTGATCTTTTTCAACAATACCGGCTACCTCGGCATGTGCGGCCACGGCACCATCGGCCTGGTGGTGTCGCTGGCGCACCTGGGCCGCATCGGGCCGGGCGTGCACCGTATTGAAACCCCGGTCGGCACCGTGCAGGCGACCCTGCACGAGGACCACTCAGTCAGCGTGCGCAACGTACCGGCCTACCGTTACCGCAAGGACCTGGTGCTGGAGGTGCCGGGCATCGGCCGGGTGGTTGGCGATGTGGCCTGGGGTGGCAACTGGTTCTTCCTGATTGCCGATCACGGCCTGAACGTCGCGGGCGACAACATCGAGGCGCTGACGACCTACACCTACGCCGTGCAACAGGCCCTGGACGACCAGGGCATACGCGGCGAAGACGGCGGCCTGATCGACCATATCGAGCTATTCGCCGACGACCCGAACGCCGACAGCCGCAACTTCGTGCTCTGCCCCGGCAAGGCCTACGACCGTTCGCCCTGCGGCACCGGCACCAGCGCCAAGCTCGCCTGCCTTGCCGCCGACGGTAAGCTCCAGCCAGGTCAGACCTGGCGTCAGGCCAGCGTGATCGGCAGCCTGTTCGAAGGCTCGTTCGAGGCCGACGGCGGGGGTATCGTACCGACCATTCGCGGCCGCGCGCACATCAGCGCCGAAGCCACGCTCATCCTGCAGGAAGACGACCCGTTCGCCTGGGGCATTCGCCCGTGAGCAGTGGTGCCGTGGCCGATGTGATCGTGATCGGCGCCGGGATCATCGGTGCAGCCTGCGCGCAGTCGCTGGCCGCACGGGGCCTGCAGGTGCTGGTGCTGGATGCCGGTCTGCACGGCGCCACAGCCGCCGGCATGGGCCACCTGTTGGTGCTCGACGACAATGCAGCAGAGTTGGCGCTCAGCCAGCATTCGCTACAACGCTGGCGCGAACTGGCAGCGCACCTGCCCCAGGACTGCGCCTACCGCAGCAATGGCACCCTGTGGCTGGCGGCCAACGCCGAAGAGATGGCCGTGGCCGAACACAAATTCAGCGTACTGCAAGCACGCGGCGTGGCCTGCGAACTGGTCGCCGGCCGCGCCCTGCGCAAGCGCGAACCGGCCTTGCGCGAGGGACTGGAAGGCGGCTTGCTGATCAATGGCGACGGCATCCTCTACGCCCCGGCCACCGCCCGCTGGATGCTGCAATCGCCACGGATCGAGCAACGCCGGGCGCGGGTCAGCACGGTGCAGGGCAACCGTGTGCGTCTGGACGACGGCCAGTGGCTTAGCGCCGATGCCGTGGTGCTGGCCAACGGTACCCAGGCCACCGAGCTATGCCCGGAGCTACCCATCGAAGCGAAGAAAGGCCACCTGCTGATCACCGATCGCTACCCCGGTACCGTCACCCATACGCTGGTGGAGCTGGGCTATGTGACCAGCGCCCATAACACCAGCGGCCCGTCCACCGCCTGCAATATCCAGCCGCGCCCGACCGGCCAGCTGTTCATCGGCGCTTCGCGCCAATTCGGCACCACCGACCCGGCCGTGGAAGGCTGGATGCTTGCGCGCATGCTCAAGCGCGCGACTGAGTACATGCCGGACCTGGCGCATTTGAACGGCATCCGCGCCTGGACCGGCTTTCGCGCTGCCAGCCCCGACGGCCTGCCGCTGGTGGGCCGGCACCCGCATCAGGCTGGCCTGTGGCTCGCGGTCGGCCACGAGGGGCTCGGCGTCACCACCGCCCCGGCGACGGCCGATCTGCTAACCGCACAACTGTTCGATGAAACGCCACCGCTGGCGGCCCAACCCTATCTGCCTGAACGCTTCCTGGGAGCACTCGCCCATGCCTGATCTGACGCTCGATGGACGCCCGCTGCATGTGACCGACGGCACCAGCGTGGCCGCTGCACTGGCGCTGGGCGGCGATGGTTGCTCGCGCACTTCGGCCAGCGGCCAGCGCCGCGCACCGCTGTGCGGCATGGGCATTTGCCAGGAATGCCGAGTGAGCATCAATGGCCGCCGACGCCTGGCCTGCCAGACCTTGTGCTGCGACGGCATGCAGGTGGAGACCCGAGCATGAGCGAATACACCAACCTGCTGATCATCGGCGCCGGCCCCGCCGGGCTGGCTGCGGCACTGGCCGCCGCACCACGTGCCACGCGCATCGTGCTGCTTGACGACAACTCGCTGCCAGGCGGGCAGATCTGGCGCGACGGGCCCCAGGCCAAGGTGCCCGCCCAGGCCCGTCAGCTGCGCGATCAGGTACTCGCCTGCAGCAATGTGCACTACTACAGCGGCACACGCGTGATCGCCCAGCCCGGCCCGGACACCCTGCTGGTGGAAGACGCCGAGCGTGGCTGGCAGATCCACTACGACCGGCTGATTCTCTGCACCGGCGCCCGTGAACTGTTGCTGCCCTTCCCCGGCTGGACCCTGCCCGGAGTAACCGGTGCCGGTGGTTTGCAGGCACTGATCAAGGCCGGACTGCCGGTGCGCGACCAACGTATCGTGATTGCCGGCAGCGGGCCATTGCTGCTGGCCAGCGCCGCCACCGCCAAAGACAACGGCGCCCGGGTGCTGCGCATCGCCGAACAGGCTTCGCCCGCCGCCGTCGCCGGCTTCGCCGCACAATTGCCGCGCTGGCCGCAAAAGCTGTTGCAATCCTTGAGCCTGTTCGACCGCCGGTACCGCAGCGCCAGTCATGTGCTCGCCGCGCTGGGTAGCGATCGGCTGGAAGGTGTGCGCTTGATGCAAAACGGCAAGATCGTGGAAATCGCCTGTGATCGACTGGCCTGCGGCTTCGGCCTGATCCCCAATATCCAGCTGGCCCAGGCCCTGGGCTGCGCCGTGGCGCATGACGCCATTGCCGTGGACAGCTGGCAGGAGACGACGCTGCCCGGCGTCTACGCAGCAGGCGAATGCACCGGCTTCGGCGGCAGCGAGCGGGCCTTGGTGGAGGGTGCTATCGCCGGCCATGCAGCGGTCGGCAATCACCAGGCGGCGCAACGGCTGCTCCGCCGCCGCAGCCGCTGGCATGGATTCGCCGATGCCCTGAACAAAGCCTTCGCCCTCGACCCGGCGCTCAAGTCGCTGGCGGCTGCCGACACCCTGGTGTGCCGCTGTGAAGACGTTTCCTACGCGGCCCTCGCCGAACACAACAACTGGCGCGAAGCCAAGCTTGCCAGCCGTTGCGGCATGGGCGCCTGTCAGGGCCGGGTCTGCGGCGCGGCCACCCAGCACCTGTTCGGCTGGCAATCCCCGGTACCGCGCCCGCCGTTCAGCCCGGCGCGCATCGACACCCTGCTGTGCCTGGACGAAACGCCCGGCGCTTGAGATAGGCGCCGGGAACGCTCTATGATCCCGACGGTCGCCCCAGGACCGTCAGCGTCATGCATGCCACGCTCAACCACTTCGCCCCCTGCGATCTGCCGACCTTGCTGAGCAGCTTACGACCCATCGCGCCGCTGCTCGACACCCTCAACGACGTGGTGTTCTTCATCAAGGACCGCGAGGCGCGTTACGCCTTCGTCAACCAGACCCTGGCCCGGCGCTGCGGTCGCAAGCACAGCGACGACCTGCTCGGACTCACCGCCGAACACGTGTTCCCCGCCCGTTTCGGCCCGCTCTACACCGAGCAGGACCGCCGCGTACTGAGCAGTGGCCGGGAGCTGGCCGACCAGCTTGAGCTGCACCTTTATT
Source organism: Pseudomonas sp. (assembly GCF_050739775.1). GTDB lineage: Bacteria > Pseudomonadota > Gammaproteobacteria > Pseudomonadales > Pseudomonadaceae > Aquipseudomonas. The sequence goes on from NZ_JBOICA010000005.1 coordinate 59,568, forward strand.
ACGGCAACCAGCCGATCTGGTGCCTGACCCACAAACGCCCACTCAAGGACAGCGAAGGCACCATCGTCGGCCTGGCCGGCATCTCCCGCGACCTGCAATTGCCACAGTCGAACCACCCGGAATTCCAGAAACTCGCCGCCGTCGACGCGCATATCCGTGCGCACTTCACCCGGCCCATCAGCCTCGCCGAACTGACTGCCATCGCCGGGCTCTCGGTCGCGCAATTGGAGCGTCATTGCAAGCGCATCTTCCAGCTCACGCCGCGGCAGATGATCCACAAAGCGCGGCTGGAAGAAGCTTCCCGCTTGCTGCAAGACCTCGACCTGCCGATCACCGACATCGCCCTGCGCTGCGGTTACACCGACCACAGCGCCTTCAGCCGCCAGTTCCGCGCCCTCACCGGGCTTTCGCCCAGCCAATACCGCGACAGCCAGCGCTGAGTGTTCCTTTACCGGGCGCTGCGCACAGGCAGTGCTCCGATATGTAACACCCGCCACACACCCTGCCGGGCGCGGTGAAACCTCCCACACCGACCTTCTTTTCCAGCAGCCGCACTAGCTCAAGGCCTGAAGGGCAATTCCGACTTCAACTGAAAAACAGGCACGGCCATTGCACTAGAAAATATCGTATACGAAATTACCAATACGATATCTAACAGCACTTAACCGACCACGAGGCATCTATGAAAAACCGCACATTTGCCGTAGCCCTCAGCGCTGTTCTCAGTACCACCTTTATTGCCAATGCCCAGGCCGACAAACTTGACGACATCATCGGCTCCGGCAAGCTGCGCTGCGCCGTGACCCTGGACTTCCCGCCCATGGGCTTTCGCGACGAAGCCAACAAACCCGCCGGCTTCGACGTGGACTACTGCAACGACCTGGCGAAGATTCTCGGGGTCGAGCCCGAAGTGGTCGAAACCCCATTCCCTGACCGTATCCCGGCCCTGGTTTCCGGGCGCGCCGACGTGATCGTGGCGTCCACCTCCGACACCCTGGAACGGGCCAAGACAGTCGGCCTGACCGTGCCCTACTTCGCCTTCCAGATGGTCGTGCTGACCCGCGACAACACCGGCATCAACAGCTTCGAGGACCTCAAGGGCAAGGCGTTGGGCAACACCAGCGGCACCTATGAAGCCATCGCCCTGGAGAAGGACGTGAAGAGCTGGGGCAGCGGCAGCTTCCGCGCCTACCAATCGCAGAACGACACCCTGCTCGCCGTCGCCCAGGGTCATATCGATGCAACCGTGGTCACCAACACCGTCGCAGCCGCCACCCTCAAGTCCGGTAAGTACAAGAACCTCAAGGTCGCCGGCAACGCCCCCTACGTGATCGATTACGTGTCGCTGGGCGCCAAGCGCAACGAGTACGGTCTGCTGCGTTACCTGGACCTGTTCGTCAACCAGCAGGTGCGCACCGGGCGCTACAAGGAGCTGTTCACCAAGTGGGTGGGGAGCGAAATCGCCCCGACCGACCTGACCGTACCACAGGTCTACTACTGAGGTGGGCAGCATGACCAGCACACCCAAACCCCTGGCCGGGCGTAGCCTGGTCGAGGGCGCGGCCCAGGGCGAACTGCTGTTCGCCGACACCGGGCTGAGCTTCTGGGGCGGGGTCGACCCGTTCAGCGGCGAAGTGATCGACCGCCATCATCCGCTCAGCGGCCAGTGCATCGCCGGGCGCGTGCTGGCCATCCCCAGCGGACGCGGTTCGTGCACCGGCAGCAGCGTGATGATGGAACTGATCAGCAACGGCCACGCACCGGCGGCACTGGTACTGGCCGAAGCCGACGAGATCCTGACCCTCGGCGTGCTGGTCGCGCAAACCTTGTTCGGGCGCTCCTTGCCGGTGCTGTGCATCGGCAAGGAGGCTTTCGCCGATTTACGCGGCGCAGGCTTTGCGCGGGTGGAAGGGGAACACCTGAGCCTGTTTGCCCAGGCCCCCGCCGTCCACTGGCAGGCCCCGTCGTTTACCCCGGCTGACCGGCCATTTACCAGCGCCCTGAACCTGAGCCCACAGGACCAGGCGCTGCTCAGCGGCGAGCACGGCAAAGCGGCGCAGATGGCGATGCAGATTGTCCTGCGCATGGCCGAACTACAAGGCGCTGAGCAGTTGCTGGACGTGACCCAGGCGCATATCGACGGCTGCATCTACACCGGCCCCGCCAGCCTGCGCTTTGCCGGGCAGCTGGTGCAATGGGGCGCAAAAGTGCGGGTGCCGACCACGCTCAATTCCATTTCGGTCGACCAGCGCCGCTGGCGCGAACTGGGCATCGACCCGGCGCTCGGCGAGCCGGCCAGTGCCCTGGGCGATGCCTACATGGCCATGGGCGCGCAATTGAGCTTCACCTGCGCGCCTTACCTGCTCGACAGCGCGCCAACCCTGGGCGAACAGGTGGTCTGGGCCGAATCCAACGCGGTGGTCTACGCCAACAGCGTCCTGGGTGCGCGCACGCTCAAGTACCCGGATTACCTCGACATCTGCATCGCCCTGACCGGTCGCGCGCCCAGCATCGGCTGCCATCTGGACAGTCGGCGCAAGGCGCAACTGATTATTGAAGTGCCGGTGGTGGCTGGGCTGGACGACAGCTTCTACCCCCTGCTCGGCTACCACATCGGCGCCCTGGCCGGCTCGCGGATTCCACTGGTGCGCGGGCTGGAACAGGCGCAACCCAGCCTGGACGACCTCAAGGCCTTCGGTGCGGCCTTTGCTACCACCTCGGCGGCGCCGCTGTTTCATATCGCCGGGGTCACGCCGGAAGCGCTGGAGCCGGCGCAGGTGCTTGAACCCGGCGTGCCCCTGCCCAGCGAACGCCTGCAACTGAAAGACCTGCTGCACAGCTGGCGCGCGCTCAACAGCGCCCGCGAGCTGCGGGTCGATGTGGTTTCGCTGGGCAACCCGCATTTCTCGCTCAGCGAGTTCGCGGCGCTCGAGCGCCTGTGCCAGGGTCGGCACAAACACCCGGATGTGGTGGTGGCGATCACCTGCGGCCGCGCGGTGCTCGAACAGGCCAGCGCTGCCGGGCATATCGCCGGGCTCGAACGTTTCGGCGTGACGCTGGTGACGGACACCTGCTGGTGCATGCTCGGTGAACCGGTGATCCCGCCAACTGCGCGCACGCTAATGACCAACTCCGGCAAATACGCCCACTACGGGCCTGGCCTGGCGGGTCGACCGGTGCACTTCGCCAGTCTCGCCGAATGCGTCGAATCGGCCTGCAGCGGCCAGGCCAGCGCTCGCCTGCCGGCCTGGCTGCAACCTGCCGCCACCAAGGAGAGTCCCGCGCATGTTTGACTACACCTTCCAATGGCGCTCAGCCCTGCGCGCCCTGCCGGACATGCTTAGCGGCGCCTGGGTCACCTTCGAGACCGCCGCGTTGTCGATGATCTTCGGGGTGCTGATTGCCCTGGCCCTGACTGTGATGCGCGAAGGCAAGCAGCCGGTGTTGCGCGGCTTTGCCGACGGCTGGGTATCAATCGCGCGCAACACGCCCTCGCTGTTCCAGATCTACATCCTGTACTTCGGTCTCGGCTCGCTGGGCATGCATGTCAGCTCGTGGATCGCCCTGCTCGCAGGGATCACCTTCAACAACGCCGGCTACCTGGCCGAGAACTTTCGCGGCGGCCTCAAAGCCGTGCCGACCACGCAGATGCGTGCGGCGCGTTCGCTGGGCATGAGCGCCTTCCAGGCCTACCGGATGATCATCATCCCGCAGTTGCTGCGGGTGGTGTTCTACCCGCTGACCAACCAGATGGTCTGGGCGGTGCTGATGACCTCGCTGGGGGTGATCGTAGGCCTGAACAACGACCTCACCGGCGTGACCCAGGACTACAACGTCAAGACCTTCCGCACCTTCGAATACTTCGCCCTGGCGGCGGCGCTCTACTACGTGATCGCCAAGGCGATCGTCGCGGTAGCGCGGCTGATGGCCTGGCGGTTGTTCCGCTACTGAGGAGCTCGGCATGTTTTCCACCAGCTTTACCTGGAACGACTTCATGTTCCTGCTCGACGGCGCTCGGGTCACCGTGCAGCTGACCTTCTGGGCCATCCTCCTGGGCACCTTCGCCGGGTTGCTGTTCGGCCTCGCCCGCGCCCTCTGGCCACGGGTGAGCCTGCCGCTGGCGTGGGTGCTCGATGTGTTTCGCAGCGTGCCGCTGCTGATTCAGTTCGTTCTGTTCAACTCGTTCAAGAGCATTGTCGGGCTGAACATCAGCGCGTTCAGCGTCGGCTGCATCGTGCTGGGCGTGTATACCGCCGCGTACTTCACCGAGATCGTCCGTGGCGGTGTGCTGGCGGTGTCGCTGAGCGTGCGCCGGGCCAGCCGATCACTGGGCATGAGCTACCTGCAGGACCTGCGCTGGATCGTCCTGCCGATGGCCAGCCGGGTGGCGTTTCCCGGCTGGCTGAACCTGGTGCTGGGGGTGATGAAAGACACCGCGCTGGTGATGTGGATCGGCATTGTCGAGCTGCTGCGCGCCTCGCAGACCATTGTTACGCGGATTCAGGAACCCCTGCTGGTGCTGTGCATCGCAGGCCTCATCTACTACGTCATGAGCCTGGTGGTTGCCCGCCTGGGCGCCCGTCTGGAAAGAAGGTGGCAAGAAAATGATTGAGATCCAGAACGTACACAAATCCTTCGGCAACCTGGAAGTGGTCAAGGGCGTTAGCCTGACCGTGGACAAGGGCGAAGTGGTGTCGATCATCGGCGGCTCGGGTTCGGGTAAGTCGACCTTGCTGATGTGCATCAACGGCCTGGAGCCGATCCAGAAAGGCAGCATCCGCGTCGACGGCGTCGAGGTACACGAGCGGGCCACCGACCTGAACCGTTTGCGGCAGAAAATCGGCATCGTGTTCCAGCAGTGGAATGCCTTTCCGCACCTGACAGTCCTCGAGAACGTGATGCTCGCGCCACGCAAAGTGCTGGGCAAGAGCAAGGAGCAAGCCGAGGAGCTGGCGGTGCAACAACTGACCCACGTGGGCCTGGGCGACAAGCTCAAGACCTTCCCCGGCAAGTTGTCGGGCGGGCAGCAACAGCGCATGGCGATTGCCCGAGCGCTGGCGATGTCGCCGGACTACATGCTGTTCGACGAAGCCACCTCGGCGCTTGACCCGCAGCTGGTGGGCGAGGTGCTGGACACCATGCGCATGCTCGCCGAAGACGGCATGACCATGGTGCTGGTGACCCACGAGATCCGTTTTGCCCGCGATGTATCGGACCGCGTGGCGTTCTTCCGTAACGGCCTGGTGCACGAAATCGGCGCGCCGGAGCAGGTGATCGGCAACCCGTTGCAACCGGAGACGGCGGCATTCTTGAAGTCGGTGAAATAACCCAGCCATCCCTCTGTAGGAGCCGGCCTTGCCGGCGATGAGGCCCCGCCCTTCAACACAAGGAGTCCCGTGAATGCGTTCATCAAAGATCATCCACATCGTCAATTGCCATGCCGAAGGCGAGGTCGGCGACGTCATCGTCGGTGGTGTCGCCCCGCCGCCCGGCGTCACCGTCTGGGAGCAATCGCGCTGGATTGCCCACGACGAGACCCTGCGCAACTTCGTCCTCAACGAGCCGCGCGGCGGCGTGTTCCGCCACGTCAACCTGCTGGTCCCGGCCAAGGATCCGCGCGCGCAGATGGCCTGGATCATCATGGAGCCTGCCGACACCCCGCCGATGTCCGGCTCCAACTCGTTGTGCGTGTCCACCGTACTGCTCGACAGCGGCATCCTGCCGATGACCGAGCCCGAAACCCGTCTGGTGCTCGAAGCCCCTGGCGGCCTGATCGAAGCGGTCGCCGAATGCCGTGACGGCAAAGTGCAGCGGGTGGAAGTGAAGAACGTGCCGTCCTTTGCCGACCGCCTCGACGCCTGGATCGAAGTCGAAGGCTACGGCTCGCTGCAGGTCGACACAGCCTACGGCGGCGACAGCTTCGTCATCGCCGATGCCCGGCAACTGGGCTTCGCCATTCGCCCGGACGAAGCCAGGGAGATTGTCGAGATCGGCCTGAAGATCACTCGCGCCGCCAACGAGCAGTTGGGTTTTCGTCACCCGCTGAACCCGGATTGGTCGCACATCTCCTTTTGCCAGATCGCCGCGCCCATCGAGTACGAAAATGATGTCGCCACTGGCGCCAACGCCGTGGTCATCCGTCCCGGCAAGATCGACCGCTCACCCTGTGGCACCGGCTGCTCAGCACGAATGGCGGTGATGCAGGCCAAAGGCTTGCTGAAGGTCGGCGAGCGCTTCATCGGCCGCTCGATCATCGGCTCGGAGTTCCACTGCCGCATCGATTCACAGACTGAAATTGCCGGTCGCGCGGCCATCTACCCGTGCATTTCCGGCCGCGCCTGGATCACCGGCACCCAGCAATTGCTCCTCGATCCAAGCGATCCGTGGCCGCAAGGCTACCGGCTGTCGGACACCTGGCCGGGCGCCTGAGCGCTAAGCCCTTGATTTACAAACATTCTTAAAACCCGATCAGCCACGCACGAAAAAAACACTGGTCGACTTCACACACTTTTAATATCGTATACGAAATACAATAAACAACCGGAGAACACCATGAGCAAGTACGTAAACTGGAGCGGCGTCTTCCCTGCGGTCACCACTCAATTCAACGACGACTTCTCTATCAACCTGGAAAAGACCCACGAGGTGATTTCCAATGTGATCCGCGATGGCGTCTCGGGGCTGGTGGTTTGTGGTTCGGTCGGTGAGAACACCTCGCTGACCGCCGAAGAAAAAATTGCCGTGACCGAAGTCGCCGTCGATGCCTCCCGCGGCCGCGTCCCGGTGATCTGCGGCGTGGCCGAGTTCACCAGCGTGCAGGCCGCCAAAGTGGCCAACGCGGTACGCCAGGTCGGCGTAGACGGGGTGATGCTGATGCCGGCGCTGGTCTACGGCTCCAAGCCGTTCGAGACCGCCGAGCACTACCGTTATGTGGCCAAACACACCGACGTGCCGCTGATGGTCTACAACAACCCGCCGATCTACAAAAACGACGTCACCCCGGACATCCTGATTTCCCTGGCCGACTGCGACAACGTGGTGTGTTTCAAGGACTCCTCCGGCGACACCCGGCGCTTTATCGACGTGCGCAATGAAGTCGGCGACCGCTTCGTGCTCTTCGCAGGCCTGGACGACGTGGTTCTGGAAAGCATCGCAGTCGGCGCCCAGGGCTGGGTCTCGGGCATGTCCAACGTGTTCCCGCAAGAGGGCGAGACAATCTTTCGCCTGGCCAAGGCCGGGCGCTTCGCCGAGGCCATGCCGATCTACGAATGGCTGATGCCGATCCTGCACCTGGATGCCCGCGCCGACCTGGTGCAGTGCATCAAGCTGTGCGAAGCCATCGCCGGTCGCGGCAGCGCGCTGACCCGTCCGCCGCGCCTGGCCCTGCCGGAAGCGGATCGGGTCTACGTCGAGCAGATCATGGCCAAGGCCCTGGCCAACCGCCCGCACCTGCCGGACGTCGGCCTCTGAGTGATTGCCCGGCCGGCTCCATCGTGGCAGCCGGCCGGCCTGTTTTGCGCCCATACAGGAACCGCCAGCATGTCCAGTCACCCTTCCAGCGCAACCACCCCCTCGGGATTGAAACGTGTCGTGGCCGCGGCCATGGCCGGTACCGTCGCCGAATGGTATGAGTTCTTCCTCTACGGTACGGCCTCGGCACTGGTCTTCGGCCAGTTGTTCTTCCGCCAGACCGACAGCCCCATCGACGGCATCATCGCCGCCTTCGCCCTCTATGCCGTAGGCTTCCTCGCCCGCCCGTTGGGTGGACTGGTGTTCGGTCACTACGGTGATAAATTCGGCCGCAAGCGCCTACTGCAATTGAGCCTGGTGGTGGTCGGTATCACCACCTTCCTGATGGGCTGCCTGCCCGGGTTCGACAGCATCGGCTATGCCGCGCCGGCGTTGCTGGTGCTGCTGCGGCTGATCCAGGGTTTCGCCTTTGGCGGCGAATGGGGCGGCGCCATCCTGCTAGTGTCGGAACACTGTCCGGACAACCGCCGCGGCTTCTGGGCCAGCTGGCCGCAAGCCGGGGTGCCGGCCGGCAACCTGCTCGCGACCGTGGCCTTACTTGCACTGTCGAGTAGTCTCTCGGAAGAACAGTTCCTCGCCTGGGGCTGGCGTGTCGCCTTCTGGTTGTCGGCGGTGGTGGTGCTGATCGGCTACTGGATCCGCACCAGCGTCGACGACGCGCCGATTTTCAAAGAGGCCCAGGCCCGCCAGGCGCAGAAGGCCGAGCAGCAACTGGGCGTGGTCGAGGTCTTGCGCCATCACTGGCGTGCGGTGCTGGTGGGGATCGGCGCACGTTTCGCCGAGAACATCCTCTACTACACCGTGGTGACCTTCTCGATCACCTACCTCAAGCTGGTGGTGCACAAGGATACCTCGCTGATCCTCCTGCTGATGTTCGGCGCACACCTGCTGCACTTCTTCCTGATCCCGCTGATGGGTTACCTGTCCGACCTGGTCGGGCGCAAGCCGGTCTACCTCACCGGCGCGGTGCTCACGGCGTTCTGGGGTTTTGCCGGCTTCCCGATGATGGACACCGGCAACAACTGGCTGATCATGGCGGCGATCACCCTGGGCCTGGCCATCGAATCGATGACCTACGCGCCCTACTCGGCGCTGATGGCTGAGCTGTTCCCGACCCACGTGCGCTACACCGCCCTGTCGCTGTGCTACCAGGTCGCGCCGATTTTCGCCGGCTCCCTGGCGCCGTTGATCGCCATCAGCCTGCTCAACGAGTACCAAAGCTCGACCCCGATCGCCTGGTATCTGGTCGGCGCGTCGCTGATCTCGATCGTCGCCGTCGGCCTGACCCGCGAGACCCGTGGCAAGTCGCTGCATGCGGTCGACGCCGAGGCCGCCGCGCGCATAGCCGCCGGACAAACCGCGCCTGTTCGCCAGGGCAGCTCGCTGGCCTGACCCAACCCTTCATCAGGAGTGCTCCATGCCGGACATCATCGGCCACAACTACATCGGCGGCGCGCGCCGCGCCGCTGGCACTGTCACCTTGCTCAGCCACAAAGCGAGCAACGGTGAAGCCCTGCCCTATCGTTTCCATCAGGCCACAGCCGAAGAGGTAGACGCTGCCGCCCGCGCTGCACAACAGGCCTACCCGGCATTGCGCAGCCTCGCACCTGTGCGGCGGGCAGAATTTCTCGAAGCCATCGCCGCACAACTGGACGCTTTGGGGGATGATTTCATCCAGCTGGTGAGCGACGAAACGGCGCTGCCCAATGCCCGCATCCTTGGTGAGCGCGGGCGTACCAGCGGACAGATGCGCCTGTTTGCCCAGGTGCTGCGCAGGGGCGACTTCCTCGGCGCACGGATCGACCGCGCGCAGCCGGATCGGCAACCGTTGCCGCGCGCCGACCTGCGCCAGTACCGCCTCGGCGTGGGCCCGGTCGCGGTGTTCGGTGCCAGCAATTTTCCCCTGGCCTTCTCCACCGCTGGCGGTGACACAGCCGCCGCGCTAGCCGCGGGCTGCCCGGTGGTATTCAAGGCGCACAGCGGCCATATGGCCAGCGCCGAAGTGGTCGCCGACGCGATCATCCGCGCCGCCGAGCAGACCGCGATGCCCAAAGGCGTGTTCAACATGATCTACGGCGCCGGCGTCGGCGCAGCGCTGGTCAAACACCCGGCAATCCAGGCAGTCGGTTTCACCGGCTCGCTCAAGGGGGGACGCGCACTGTGCGACATGGCGGCCGCGCGGCCACAGCCGATTCCGGTATTTGCCGAGATGAGCAGCATCAACCCGGTACTGGTGTTACCCCAAGCGCTGGCCAGCCGTGGCGAGCAAATCGCCCGCGAACTGGCCGCCTCGGTGGTACTCGGCTGCGGGCAATTCTGTACCAATCCGGGGCTGGTCATCGGCCTTCGCTGCCCCGCGTTCAGTGCCTTCACCGCGCACTTGGCAGTGCAACTGGCCGAACAGCCAGGGCAAACCATGCTCAATGCCGGCACCCTCGCCAGCTACCGCAAGGGCGTGCAGGCGTTGCTCGCTCACCCGGGTATCACACACCTGACGGGGCACCCGCAACAGGGCAGCCAAGCCCAGCCGCAGTTGTTCAAGGCGGATGTAAAACTGCTGATCGAGGGTGATCCGCTGTTGCAGGAAGAAGTCTTCGGCCCGGCAACCGTGCTGGTCGAAGTGGCTGACACAAGCGAATTGCATCAAGCCTTGAACGGCCTGCATGGCCAGCTCAGCGCGACGCTGATCGGCGAAACAGCGGACCTGCAAGCCCACGCCGGGCTGCTGCCGCTGCTGGAGCAGAAAGTCGGCCGCGTGCTGTTCAACGGCTACCCGACCGGCGTCGAAGTCTGCGATGCGATGGTGCATGGCGGGCCGTATCCGGCTACATCGGATGCACGTGGAACCTCGGTTGGCAGCCTGGCCATCGACCGTTTCCTGCGCCCGGTGTGCTACCAGAACTGCCCGGATGCACTGTTGCCTGAAGCGTTGCAGAACGCCAACCCATTGGCTATTGCCCGCCTGGTCGACGGCCAGAGCAGCCGCGACGCGCTGTAGGCGTACGAAGAACGCCCCTGCATGCAGGGGCGTTTTCTTTATGCTTGCAGCGCCTTGAGGTCGTTGTACAGGGCTTCTGGAATCTCTACCCCCTCCACCAGACTGCGCGCCCTCGCTGCATATCGACGCTGAGACGGCAACCGCGCGCCCTGCCCTTCGATGCTTTCAAACACACTTTCGGCTCGGGCCAGGTGCTGATCGGCGGCGTCACCCAGGAATCGCTTCGGGTCCAGGGCAATCAGCAATTCGCCATGGTAGGGCGAGGATTTACTACCGCCGGCATGGGCAAGCGATTCGGCGCTGGTCAGGTCGCCAATCAACGGGCCGGCAATCAGCTCGACCATCGCCGCCAATGCCGAACCCTTGTGTCCACCGAAGGTCAGCATCGCACCACGGTCCAGCACCACGTTGGGATCGGTGCTGGGCTGACCGTGTTCGTCCACGCCCCAGCCTTCGGGGATCGCCTTGCCCGCACGCCGGTGCAGTTCGATGTCACCACGGGCGATGGCGCTGGTGGCAAAATCGAAAACATAAGCAGGCTTGCCCGCCCGCGGCCAGCCAAAAGCGATGGGGTTGGTGCCGAATACCGGCTGGTGCCCGCCGGCTGGCGCGACCCAGGCATGGCTCGGGGTAAACGCCATGGCGACAAAGCCGACCTCGGCCAGTTGCTCAATCTCAACCCACAAGGCAGAAAAGTGTACACAGCGGTTGATTGCCAACGCCGCAATGCCATTGCTCCGGGCCTTGGCTTGCAGCAACGGCAGGCCGGCCTGGAACGCCAGCGGTGAAAACCCGCCGGCGGCGTCCACACGCACTATCGAGGGCGCTTGGTCGATCACTTCGGGGCGCGCGTCGGGCACCACCTTATCGGCCTTGAGCGAACTGACGCAGCCCAGCACCCGGTACAGGCCATGGGACGCGCAACCGTCGCGCTCGCCGGCAACGATGGTATCGCTCACCGCCTGGGCGTGATCAGCCGTGAAGCCGTTGTGCAAAAGGATCGAATGCGCAAGCGTTCGGGCTTCGGACAGGGTCAATCGGATCATGGTCATCTCCTTGAGCAGACTGTCCAGACTGCCCGAACCCTGCCGTTTCGGCTTGATCGCTTTAGCCCGGCGCGATGACGAACTCGGCACAGGTTGATACGTTTGAACCTGCATTTGGCCGTGGTGCGATAAAAAACCGATTGCCTTATGTGGAATTATAATCTACGGTGGATTGATATTCCACATCAGGGCTATTCAAGATGACCTTCCGCACCAACGCCCCAGATCTGTTTGCCGACATCCAGCAAGCCCATGCGGCCTTGCGGCCCGCGGTGGCAGTCACGCCGCTGAGCCATAGTGCCAAACTGTCCGCACTCAGCGGCTGCGAGGTGTTTCTCAAGTGCGAGCATCTGCAACACACCGGCTCGTTCAAGTTCCGGGGCGCCAGCAACAAAGTGCGCCTGCTCAACGCACAGCAACGCAGCAAAGGCTTGATTACCGCCTCTTCCGGCAACCATGGCCAGGGCGTGGCCCTGGCCGGTCGCAACGCCGGCGTAGCGGTCACGGTATACGCCAGCGCAAGTGCCTCGGCATTGAAGCTCGACGCCATTCGCGCCCTCGGTGCCCAGGTGATCACCCTGGACTGCGATCCATTGAGCGTCGAACAGGAAGCTGCGCGCCAGGCACAGCTGCAAGACAAGCTCTTCGTTTCACCCTACAACGATCGGCAGGTCATTGCCGGCCAGGGCACCATCGCCATGGAACTGATGGAGCAACAACCGCAGCTTGATGCGGTGTTCGTCGCCGTCGGCGGTGGCGGGATGATTTCCGGGATCGGTACCGTGCTGCATCAGCTCAATCCCGGGTGCCAGGTGATCGGCTGCTGGCCGCAGAACGCGCCGACCTTGCAGCGCTCGTTGCAGGAGGGACGCATCATCGAGATGGACGAACAGGAGACCATTTCCGACGGCACCGCCGGTGGTGTCGAGCCCGACAGCATCACCTTCCCGATCTGCCAGCAAGTCATCGACGCCACAGTACTGGTCAGCGAAGCAGAGATCCACGCAGCGATGAAAGCCGTGGCCGCTCACGAGCGCTGGATCATCGAAGGCGCTGCCGGTGTCGCTCTGGCCGGCGCGTTGAAAATGGCGGCTGACTTCCAGGGTAAACGAATCGCCGTAATCCTCTGCGGTCGCAACATCATGCTGGAAAAATTCCTCGGAGCCGTGCAATGAAGCTCTACAGCCGCCAGCATCTCGAAAACAGCATGGACTACGCCAAAGCGGTACAGATGCTCGAAACCGGCTTCATCGCCTTTTCCCAGGGCCAGGTTCAGGTACCCGGCGTGCAGAACTTCAACTTTGCCCAGGCGAATGGCGACTGCTGCGTGAAGTCTGCCTACATCAGTGGTGAAGACTGTTTTACCGTAAAAGTCTCCACTGGCTTTTACGACAACCCCGGCAAGGGCCTGGACAGCAACAACGGGCTGATGCTGGTGCTCTCGGCACTGACCGGGCAGCCGCTGGCGCTGCTTCAGGATGAAGGTTGGCTGACCTGCCTGCGCACCGCGTTGGCCGGCCAGATCGTTGCCAGCCGGCTGGCACCGAGCGAGGTGCAATGCATCGGTATCCTCGGCACCGGCATGCAGGCCAGGATGCAGTTGCAGCATCTGCTCGCGGTAACCGACTGTCGTCAGGTGCTGGTCTGGGGTCGCCGCCCGGCTGAACTGGAGCGCTACCGCGCATTTGCCGAACAACTCGGTTGCCAGGTTGAAACCACCCTTGATGCCAAGGACGTTCCAGGCAAAGCCAACCTGATCGTCACCACCACGCCTTCGCGCACCGCGCTGCTACGCAGTGAATGGATACGCCCCGGCACGCACATCACTGCCGTGGGTGCAGATGCCCCCGGCAAACAGGAACTTGAACCCGCGCTGCTGGCCAGGGCAGACCGGCTGTTCGTCGATGCCATCGAACAGTGCAGCCGCTATGGTGAAAGCGCCCACGCCCTGAGCGCCGGGCTGATCGACAGAGGCAAACTGTTGGAACTGGGGCAACTGCTGAGTGGCAAGGTCGAAGGCCGCAGCAATGATCGACAGATCACCGTGGCCGACCTCACCGGTGTGGCAGTGCAGGACGCACAGATTGCCCGCTGCGCCCTGGCCTGCTGTCAGGCTGTCTGACCTTGCTTGATGGCTTTGACGTATTTGTACACCGTGGCCCGCCCCATCGACAGGACATTGGCCACATAATCGAAGGCGCTGCGCCCCTCGAACGCGCCTTCGTGGTACAGCGCCTCGACCAGCGCCCGTTTGTGTTCACGGTCCAGGGCATTCAGGCCCAGGTTATGGCGCTGCAGCCAGGTGTGCAGAAAGGTATTGATGCGCTCCTGCCAGTCATCCCGAAACAGCGCCTGCGGCTGAGGGATCAAGCGGCTGGCCTGGAAAAACAGCAACAAGGCGTCCTTGGCCTGCTCAAGCACCGACACATTCAGGTTGATGCATAGCAGCATGTCTGCCACACCCTGCTCATCGAGCAGCACACTGCTGATGGAGCGGATTTTCTGGCCGTCCCAATTGAGCTTCTCGTATGGCCCCAGGCTCAGCGCCGTATCGAGATCCGCAGGTAAATCTTCCAGCGCGGAATCATCGCCGATCTTGCGCTTGGAAATATTGTTGGCGATGTGGATAACCGCCTGACTACGCAGATCGTGCAGGACGACTTCCGCGTGTGGAAACAGCAAAGCCGCAATGCAATCGGCAATGGTCGTGTAGTTCTTGATGCGCAGTGTGTCGGGCCCAGCCTGTGAACTCATTGTCTACTCTCGGAAACGAATGCAGGGTCTTTCGTACACCGATGCTGAGGGTTGTCATGCGCAAAGGCAATTTATTCCTCAGCCTCGGGGAAGTTGCGGCAACTCTTGCGTTCAGCCAGTTCCTTGTCGCTCGGGCGCTGCTCGACGAACACCGCATGGCCGTCTTTGTAGATCTCCAGATACCCCCACTCCAGGTCTTCTTCCCGTTGACCCGGTTGTGGCGGCGTGCGCCACCAGGGTTCTCGACTGATCAGCTCCATAGGTAAGGCTCCCGCTGAAACCATTCTTTCACTATAGACAGCCACCCGCCAAACCCTGGTGGCAGCTGCTCGCCCCAATTCAGTGCAAACGCACTAGAATGGGCAACCTTCCCCACCCGGCAACCTCCATGGATATCGAGCTGGCCCGCACCTTTCTTGAAATCGTCCGCAGTGGCAGCCTGGTCTCCGCCGCTGAACGCTTGCACGTGACCCAGACAGCCATCACCGCCCGGGTGCAGAAGCTGGAGCAACAGCTTTCCTGTCAATTGTTTATCCGTAGCCGCAGCGGCGCCAGCCTCACGGCCGACGGCGAAGCGTTCGTGGTCTATGCCAACCAGCTGGTGCAAACCTGGGAAGCCGCCCGCCGCGACCTGCCGCTGCCCGAAGGCTGTCATCAGGTGCTGCACATCGGTGGCGAAGTGAGCCTGGGCAATCCGATGGTCCTCGACTGGGTCAGTGCCCTGCACCGGAGCATGCCCAGCCATGCCGTCCGCAACGAAGTCAGCGACGGCGAGTCGCTGCTGCGCAAGCTGGAAATGGGTGTGCTCGACGCCGTACTGGTGTACCAACCTACCTACGGGCCGGGCCTGCAGGTCGAACAGCTGATGGAAGAAAAGCTCATCCGCATCCGCCGCAAAGACAAACCCGAGCCCTACATCTACATCGACTGGGGCCAGGCCTTCCGCCGCCAACACGACGCCGCCCTGCCCGAATGCGCGCGCCCGGCCCTGAGTTTCAACCTCGGCCCGCTGGCCTTGCAGTTCATCCTCGAAAACGGTGGCAGCGGCTACTTTCGCACCCGCGTGGTCCAGAGCTACCTGGACAGCGGCATCTTCGAGCGCGTGCCGCAGGCGCCGGAGTTCACTTACCCCACCTACCTGGTGCACGCCCGCGAGCGCGACACCGAAGCCCTGCAGCAGGCCTTCAGAATACTGCGCCAGTTGGTGGCCGACGGTGACAGCGACTGGTCACAACGCTGGGACCCGGTGATCTGACCCTGCAGCGGCACTGAGCAAGTGCCGCTTGAGCCCGGCGATCAGGTCGGTCTGGGTGATCACCCCGACCAGTTGCTGCCCATCCAGCACTGGCAAACAATGCAGCCCTTGCTCGCTGAGCAACGGAATCAACGCCACCGCTGGCTCATCACTGCGCACCGTGATCACCGGCCGGCTCATGATCTGCTCCACCCGCAGCTGGCGGCGGCGCAATAACCCACGCCAACTGAAACGCCCCTGTGCCATGGCCGCCCCGGCCAGATCGCTGAGGGTAACAATGCCCACCAATTGCCGCGCCTCATCCAGCACCGGCAACGCCTTCAAGTGGTGACTCGACAACTGCTGCCAGACCTGCTGCAAGCTCGTGCCAGGCGTTGCCTGCTGCACATCCCGCGACATCACCGAAGCCGCGGTAATCCCGCCGAGGCTACGCTGCAACGCATGCTGCTCGGTGGCCAGAATGATTCGCTCCAGCTCATCGCGAGTGATATCGACAAACTCGCCCAACTCCTCCAACGCCTGATCCAGGTCCGCACCACTGACCCCTACCCGCTCACTGGGAAGCGCATCGGCGGTGTGGTGCAAATCCTTGCGTGGCGCCGCGGTCTTTGGATAACGCACCCCGGTCAGACGGTTGTAGATCACCGCCACAGCCACCAGCACCAGGGCGTTGAGCATGATCGGCTCAAACAGCTTGTCGCCCAGCGCCGTAAGCGACGAATCCGCCAGCACCACACTCACCGCCACCCCGCCGCCCGGTGGATGCAGGCAACGCAGCAAACACATCACCACCAGCGCCAGCCCCAGCGCCAAGGCCGCCACCCACAGCGCCGAACCGAACCAGTGATGCAACATCAGCCCGACCGCCGTTGCGCAGGCATAACTGCCGACAAAGGGCCAAGGCTGCGCCAGTGCCCCGGAATGCACGGCAAACAGCAACACCGCCGACGCCGCCAGGGGCCCGAGCAGGTGCAGGGCTACCGTACTGTTAAAGGCATAACTACAGGCGACGCCAGCCAGAAACAGGCCGAGCAATGCACCAAAGCCTGCGCGTAACCATTCTTTAGGGGGGATGTTCAGCGGAGCCGGCAATAGCCGGGTAAACCCGTTGTTCAGACGGCGGGAAAACATGGGGAAATGGGTACCTGGCAGTAAAAAAACCGCGCAAAAAGGCTGGGCTGAGTATCGCGAGGGGCAATACCTAATGGGCTCCGTCCGTGGAGCTGGAATTTTTTCGGTGACCGTTGCTGCATGCGGGGAATTTTGCCGAGGAAGTGTGCGGGGGTGGTAATTCAAAAAAGTGAGGGGTGGATGCAAAAATTTTGAGGGATGCGGGGAAGATATCAGCCGCGTCTGTTGAAACACCTTTGCAATTTCTTTTCGTAGGGTTAATGTAGCGATATCTACATTTTTTATATCAATAACTACATGAATAATTGGCTGGCGTTGATCCTCGGGTTACCGACCGCAAATGCGACAGAGCGCATGCGCGCCTGGCGTGCTCTAAAAGCCTCTGGGGCGGCGGTTCTGCGCGATGGTGCCTACCTGTTGCCCGATACGCTTGCCTGTCGTGAAGCGCTGGCCGCGGTTGAGCGCGATATCCTCGCCATCAACGGCACCGCCTTTGTCCTGCCTGTGGTGGACCCAGACGGGGAGCGCTTTATCGGGTTGTTCGAGCGCAATGAGGACTACAGCAAACTACGCATCGAGATCGAGGAGTGCCGGAGCCAGCTCACGGCTGAGAATGCGCTGGCCAGTACCAGGCAGATCCGCAAGCTGCGCAAAGCCTACGAGCAACTGACCAGCATCGATTACTTTCCAGGCCAGCCGAAGCAGCAGATCGACGCCGCCTTGCAAGCGCTGGAGACGGCGGTCAGCAGGGTATTGTCGATGGACGAACCGCATAGTCGCGAACAACCGATAACCGTGCTCAGCCTGGGCGACTATCAGGGTCGTGTCTGGGCAACCCGCAAGCGCCCATGGGTTGACCGCCTGGCGTGTGCCTGGCTGATCCGCCGGTTCATTGATCCGCAGGCTCGGATCCTCTGGCTGGACCACCCTCGGGACTGTCCGGCCGATGCGCTGGGTTTTGATTTCGACGAGGCGACCTTCAGCCATGTCGGCAACCGCGTGACCTTCGAAACGCTGCAAGCCAGTTTTGAACTTCAAGGGCCTGGCCTGAACCGCATCGCTGCGTTAGTGCACTACCTCGACATCGGCGGAATTCAGCCTGTGGAGGCTGCCGGTATCGAACGCGTGCTGGCAGGACTGCGCGAAACCATTATCCATGACGACCCGCTGTTGGCCGCTGCAAGTGCCATCTTCGACGGTCTGCTTGCCGAGTTTGTGAAAGAGGAAAAAGCCAATGAGTAAGGTCTCCGAATCTGCGCCTGCAATCGATCTGTCGAGGCCCGAACCTGTCAGTTTGCGTGAAGCCTTCTGGTTCTGGCTGAAGCTGGGTTTTATCAGCTTCGGCGGACCGGCGGGACAGATCTCGATCATGCACCAGGAACTGGTGGAACGCCGACGCTGGATTTCCGAGCGGCGATTCCTCCACGCCCTCAACTACTGCATGCTGCTGCCCGGCCCCGAGGCCCAGCAATTGGCGACCTACATCGGCTGGCTGATGCATCGCACCTGGGGCGGTGTAATCGCCGGAGCGCTGTTTGTATTGCCCTCGCTGTTCATCCTGATCGCCCTGTCGTGGATGTACATCGCCTTCGGCGACGTACCGGTGGTGGCCGGGCTCTTCTATGGCATCAAGCCCGCGGTGACAGCGATCGTGGTACAGGCGGCCTACCGGATCGGCTCGCGGGCGCTGAAGAACAACTGGCTGTGGGCAATCGCCGCGGCATCGTTTACCGCAATCTTCGCCTTCAATGTCCCGTTTCCACTGATCGTGCTGGGTGCCGCCCTGATCGGTTATGTGGGAGGCCAGTTAGCCCCGGAAAAGTTCAGGGTCGGGGGCCATGGCGCGGCGAAAAAGTCCTTCGGCCCTGCCGTGATCGATGACGACACCCCTCCTCCTGAGCATGCCCGCTTCAGTTGGCTGAAACTTGCGCTGCTGGTGTTCGCCGGCGCGCTGTTGTGGAGCGTGCCGATGGGGGTTCTGACCGCCCTGTTTGGCTGGCAAGGCACCTTGACCCAGATGGGCTGGTTCTTTACCAAGGCCGCATTGCTGACCTTTGGCGGTGCTTATGCAGTGCTTCCGTATGTGTATCAGGGCGCAGTCGGACACTATGGCTGGCTGACCCCCGCACAGATGATCGACGGCCTGGCGCTGGGGGAAACCACCCCTGGACCGCTGATCATGGTGGTGGCTTTCGTCGGCTTTGTCGGGGCTTATGTCTCGCAAGTGTTCGGCGCCGATCAACTGTTTCTGGCAGGTGCCGTCGCCGCGGCCTTGGTGACCTGGTTCACCTTCCTGCCTTCGTTCCTGTTCATCCTTGCGGGCGGCCCGCTGGTCGAGTCGACCCACAACGAGCTCAAGTTCACCGCGCCGCTCACCGGGATTACCGCCGCGGTGGTTGGGGTAATCCTCAACCTGGCGTGTTTCTTCGGTTACCACGTGCTTTGGCCGAATGGCTTCAACGGCACGTTCGACTGGCCCGCTGCGCTGATCACCGTTGCCGCGGCGATTGCCTTGTTGCGCTTCAAACGCGGCGTCATTCAGGTGCTCATGGCCTGCGCGCTCGTCGGTCTGGCAGTGCATCTGCTTCAGGCGGGAAACTGATCTTCAGCGCCATGGCTAACGCCTGACCAGGCGCCGATGGCAATCCTCCGGGTTCAACGTCTTGCCAGACGTTGAACGGACCATGAGCGTCTCGACCGGTTGCGCCAGGTCATTGTCCACTAGCACCGAATGACGCTCGCCCTTGCTGAAGAGAAAACGTTCGCCCCATTGGCGCATGCTCACCACGATAGGAAAAACGCAGCGTCCCATCTCCGTCAGCACATACTCCTTGTACGCGCTGCCGTCGGACGCCGGTTGCACTTCAAATATGCCCAACTCGACCAACAGCTTGAGCCTTGCAGCGAGGATGTTCCTGGCCAGCCCCAAGCGCTTCTGGAAGTCGCTGAAGCGGCGAACGTCGTCAAAGGCGTCACGGATGATCAACAGCACCCAACGATCCCCGATGGCTTCGAGCGCCCTCGCCACCGGGCACTCGCTCTGCGCCAGTAATTTCTGTCTGGTCATATCTCTCCAGCGCTGCATGACAGCTGGTCCGCTAACGACGTTCTCTCGATAGCAGAAAGAACCTCAACAAAGTGGTTGCAGATTAAAACCTCTTTTGTTAGAAGGCAACGATCTGGTTTCATTTTGAAACCGAAAGATTCAAGGATGGAATGATGCCGCTGGACAGTCGAGAGCGTTTGAAAATGGACGTCGAAGCCGAAAATGGCGGGGGCGGAGGCGTCACTTTGCCGCCGCCGGGACGTGCGGCGATCACCCTCAGCCGTTCCCTGATATTGCTCTTTTCCATCACCTGCGCGATGGCCGTTGCCAATGTCTACTTTGCGCAGCCGCTGCTGGAGTCCATGTCAGTGAGCTTATCGGTACCTGCTGGCAGCATTGGCGTAGTGGTCACCGCGACCCAGGTCGGTTACACCCTGGGGCTGGTGTTGGTGGTGCCGCTGGGGGACCTGCTCAACCGCAAGAAACTCATCCTGACGCAAATGTTGCTGTCGGCAGTTGCCCTGGGGGCAGTGGGCTTGGCTCAGACCTGGAGCGTGCTGCTCGCTGCAATGATGCTGGTCGGCCTTATGGCCGTCGTGGTCCAGGTAGTGGTCGCCTACGCCGCCACCCTGGCGAGCCCCGAGCAACGCGGCCAAGCGGTAGGCACAGTGACCAGTGGCGTGGTACTGGGCATCCTGCTAGCTCGCTTCGTTTCTGGCGCAGTGGCCGACCTGGCCGGCTGGCGCAGCGTCTATTTCGTCTCGGCGGCACTGATGGTCGGCATGGCGCTGGTGCTGCAGCGAACCATGCCAGCGTCGGCAACCCCGCCGGCCAAAGGCGGGTACTGGCAGTTACTGGGCTCGGTTTTCAAATTGTTCCGAAGCGAGCGCATGCTGCGCATCAGGGGCACCTTCGCGTTGCTCATATTCGCCGCATTCAGCGTGTTTTGGACTTCGATGGTGCTACCACTGAGCGCCCCTCCCCTGTCGCTGTCACACACTCAGATCGGCTTGTTCGGCCTGGCCGGTGTAGCCGGCGCGCTGGCCGCAGCGCGAGCCGGACGCCTGGCCGACCAGGGGCGCGGCCATCGCAGCAGCGCAATCGCCCTGGTGCTACTCACCTTGTCTTGGTTGCCAATCGCGTTCGTCGAACATTCGTTGCTGGCCATGGTGGTGGGCGTGGTGCTGCTGGATTTCGCCGTGCAAGCCGTGCATGTAACCAACCAGAGCCTGATCTTCGCCGCCCGGCCCGATGCCCAGAGCCGCCTGGTGGGCGCTTACATGTGCTTCTACTCCGTGGGCAGCGGTTTCGGCGCAATTGCTGCTACCTATACCTATGCCCATTGGGGATGGGCGGCGGTTTGCCTGCTCGGAGCGGCCATCAGTGGCGTCGCCCTGTTGTACTGGGTGTATCTGGAATTGACTTCCCGGCAACGTGCTGAGCAGTGACCACTCGTGGCACAGAGACCTTTTTTCGCTCACGCAAAACCTGCACAATTACCGGTTTGCCGGAAAGGAACTCCTCCATGCAACGCATCGTAATTTTGGGCAACGCCGGCAGCGGCAAATCGACCCTGGCACGCGCGTTGGGCAAGCACCTGGATGTGTCTGTAGTGCACCTGGACAGACTGTTCTGGGAACCCGGCTGGACTGAACCCAACGCGGATGAATTCCGCGCACGCGTCACCAATGCGATTTCATCAGACGCCTGGATTTGTGAAGGTAACTACTCACGGCGAACCTTTGATATAAGGCTCCCCCGTGCGCAGCTGATCATCTGGCTGGATACACCGCGCATTACCTGCTTTACCCGGGTGATTATGCGCAGTGTGTTGAACCGGCCTCGCGCCGATATGCCGGCCGGCTGCACAGAGAAACTGGACAGGGCGTTCCTGTCCTTTCTCAACTATGTATGGACCTTTGATCGAACCTATCGTCCCTCTATCGAGGCCGCGCGATTGCTCGTAGGGCCGCTTGTTCCGGTCATCCATTTGTGCGGGGCTCGGCAGATCGCCGAATTTATGCAGGGGTTGCCGAGCAGCACCAGGCTGCACTGTCCGGACTCAGCGTGATTCGGCATACGGCTTCAGCGGATTGACCGGCAACGGCAGATTGCCCTGCCAAGGGTCGAAGCTATAACGCAGATACAGCAACGCACGATTGGGTGAATAGTCTTCGCTGCGCTGCAGGGTAAACCCACCACCCAGCACCCAATGATCATCCAGACGCCGCTCGACCAAGGCCTGGGCCAGGTAGCCCAGGCCTTTGTTGTCATCGCCGCCACGCAGTTCGTCGATGTTGCTGCTCTGCAGCGGGCCATACTGGTTGAGGATGTCGTCGTTGACCGATGACACCGGGAAGGCACGTTCGGCATCGCTGCGCGCCCAGGAATACCCCACCGAGCCTTCCAGGTATACGGACCAGTTGGCATTGCGCCAGGCGTAGCTGACCGGCACGCCGAACGACAGGTAGCGCTGCGGGCTGTAGTAACCACCCTGCCCCAAGGTGTAACCGCTGAGGTTGCGGTCGTAGTGCCAGGCCATGGCTGTGGCACCGATACGCAGCTCTTCGTCGACACGGTTGATCAGCCGGTAGTAGTAGCCGCCCATGACGCGCCAGCGTTTGTTGTCTTCGACGTTCTTGCCTTGCAGCCAGTGATAACCCAGGCTGGCCCAAACCCCATCATCCAGCCCGCGGTCGTGGCTCAGGCCCAGCGTAAACCCAGTAGCGGTCACGCCACCCCAACTGATACCGGTGCGCGGGTCCTTGGCGCCAGCGTAGGACAGCAACGAGTTGTTCATCGGCCGCCGCGAACCGGTCAGCGACCAGCCGATGCCGTGGGTCTTGCCATCGAAGGTGACGCCGCCCAACAGGTTCTGCACCTCGAAACCCATGGGTGAAGTGCCGATGTCGGCGCTCACGCCATCGCCCTGCCAGCCCGCGGCCAGGGTGATGCCATCGGCCGTTTCCTTGCCACCGGGGCAACCGCTGGGAATGGCACCGGCCGCGTTGCGCCCACGCAACGAACAACTGCCGAAGGCTTCGCGGTGCAGGCCGTCGGCGTCGGTATCGAAGCTGGCCGCACGCAGTGCGACCTGCTCGACGCGGGCAAAGCCAAGGCCACCTCCCACCGGCATTTGGGCATGGACCATGGTGGTCGAGGTGGTAAGGTCGGAAATGCCTTCGGCGCCGTCGTTGTCGCGCCAGCCGTAATCCTGCTGGACGGTCACGGTCGGGCTCTGCCACTGATAGAGCTTGTCGACATCGCGGCGCAAGCTTTGGCGCAGCCAGTCATCTTCGTCCTTGGCACGGCTGGCACGGGTCAGGGCGATGTCGTCACGCGGGTTGGCCTGTTCGGCGCTCAGCAACTGGGCATCGCGCATGGCCAGTGCATAATAATCCAGTGCCTGTTCGGCCTGTTCGCGCGGCACCATGCGTGCCAGATCGCGGTAGAGCAACGCGTCCGGCGTGGTCTTGTTACGGGCCACCTCGGCCAGCAATACCCGCGCTTTGTCGCGCTCACCCACGGCAGCCCAGGCATTGCCCAGGCGCCGGCGATCGTCGACGCGCTCTGCGGGGATCTGCAGTTCATCCTGCTGCAGCGCCTGACGCGCGGCCGTCAGCTCGCCGCGTTCGATCAACACCTCGATGTGCCCCAAGCGTGCCTGGGTATCGCCTGGCTGCAAGGCCAGCATACGGGTGTAGTAGCCATCGGCGGCACTCAGATTGCCCGACTGTCGTGCCCAGCCGGCCAGTTGCTGCAAATCGCCCATCTGTTGCGTGACGGGCTGATTGGCAGCCAGTTGCCCTTCGAGCACGATCATAGCCCCGGCAATCTCGCCGCTGTCAGCCAGTGCACGGGAGCGATCCAGAACCACCTGACGCTGCAAGCGCTTGTGCAAGGCCTGCATGCCATCGTTCCAGCGGTTGGCAGGTACCTGTTCAAGGGTACCCAGCCCGGCCTGGCTGCGTCCATCCGCCTCCAGGTACAAACCATGGGCGAAACGCGCCGTCGGCTCCTGGCCCTGACGCGACAGCAGGTCGGCGAAGACGGCATCGGCCTGCGGGCCCTTGCCCTGCATGCGCAAGGCGCGGGCCAGGTCGGCAGCCAGCCAGGGATCATTGACCGCGAGCTGGCGAGCTTCGGTCAATTGACGCTCGGCCGTGACCCAGTCTTCACGCTCCAGCGACTGCCGAGCCTGCCCGCGCAACAGTTCCAGTTGCGAACCAGCGCCCGACCGCCCACTGCCAGACGGGGCAGCCCACTGCCGCTGCTTGATCGGCAGGCTGGCGACGTAGCGTGAATGGCGAGCCGGCGATTGCGCCTGGTAAAGCCGTGACAAAGCGCGCACGGTATTTTCATTACCCGGCTGCAGGCGCGACGCCTGCAGGAAGTACTGCTCGGCACGCGGCAACTGGTTGCGCGCCATCGCCACGTTACCCAGCCCGAGCAGCGCCAGGGGTTCCTTGGGATCACGTAGGGCCGCCTCTTCATAGGCCTGTTGGGCAGCGCTGTAGTTGCGTGCGTTCAGCGCCTGTCGCCCGCGCTGCATCAGCAGCCAGTATTCGGTGGAGGCCAGCAGTTCGTGCCATTTACTGAGAATATAGGTGTCTTGCTCTTCAGCCACCGCCTGTTTGAGCCAATCGACGGCTTCCTGACGACGCCCCTGGCGCGCCAGGGCCAGGCCCAGGTACCCCTTGAGAGTGGCATCCTTTGGATAAGCGGCCAGCGCCTTGCGCAGATTGCCCTCGGCTAGCGCCGGTGTGCGCTTCTCCACCAGCATGCGGATGCCCAGCTGGCCGGCACGCCAGGCCGGATCGCCGGTGAGTTTTTGTTGCCCGGTGAGCAGCTCTTGCACTTGCGCTTGGTGAGAGTCCCCTGGGTAGCGTTCAAGAAACGCCTGCCAGGCACGCACGCTGGCATCGCTGATCGGCTGCTTGCTCAGGTACGCGAACTCCAGGCCAGCGGCGAGGTTGCGTGACTGGCTTTCGCTGGCCATACGCTTGACCACGACCAGTGCCTCGTCGTTGCGTTTGGCGCGGAACAACTGCTCAGCAAGAAACTGCTGCAGCTCGGGGCTACCTTGGTACTGCTTGTCCAGAGCGTAGAGGTGTTCGATGGTGGTCGGCAGTTGATTGGGCAAGCGACTGCGAATGCGCCAGTACTCCAGTGCCAGCTCCAGGCTCGGTGGTTCACCCTTGCCAAAGGCCGCTTCATAACGCGACAACGCCTCGTCGAAGCGCCCGGCAGTCGCCAGCAGGCGGATCTGCTGCAGCGTTTGCTCGCCTTCCCCCGTGCTCATTTCCAGCAATTTGACCATCTGCCGGTCTTGCGGGCTGTCCGGCGCCAGGCGATGAAGATCGCCATACAGCTGCCGGGCACGGTCAAGCTCGCGTGTGCGCACGGCCTGGCGGATCGACGCTGTGAGCGCGTCAAGGTTGTTCGGTTCCAGCAGCCGCAGACGCGCCAGGGAATCTTCCACCAGGCTTTCGCGGTGAGTCGCTTCACCCAGGCGAATCTGCTGCATCAGCCATTCGCGCTGCTCGCTGCGGTCAGCGGGCTGGGCCAGCAGCGTCAGGGGTACAGCGCTCAGGCACAGCAAGGTGATCAATCTTCGCATTGCGCATCTTCCCAGCCAGGTACCAGTCTTCCTTTGGCGTCGAATCGATAACGACGCTCATCCCATCCTTGGCCGAACAGACTCAGCACCCGGTTGTAGTAGCCACTGGCGGGCGACTGCAGCAAGCGTTGGCGCTGCTGGTGCAGGCCGTCCTGTTCCTTCAATGCCGCCAGCAGCGGCAGCAAGGCGGCGGAAAAGCCCACTGGTCCCTGGCCACTGCCTTCCCCGCTGTCGACATTGACGCTTTCTGGTGGAGTGCCTTGTTTGAGGGTCAAGGCAACCATTGGCCGATAGCGTTCGAGCAGCGCCTGACGGCCGCTGGCGGACGGGTCCAGCATGCCCAGCCACAGATAGACGCGGATGGCATCGTAACTGCCCTTCGCGCCATTGACCGGATCGCTGACCAATGTGCCGTTGTCACGCACCGCTACCCAGTCGGGTGCCAGGCCCTTGGGGGCACTGTCGAGCAGCAATTTGCGGCTGTTACGCGCCAACTCCTCCCAGAGTGGCGCCAGTTCGGCAAAGCGCTCCAGCACCTGGGGCGGCAAGTAACTGGTGTTCAGGCGAGTACCCTGCGCGGTGACAAAGCCGCGGTCTCCCGGCAGCAGCATCACCCCGACACCCGGCAGTGGTCGCAAGGTTTGTGCGGCAACGCGCCAGAGCACCTGGATGGCCAGCTCGCGGTACTCGGCCACGGCCCACAAACGTCCTGCCTCAAGCAGGCTATAGGCCAACCACAGGTCGGCATCGCTAGCGTTGTTGGTATCCAGCACACGCCATGTGCCCTGCTGATCCTGGCCCCACTTCCAGGCCGGTAACTGCTTGCTCAGGTTGCCACCGGCGAGGTTGTTCTCAGTCCAGTTGAGCAGTTGTTGAAAGCGCTCGTGGTCGTTCGCCACCAGGGCGAAAAAAAGACCGTAAGTCTGCCCTTCGGAAGTAGTGATACGCCCTTGTGCCGGATCGATCACCCGGCCGTCAGCGCTGACCAGATCGGTCTTGAACTGCTCCCATGCGGGCCAGCAACTGGCCGCTGCGACCGACGCGAACAACCACAGTGCGCCGCCCAGCAGCCACTTCGAGCCAATCATTGCTTGCCCTCGGCCAAGCGCCGACGCGCCACCCAGGCCAGCAGACGCCAGGCCACAACACCCAGCAGGACAATACTCAGCACTGCACCCAGGGCCAATAGCACCGGATGATAGGAGAGTTGCACCCAGAGCATCATCCACCACGGCAGACGACCGACGAAGTAGGTGTCGCCAACATAGTGGCTACTTACGCCGCTACTGCGGATCAGGCTGACCGAACCACCGATATGGTCGTTGAGCTTGCCAGGATCGGTCAGGGCCTGACGCAACAGCGCGTAGTCGCCATTGTCGCTGGCCAGCAACGCAACGATGCTGCGTTGCGAGTGAAACGGCGACTGCATGCCGGTGATCGCCGCAATCGGTGCCCGCGCCACCACGTCCACCTGGCTCGCTGGCTTGTTACGTACGTCTTCGCGCAGGCGTTGCACGCTGCTGGCATCCAGCGGCCAAGGTGAGCGGGCCTGACGCAGCCAGTCACGCGAACGGTCCAGCAAAAGATTCAGGTCACGACCGTTACCGCTGCGCAGGTCATCCTGCAGCGGGCCCAGCACCAGCAGGTCGGCGTCGGTCTTGGCTGCCGCCGCCCAGTCATCAGCCAGTTGCAGCCCAAGCGCCGGGTAACCGATACGCGAGGCCATACCGGCGACCAGGTCAAGCATGGTGCCCAGTTGCAGCTCGTTGGGCTTGCCTGGCATCAGCAGCAAGGTCTGCGACAGGTCAGCCATGCGGCTGAACGGAAACGCGCTGCGGGAGAACGCGCGCAGGTCCGGCATGGCAATGTAGTGGTGGTAGCCCGACAGATCGATGGTCGAGTTCTCGTCGATGGCCGCCTGCACGTCCGCCGGCAGGAAGGTCTGGCACTGGCCATTCTGGGCATTACCCACCTTGCTGGCGAAACTGAAGTCGTAGCGCAGCTTGTTGCGGTCTTCGATCTTCGCCGCTGGCACCAGGGTCTTGTCGGTAAGCGTCGAGCTATCGGCAGAGAACACCCGCGTGTGCAGTTCCTGCAAAGCGGCACCCATGCCATCGGAACCTGGCAGTGGAATGCTGCCGACGAAGTGGTCGTTGAGACGGATGGTCAAGCGTGATTCGTCGGTCACCACCGGTGGCGTGTAGCGATACAGGGTCTGCACGGCAACCCCCTGATTGCGCCAGACGAACAGGTCAGGCGGCAGGTTCAGGGACAGTTCGATCGGTTGCGGTCTGAGGCCATTGACCTGCAACTGCCCTGGGTAATCGAGCAGTTCGGCAAAACGCACAGGGCGGTCGGTGCGCACCCAGTTCGGCGCATCGTAGGGTTCCCGTGGCTTGAGTTCTTGAACCCCTTGCACCACCACCCGCGAACCACGGAACAGGTCGGTGCCCACAGCCAGTGCCGAGGCCGCCTTGACCAGGTCGTCCTCGTTGCGCCCCAGTACCAGCAGCACCTTGCTGTAGCGATTGTCTGGGTGGGTGATCTGCTGGATCACCGGTCCCTCTACCGGAGGAAAGCGCTCGGGGTTGGCAAGAAACGCCGGACGCCGGTCGTTGGTGGCGAAGACGATGCTCGGCAGCGGCTGCTGGGCGCTCTGTGCCGGCAGTTGGTTGTAGAGCACCGGGAAGGTCGCCATGCGCCATTTCGCCTTGCTGCCGAAATAGGAGGCGAGAATCGCCGCGGCCTTCTGCTCGCCCAGCCCAGGGCTACCGGCAAAGACCATGGGAATGCTCAGTTGGTCGGTGTCGCGCGCGTCAAAATATGGCAGCGGGAAGTACGCCAGGTCGTTGTCGGTGACCAGTGCCTGTTCATCGACACGGATCACGCTTTTGCGGCTGACGTTCAGCCACAGCGAACTGTGCGCAGGGTCTTCGCAAATGTCGGTGTAGTGGCCGACGAACTCCACGCGCACGCGGTTGAAGTCCTGCACCAGCTTCGGATCGAGGGCCATGCGTTGCTGGCGCTGTTGGCCGATATCGTCGGCGCTGATCGGCACGACGCCCATGAGTTCGTCATTGAGGTACACCCGCAGGTGCGACAAGCGCGGCACCAGGGCCGGTGACGGGGTGAAGTTCAGCTCCAGTTCGACGCTGCTGGCGAGACGGTCGCGGCGCAGGCTGAATTCGATCTGGTCGCTATTGCGTACCCCCATCAGCAGGCTGTCACTGCCGCGCCCCAGGCTCTCGAAGGTTTGCGTACGCAACCAGTGGGGTACCTGTGGTGCGGCGGAAGTGGTCGCTGGCTGCTCTTCGGCAGCCAGGGTAAAAGGCAAGCCCATGGCAGCCAACAGCAAAGCCAGGGTCCATGGAGACAGGAACGAACGCTTCATGTCGTACTCTTCATTGAGTCGGAGGGAATGGGACGCGGCATCCGCGGGAAGAAGCTAAGCAACCAACGTGTTGCGCCAATGATCGGCAGTGCCGGCAGGCGGACCCAGGCCGGGGCATACTCGATGACCCGGTAGTAGCCCATGGCGCCAAGCGCCAGCACATCGAAGAAACTGCGCAGGGGACGGTCCGGCACATGGCTGTCGCTCCAGCCGAGCCAGTTGTCGGCGCGGGCAAAGGTGCACTGCACGTACTCGATGCGTTGTTGCAGGCTCAGGTCCGCCAGGCTGATACCGACCTGGCGGTCGACGCTGCGCATGACCCGGCCAGGAAAGACGAACTCACGCCCGGCCCGCTCCAGCAGTAACTGCACCTGGGTGTCGGGCGCCAGTGCGCGGGCGGCGTCCAACTCGATCCCGGCACCGCCGTCGGAGTAGTCGTAAAGCAGCCCCGGATAGAGGTGCCCGTCGGGCAGGCGCAAGGCGGCCGGCAACTTCACCGGCACGCGCTGGAAACGGCGCACCTGGCGAACCTCGGCCGCCACCGCCAGGGCCGCGCCGATCAACAGTAGGTTGTAAATCACCCACAGCGAACTGACGATCACCGTGCCGTACTCGTTGCTCGGTCCGTAGGAAAAGCGCCACACCGCAAATGCCAGGCCCACCACGTTGAGCGCTGCCAGTACCAGATAAGGCCGGGCGATGCGCCAGTCGAGCCGGTCACTCTCGTTCATGCCGCCTTTGACGGTCACGTCGAAGTTGCCACGCTTGGGCGAGAACAGCGCCACCAGGGTCGGACGCATGATGTACCAGGCCAGCACCGACTCGTAGACCTCACCCCAGAATGTCTGCCGGTATGGCCCCTGGACCCGTGAGTTGACCAGGCTGGCATGCAGCATATGCGGCAACACATAGAGCAACAGCAGTACCGCCGGGGCATAGATCACGTAGGCGTGCAGCAGCAGGAACGCTAGGGGTGCGGTGAGGAAGATCAGCCGCGGCAGGCCGGACAGAAAGTGCAACATGGCGTTGGCGTAGCACAGCCGCTGGAACAGGCTCAGGCCCTTGCCCAACAACGGGTTGTCCAGACGGAAGATCTGCACCATGCCCCGCGCCCAGCGAATACGCTGACGCACGTGGGCAGCCAGGCTGTCGGTGGCCAGGCCTGCCGCCAGTGGGATACGCATGTAAGCCGAGTTCCAGCCAGAACGGTGCAGGCGCAAGGCGGTGTGGGCGTCCTCAGTGACCGTCTGGGTGGCGAAGCCGCCGATCTCGTCCAGGGCCGCACGGCGCAACACCGCGCATGAGCCGCAGAAGAAGGTGGCGTTCCACAGGTCATTGCCGTCCTGGATCAGGCCGTAGAACAACTCGCCTTCGTTGGGCTTGCGGCGGAACGAGCCCAGGTTGTGCTCGAACGGGTCGGCGGAAAAGAAGTGGTGCGGCGTTTGCACCAAGGCCATTTTCGGGTCCTGAAGGAACCAGCCGACGGTCAACTGCAGGAACGCCCGCACCGGTATATGGTCACAGTCGAACACCGCGACCAGATCGCCGCTCAAACGCTCCAGCGCGTGGTTGAGGTTACCCGCCTTGGCGCCGCGGTTGTCGTGGCGGTCGATGTAGCCTACCCCCACCTCTTTGGCGAACGCGCGAAACGACTCGCGGGCGCCGTCATCGAGGATATACACCTTGAGTTTGTCGCGCGGCCAGTCCAGGCCCAGGGCAGCCATGACCGTGGTGCGCACCACCGACAGGTCTTCGTTGTAGGTCGGGATCACCAGGTCGACACTCGGCCACAAGCGCCGGTCTTCTGGCAGCGCCAGCACCGGACGGCGCAATGGCCAGACGCTTTGCACGAAGCTCAGGATCAGTACCAGCCAGGAATAGGTCTCGGCCAACAACAGGATCATGCCCAGCACCAGGTCGAAGTCGTTGGCCCAGTGCAACGTCGAGGTGTAGCGCCACCACAGGTAACGGCAGGAGATGGTGATCGACAGAATGATCATCATCAGTGTCGGAAAACGGCCGGGCATGTAGCGCATTAACATCGCCATGGCGCCCAGGGTGAGGACGAACACCAACTGTGCATAGAGGTTGAAGGGCGAGGTGATACACAGCAGCGCGATAACCATTCCGACCACCGCCAGCACCCAGTAAAACAGGCGCTCGCCGGTTGACCCGCTGGCCTTGATCCGGCGCTGTGTCTGCGCCAGTGCATCACTACGGCCGATAAGCCGCGGCAGCTTGCGCATCAGTCCAACCAGCGGCAAGCGTACCCGTTGCACCCCGGCATATAGTCCTCTGCCAAAGTGTTGCGCCCAGGTAACACCACGGCCACGTTTCAAGTCGGCACCCCGTGCCGGACGTGCGGGCCGCAGCAGCAATAGCCAGAGGGTCTGCACCAGGCCACGCAGCGGGTCGCCCAGACTCGGCCTCTTGTCCGCGAGCTGTGGGTAATACTGGCGCCAGTTACGCAGCAGCCGTTGCCACTGTGGCGAGTCCAGGCGCAGAAACACCCAGGCCAGGCTGGTGCCGAGACTGAGCACGACGGCCGTGAGCGGGCGAGCGCCGCGCTGGCGATAGGCGCGATAACGGTTCATGCGCGGCGCGCCTCCTGTGCCAGCAACCAGGTAGCCAGGCTGCGCACGTCTTGGCTGGCAAGGGAGTCTGGCGCGTAGTAGCCCACCGGGCTCTTCCAGGCCAACGCGCCGGCCATGGCCTCGTCGCGGTGAATCACCTGGGGAATCAGTTGCGCATGGCGCTCGCTCCAGAGCAGTAGCAAGTCGCGCTGCAACTGGCTGATCGGGTCGAAACGGTTGACCAGCAGCGGGGCATCGCCCGCCCCTTCGGTGCTCAGCAACGCATGGCAGGCGGCGTCGGTCTCCAGTACCCGAATGTGCATCACCGTATCCGGCAACAGCGGCAAGGTCGGCTGCCCGCCCGGTAATGTGGCGGGCGTATCCAGCACAATCCAGTCAAAGTGCGCCTGCAAGGTTTGCAAGCGTTGCCACCATTCTTGCGGCTGCTCACGTTGACGCTGCTCCAGCGCGCTGAGCGCGTCCGCCGGCAACTGCCCGAACGGCAGCAGGTACAAGCCCTCCACCACCTGCAGCAAAGCCTCGTTCCAGTGCCCCGCGGCGTCCTGGTCGACGCTGGCCCAGCCGTGCGGCGAATCCAGGCCCAGGTTGTAATGCAGGCGCAGCAGGTTGCGCGGGTGCAAATCCACCATCAGCACCCGCTGCTGCAGTGCGTGCAAGGCAAAGCCCAGTGCCGCGACCATCGACGTGGTCCCGACACCGCCACGAATACCGCTCAGTGCCACCACCGTCATACTTGCGGCGCCTTGTGATTGCCCTGCGCGCGGGTCGCATCGCTGTCGCTCGGCCAGCCCTCGCTTTCGGCCAGCAACGGCCAGCGCCGGCACGCGGCCAGCAGCTCGCCTTCGCGGCTGATGTCCTGATACGGCATGTCCTCATCGCCAAGGCGCTGTTTGAGCCGGGCGATATCATCGCTACGCTGCTTGCGGTCGTCCTGAGTCATATCGCCTCCTCTCATACTTACTCGGGATAGAGCATCCATTGCGTTTGCCCCTTGATGCGCACATAGGGCCTGCCCTGCAACTCGACCACCGCAGAATCGGAGTTCTCGGATACGGCCGGCGTGCTCGGCAGGTCGTGAATCAGTGCTGCCAGGTCGAGCGGACCGCCCTGCTGGGCATACAGTCGGGCAATCAGCTCGGAGACCGCCAGGTAACTGGACGGCGTGGTGACGTGCTGAGGGCCCTGCTGGTCTGACTCGCCCATGTTGATCAGCTTGATGCCTACGGGTACGTGGGTGATCGAACGTGAGGGGATCTCGCGCATGCCGGATATCTGCATGCGGTCACCGTGCACTGCTGCGCCATGCTCAGGCACCAGCACCAACACTACCCGCCGGCCGCTTTGCTGCATCATGTCGATGAACTGGTCGATGTCATCGAGGAAGTTCTTTGCTCGCTCCTGAAAGGAGGCACGCCGCGTGCTGCCATCGGCATTGGTGATGCGGTTGCCGTCATGCAGGGTGATGGTGTTGTAGAACAGCGACACCGCAGGTTTGTCTTCCTTGAGCCGGTGAGCCCACCAGGCCTGCAGCACGTCGTGGTCGCGGGCAATGTTGGCGCCGTCGTAAGACTTCAGTGCAGTGGGGAACTCGTCGCTGCTCATTAGCCGTGCAGGCAGGTGCTGCCCGGCCAGGAAGGTCATGTATTTATGGGTGATCGGGCCGTTGTGATTGAGCATCAGCTCGGGGCTGTAACCGAGTTTGGCAAGGTTGTCGAACAGCATGCACTGCTCTTTCGCCGGTTCGTACAGCTGAATGTGATGCGGCTGGCCACAACTGGCGCGGAGCATGCGGATGGCGGCCGGGCCGCTATAGGAGGTGGCCGAGTTGAAACGGTCGAACACCACACTCATGCGCCGGAACAATGCATTGTCGCGCATCCCGGCATCTTCCAGATCGTCCCAGGCCAGCGAGCACACGTTGAGCACCAACAGGTCGAAGGGCTCGGCGCTGGGGTTAGGTTCGGGGAAGCGCGTCATCTTGCCCGCCTGCTCGCGGTAGAACTGCTCCAGCCAGGCATCGACTGCTTTGCTTTCGGCCACCTGGCTACTGGCACCCTGGGTAGTGCTCGTTTCGCCGGCAACTGACTGCACCGGTACATTGAAAGCTGGCAAGGCGCCGGCAAGGTACACCCACAGCAGCAACGCGACAGTTACCAGGGTCAAGCGCACCCAGGGGGCGATGAACAGGTAGGCAAGGCCCACGGCGAAGAGCACACCGAGCACGTCCCAGTTGACGAAACGCCCGAGCAGGTCGATGACGTAGTCGACGGAGAACGCCAGCACCTCGGACTGTTCGAACAACCGGCGGATCGGTGGGTACCAGGTGTCCTTGTAGAGCAACGCGGCACCCAGCGGAACCGCAACGACGTTGCGCAAGCGCGGCAGCCATTGCCCCGGCAAGGGCAGCAGCAACCCGGCTGCAAGCAGCAGATTAAGCAGGGTGTGGAAGTCCAGCAGGCCCATCCATAGCAAGACAAACTTGGCGAGAAAATACAGGTTCCAAAGCCCCAGCTCCGGCCATTTCAGTACCGGCGCTGTGGCGACCGCGTCACTCATGGACGCCCTCCTTTTCGGCATCATGATTTATCCGTACGCCCCGCGCGATGAGATGGCGCGGTGGCAAGCGGCGATTGATCCAGGTAAAAAAACGTTGCCCCATCAGGAACAAGGCAATGGCCAGCGGCGCCGTCAGCAAAGCAGTCAGGCCGATGACCCACAGCAGTTCGTTATAGGTCATTGGCGCGCCTCCAGCGCTTGCAGGGAAACCTTCTGCGGCTGCAGTGGCCGGAATGCCTCGGTGGCCGGCTGCGCGTCCGCCGGGTCCAGCGCCATGGCATCAACATCGGCAACGGCATCGGACTGGAACTGCGGCATCGCCAGCACTTGCGACGGCAGCACACTTTCGTAACCGGCGATCACATCCTGCCAGGGCAGACGGAACACGTTGCGCAATGCAGCTTCGACCAGCGAAGGGCTACAGGCGAACAGGAACAGATAGGGCACGTCACCGGCAATGCAGGCAATATCGCCATAGCGGCGCAGTTGCAGCTGCTGCAACACCACGGTTGGACTCAGCGTTGGCAAGGGCTGCAAGCGCAGCAACTGATGGCGCACCTCAGTGCCGACGGTGTTGTCAGCCATCTTCTTCGCCGCGGCGGCAAACGCCCTTGGTGACAGGCTGCCACGCACCGCCAGAGGATGCAGACGTGCCAGCAAGGTCGAAGGTTCGGCGGCCAGCGGGCGCTGCCAGCGGTGTCCCTGGATAGAGCGCACCAGGGTCAGGAAACGCAGAAATGGCGTGCCCTGCGGCACGATCAGGTTAGCGCCGCTGGCCAGCAGCAACTGTTCTTCGTGTTGACGCAGACCTTGCAACATCTCGCGCACCACCAGTTTGACCGAGCGCCCACAATGACTGCGCAGTTGGTACAGGCGGGTGGCAAGCGCGTTGACATCGTCAGTGCCGCTCAAGGCAAAGATCACGGTTGCCGCCTGGGCATCCATCCCCTGCTCCAGCAGCGCGTCCGCGTCGTCGAACAGCTGCCATTGCGCAGTGGGTGGCGTCTCGCCGCCGAGCACCGCCGTCTGTGCCAGGACCTGGCGTTGATCGTTGGTGGTCGGTGCGGCGCTGTCATCTTCGGGGCGAGGCGACACGCGAAAACCGCTGCCTTCGTCGAGCAGGAGAAAATCATGCGGGCCATTCACACCCGCGTCGTTACTCCAGAAGTGCACCAGCAGATGCCGCGCGCCCTGGGCGATGTACACCTGGGCCAAGCCGGAAATGTTGTCATTGTGGCGCAACAGAATATCGAGCAAGGCTGGCGGCGGTGTGTCACCGACGACCAGCAGCGTGCTGCCCACCGAACGCAGCCAGTCCTGAGCCCGGGAACACCACAGCGCCAAGGATTGCGCCAGCAGCTCGTCCCAGCCCTTGTGCGGCACGCGGATCAGCCATAGTGCCCCTTCCCCGCCGCGTACCCGCGGTACGTCCTGGCGCAGTGCCTGAATCAGGCGCCTGGGGGACATTGTGGGCAGGTCGAACAGGGTCAGATGCCCCGGCCCGTACTCATCGGGAATCGCCTTGAGCAGATCGCGCGAGGCGCCAGCCGCATTGACCAGCAACGCCCGCGCCGACGCTGGCAAGCTCATCAGCAATTGCGTGCACAGTCTGTCTGCGGTATCCGGCGACTCGCAGGCCAGCCAGTACAGGCCACCTGTGCGCATTTCGGCTTGTCTGTCGGGGAGACCGGGCAGTACCGGTGTCGACGCATGCAATGGCCACCTCCATGAGGGCATAGGACTACAGTCCATCCAGTCAGGCGCGTTTGCTTAAACAATGCACGCCATACACGCCTCGATCCTGTCGAGGGTGCTGGGGGTTAAAAATAGAACGGGCCTGCAGCAAAGACTTTAGACCGATTTTTTCCGGTCGTATGACGTTTGCCCGGCAGCAGGAAAAATCCTGAAGCGGATTGCACACCCTGCTACACAGGGTGTGCAATCCGTAGCTAAGCGCTCTTGCTTGCCTTGCAACGACGCATCACCAGTTTCTCCAGCTCTACTGCGAAGAAAACCAGTACGCCAATGCCTAATGCCACCATCCAGTCACTGAAGGACAATGGCACGGTATGGAACGCCGTTTGCATAAAGGGCGCGTAGGATATCAGGCACTGCAGCAAGATCAAGCCAAGTGTGACCGTGAGCAATGCACCGTTGCGCAACAAGGCCATGTTCAGCGAGAACTGATCCTGCAGACGGCAGTTGAACAGATAGGCCCACTGCGCCGTCACCAGGGTGTGCAGCACCATCGTGCGGATGGTGTCCGTGTCCTGGCCATCGGCGACCATCCACGACTCCAGCAGGAAGGCCGCCGCCGTCAGCAGCCCACCGACAAACAGCACCCGCCATACCGCGTAGGCGTTGAGAATCGACTCGCCAGCTTTCCTCGGTGAGCGGCGCATCATCCCCGGCTCGCCCGGCTCGAAAGCCAAAGCAAAGGACAACGTGGTGGACGTGGCCATGTTCATCCACAGGATCTGCAACGGTGACAGCGGCACCACCGCACCGACCAGCAGGGCCATGACGATCAACAGCCCTTGGGCCATGTTGGTCGGCAGGATAAACAGCACGGTCTTCTTCAGGTTGTCGTAAACCCGACGTCCTTCGCGCACAGCATTGGCGATAGTGGAGAAGTTGTCGTCGGTGAGCACCATGTCGGCGGCCTCCTTGGTCACCTCGGTGCCCTTGATACCCATGGCGATGCCGACATCAGCCTGTTTCAACGCCGGGGCGTCGTTGACGCCATCACCAGTCATGCCCACGACCTGCCCGTTGGCCTGCAACGCACGCACCAGGCGCAACTTGTGCTCCGGGCTGGTACGGGCAAAAACCGAGTACTGCATGGCCAGCGACTTCAGCGCCGCATCGTCAGTCTGTTCCAGCTCCTTGCCGGTCATGGCCCGCAGGTCGTTGCCCATACCCAGCATGCGCGCGATGGCGACCGCAGTGTCCGGGTGATCACCGGTGATCATCTTGACCTGGATACCCGCCTGCTTGCACATGGCGATTGCCTCGATCGCCTCGGGCCGCGGCGGATCCATCAGCCCGGCAACACCGAGAAACACCATGCCCTGGCGCAGGTCCGCATGCTCGATTTCGCCACCCGCGCCGTTTACCGGCCGGTAAGCCGCCGCCAGCATGCGCAGGCCCTGCTCGGCGATGTGGCTCATCTCGCGCTCCCAGTAAGCACAATCCAGCAGCTCGGGACCGTCCGCGCCCAGTTGCTGCTCGCACATACTCAGCAGCACGTCAGGGGCGCCCTTGAGGTAGATCAGACGTTCGCCATCCACATCGCAACGTCGGGCCATGTATTTATAGGCCGAGTCGAAGGGGATCTTGCCCATGCGCCGCACGTCGGCTAGTGCGAGGTCAGCCTTGCGCGCCAGCACCTTGAGCGCGCCTTCGGTAGGGCCGCCGACCACCGTCCAGCGCCCTTGTTCATCGCGTTGCAGGCTGCTGTCGTTGCAGATGTCCACGGCGCGGATGAAGGCCGCAAGGTTCGGGTGCGCGGCCCAATCCAGCGCCTCGCCAGCCCCGGCCAAAGTGATACGACCGCGGGGTTCGTAGCTCTGCCCGCCTACGCCGTAGAACCTGTTGGCGGTCAGCACGTGCTTCACCGTCATTTCGTTCATGGTCAGCGTGCCGGTCTTGTCCGAGCAGATCACATTCATCGCACCGAGGGTTTCCACGCTGGGCAGCTTGCGAATGATCGCCTGGTTGCGCGCCATGCGCTGCACGCCGAGCGAGAGAATGATTGACACAATCGCCGGCAACCCCTCGGGCACCGCCGCCACGGCCAGACTGATCAGCGACAGCGACAACTCGCCCAGCGGATAGTCGTGCCAGAAGAAGCCGATGATGAACAGCAGCACCATCATGCCGATAATCAGCTGGAAGATACGCTTGCCGAGCTGGGCGATCTGCCGCAGCAAAGGCGTCTCGGTCTCGTCCACCGTGGCGATCATGCGGTTGATCTTGCCCAGTTCAGTGGCGGTACCGGTCTCGATCACCACGCCCTTGGCGTTGCCAGCGCTGACACTGGTGCCGGAGAAGGCGAGATTGGTACGGTCAGCCAGCTGCGCCTCGTGGTCCAGAGCGTCAGTCTGTTTGGTCACCGTGAGCGACTCACCGGTGAGCATCGACTCTTCCACCTGCAACTGGTGGACCTCGAACAGGCGCACATCGGCGGGAATCTTGTCGCCAGGACGTAACACAACAATGTCGCCCGGCACCAATTCGCTGGCATCAATCTCCAGTTTCTGACCATTGCGCACGACACGGGCGGTGCTGCTGAGCATGCCACGCAAAGCGGCCAGGGACTTCTCGGCCTTGTTCTCCTGAAAGAAGCCAATGGCCGCATTGATCACCGCCACCGTGATGATTACCAGGGTATCGGTCCAATGCCCCATCAACGCCGTAGCCAGGGCGGCGGCCAGCAGAATGTAGATGAGCACATCGTTGAAGTGCCGGGCAAAACGCAACCAGATAGGGTCAACGGTTTTGGCCAGCAGGACATTGGACCCCAGGCGCAGCAATCGTGCCTTGGCCTCTTCAGGCGCGAGGCCGGCAATGCTGGTCTGCAAGTCGGCCATGGTTTGTTGCGCGCTTTTGCGGTACCAAGGCTGTACGTTGCTGCTCGTTGTGCTGCGCGTGTGCGCTTGCAATGATCCCATAGCGTCCTCCCGGCATTCGTCCTGAGGTGAATGGGTCAAGCGGCGATTTACGCGGGGCGGGTGAGTGGACACCAGCTTTGTGCTCCGAATTTCGCTCTCCAACCCGGTCCACTAGAATTGGTAGGCTATTTTTGCGCTCTGCGAGCTATCGGTGCTTGATGCAGATCAGCAATGCGGGCCCTTGTGAGCTGGCATTGCCAGCGATGCAGGCGCCGCAGTATTTGCCGGAAGATCTCGGTTCAGGGAACCCGCACATTTATTTCCAAGGAGTAGCCTGCAGTTCGAACTTTTTCAACACAATCGGCCAACAGCAGTCCTTCGGATGACAGTCACTGCTGAGAATGAACGGCTTTGCTCGAACGAAAGACCAGGCAGCTCGCTGCCACCAGCACCCATGCTGCAATACCGCCATACAGCATCACCCAGCCAAACCCATGCGCCAACGCTGCGTTGGCGACATCGACAGGAATCGTAGTCCCCTGGCCAGCCTGCACCAACACGGCAGAGTTGCCGGCTGAAATATTCTCCGCCAGCAACCTCAGCTGCACATCATCGGGCGAGCCGGACAACTGGTTGCGCAGGGAAAACAGGATACCTTCCACCAAGATGAACCCCATCAGCGCGATATTGATTGCAAGACTGATCATACGAGCGCTGATATCGATGCCCGATGCCATGCCAGCACGCTCACTGGGCACCGATCCGGTGGTGGTATTGGTAACAGGCGTGTTGGTCAGCCCCAGTCCGATCCCGGCGATCAGGCAGCCTGGAAGCATCGTCAGCCAGCTGGCATGCGTGACACTGCTGCCCCATTTCATCAGCAGGAACCCCAGACCTATGGTGAACAAGCCTGCGGGAATCACCACGTCAGGTCGATAGCGCAGCGCCAGCCGCTCACCCAACGGGGGTATAACCAGCGTCGGCAGCGTATAGGCCAGCAATGCCAGACCGGTGCCGACACTGGCGTAGCCCAGGCTATTTTGAAAGTACAACGGCAGGTAGATCATGAATGGCCAGAAGCTGAAGTTCATGCCTGCCGACCCTAGCAAGGCACCCGAGAAGCGGCGGATGCGAAATACCGAGAAGTCGAACATGGGATCGACATAGCGCCGCTGCGCGACGACAAAGACGATGAAGCTGACCATTGCCACAACCAGGCTGGCGATGGCCGAACCGCTGGAGAAACCCACCCCTGCGCCCTGAGTGATGAACCAGGAAAGGCCTAACACGGCCAGCGACAGCGAAACAATGCCCAACACATCCAGCCTGCGACGCTGCGGATCGCGTGATTCATCGACACCGGCGATCACCAGCACCAGCGCGAGCACGGCAATTGGCGCATGCACCAGGAACACCCATTCCCAACTCGACAACGCCACAATAGCTGCACCGATAATCGGACCGAACCCCAAACCGATGCCGAACACGATCCCCCAGGCACTGAAAGCTTTACCGCGTGCAGCTCCCGACTGGAATCGGTGAGACAGCACCGCCACCTGACAGATCAGCATGGCACCACCGGACATACCTTGCAGGAATCGGCTTGCGATCAACACGCTGGGGCTTTGCGCCCATCCGCAGCCCAGGGAGGTAATGCCGAAAAGCACCAGGCTAATGACAAACACTCGCTTGCGCCCATACCGATCCGCCAGTATGCCGGTGGCCATCAGCACCGTGGTGCAGGCGATGGTGTAGGCATTCATGATCCACTGCATATCTTTGAAATCGCTGCGCAGAACCGCTTCAAGAGTGGGCAGGATTGCCGGCACGCTCGAGATTTCCAGGCCGAACATCAGCGAGGCCAAGCAAACGGCAGCTATTGTGAAAACATCTTTTTGCGAAGAAGAGAACTGCATCGTGATCTTCCAGATCAAGTTGATGGGCACTGGCAAGACCGCTCTGAACACCATCAGGAGGAGACGCGATAGCCTAGCCAGCGTCACCAGGCACAAGTCCAAGTGACCGGGCGCATTCTGGAAGTAATTAAAAAATGACAAAAATGATTTAATTTCGTAAGTTTTATTAATATTCATCATGAGTTGACTTAATGGACTTCGACCCAACTCTGTTGCGTGCTTTTGTCGCGATCAAGGAGACCGGTAGTTTCACGCGTGCCGCAGAGCGGCTGCACGTAAGCCAGTCAGCGATCAGTCATCAGATCCGGCGTTTGGAAGAACAGGCCGGTACCGCGCTACTGGTGCGCACCACCCGACGTTTGACGCTGACAGAAGATGGCGAAGATTTTCTGCGCCATGCCGAACACATCCTCAGAGCGCAAGACGCCCTCTCCCGGCGTTTCGCAACGTCATCGGTATCCGGGGTCGTGCGCTTCGGTGTACCAGAAAACTTTATCGGCGACGGCCTGCCGCCGTTACTGACTCGGTTCGCCAGACAATTTCCCGCCGTACGTCTGGATGTTACCGTCGGCACCTACCTCGATCTGCGCGCGCTGGTCGAGGCCGATGGGCTCGATCTGGCCGTGGTCATGGCGTTGCCGGGCAGTCCGGCCGGTGGTACCGTGCTGCGCGAAACCCGGTTTGTCTGGGCCGCGGCGCAGAGTTTCGACTTTCCCGGCGATGCCCCTTTGCCGCTGGCGTTTGCACCAGCGCCCTGCGTGCACCGCCAGGTGGCCGTAGATGCATTGAAGAGTTCCACCGTGGATTGGCGGGTCGCCTTTACCTCTCCGAGTCAACAAGGACTGCGGGCGGCGGTATTGGCGGGGCTTGCCGTCACCGCTCTACCGCTGGGCGATCTAGAGCCCGGTATGCTGGTGATTGATGGTCAACATGGCCTGCCGCCGCTGTTGGAGGCTGATTTCAGACTGATATGGAGTGTCACAGGGAAGACCCCAGCGGCCAATGCATTTGGGCAACTGCTGGTGGAGATGTCTGAGTCGTCATCGATCTAGTGTGCTGTTTCCGAAATAATTTTTCTGTGGTTTTGGCTACACTTTCCCTGTCATTCAGCGCTCGGGGGAACGCAAGTGAACGCCCAAGAAATTATCCTCAGCCCAGAAGAACAGGCCGAACTGAGTCGCCGAGTACGCTCGGCCACCATCAGTCAGCGCGACGGCCGTCGCGCCCGGCTAATCCTGCTGGCAGCCCAAGGTTGTTCGCGGATAGAGATTGCTCGTTTGACGGGTTTCTCACTCCCCACGATCACTTGTTGGTGCCAGCGTTTTCAAACGCTGAGATTGGATGGTTTGCTCGACAAACCGGGTCGTGGGCGCAAAGCGTCCTTGCCGGCTGAGACCGTGTGTCGTGTCCTGGAACAGGTCACTCAACCGCGAATCGGTGAGCCTCGATGGAGCTGTCGAAGCATGCGAGGACGATCAAACAGGATTGGCCTGATAGGGTATGGGGACAGTCGAAACACGCATCGGTCGTCCGCGCCAGCTATATACCGGTTTGAAGAAACGCGACTATCCGGCCTGTTCAGACCCATAAAAGATCATAGTGCCCCTGCCTGACACCAGGTAACACCATGACCCCGAGCGCCAGGGAGCGGCGCTCCACTCCCCGTTGCGCCCCCCTCATATAGTCCCGCTCACAAAGCATTCATTTCAGCAATATCACGCACCACCTGATCTGCAGAGCGGTCGAACATCGCCTGCTCCTGCGCATCCAGAGACAACTCGATCACCCGCGCAACCCCCTCCTCTGCCAGCACACAGGGGACACCCATGGCAATACCCGTTCGCCCGTACTCGCCCTCGAGAATCGCGACCGTCGGCAAAATGCGGTTTCGCCCATTGGCGATAGCATCCACCATCTGTGCAATTGCCACGCCCGGCGCATCGCAAGCGCTCCCCACCTTCTTCAAACCCAGAATCTCGCCGCCACCCTGACGTGTGCGCTGCACAATCCGCTCTATCTGCTGATTGGACAGGAAGTGAGACAGCGGCACCGAACCGACCGCACAGTAGCGCATCAGCGGCACCATGCTATCGCCATGCCCTCCCAGCACCAGCGCGGTGATATCCCGAGCAGAAAACCCTGTCTCCTCGGCAATGAAACACTTCATGCGCGCTGTATCCAGTACCCCCGCCTGCCCAAACACCCTGTTGCGTCCCAGTCCACTGAGACTGCAAGCCCGATAGGTCAGCACGTCGACCGGGTTCGACACCACCAACACCGTCGCCGCCGGAGCATGACGATTGATATCCCGCATGATGCTATCGAGAATTGGCAGATTGATACTCAATACATCCTGACGCGACTGACCAGGCTTGCGGGGCACACCCGCGGTAATCACCACCAGGTCAGAATCCTGTAGCAATTCGGCCTTGGAGCCGCCGTAAACCCTGGTATCAGAACCTGACTCAACAGCCGCCTGCCAGACGTCCAGGGCCTTGCCCTGTGCCAACTCACCCTGCACATCAATCAACATCAACTCACGACAGAACTCTTCCCGGGCGATGATCTGCGCCGCCGCCTCACCCACTATTCCGGCACCCACAATTGATAGCTTGTTCACCTCACACCTCCCGCAGCTCGCGCCACCAGCAACACGCCCGCCTGTACAGAGAAGTATTACCCGCAAATGCTAAAAGACCACCCGAAGGTGGCCTGTAGTTGTTTTACCTGCTTTTCGCCATTTCCATGGCGGCATTACTTTAGCCTCTGATAACCCCCATAGGCCGAGCCGTGCGGCCTTAGCGGACTGTTCCAGGTCTATCGCAGCCCTTTGCCATCGTCCGCAATGGGTCGGTTAGCGACCGTGTACCGTAGCAGGTCCACCCTTGTTCTCCCTCACGCGGAGGACAAGCCATGAAAACCACAGCTACCTACACCCATTGCCCTTGAAACAAAGGAAAGCTAGCCGGACAGAAAGCCCGGCTCCGGCTCACCAGCACGTGTCCTATCCTTGTATTTCCCCCAACCCCGGATATGGAAATGGCCGCCCCCGAAACCGACCTCCTGCAAAGCTGGCACCACAACGCACACGCCTGGATAGAGGCGATCCGAACCGGCACCATTGCAAGCCGCCTCAAGGTCACCGACCAGGCAATCCTGCTGGCGGTGCTAAGCCGCCAGCCCGAGCGCGTACTCGACTTGGGCTGCGGCGAGGGTTGGTTGCTACGTGCGTTGGCTGAACGGGGCATCGAGGCCGTCGGTGTGGATGGCGATCCGACACTGGTCAAGGCGGCGCGGGCGGCGGGCTCTTCACGGGTGCATTTGGTGAGTTATGAAACGTTGGTAGAGGCAAAGGTGGATATCGGCAGCGACTACGCGCTGATCTGCGCCAACTTCGCCCTGCTGCACCAGGACATCATCCCTCTGCTCGCGGCCATGAACGCCCTGCTCGCCCCTGGCGGTGCGCTGGTGATCCAGACGCTACATCCGTGGACTGCGGCGGCGGGTGACTATCAGGATGGTTGGCGGGAAGAGAACTTCGCTGGGCTGCCGGGGCAGTGGCAACCCATGCCATGGTACTTGCGCACCTTGTCGAGCTGGCTCAATGCACTGGACATGGCCGGTTTTCGGCTGGTCGGCCTGCAGGAACCGCAGCATCCGCAAAGTCCGATACCGCAGTCGTTGCTGTTAATGACCGAGCGGCGGGAGTAGCGCATTAGAATGAGCGGTTCACGAAGCCGCAGCATCAATAAACGTGTCAATT
The DNA here is from genome assembly GCF_050739775.1 of Pseudomonas sp. Lineage (GTDB taxonomy): Bacteria > Pseudomonadota > Gammaproteobacteria > Pseudomonadales > Pseudomonadaceae > Aquipseudomonas. The sequence goes on from NZ_JBOICA010000005.1 coordinate 103,781, forward strand.
CATCCACGGGCCTACAGCAACCTGAATATTCCGGGCTGACGTCAGACGTCAGCCTTGGTGGATTCCGACTTTTCAGAAAAAAGCCGGAGTTATCTTTAAGTCTTAGACTTAGAATGGCTGTGGCCTTGTAGGGGGAAATGGGATGACCGGCAAATCAACATTCAGATGCGCATCACTGATAACCACGTCCCTCCTGGCCATCAGCCTGGCACTGTCGGCTGGCTGTACAAGTCAATCTGCGAAGGCTCGCCACTCGGCTGCAACTTCAGGCTCCAGCTGTTACGCCAAAGCGCTGCCCACTACCGGCGAGGGCGGTCTGGCCTGGGGGGCTACCCTGCAAATGGCTCGGCAGAAGTCCTTGCACAATTGCATGCGCTACGCCGGCCGGTCCGGTGGCACGCCCCATACCTGCAAAGTGGTGTTGGCCGAGTGTAAAAAATAAAACATCTCTGGCGCCATCGCACCGCCGCTCCCACATATCATTCCCAGTGATAGTTACCTTCGCCCCATTCGATTCGTCGTTAATAGGTACAAATCGCAGAATCCGCCCATTCTCAATAAATTGGCGGATATCCCATGGAACAGTCACTCAAACCTTTGCGTTACCCCCTGGCTCTATTGGCAGTACTGGTGATGAGTGCCTGCGGTCGCACCCCGGAGGCCGTACAGGCACCCGCGGCGGCCAAGGTCAGCGTCGCCAAAGTGCTGGAGCAACCGATCAATGAATGGGACGAATTCACCGGTCGTCTCGAAGCACCCGAGACGGTAGAAGTTCGACCACGCGTCTCCGGCCAGATCGATCAGGTGGCCTTCACCGAAGGCGCTCAGGTCAAGAAAGGCGACTTGCTGTTCCAGATCGATCCGCGTCCGTTCCAGGCTGAAGTCCGCCGCCTCGAAGCGCAGTTGCAGCAAGCCCGCGCTACCGCCATTCGCAGTGAAAACGAATCCCGTCGTGGCGAGCGCCTGCGCAGCAGCAACGCAATCTCCGCGGAACTCGCCGAGTCGCGCACCAGTGCCGCCGCCGAAGCACGCGCCGGCGTCGCAGCCATCCAGGCCCAGCTGGACCTGGCCCGCCTGAACCTGAGCTTTACCCGCGTCAGCGCTCCGATCAGCGGCCAGGTCAGCCGCGCCCAGTTCACCGCCGGCAACATCGTCAGCGCCGATGTCACCCCACTGACCAGCGTGGTCTCAACCGACAAGGTCTATGCCTACTTCGATGCCGACGAACGCGTTTACCTCAAGTACACCCAACTGGCCCGCAACGGCCAGCGCGGCCAGAGCACCCCAGTGTATCTGGGCCTCTCCAACGAACAAGGCAACCCGCACCTGGGCCAGATGAACTTCGTCGACAACCAGGTCAACCCCAAGACCGGCACCATCCGCGGCCGGGCGGTGTTCGACAACAGCGACGGGCAGTTCACCCCGGGCCTGTATGCGCGCCTGAAACTGGTCGGCAGCGCTACCTACTCGGCGGTACTGATCAATGACGAAGCCGTCGGCACCGACCTTGGCAAGAAGTTCGTGCTGGTCATGGACAAGGACAACAAGGCCGCTTATCGCGCCGTCGAACTTGGGCCCAAGCTCGAAGGCCTGCGCATCGTGCGCAGCGGCCTGAGCAAGGATGACCGCATTGTGGTCAAGGGCCTGCAACGGGTGCGTCCCGGCTCGCCGGTCGATCCCCAGGACACGCCGATGGCCAGTGAAGCGACCATCGCCGCCCTCGCCCAACAACGCCAAGCGCTGGAAGCCAGCACCCAGGGCAAGCCTGCCGCCACTGCCACGGTAAAACTCGCCAGTGCCTCGGCACCACGCGGTTAAGGAATCGCTCCGATGAATTTTTCCAAGTTCTTTATTACCCGGCCGATTTTCGCCGCGGTGCTATCGCTGCTGATCCTGATTGCCGGCAGCATCTCGCTGTTCCAGCTGCCGATCAGCGAATACCCTGAAGTTGTGCCGCCCACCGTAGTGGTGCGCGCCAACTTCCCCGGGGCCAACCCGAAAGTGATCGGCGAGACCGTTGCCGCACCTCTTGAGCAGGCCATCACCGGTGTCGAGAACATGCTCTACATGTCCTCGCAGTCCACCGCCGACGGCAAGTTGACCCTGACCATCACCTTCGCATTGGGCACTGACCTGGATAATGCCCAGGTGCAGGTGCAGAACCGGGTCACCCGGACCCAGCCCAAGCTGCCCGAAGAAGTGACCCGTATCGGCATCACCGTCGACAAAGCTTCGCCCGACCTGACCATGGTCGTGCACCTAACTTCGCCGGACAATCGCTACGACATGCTCTACCTGTCCAACTACGCCATTCTCAACATCAAGGATGAGCTGGCGCGCCTGGGCGGTGTTGGCGATGTGCAGCTGTTCGGCATGGGCGATTACTCCCTGCGGGTGTGGCTGGATCCGAACAAGACCGCCTCGCGCAACCTCACCGCCAGCGACGTGGTTGCCGCCATTCGCGAGCAGAACCGTCAGGTCGCGGCTGGCCAGCTCGGTGCGCCGCCCGCGCCGGGCAGCACCAGCTTCCAGTTGTCGGTCAACACCCAGGGCCGCCTGGTCAGCGAGGAAGAGTTCGAGAACATCATCATTCGCTCAGGCGCCGAGGGTGAAATCACCCGCCTCAAAGACATCGCTAGGGTCGAGTTGGGTTCTAGCCAGTACGCCCTGCGCTCGCTGCTTAACAATCAGCCGGCGGTGGCCATCCCGATCTTCCAGCGCCCGGGCTCCAACGCCATCGAGATCTCCGATGAAGTGCGCGCGAAAATGGCCGAGCTCAAGCAAGACTTCCCCGAAGGCATGGACTACAGCATCGTCTACGACCCTACCGTGTTCGTGCGTGGCTCCATCGAAGCGGTGGTTCACACCCTGTTCGAAGCCCTGGTGCTGGTGGTCCTGGTAGTGATCCTGTTCCTGCAGACCTGGCGCGCCTCGATCATTCCGCTGGTGGCGGTGCCGGTGTCCTTGATCGGTACCTTCGCGGTGATGCATCTGTTTGGCTTCTCGCTCAACGCGTTGTCACTGTTCGGCCTGGTGCTGGCTATCGGTATCGTGGTGGACGACGCCATTGTCGTGGTGGAAAACGTAGAGCGTAATATCGGCCTGGGCTTGAAACCCCTGGAGGCCACGCAGAAAGCCATGGGCGAAGTAACCGGACCAATCATTGCGACCGCCCTGGTGCTGTGCGCCGTATTCGTACCCGCTGCGTTTATCTCCGGCCTTACCGGACAGTTCTACAAACAGTTCGCCCTGACCATCGCCATCTCGACGGTCATCTCGGCGTTCAACTCCCTGACCCTGTCACCAGCGCTGGCGGCGGTGCTGCTCAAAGAACACCATGCGCCCAAGGACCGGTTTTCCCGCGTGCTTGAACGTCTGCTCGGTGGCTGGCTGTTCGGCCCGTTCAACCGTTTCTTCGACCGTGCCAGCCATAGCTATGTCGGGGCTGTCGGGCGGGTTATCCGCAGCAGCGGCATTGCCCTGTTCGTCTATGGTGGCCTGATTGTCATGACCTGGCTGGGCTTCTCCTCGACCCCGACCGGTTTCGTCCCGGCACAGGACAAGCAGTATTTGGTGGCGTTCGCCCAACTGCCGGACGCGGCCAGCCTTGACCGCACAGAGGCGGTGATCAAGAAGATGAGCGAGATCGCCCTCAAGCAACCGGGCGTAGCTGACTCGGTGGCGTTCCCGGGCCTGTCGATCAACGGCTTCACCAACAGCCCGAACAGCGGCATCGTCTTCACCCCACTCAAGCCGTTTGATGAGCGCAAGGACCCGAGTCAGTCAGCTGCAGCCATTGCCGCGGCACTGAATGCGCAGTTCGCCGATATCGAAGACGCCTACATCGCGATCTTCCCGCCACCGCCAGTGCAGGGGCTAGGCACCATCGGCGGCTTCCGCCTGCAGATCGAGGACCGTGGCAACCTGGGTTATGAGGCGCTGTACAAGGAAACCCAGAACATCATCGCCAAGAGTCATAACGTGCCGGAGCTGGCCGGGTTGTTCACCAGCTACCAGGTCAACGTGCCTCAGGTCGATGCCGCCATCGACCGGGAGAAGGCCAAGACTCACGGCGTGGCCATCAGCGACATCTTCGATACCCTGCAGATCTACCTGGGCTCGCTGTATGCCAACGACTTCAACCGTTTTGGCCGTACCTACCAGGTCAACGTCCAGGCTGAACAGCAGTTCCGCCTTGAGGCCGAGCAGATCGGTCAGCTCAAGGTGCGCAACAACCAGGGCGAGATGATCCCGTTGGCGACCTTCATCAAGGTCAGCGATACCTCGGGGCCGGACCGCGTCATGCACTACAACGGCTTCATCACCGCCGAGATCAACGGTGCCGCGGCCCCTGGCTACAGCTCCGGCCAAGCGGAAAAGGCCATCGAGAAACTGCTCAAGGAAGAACTGCCCAACGGCATGACCTTCGAATGGACCGAGCTGACTTACCAGCAGATTCTGTCCGGTAACACTGCGCTGTTCGTCTTCCCGCTCTGCGTACTGCTGGCCTTCCTGGTGCTGGCTGCCCAATACGAAAGCTGGAGCCTGCCACTGGCGGTGATCCTGATCGTGCCGATGACCCTGCTTTCGGCGATCACCGGGGTGATCCTGTCGGGGGGTGACAACAACATCTTCACCCAGATCGGCTTGATCGTACTGGTGGGGCTGGCGTGCAAGAACGCGATCCTGATCGTCGAGTTCGCCAAGGACAAACAGGCTGAAGGTCTCGACCCATTGGCCGCGGTACTGGAAGCCTGCCGCCTGCGTCTGCGGCCAATCCTGATGACCTCGATCGCCTTCATCATGGGTGTGGTGCCGTTGGTGTTCTCCTCCGGTGCCGGTGCGGAAATGCGTCATGCCATGGGTGTGGCCGTGTTCTCCGGGATGATCGGGGTGACCTTCTTCGGGTTGCTGCTGACGCCAGTGTTCTTTGTCCTGATCCGCCGTTACGTTGAACGCAGCCAGGCCCGCAAAGCGGCCCGCGCGCTGAAGCTGGAGAGCCATGCATGAATACCTTGAAACTCTGGATGCCCAGCGTGCTGGTCCTGGCCCTGGCGGCCTGTGCGGTCGGCCCGGACTACAAGGCGCCGGACACTGCGGCGGCGCAACTGAGCGCCGCCAATGACCCGGCAGCCAACACCGCGTTTGACCGTAACCGTTTCGAAAGCATCTGGTGGAAACAGTTCGATGACCCGGTGCTCAACCAGCTGGTGAGCCAGTCGCTGCAAGGCAACCGTGAGCTGCGCGTAGCCTTCGCACGGCTCAAGGCGGCCCGGGCGATTCGCGACGATGTCAGCAACGACGTCCTGCCGACTGTGACCAGCCGCGCCAGTAGCGAGCTGGGCAAGGGGCAGGTTCCGGGGCAAACCGAGGACCGGGTCAACAGTGAACGCTATGACCTGGGCCTGGACATGGCCTGGGAGCTGGACCTGTTCGGACGCATCCAGCGTCAGCTGGAAGCCAGCGAAGCCCAGCAGGACGCGGCCCAAGCCGACCTGCAACAGCTGCAAGTCAGTCTGATCGCCGAGCTGGTCGATGCCTATGGCCAGCTAAGGGGTGCGCAACTGCGTGAGAAGATCGCCCTGGCCAACCTCAAGACTCAGCAGGATTCGCGCGGCATCACCGAAACCCTGCGCGATGCCGGGGTCGGCAACGACCTCGATGTGGTGCGTGCCGATGCGCGCCTGGCGGCGGTGGAAGCCAGCGTGCCGCAGCTGCAGGCTGAACAGGTACGGGCGCGTAATCGCATCGCCACTTTACTGGGCCAACGGCCGGATGCATTGAGCATCGATCTCTCGCCGGCACAACTGCCGGCCATTGCCAAAGCCTTGCCGGTAGGTGACCCGGGCGAACTGCTCCAGCGCCGTCCGGACATCCGTAGCGCCGAACGGCAACTGGCAGCGGCGACGGCCAACATTGGTGTAGCGACCGCGGACCTGTTCCCACGGGTCAGCCTCAGCGGTTTTCTCGGCTTTACCGCCGCCCGTGGCTCGCAGTTGGGCTCATCGGCCGCCCAAGCCTGGGCCCTGGGCCCAAGCATCACCTGGGCCGCGTTCGACCTGGGTAGCGTGCGGGCGCGCCTGCGCGGTGCCAATGCCGATGCCGAAGGGGCCTTGGCCAACTACGAACAGCAGGTATTGCTGGCACTGGAAGAGTCGGAAAACGCCTTCAGTGACTACAGCAAGCGTCAGCAACGCTTGCTCGCCCTGCTGCGCCAGAGCGAAGCCAGTCGCAAGGCCGCTGACCTCGCCTCGATCCGCTATCGCGAAGGTACGGTGGACTATCTGATTCTGCTCGATGCCGAACGCGAACGCCTGAGCGCCGAAGACGCCCAGGCACAGGGTGAGGTTGACCTGTACCGTGGCATCGTTGCCATTTACAAAGCCCTGGGGGGTGGCTGGCAAACCGAGAGCGTCGCCGCGGTGAACTGATTCAACGACTCCTTTGGTTGGTTTCTGGCCGACCTTTTGCCCCGCCTGCTCGCGCGCGCGGGGCTTTTTTGTCATCGCGGGGCAAGCCCGCTGCATTTGACGCCACCACCCCACTGCCCCAAGCTGATACCCTTGCCTGCCGCATGTCCCGGATCCATCCATGTCGAAACAGCGCCAATTCACCTTCATCAGCCTGACGCTGCTCATCATTCTGGGTCTTGGCGGATATTTCTGGCGCGACGACAGCCCGGCGCCGGCGCTCAAACACACCTATGCCAAGGCCCTGGCCATGGCTCACAACGGCCAGCCAGGTGCGGCCAGGGTGCTGTATCAGCAACTGGGGCGCACTGATCTTTCCGCCATTCGCCGCACCGGCCTGTACGCCGAGTTACCCAACTATCCCTCGCCGCTGGCGCTGAAGCTGGCCAACCGCGACCTGCAGCATGACGATCCATTGGTACGCCGCGCCGCCATCGCCAGCATTCAGGCGATGTTGCCGGGCGCCCAGCGCAGCCTGGTGCTCGGACCGCTGCTCGACGATGAAGAGCAGAGTGTGCGTTTTGCCGTTGTCGATGCCCTGCTAGGGCTGGGGCCGGACGATATCGGTTTGTATTTTGGCCCCTTGCAGCACACGCTGGAGCAGTATCAGCAGGTCCTCGCGCAACAGATCGACGAGCCCGCCGCGCAACTGCACCTGGCCCAGCTTTATCTGCACGAAAACAGCCTCAAGGAAGCCGCCGTGGCCCTGGACAGGACCCTGCAGCTGGAACCAGACAACCTTCAGGCCCTGGCCGTGCAGGTACAGCTGTTGGAGCGCCAGGGCCAGACCGATGCCTCGCGTCAGGTACTGGCCAATGCCTTGCAGCAGCGACCGGACTCAGCTTTCCTGCAGCACGAGCTGGGACGCTGGCTGCTGCGCCACGGCCAGGACGAATATGCCCTGCTGGCCTTCGCCCGTGCCCTGGAACTTGAACCGGACAACAATGAGTACCGCTATACCCTGGCCACCAGCTTGCACCAGCTTGAGCAAGTGGAGCCGGCGCAGAAGCAGCTCGAAGCGCTCCTGTCCCGTGACCCGGCCAATCGCAAGGCCAGGGTGTTGTTGATCGATTACTGGAAAGAGACCGGGCAGATGCAGAATGTGCAGGTCCTGCTGGCGCAGCTTGAGCAGTTGAACCCTGACGACCCGTTGGTACAGCAAGGCCTCTAGGCGAGTACCTGAGCATTGGGCAATGCGTCTGATTGTCTTGCCGCTGCTGGTGGCCGGCCTTAGCGGCCGATGTCTTCATTCCAAAGCTCTGGCCGAGCGGCAATGAACGTTTCCATCATGGTGATACACGCCGCATTGTGTTGAACCTCCAGCACCACACCGCGGGCCTTGAGCAACGCCTCTTCCCCCATGAATGTCTGGTTTTCGCCGACGATCACCCGCTTGATCCCGTACAACAGGATCGCACCACTGCACATCGCACAGGGTGACAAGGTGGTGTACAGCGTCGACTCAGCATAAACCTTCGCAGGCTGTCGGCCGGCATTCTCCAGAGCGTCCATTTCGCCATGCAAAATTGCACTGCCAGACTGGACTCGCCGATTGTGCCCGCGACCGATGATCTGACCTTTGTGCACCAGTACCGAACCGATCGGAATCCCTCCTTCACCCTGCCCCTCACGAGCCTCGTCGATGGCGGCCTGCATGAATTCATCCATTTGCGTTGTGGTGCTGCTCATGAGGCTGTGGACTCCAGTGTCAAATTCATGGTCCCAACAAGGCTAGCATACGGCCCCCAAGGAATGGCAACCTGCTCAAGCACTACTATGCTGTAGAGGTTTTCCTCGGTGATCCGGGTGGACCGGGTCCGATCCAGTGAAGGGAGCCTGGTGATGAGCAAAAAGATTCTGGTGGTCCTGACCAATACGGCCAAATACCCGACACTCAAGCGTGCCACCGGGCTCTGGTTGGGTGAGGCGGTGCATTTCGTCGACAAAGTCGAGAAAGCGGGCTACAAGGTCGACTACCTCAGCCCCGCAGGTGGCTATGTGCCTATCGACCCCCATAGCCTGAACATGGCCAAGGACATTGACTGGGAGTGGTACAACAACAAGGCCTTCATGAATCGCCTGGGTACCACCTTGAATCCTGGGCAGGTCAAGGCTCAGGACTATGCAGCGATCTACTATACCGGTGGACACGGTGTTATCTGGGACTTCCCGGACAATACCGGACTGCAGGACTTGGCCCGCCGTATTTTCGAGGCCGGTGGGATTGTCGCTTCGGTCTGCCATGGTGCGGTCGGACTGCTCAATATCAAGCTCAGCGACAACACGCTGCTGCTCAAGGACCGAGAGGTGACAGGTTTCTCCAACATCGAAGAACAACTGGCCGAACTGGACAAAGTGGTGCCCTATCTGACCGAGAACGAATTGAGTGCCCGGGGCGGGATCTACTGCAAGGCAGATGACCCCTGGAAAGCGTTTGCCATCGCTGACCAGAAGGAAGGTCGATTGATCACCGGCCAGAATCCGGCATCTGCGGCAGCGGTAGCTGACTTGGTCCTGAAGGCACTGACCAGCCTCTAGGGCGCTTGAACCTGACGTTAGGCTGAAGAGTACTACAACTGCCAACAATGGGGACTACAGGCGCGTCAGGCTCACTTCTCTATGCTGACCCTTCGTTCAGCATAGAGGTACACCACAATGGTTCTGTACTCCCACACCGGGCGTAGCCTGATCGAATTTCTTGTGACCCTTCTGATCGGATTGGCGCCGATCAGTTGCGGCTTGCTCGTACTTGTATTGCACGTCGACCGCAAGCAAAAAGAAACGATTGAGGTCACGGCACGTGAAGCCGTGTAAGCCATCGACAGGGTTATCGAGTCCCTGCGCGAGACTGCCATTCAAGCCACTTTGCTGACGGCTAAGCCCTGTGACGAAGTTTTGCCCGAATTGCGCAGGGCGGCGATCAGACAGCCAAACGTACGCTCATTGTCACTGATAAAAGAGGACCGGATCTATTGCGGCACCCTTGATGGCTCGACCGATATTACGATTGAGCCAGGTAGCTATGTCAACGGACACCTGCGCGTTTACACCAGCGGCGGAGCGACCCCGGGCTCAGCTATCCTGCTGTATCGTCTGCAAGCGAACGCCAACGCTAACGCTGTCGTCACTGCCAGCAATCTCCGGGTCCTGCAGGCAGAGTTGCTCGGGTTCCAGAATTCAGTGGTGCTGAGCCTGCAGTTTGCTGAGCAGCATGTCTGGGCAACAGGCAACGGTGAGTATTACATGATACCCAACCATGCAGAGAACACCCTGAAGCTTGCCTCAGAGGACTTTGGATACATCGTGCATGCAGGCTATCCTGACGGCCAATCCTGGCGAATGATTCGACAAGCGATACAATCGGCTTTACCGTCACTGCTGCTGGTTGGCATCATGACCTCCGCCGCCGGATACTGGGGGTTGTTCAGAAGAGCAAGAACCCGCTCAACACATGACCAGCACTGACAAACGCGATAAAAAAGGCCATTGAGGATACCCACAATGGCCTTTTGCTGTTGCTGAGTTCGACTATTCGGCGCTCAGTACGCCACGGCGCACCTGATCGCGCTCGATAGACTCGAACAGCGCCTTGAAGTTGCCTTCTCCGAAGCCATCATCACCCTTGCGTTGAATGAATTCGAAGAACACCGGCCCCATCAGGGTTTCCGAGAAAATCTGCAACAGCAGGCGCTTGTCGTCTGGCTGCGAAGATCCGTCCAGCAAAATTCCCCGCGACTGCAGTTCGTCCACGGGTTCGCCGTGACCTGGCAGCCGGCCTTCGAGCATCTCATAGTAGGTCTGCGGCGGTGCAGTCATGAAGCGCATGCCCAGCTTCTTCAGGGCATCCCAGCTCTGCAGCAGGTCGTCGGTGAGGAAGGCCACATGTTGAATGCCTTCACCGTTGAATTGCATGAGGAACTCTTCGATCTGCCCGGCGCCCTTGGACGACTCTTCGTTCAACGGGATACGGATCATGCCGTCGGGCGCGGTCATGGCCTTGGAGGTCAGGCCGGTGTACTCGCCTTTGATGTCGAAGTAGCGGATTTCGCGGAAGTTGAACAACTTCTCGTAAAACGCCGCCCAATAGGCCATGCGGCCACGATAGACGTTGTGGGTCAGGTGATCGATGATCTTGAGGCCGGCACCGACCGGGTGGCGATCAACACCTTCGATAAAGTTGAAGTCGATGTCATAGATCGAACTGCCTTCTTCGAAACGGTCGATCAAGTACAGTGGTGCGCCACCAATACCCTTGATCGCCGGCAGGCGCAGCTCCATCGGGCCGGTTTCGATTTCCACCGGTTGGGCACCCAGCTCCAGGGCGCGGGCGTAGGCCTCATGGGCATTGCGCACACGGAAGGCCATGCCACAGACCGACGGACCGTGCTCGGCCGCGAAGTACGAGGCAATGCTTTTCGGTTCGTTGTTCAGAATCAGGTTGATGTCGCCCTGGCGGTACAGGTGCACATCCTTGGAACGGTGAGTCGCCACCTTGGTAAAGCCCATGATCTGGAAGATCGGCTCCAGGATGCCCGGGGTCGGCGACGCGAACTCAATGAATTCGAAGCCCATCAGGCCCATCGGGTTTTCAAAAATGTCGGCCATGCTCATTACCTCATCATCAAAGCGCTAAAAACGGTGATTACTTGCTATCGATGTCGAGCGAAGATGGCGGCGCGCAGGAGATGCCCCTCACACTGCGTGCGAGGTAGTCACCATAGATCAGCTTGAACCCATGACACTTCATTGGACCCATTCTCGGCGGGTTGATTCCTCGGTAATGAGGAACCTTATTATTGTATGCGTAAGATGATTCTACAGTGCGTAATCCAATTTGTCGCACTTTAAGTTCAGACACCAATCCGACGTACGGCTATCCTCTGCACAGCTCTGTCTTTTCAGGTTAGCCGCCATGCCCTTATCGGTAAAACACCGCCCCCTGCGCCTCTGGCGAACAGTATTGCCCGGCCTGCTGGGAGCCCTGCCTATTGTCTGCGGGCTGCTGATCATGCAGTGGCAAGCTGAACGGGAACTGCAGAGTCGTAGTGAGGCAAGGGCACGGCAGGTGGTCAACCAGGTAGAACATATCCTCGACAATATCTCCGGTGCTGCCAAGGAACTGCTGCCACTGGCGGGGCAACCCTGCATTGCAGAGAAGCTTGCCCTGCGTGATCAAGTGACCCGACGCGCCTTTGTTCGCTCCACCAACCTCGAGTACCGCGGCGAACTGTATTGCAGCTCACTGTTCGGCCCCTACACCGAGCCAGTCGATGCCAGTGACTATTTCCAAGGCATGCTATGGCTGATGGAGGGCAACTCGGTCACCCCTGGGCATCCTTTGCTGGCGTACCGGGTCTTCGAAGGTGAACGCGCTGCCATCAGCACAGCCGATGGCGACCATCTGATCGGCGCCTTGCGTCTGCTCGATGACGACACCCGGCTGATATTGCAAGTCGGCCAGAACTGGATAGGCCAGCGTGGCCAGGTCCACGAAGGGCCGGCACCCAGACCCGCAGTGGCCGCCACCGAGCTCGCATCGACACGCTACCCCTTCTCGATCCAAAGTGGCTACGATTCGGGTAAGGTTGGCAAACTGATGCGCAGCGAGTACCCAGCCCTGTTCGGCTTGTTGATACTGCTCGGCGCCATGGCAGCGGTTACCTGCTACTGGCAACTGCGTCGGGCCAGTTCACCGCGTGCCGAGTTGCAGCGAGCCATCGAGGCCAACGAGTTCGTGCCCTACTTCCAGCCGGTGGTACGCCGTGGCGACTACCGCTGGGCCGGTGTCGAGGTGTTGATGCGCTGGCAGCATCCACGCGAAGGCCTGGTGCGTCCGGACCTGTTCATTCCCTATGCCGAACACAGCGGCCAGATCGTGCCCATGACCCGCCAGCTCTTCGCCCGCACTGCCCAGGTACTGGCGCCTCATGCCGAGAGCATGGACGACGGTTTTCACATCGGCATCAACATTACCGCCGATCACTGCCAGGACCTGGCATTGCTGGATGATTGCCAGGCGTTCCTCGCCGCCTTTCCCAAGGGTCGGGTGCGACTTACCCTGGAACTGACCGAGCGCAAACTCATCTCCCCAAACGAGGTCACCCATGCGCTGTTCGCCGGACTCCATGACCTGGGTGTGATGATTGCCGTGGACGACTTTGGCACAGGGCAGTCGAGCCTGGCCTACCTGCGGCAGTTCCAGGTCAATTACCTGAAGATCGACCAGAGCTTCGTGGCCATGATCGGCGGCGATGCGCTGTCCTTGCATATCCTCGACAGTATCATCGAGCTGTCGAGCAAACTGGGCTTGGGCATTGTCGCCGAAGGGGTCGAGAACGAAGTGCAACGTGACTACCTGGCCCGGCACAACGTCGATTTCCAGCAAGGTTATCTGTTTGCTCGGCCGATGCCGGCCGAAGCATTCATCCAGGCCCTGGAGGCGCAACGCCTGGCAGTCAGCCCCAGCGACAACCAGTCCCTGGCTCCGGGTGGCTAAGCGCCCTTCTTTCTCCTGCTACCGAGGCCCTCGTGTCCAAAGGCATTGTTTCATCGGTCATGGCATCTTGCTTGTTCGCCGTGATGTATTTCTACACCTCTCTGTTGACGCCACTGGACGGTGAGGAAGTGTTTGGCTGGCGTACCCTGCTGACCCTGCCCTGCCTGACCCTGTTCATGTTGCTGAGCAAGGACTGGCCGCTGATTACCGGTCTGCTCAAGCGGATACGGGAAAAGCCGATACTGCTGCTGGGTTTGATCGGGACCTCATCGCTGATGGGCGTGCAGCTCTGGCTGTTCCTTTGGGCGCCACTGCACGGGCGCAGCCTCGAGGTGTCGCTGGGCTACTTCCTGTTGCCGCTGACCATGGTCTTGACCGGTCGCGTGGTCTACGGCGAACGCCTGTCACGCCTGCAGACGCTGGCAGTGGCCTGTGCTGCGACCGGCGTCGGTCACGAGCTGTACCAGCATGGCAGTTTCGCCTGGGAAACCCTGGTGGTCGCCATCGGCTACCCGCTGTATTTCATCCTCCGGCGCAAATGCCGCACCGATCACCTGGGCGGCCTCTGGGCCGATATGTGCCTGCTGCTGCCAACGGCGCTGTACTTTGTCATCCAGGGGCCATTGAGCGCCCAGGACCTGATCGAACATCCTGCTTTGTATGGCCTGATTCCGTTGCTGGGAGTGATCAGCGCCCTGGCGCTGATCTGCTACGTACTGGCAAGCCGACTGCTGGCCTTCAGCCTGTTCGGCCTGCTCAGTTACGTCGAACCGGTGCTGCTGGTGGGCGTGGCCCTGCTACTGGGCGAGACCATCGGCCCCGACCAGTGGCTGACCTACCTGCCGGTCTGGCTGGCGGTGCTGGTGCTGATCCTCGAAGGCATCAAGCACCTGCTGCGCCACCAGCGACGTTCGGCCTGAGGCATACCTCGCGGACCCGGCGCTCCTCCACCGCGACCACCGTCATCTGCCAGTCATTCCACTCCAGCCTGTCGCCCACCACAGGCAAACGATCAAGCAGGCTCATTACCAGACCGGCGAGGGTCTGGTAGTCCTCGGTAGGCTTGGCCACGAAGCCGGTGCGCGCCTGGATCTGGCTCAGGTTCAGGGCTCCGCTGACAACAAAACCGTGATCGTCTTCGACGATCCCCGGCCCCTCGACCTCGCTGGCATCAGGCAACTCACCGGCAATCGACTCGAGGATGTCGGTCATGGTCAGGATACCGGTGAAATCACCGAACTCGTTGACCACAAAGGCAATGTGGGTCGACTGGTTGCGCATCTGTTCCAGCGCGTTGAGGATGCTGAAGCGTTCCAGCAGGTTCAGCGGCGCGCGTACCAGGCTTTCAAGATCCGGTTCGTTGCCGGCCAGCAGTTCCTTGAGCAACTCCTTTTTGTGCACGAAGCCCAGTGGCTCGTCGACACGGCCATTGCGGATCAGTGGCAAGCGCGAGTAGGACGAATGCATTAACGCTATGCGAATAGCCTCAGTCGGTTGCGCCAGGTCGATGACATCAACCTTGGCGCGCACGGTCATGAGTGTCTTGATCGGCCGCTCGGCAAGCTTCAGCACGCCGCTGATCATCACCCGCTCGCGACGGTCGAACAGCACATGCTCCTCACCGCCCTCAACCAGATCGGCAATGTCCTCACCGACCTCGTCTGCCTCAATGCGACGCCCGCCCAGCAGGCGCAAGACGGCGTGGGCCGTGCGCTCACGCAACGGCCGGTGTTGCTGCAAACTACGCTTACGCCGGGCCCGGGCCACCTGGTTGAACACTTCAACCAGAATCGAGAAACCGATGGCCGCATACAGATAGCCCTTGGGAATATGGAAGCCCAGCCCTTCGGCGGTCAGGTTGAAACCGATCATCATCAAAAAGCCCAGGCACAGCATGATCACCGCCGGGTGGCTGTTGACGAAGCGCGTCAGTGGCTTGCTGGCGACGATCATGATACCGATGGAGAAGATCACCGCGATCATCATCACCGACAACTGTTCGACCATGCCCACGGCCGTGATCACCGCGTCCAGCGAGAACACCGCATCGAGCACCACAATCTGCGCCACGATTGGCCAGAACGCGGCATGGCGCCCGTTGCCATTGCTCTGGGCGACATGCCCCTCAAGGCGTTCGTGCAGCTCCATGGTGGCCTTGAACAACAGGAACACACCACCAAAGAGCATGATCAGGTCACGGCCGGAGAAGCTCTTGCCGAACACCTCGATCAAGGGCGCGGTCAGGGTCACCATCCAGGAGATACTGGCCAGCAGGCCCAGGCGCATGATCAACGCCAGGGACAAGCCAATTATCCGCGCACGGTCGCGCTGATGGGGCGGCAGCTTGTCGGCGAGAATGGCGATGAACACCAGGTTGTCGATACCCAGTACCAGCTCCAGGACAATCAGCGTGGCAAGGCCCAGCCAGGCCGTGGGGTCGGCTAGCCATTCCATGGGCGGGTACTCATCTGGGCGAACAGGGGGAAAACGTCATGGGGACGGGAGAATGGCCAGGACGGCCAGGTACTGGGGGGCTCCGAGAACGAAGTCATAACAACCTAAGAATAATTGGGGAGGTGATCCTACAATTGCAGCAGGCTTTTCCAATAGCGCGAAACTATTTCCAATTCTGTACAACTTCCCCCTCGTTCAATCCTCACCAGGGTAATTTCCTTCAATACCTGCTCCAGCCAGGCCATCAGACTGATTCGACCTTTCTTGCAGGATGAAACTCATGAGTCTGATGCTTTCCATGGCGGCCTTTGCGCTGGCCGCTTCCATCTCTCCCGGCCCCGTCAACATCGTCGCCCTGGGCAGCGGCGCCCGCCATGGCTTACGTGCAAGCCTCAGGCATGTCACCGGTGCCACGCTGGGATTCAGCCTGCTGCTGGTGCTGATCGGCCTGGGGCTGCATGAGCTGTTGCGCTACTGGCCCGCCATGACCCGGGGGCTGTACGCCGGCGGCGTAGCGTTTTTGTTGTACATGGCCTGGAAACTGGCCAGCGACCGCGGCGAGTTGACCAACAGCAGTTCCCCAGCGGCACCTTCGATGCTCGCCGGAGCAACCCTGCAGTGGCTCAATCCCAAGGCATGGCTGGCCTGCGTAGCCGGTATCGGTGCCTACGTCGGCGAAGGCGAAACCGCCCTGCTCTGGCAGTTCACTGGCATCTACTTTGTCATCTGTTACCTGTCCATCGCCAGCTGGGCCTGGGCCGGGAGTGTCATCAGCCAGTACCTGGGCAACCCTCAACGGGTGCGCTTGTTCAACCGCGTACTGGCGGTGCTTCTGCTGGCCAGTGCAGTGTATCTGCTAGTCGGCTGAGCGATAGTGTCCCGGTGTCGCTGCCAGTTGACGCTTGAACGCCCGTTGCAGGTGTGCCTGGTCGGCAAACCCCGCTTCCAGTGCCACCTCGGCAATCAATCCGCCACGACGCAGCCGCGCCCGGGCATATTGCACCCGTTGATCGATCAAATAGCCGTGAGGCGTCAGACCAAAGTGCTGCTTGAATGCACGGACCAGGTACGAGGTAGACAGCCCTGCCGCTTCGCCTATGTCGTGCAAGCGCAGCGGCTGAGTGCGGTGCTCACGGATAAAAGCCGCGGCGGCCAGTAAACGCGGGTTGACCTGCCCCGTACTCAGCCCCCTGGAGGGAAGTTGCCGGATCAGCTCACTGAAAAAAATACGCAATGCGGCGTGCTTGCTGGCGATGCTGAACTGATCATCCAGCAACAAGCCATGCAGTTGGCACAGGCTCTGATAAAGGACCTGCGAACGGCTGCTGAGCACCTCGAACGGGTGAAACCCCAACGCCTGCAACCAGGGCAGATCGACATACAGCATCAGATAGGACCAGGGTTCACCTTCGATCGGGTTGCAGGTATGCACCACGCCCGGGTTCATCAGCACCACGGTGCCAGCGCTTACCTGTTGATGGCTGTCGCTGCTCACATAGGTACTGCGACCGCCAGTAATCGCGCCCACGGAAAAGCTCTCGTGGGCATGCGGTGCATAGCAGACTTTGCGCCCATCATCGACGCTGCGCGCCTCGATGAAAGGCAGTGCCGGGTCACGCCAGAATCGGGAGTGACTGCTCATCGATATCAGCCCTCAGCGTCGTGCACCACCACCAGCAATTGCGCCTGCACCTCGCCCAGTGAGCGCAGGCGATGCGGCGTCTGGGCGTTGAAGTACAGGGCATCACCGCGTTCGAGGATGACCCGCTCAGTCATGAAGTCCACTTCCACCTGGCCCTCGTGGACAAACAGAAACTCCTCGCCCAGATGCTCCTTGAAGGTCGAATCGCTGAAGTCGCGGGGCGGACTGATGATGAACGGCAGCAAGCTCCGGCTGCCGATATGGTTGGCCAACACCGCATAGCCCGGCCCCTGATCGCTCCCGGAAAGGGCTTGGCGCTCACCGCTACGTACCAGACTGAAACGCGCTTGGCCAGGGGAGTCCTCGGCAAAGAGCTCTTCGACATTGACACTCAACGCCCGCGCCAACTTCAGGGCCGCGGCAATCGACGGTGTGTTGAGGCCACGCTCGACCTTGGAGAGATAACTCTTGGTCATGCCGGATTTTTCGGCCAACACTTCCAAGGTGACTCCCAGTTTTTTTCTCAACAATTTCAATCGGATAGACATTTGATGCAATTTTCCCAGTGCCACGGGCAAGCTTTTTCTTGCTAATGACACATTGTGTCATTTATCATTTTTTGTGTCATATGCTTGACCGCCCCTTCACCTTCCAAGTAGCCGGGGCGGGCCAGCCTGACATTTCTCTACACCATCGAGGATCTCCCCATGGCCAAGACTCTGGCACTGCCCAAGGACCAACTGATCAAGCAGACCCTTACCCAGATGCAAGGCTCGCTTGCCGATAATACGTGGACTGCACGGGAAAAGCTGGCCCTGACCTGTCGAATTCTTTTCGACAACGGTCACGACTCGGGCCTGGCCGGGCAAATCAGTACACGCGGACCACAGCCTGGCACCTTTTACACGCAACAATTGGGACTGGGTTTCGATGAAATCACCGCCAGTAACCTGCTTTTGGTCAACGAAGACCTGGAAGTGCTTGAAGGCCAGGGCATGCCCAACCCGGCCAATCGCTTTCACAGCTGGGTCTACCGGGCACGCCCGGATGTGAACTGCATCATTCACACCCACCCCACCCATGTCGCCGCCCTGTCGATGCTTGAGGTGCCCTTGCAGGTCTCGCATATGGACCTGTGTCCGCTGTATGAGGACTGTGCCTTTCTCGAGGCCTGGCCCGGTGTGCCGGTAGGCAACGAAGAAGGCGAAATCATCAGCGCCGCGCTGGGCGACAAACGCGCCATCCTGCTCTCTCACCACGGCCAGCTGTCTACCGGCGCCAGCATCGAGGAAGCCTGTGTCATCGCCCAATTGATCGAGCGTGCGGCCAAGCTGCAACTGCTGGCCATGGCCGCCGGTGTTGTCAAACCGATCGAGCCGGCGCTGGGCCGTGAAGCCCATGACTGGATCTCACGCCCCAAACGCCACAGCGCAGCCTTCAACTACTATGCGCGACAGTGCCTGCGGGTGCATGCCGACTGCCTGAGCTGATTGCTCGCCCCTTTGCCTTACTTGCGGAGTACATTTCATGACCACCCAATTCCACGGCATCATCGGCTACACCATCACCCCCTTCAGCAGCGACGGCCAGCACCTTGACCTCCCCGCCCTGGGCCAGTCCATCGACCGCCTGATCGCGGGCGGCGTGCATGCCATCGCCCCGTTGGGCAGCACCGGTGAAGGTGCCTACCTGAGCGATCGGGAATGGGACCAGGCCACCGAATTCAGCCTGGCGCACATCGCCGGCAGAGTGCCGACCATCGTCAGTGTCTCGGATCTGACCACCGCTGGCGCCATCCGCCGCGCTCGCTTTGCCCAGGCTCATGGCGCCGATGCGGTCATGGTCTTGCCAACGGCTTACTGGAAACTCAGCGAAGCGGAGATCTTCGAGCACTATCGGGCCATCGGCGCCAGCATCGACGTACCGATCATGCTCTACAACAACCCGGCCACCAGCGGCACTGACATGTCGGTGGAGTTGATCCTGCGCATTGTGCGCGAAGTCGAGAACGTGACCATGGTCAAGGAGAGCACGGGCGACATTCAACGCATGCACAAACTGCAGCTGCTCGGTGAAGGCAAGGTACCCTTCTACAACGGTTGCAACCCCCTGGCCCTGGAAGCGTTTATCGCCGGGGCCAGCGGTTGGTGCACGGCGGCAGCGAACCTGATTCCGCAGCTCAACCAGCAGTTGTACAAAGCCGTCGTGTCCAACGACCTGAAGACCGCCAAAGCGGTGTTCTATCGTCAGTTACCCCTGCTGGACTTTATCCTCAAGGCAGGCCTGCCTGCTACGGTCAAAGCTGGCCTGGCCATCAATGGGCTGCCTGTGGGCGAACCTCGTCGCCCCGTGTTCGCTCTGAATCAGGCCGGACAAGATCACTTGCGCAAATTGCTGGAGGACCTGCTACCGCCGGGTAGCCATGCGTAACCGATAGCTGCCCGGGCTTTCACCTGTCCACTTCTTGAACGCCCGGTGGAACGCACTGGGCTCCTGGAACCCAGTGCGTTCGGCGACCTCGGCAATACTCATGTCGGTTTCGCGCAGGCACTCGAAGGCCGTGGCCCGGCGCACTTCGTCCTTGATCTGCTGGAACGAGCGGCCTTCGCGTTCCAGTTGCCGGCGAAAGCTGCTGGGGCTCAGGCCCTGGCGCTTGGCCATGGCCAGCAGGGTTGGCCACTGGCCCTGCTCACGCTCACGCAAGTAGCGGTACACCTGGGCCACCTGGCCATTCTGATTGCGATAACGAATCACCAGCCATTGTGGTGCACTGCGCAGGAACGTCTTGAGCCCGGCCAGGTCCTGGATCACCGGCAAGCGCAGGTAATCGGCGGCAAACTCGATTTCAGTCACCCCAGCGCCCAACTGCAGGTTGGGCCCCCAGAGCAACGGATCGTCGTCCTGCGCCGGACGCAGATCAGTCAGTGCAGTGCGATCAATCACCAGGCGTTGACCGCCCAGCCAGCACAACAGGCTGATCACCAGCGCCAGAAAGGTTTCTTCGGCATAGACCCGGGTCAGCGGATCTTCGATGCGCGACTGCACGCTGATCAACGCCCGTGCGCCCTTGACCGACAGGCTGGCACGCACATCACGCAAGAACAGTGCGAAATTGCCCAGGCACTGGCGCAGTGCCTTTTCCAAGGTCGGCTCCTGGATCAGGCCACGACAGATCAAGGCAAAACTGCCCATGGGCATGCCATGGCTGTCGAGATTGAAGAACTCGTCGTCCAGTGCCTGGATCAAAATCAACCAAAGCCGGGCAAAGGCCGTGGCCGGTACCCGCGCACCTACTGTGTCGAGCACAACCGGATCGATACCGGACTCGCGCAACAAAGCCTGCGCCCGCTGCGGCTGATCGCGCAGGGCGTGCAACATGCTATGGACGAAGTAAACCGCGACTGTATCGTTTTCCCGCATGGCGGATTCCGCAAGGTATGGCAAAAAATACCAGTTTCCGTGAACAGTTATGGCATAGGCCCGGCTAGAGGCTTTGCCTAGACTCGATGGCAACCTGAACCTGGCTTGGCGTGCATTCTGTCAGAGCCTGCCACCGCCCCGCCATGCTTTCGCATACTGGAGTCGATCATGAACACCCCGCAAATCTACGTAATCAGCGCCGTCCGTTCGGCCATCGGCAGTTTTGGCGGCGCCCTCAAGGACCTGCCCTTGGCTGACCTGGCCAGCAGCGTGACCCGTGCGGCCATCGAGCGCGCCGGTGTGGCACCTGAGCAGATTGGCCATATGGTCATGGGCAACGTCATTCCCACCGAAGCTCGCGACGCCTATCTAGCACGCGTGGCCGCGATGAATGCCGGCATTCCAAAGGAAACACCCGCCTTCAACGTCAACCGCCTCTGCGGCTCGGGCCTGCAGGCCATTGTTTCGGCAGCCCAGAGCCTGCTGCTGGGTGACGCCGAGGCTGTCGTTGCCGCCGGTGCCGAATCCATGAGCCGCGGCCCTTACCTGCTGCCGCAGGCCCGCTGGGGCGCGCGCATGGGTGACCTGCAGGGCGTCGATTACATGCTCGGTATCCTCCATGACCCCTTTGCCGGCTTCCACATGGGCATCACCGCCGAGAACGTTGCCGAGCGCAATGGCATCACCCGTCAGATGCAGGATGAACTGGCCCTGGTCAGCCAGCAGCGCGCCGCCCGGGCGATTGCCGAAGGTCGTTTCAACAGCCAGATCGTGCCTATCGATATTCCCGGGCGCAAAGGCACCGTGCGTTTTGAAGTTGACGAGCATGTGCGCGGCGCAGTGACCGCCGAGCAACTGGCCGGCATGAAAACGGCGTTCAAGAAAGACGGCACGGTCACTGCCGGTAACGCCAGCGGCCTGAACGATGGTGCCGGCGCCTTGGTGCTGGCCACCGGAGACTTCGTCAAACGCCATGGCCTCAAGCCATTGGCCCGCCTGGTCGCCTATGCCCATGCTGGCGTCGAACCTGAACTGATGGGCCTGGGCCCGGTCCCGGCCACGCGCAAGGTACTGGAAAAAGCCGGCCTTGAAGTCGCCGACCTGGACGTTATCGAATCCAACGAAGCCTTTGCCGCCCAAGCCTGCGCCGTAGCCGCTGAACTGGGCTTTGACCCCGAGAAGGTCAACCCCAACGGTTCGGGCATTTCCCTCGGCCACCCGGTGGGTGCTACCGGCGCGATCATCGCTACCAAGGCCATCCACGAACTGCAGCGCATTGAAGGCCGCTACGCGTTGGCCACCATGTGCATCGGTGGCGGCCAAGGTATCGCTGTTGTCTTCGAACGCGTCTGAATCCAGGAGTTTTCACGGTGAGTATTCAAAACATTGCGGTAATCGGCGCGGGTACCATGGGCAACGGTATTGCCCAGGTCTGTGCGGTGGCCGGTTACCAGGTCACCCTGATCGATGTGTCCGACGCCGCGCTGGAGCGCGGCCTGGCCACCTTGCGCAAGAACCTGGAACGCCAGGTCAGCAAACAGACCCTCACTACCGAAGACGCCGAGGCGGCGGTAGCACGAATCCGCACCAGTACCGACTATGCCCAGCTGCAGCAGGCGCAACTGGTGATTGAGGCCGCGACTGAGAACCTCGAACTCAAACTGCGCATCCTCCAGCAGATCGCCGCCAGCGTCAGCATTGAATGCGTGATTGCCACCAACACCTCGTCGCTGTCGATCACCCAACTGGGCGCGGCGGTCAGCCATCCTGAGCGTTTTATCGGCGTACACTTCTTCAATCCGGTGCCGATGATGGCCCTGGTCGAGATCATTCGTGGCCTGCAGACCAGCGACGCTACCTACACCACGGCCTTGGCACTGACCGAGCAGGTCGGCAAGACGCCGATCAGCGCCGGCAACCGTCCGGGCTTTGTGGTCAATCGCATCCTGGTGCCGATGATCAACGAGGCGATCTTCGTGCTGCAGGAAGGCTTGGCCAGCGCCGAAGACATCGATACCGGCATGCGCCTTGGCTGCAACCAGCCGATCGGCCCGCTGGCCCTGGCCGACCTGATCGGCCTGGACACCCTGCTGGCCATCATGACAGCCTTCCACGAAGGCTATAACGACAGCAAGTACCGCCCTGCCCCCCTGCTCAAGGAAATGGTTGCCGCCGGCTACCTGGGACGCAAAAGCGGTCGCGGTTTCTTCACCTACTGAGGAGCAAGCCAATGGACGCCGCTTTGCGCTGTGCGAACTTCGAAGAGCGGCGTGACAAAGCCCTGGCGCTATTCGCCGAAAAGGGCTTTGGTCAGGTCAGCATGCGTGAACTGGCCAGCCACCTGGGCTTGACTGCGGGGTCGTTGTACCACCACTTCCCCAGTAAGCAAGACCTGCTGTACGACCTGATCGAAGAGTTGTACGAGGAACTGCTTGCCACTCTCAACCAGGGGCGCCGCGCTCATCAGCAAACCCTGACGCAAGTGATTACCGCACACTGGACGCTGCATGCCGAGCGCCCGTTGCAGTTCCGTCTGGCCGAGCGTGACCAATGCTGCCTGAGCCCCGGTCAACAAGCCCGTATCGGTCAATTGCGCCAACAGTATGAAGCGGCTCTGCTGCGTCTGATCGTGCCCAAATCCACCTTGCGCGGCCAGGCGTTGATCGCTACCGCCCATGTGATTGCCAACCTGCTCAACAGCTTGCCCAGCTGGCTGCAGGCTTCGCAGCTGCCTCAGGCCCAGGGCCTGGCATTGATGGAAAGCATGCTGCTGGGCGGGATCGAGCGGACCTTGCGTGGCGAAAGCCTTAATTCGATGGTGTGAACGCGGGAGCGGGCTGCGCCTGATGCACTTCTCGGTCGCTGCCTTTGACCTACGCCTCCGGCGCGAGCAATTGTCCGCTGCCGTTCATGATTTTCGGTAGATCCGTTCTGGCTTGACCAGGGTCTGGAACTGATCGGCATAGGCGGAAAAGTCCAGGGTCTCCTTACTGCCCAGGACCAGGAAGCCGCGGTGGCAAAGCGACTCGTGGAACAGCCCGAAGGCGCGATCCTGCAAGGTTTTGTTGAAATAGATCAGCACGTTGCGACAGGAGATCAACTGGGTTTCGGAAAACACGCTGTCAGTGGCAAGACTGTGGTCGGCGAACGTCACGTTGTCTCGCAGACTGCTGTCGAGAATGGCATTGCCGTAGGCGCAGGTGTAGTACTCGCTGAAATCCCGTTGCCCCCCGGACTTGCGGTAGTTTTCGGCATACTCGCGCATGTTCTGCATCGAGTAGATGCCCTGCTTGGCCTTTTCCAGGGAACTGGGGTTGATGTCGGTGGCATAGATGATGGTGCGTTCCAGAAGGCCTTCTTCGCGTAGCAGGATGGCTATCGAATAGACCTCCTCTCCGGTACTGCAACCGGCAATCCAGACCTTCAGCGACGGCCAGGTGCGCAGCAGCGGCACCACCTCCTGACGTACGGCAAAAAAATGTTCCGGGTCGCGAAACATCTCACTGACCGGGATGGTCAGGAACTGCAGGAGCTGCAGGAACATGCCCGGATCGTGCAACACCCGCTCCTGCAGCGCGGAGATCGTCTTGCACTCAAACTGGCGCAAGGCATACTGAATCCGGCGCTTGATCGATGCACTGCAATAGTCGCGAAAATCATAGCTGTACTTGAGGTAGATCGCCTCGATCAACAGCCGTATTTCGATGTCGGTGTTACGTTCAATCGTCAAATTCGCTCCAGTTGCGGCAGCCAGACACGGATCAGCGAGAACAGGCGGTCAAGATCAATCGGCTTGGCCAGGTAATCATTGGCCCCGGCCTGCAGGCAACGCTGCTGGTCATCCTTCATGGCCTTGGCGGTCACCGCGATAATCGGCAACTTGCGCCAGCGCGGTTGCTGGCGGATCAACCGGGTGGCTTCATAGCCATCCATCTCCGGCATCATCACATCCATTAGCACCAGGTCGATGTCGACGTGCTGCTCCAGTCGCACGATGGCCTCACGGCCATTGCGGGCGATCTCGACAATGGCGCCCTTTTGTTCAAGCGCGCTGGTCAGAGCGAAAATGTTACGTACATCATCGTCCACCAAGAGCAATTTGCGCCCTTCGAAGACCTTGTCGCGACTACGTGCCGTCTTGAGCATGCGCTGGCGTTCATGGGACAGCGTCGACTCGACTTTATGCAGAAATAGTGTCACTTCGTCCAGCAGGCGCTCCGGCGAGCGCGCCCCCTTGATAATGATCGAGCGCGAATACTTGAGCAGGTCGGTCTCTTCATCGCGCGTCAGATTGCGCCCGGTATAGACGATCACTGGCGGGAAGACGCGGATGTCCTCGGACGACATGCGCTTGAGCAGCTCATTGCCGAGCATGTCCGGCAATTTCAGATCGATGATCATGCAGTCGTAGATGTTCTCGCGCAGCAGGTCCAGGGCTTGCTGGGCCATGCCGACAGCGGTGATCTCAATGTCGTCGTCACCGATCAGGCGCGCGATGCTCTCGCGCTGCAGGTCGTCGTCTTCCACCAGCAGGATATGCTTGAGCTTCTGGGTCAGTTTGCCTTCCAGGCGAGCGAACACGGTCTTGAGTTCCTCGCGGCTGGTGGGCTTGACCGCATAGCCAACGGCCCCCATGTGCATGGCTGTCTCCACTCGGTCTTCAACCGAGATGATATGCACCGGAATGTGCCGAGTGCTGGCCTGTTCCTTGAGCCGTTGCAGCACGGTCAGGCCGGAATGATCCGGCAGGCGCATGTCCAGCAGGATCGCGTCGGGAATGAAACCTGTGGCCAGCTCGAAGCCCTCGTCGGCGGCCTCGGCGACCAGACAGCTGTAACCCAGCTCATGGGCAAGGTCAAAGAGGATGCCGACGAAATTCGGCTCATCCTCGATCACCAGAATGCAGCGGCTACTGAACGGTGCCAGCTCGCGGTCGTCAGCAAACGCCGGTGTGCTGCGCGGTACCACAGCGGCGTTGAGCGGTGCTTGCGGCTCGGGTTCAATCACCGTCGTAAGGGGCTGATTGCCGATCACCGCCGCCTCCTGGTTGATGATCGGCTGATAACGCTCCGGCAGGATCAGGCTGAACACGCTGCCTTGACCCAAGCTGCTGCCGACATTGATCTGGCCACCGAGCAACTGAGCCAGGTCGCGGGAGATCGACAACCCCAGACCTGTGCCGCCATAACGCCGATTGCTGGTGCCATCAGCCTGATGGAAAGCTTCGAAGATGCTCTGTTGCTGGCCGGCGGCGATACCAATGCCAGTGTCGCGCACCGCGAAGACAATACCGCTGCCCGGCTGCCAGCTGACGCTCAGGCCGACCTGCCCACGCTCGGTGAACTTCACGGCGTTGGACAGCAGGTTCTTGAGAATCTGCTCCAGGCGCTGGCGGTCGGTGTACAAGGTGGCCGGCACCTGCGGTTCGATGACCACGCTGAAACCCAGCTGCTTCTCGCTGGCCAGCGGCTCGAACAGCGATTGCAGGCCTTCGGTCAGACGCGCCACCTGGGTGGTTTCCGGGCGCACTTCGAGTTTGCCGGCCTCGACCTTGGCGATGTCGAGAATATCGTTGATCAGGTGGAGCAGGTCGTTGCCTGCCGAATAGATCGACTCGGCAAACTTGACCTGCTCTTCGCTGAGATTCTCTTCGGCGTTTTCCGCCAGCAGTTTGGCCAGGATCAGCGAACTGTTGAGCGGCGTGCGCAGTTCGTGGGACATGTTGGCGAGGAACTCGGACTTGTACTTGCTGGAACGCTGCAGCGCTTCGGCGCGCATCTGCAATTCGACCTGGGCCTGATTCAGTTCGCCATTCTTGCGGTCCAGGGCATCGGTGCGCTCGGCCAGTCGCTCATTGGTCTGTTCGAGTTCGGCCTGCTGGATCTCAAGGTAGGCCTGGGACTCCTTGAGCACCCGCGACTGCTCTTCGAGTTCTTCGTTGGCGGTTTTCAGCTCTTGCTGTTGCACTTGCAGCTCTTCGTTGAGCTGCTGGGCTTCAGCCAGCACTTGCTGCAGGCGTTGGCGATAGCGGGCACTCTCAATGGAGGTGCCGAGGTTATCGGCGACCAATTCGAGGAGCTCGATATCGCGGTCGGTCAACGGACGCAGGAAGCCCAGTTCAACCACAGCGTTGATCTGTCCATCGTTGCTGGCCGGCATCACCAGCACACTGCGCGGCAAACCTTCACCCAGCCCGGAGCTGACCTTGAAGTAGTCCTCAGGCACTTGATCGAGACGCAGCAGGCGGCCCTGGCTCACCGTCTGGGCGAGAATGCCTTCCTGATCACCGATCACCTGCTCGCGGTCCTCTTGCTCACGAGAGAACCCGTAGGTTGCCACCCGACGCAGGCCACCCTGTTCGTCACGCACATAGAGCGCCGCCACCACACTGCCCAGGTAGTTGGCGAAAAAGCGCAGGATATTGTTGCCCAGCATAGGCAGCGTCAGATGGCCGAGCACCTGTTCGGCCAGTTGCGTCTGGCCGCTACGTAACCAGGCTTGCTGTTCCAGGCGCTGGGTCGAACGCTGCTGGGCCTGCAAGTTGCTGGTGTAGCTGGAAGACAACGCCAACAGATCGCGCCGCCCCAGGAACGCCAACAAGGCACTGAGCACAATGATGAACATCAGATACACAGAAATCGCCACTACGGTCAGGGTGCTGACCTTTTCGTTGCGCGCGGCCCGCAGCTGCTGCTCCAAGCCGACGAAAGCATCGAACTCCTTGCGGATCTTGTCAGTGATGCGTTTGCCACTGCCGGCTCGAATCAGTTCACGGTAGTCACCGTCCTGGCGGCGCAGGCTGATCATCTGGCTGGCATAGGTATTCCACTCTTGCTGCAGCCCCATCAGCCGGTCCAGCCGGTCTACTTGCTGCAGATTGTCGGTCACCAGTTGCTGCAAGCTCTTGAGGCCGGACAACACTTGTGGCTTGGCCGCCTCGTAAGGTTCAAGAAAGCGTTCGTCACCGGTGATCAGGAAGCCGCGCATGCCGGTTTCCATATCGATCGACAGTTTGACCGCTTCGTTGGCGTTGTTGATCACCCGGTCGGTGTGCTCCACCCGCTGGATAGCCGACAACAGGTAGTTGATCACCGCTACGAACACTACAGCGCTAAGCAGGCCAACCCCAAGAGGCAGACCGATGTTGCGGCTCAGCAACTTGCGAAAGCTTTGCTGATCTATCGAGGCTGGTTGAATCATCTCAAAAGGTCCGAGCAAGTGAGTCTGACAAAAGAGTGTGGCGGATGTGTCGAGTAATTGTTCTATTTGCGCTATGAGTCTAAACAGCTTTGCCGATTCTGACAGGGCATTTAGCCAGCATTTAAGACCCGCATGCACCAATCGTTCCCTGCCGGGTTGCGCGACAAGGTACAGAGCCTTCTGTCTGCGGTAGGAACGGGCAATTCATTGTAGAATAGGCACTTTTGCCAAGGCCCCTTCCGCTCATGCTCAAGCCCGCCCTCAACGTCCTGGTCATCGGTTACGTCTGGCCCGAACCGCGCTCCTCGGCGGCCGGCGGGCACATGATGCAGATCCTTGAAAGCTTCGTGCAGCGCGGCTGGCGCGTAACCTTCAGCAGCCCGGCAACAGTCGGTGAGCACAAGGCAAACCTTGCCGAACTGGGCATCGCCGAACAGGCCATCACCCTCAATGACAGCAGTTTCGACCACTTCGTCAGCGAGTTGGCCCCGGATGTGGTGCTATTCGACCGTTTCATGATGGAAGAGCAATTCGGCTGGCGTGTGGAAAAACACTGCCCCAACGCCTTACGCGTGCTGGAAACCTCGGACCTGCAAAGCCTGCGCGACGCCCGTCAGCAACTGCTGCGCCAACGCCTGATCGAAGGGCTGGACCCCAATGACTTCCGGGCGCTGTTCGCTACCTCCGGTCCCGAGTTGTATCAGCAGATGGCCACGGCTGACCTGACCTTGCGCGAACTGGCTGCCATCTACCGTAGCGACCTGAACCTGATGATCTCCGATGTCGAGATCGACTTGCTGGTCAACGGTTTCGGCGTGCCCGAGCACCTGCTGCACTGGTGCCCGCTGATGGTTGATGTACCCAGCGAGCCATTCAAGCCTTACGGCGAGCGCGCCCATTTCCTCAGCATCGGCAACTTTCGCCACGCCCCCAACTGGGATGCCGTGCTGTGGATGAAGAACAGCCTGTGGCCAATGATCCGCCGCCGCCTGCCCCAGGCCCAGTTGCACATCTACGGTGCCTACACGCCACCCAAAGCCAAGGCGCTGCACAAGCCTGCTGAAGGCTTCCACATCATGAACTGGGCCGAAGACGCCCTGGAGGTGATGAGCAATGCGCGAATCTGCCTGGCCCCCCTGCGTTTCGGCGCCGGGATCAAGGGCAAACTGACTGACGCCATGCTCTGCGGCACCCCCAGCGTGACCACGCCGATCGGTGCCGAAGCCATGCACGGCGCCCTGCCCTGGCCTGGCGCGGTGGCCAGCACCGCCGAAGGTCTGGCCGAAGCCGCGGCGCAGTTGTACAACGACCAGGCGCGCTGGCAACAAGCGCAACTACAGGGGTTACAGCTGCTGCAAGCCCGCTATGACCGGCGCCAACACGGCATCGCTCTGGTCGAGCGCATCGAATACGCCCTCGGCGACCTGGACCAGCACCGCGTATTCAACTTCACCGGGGCCATGCTGCGTCATCACCAGCACAAGAGCACGCAGTACATGGCGCAGTGGATCGAGGCGAAGAATCGCCTGGCTACAGCGGCCGACGCAGCAGATAAGTGTCCATGATCCAGCCCTTGCGCGCGCGGGCCTGCTCGCGCTGCTCGAGAATCTGTTGGCGCACCTGGTGCAACGGCCCGGCGATGAGGATCTCGTCGGCGGTACCAAGGTAGGCGCCCCAGTAGATCAGCAACTCGGGATCGTCCAACGCGGCGAACGCGCATTGGCCGTCGAGCATCACCACCAGGTTGTCGATCCGCGGTTGTTCGCCAAGGCGTCGCCCTGGCAGTACGGTCAGTGGTTCGCCAATACGGCTCAAGGGAATCCGATGGCGGGCGGCCAGGGCCTGTACGCTGCTGATGCCGGGGATGACTTCAAGCGCCATCCCGACGCCACGGTCCTGAACCAGATCAAGGATGCGCAAGGTGCTGTCATACAGGGTCGGCTCGCCCCAGAGCAGGAAGGCCCCGCACTCGCCATCGGCCAGCTCGGTTTCGATCAACTGGGCATAGAGCGTGGCGCGTTTCTGGTGCCAGTCATGCACAGCACCGACATAGTCGCTGGCAACACCATCACGCTGCGGATCCTCGACCTGCACCAGGCGGTAGCCCGGTTGCTGGATGTAGCGCTCAAGGATGTCCTTGCGCAGTTGCAGCAGCTCATCCTTGGCTGCGCCCTTGTCGAGGACGAAGAACACCTGGACACGGTTCAGCGCATCGACGGCCTCAAGGGTGATCTGGCGCGGATTACCCGGCCCGATTCCGATCAACAGCAGCTGTTTCATTGCAGTTCATTCCATGGCTCGGCCAGTCGCCATTGTCAACCGGCCGAGGGACAGTGGCAATGCGCGGCTTACCAGATCGAGAAGTTGTAGCTGACAATCACCCGCGTTTCGTCCATGTCCCGCGCCCACTTCTCATAGTTGCTGCGGTAGGTGGAGTTACGCAAGCGCACGCTGACATCCTTGAAGGTCCCGCTCTGCACCTGGTACTTGAGCTCGCTGTCGCGCTCCCACTCCTTGCCCTCGGCCAGGCTGCCCGGCACCTTGATGTGGTCGCCGTGGATGTAACGGGTGAAGAAGCTCAAGCCCGGCACGCCGAGGGCCTTGAAGTCGTAGTCATAGCGCAGCTGCCAGGAGCGCTCCTGGGCGGCTGCGAAGTCGTTGACCTGGGCGTAGTTGACCAGGTAGGGGTTACTGCCATCGAGGTATGGCATGGCATTTGCGCCGTACATGCGCTGCCAGCCGGCGCTGACCTTATGCCCGCCCAAGCTGTAGCCGAGCATGGCGCTAACAGCGCGATGGTCGATATCTCCGGCACGGGCATTGCCGATGTCATCACTCTTGATCAGGCGCAGGTCGGCCGACAGGCTGCCGACGCTAAGCGGCTGGCGGGCCAGCACACCGAAGAAGTGCTGGCGGTAGATATTTTCCAGCTTGGCCACTTGATACTGGGCGCTGAGTCGTTCATTGAACGTGTAATCGGCGCCGGCCATGTCGAAATGATCGGCGCTGGTGTTGCAGGCATAGCGCTTGTTCTTGCAGTGCACGCGAATGTCCTGGCGATCGGTGGAATCGCGCGCGGTGTACTTGTCCAGGCGGGCAACACTGAATTTGAGGTTGTTGATGTCCTCGGAAGTGAGCATCGCCCCCTGGAACATCGTCGGTAGCAAGCGGCCGTCGTTGTATTTGAGCAGCGGCAAGTCCGGGAGCATCGAGCCGTATTTGAGTACGGTCTTCGAATAGCGCATTTTCCCGCTCAGACCCAGCTTGGCGTATTGGTCCACCGACTCACGCGGGTTGTGGCCGCTGGACGGCAACAAGCCACTGTTGCTGTCAGCCGGACTGGAATCGAGTTTGATCCCGAGCATACCCAAGGCATCGACACCTAAACCGACAGGGCCCTGGGTATAACCGGACTGGACATTGAGGATGAATCCCTGTGCCCACTCTTCGCGTTTCGACGCGCCCTGGTCGGAACTGACATGACCATCGCGAAAATCACGATTGAAATAGACATTGCGTGCTTCGACTTTGGCACTGCTGTCTTCAAGAAAGCCGGCAGCCTGGGTCGAGGCGGCAGTGAACATCGCGAGCAGGCCGGCAAGGCCGCGTCCGGGCGCAAGAGGGAATGGGGCAAACATGACAAGCACAATCCGAAAAGAATGACAAAAAACAACCGGCAGCCGTTCAGGCACCGGCAATGCATCCAGCGCCAATAAAGCTTCAGGCTGACCTGAAATTATCTCGAAACCGCTCTAGACCGGACCATTGGACCATGGTCTAAGAGGTTTCTCAGGCAACCGACTAGTTGCTTCGTATTAGCGCAAAGACAAGTAAGAAAGTTCCATTGCAGCAAAGTTAAATTTCAAATGTTTACCCGCTGCCCGGGGACTACTACACTCTTTATTAGTAGGTTTTTTTGCCCACCCCAGTGCTCGCTGCGTTATTCAGGTTATTCCTCGTTTTTGCGCATGCCGGGCCACTGCAGACATAAAGGAGTGATGACAGTGTCCAGACTTGCAGAGTTCCGTGCTGCCGAAAAAGCGCTTCAAGAACAGCTGGCGCAACTGGAGGCGCTGAAAAAGGACGCCGGCCTCAAGCGCGAAATCGAGTTCGAACGCAAACTTGTCGAGCTGATGAACAGCTACGGCAAGAACCTGCGCGATATCATTTCCATCCTCGACCCCAAAGCCGCGGCCAAAGGTCCGCTAACGGCACCCAAAACCCGGCGTGCGCGGGTGGTCAAAGTGTATGAAAACCCGCATACCGGTGAGCGGATCGAAACCAAGGGCGGCAACCACCGCGGCCTCAAAGCCTGGAAAGAACAGTACGGCGCGAAAACCGTCGACAGCTGGTTGCGTTCGTGAACGTATTCTTCACACTTTTTTCACATCGACTCGATCAGGATGAAGGCTGCTAACGGACTAGCGCCCCATACGCCCGCCTCGGCGGGCTTCTGATTCTTGCGCCCCGCCCTTCCCAGGCGGGGCGCAATTGTTTGCGCAATCGCTTCAGTTCCGTATCATGTCGCTCTGACTGTTTTGCTGGCACTGCCGGTGCCAGCCTCTTCAAGCGGAGTGCCCATGAGCCTGAACCATCTCGACACCCTTGCTGGTGTCACCGCGCAACCGGATGCCGCGACCACAAACTTTGTCTTCAACCACACCATGCTGCGGGTCAAGGACGTTGCCAAGTCCCTGGACTTCTACACCCGCGTACTGGGTTTCAGCCTGGTGGAAAAGCGCGACTTCCCTGAAGCCGAGTTCAGCCTGTATTTCCTCGCCCTGGTCGACAAGGCGCAGATCCCTGGCGATGCCGCCAAGCGCACCGAGTGGATGAAATCGATCCCAGGCATCCTCGAGCTGACCCACAACCACGGCACTGAAAACGATGCGGATTTTGCCTACCACAATGGCAACACCGACCCACGCGGCTTTGGCCATATCTGTATCTCGGTGCCGGATATCCGTGCTGCCTGCGAACGCTTTGAGCAACTGGGCGTCACCTTCCAGAAGCGCCTGAGCGACGGCCGGATGAAGCACCTGGCCTTCATCAAGGACCCGGACGATTACTGGGTTGAGATTATTCAGCCTACTGAATTCTAAGCTGCCTTTCGCGGGACAAGTCGGGTCGCCGCACCGCCGCTCCCACCCGTCGGCCCGGGTCACTCCGGGCCACTGCTGTGGTATACCCGAAAAAGCACCTGAACGAGGAGCTTTGAAAACGGCGAGCCACCGATTCCCCAGCAGCGAGGTCAGGACGATGAAAACCCTTCAATGCGTGCATCGCAACCACACCATCACCGCCAGCGTCGAAACCCATGACGGTATCCCTACGCCGTTTGCCGGCGGTTGCCTGATCACCGATCCCGAAGGCCACACCAGTCGACGTTTGCCGCTGCCGGTAAACATGGTGTTCCTAGCAGACCTGGAAAAGGCCCAGCATGCGTCGCTTGCTCATGGCAAATGGCTGGTCGACCAGCAACTGGACAAGCATCAGCATCTGTTCTGACCGAAATCAATCGCGGGGCAAGCCCGCCACCGGTGGGCTTGCCCCGCGATCATGACTGTCAGACAACCCCAGGCCATAGTCCCCCGGCACGTTCCAGTCGTCACCGAACACCTCTACCGGGTGCATGGTCCGGTCGGCGCCATTGCCGCAGGCCAGGGCATTCGCCGCGCAGTAACGGTCGCAACCCCAGCAGATACGTTCGGGGTGTTTCGGGCTGACGGGAAAGGCCTTGGCCATGAAGTTCCCCAGGCAGGCTATGGACGAGCTTCCACCTTATTGCCTCGGTACGGCGTTGCCCTTGATGCAGATCAAGGGCGCTGATGGATCGCCGGTAGAATTGATAATAATCATTATTATTCACACAGAAGCCTCCTAGACTCGGGCTCCCACTCGTCAGTACCCAGGAAGTCGTCATGCGTACCCGCTTTTCGCTGTCACTCGCCTTGCTCCTGATCACCCCGCTGGCCCAGGCCAAGGAATACCCCATCGGCGAGCCGCAACTGTGTCCGGGCCTGGTTTGAGCGCTGCGAATTGCACTATGAGTTCGTCTACGCCGGGATCGGCAAAACAGGCAGTGCCGTATGTCCAGCCTGAGTGTGCACAATCGCCTATTGCAGCGTTTGGGTAACGGCATGCGCCGCCATGCCGGGATGATTCGCACCCTGCAATGGACGGTGGTGCTGTTCTACGCCGTGTTGCTGGTATTACCGGCGCTGCTGCCGCTACCAGACAGCCAGGCACGGATGCCGAACAACCTGACCCTGTTCGCCCAGTTCCTGTTCTGGGGCCTCTGGTGGCCGTTCGTGTTGCTGTCGATCATACTGTTCGGCCGACTCTGGTGCGGGGCACTGTGTCCGGAAGGCGCCCTGAGCGAATGGGCCAGCCAGTATGGCCGGGGCATGGGCGCGTTCCAGTGGACCGTCAGCCCTTGGTTCATAGCCCTCAAACAGCACCTGGCGCAGTGGCTGGTGGAGCACGATGTGCTCTGGCCCTTGCAGGGATAACGCCCCCTGGTGGCTGCTAACCCATTACCCGCAACTCAACGACAGTTTCAGCTGGCTGGACGGTTTCTGCATCGTCCTGTACCTGAGCGCCAGCGCCCTGCTGCTGGGCGGCAATTTGCTGGTTTTACTGCGCCTGGCGGCACGGCTGGCGGGCAAGCCTGAACGCTATGGAGCCCTGAGCCTGGCCCTGACGCCCCTGGGCGGCGCCGGGTTGTTTCTCGGCTTGTCGGCAACCACGGTGAAGCTGCTGCGTTATGAAGGCCTGCTGCTGGAATGGGTACAACCGGCCAGGGCTACACTCTTGATCGCGGCCATGACCTGGAGCGCCTTGCTCGGCTGGAAGCTGCTGGTACGCCAGGATATTGCCCTGTCCCGACGCTGCGCCGCCAGCGTTTGCCTGTTGGCAGCCATCGCCACAGTGGGCTATGGCTGGTGGTTGCAGTTCTGGGGTTGGCTCTAGAGGATCAAAGGCACCCCGCTCTAACCGCGCACCTCGAACACAGGAAACAAGCCGCCGAGGGTGTCCCATAGCGTGGGCAGCGCACTTTGCGCCGAAACCCTTGGCAAATTCGCATCGAGCATGTGTGTCGTACGCACCTGCTGCACGACGAAATGTTTGACCCCGCGTTCGTTCAAACGCTGGGCCAGGGTCAATAGCCGTGCAGGGTCGATAAGGTTCCAATGCACGGTTGTCCGGCATTCATAGTCCACGCCACTGGCCAGCAGCAACTCCAGGCTGCGCCAATTGGCCACCCCGCTGCCTTGTACCCGGGTAATCAGCGCGCACCCCTCGGCCAAGGCCTTGACGTCGAAGCCGACCCAGTCGGCCCCCGGCAGCGCGCGAGCGAACGCCTGCGGCTTGATCCCGGCACTGTGCAGGCCAACGCCAAAACCCATCTCCCGGACTTGGGCCATGGCCTCAGGCAGGCTGTCCTGCAGGGTCGCTTCGCCGCCACTGAATACCACCGCATCAAGCAGGCCCTGGCGGCGCTGGAGAAATTCCAGCACCTGGTTCCAGGGCAGCTCCTGGCTACCGCGCGGCGGGATCAGTTGTGGGTTGTGGCAGTAACGACAACGCCAGGCGCAACCCTGGCAAAACAATACGCAGGCCAGCTTGCCCGGGTAGTCGAGGGTGGTCAGGGGCACCATGCCCCCGACCCGTAGCGCTCGATTCATGGATGCCCAGCCGTTGCCGCGCCCTCAGTGAAATGCTGGCGCTCACGGTGTTCGGACTGTTTGCCTGGGTTGAACGCCGACACCGGCCGGTGATAGCCCATCACCCGGGTCCAGACTTCGCAGCGTTGGCGTTGCGCCACAGGCAGGGTTTGCAGTGCAGTCATGATGAAGCTCCTTGCGGTTGGGTAAGACGAAATCAGTGGACAGTGCCGACCTGCTGCGCCAGCAACAGGGCTTCGTCGCATTTCGGGCAGAACTCGTGTTCGCCATCCAGATAGCCATGCACCGGGCAAATGGAAAAGGTCGGGGTGATGGTCAGGTAAGGCAGGCGAAAGCGCCCCAGGGCCTTGCGTACCAGTTGCTTGCAGGCCTGGGCCGAGGAAATCCGTTCGGCCATGTACAGGTGCAGCACCGTACCGCCGGTGTACTTGCACTGCAGTTCGTCCTGCAGTTCCAGCGCCTCGAACGGGTCATCGGTGTAGCCCACCGGCAGCTGCGAGGAGTTGGTGTAGTACGGCGCCTGTGCGCAGCCGGCCTGGAGAATGTCGGAATAACGCTTGAGGTCTTCCTTGGCGAAGCGGTACGTGGTGCCTTCAGCCGGTGTCGCCTCCAGGTTGTAGAGGTGCCCGGTTTCTTCCTGGAAGCGCACCAGGGTGGCCCGTACATGGTCCAGCAGGTTCAAGGTAAAGCGCCGTCCCTGCTCGGTGTGCAGGCCCATCTGGTCGTCGCTGAAGTTGCGCAGCATTTCATGCAGGCCATTAACGCCGATGGTGGAGAAGTGATTGCGCAAGGTGCCCAGGTAGCGCTTGGTGTAGGGGTACAAGCCGGCGTCCATGTGGTGCTGGATCACCTTGCGCTTGACCTCCAGACTCTCCATGGCCAGTTCCATCAAGGTATCCAGGCGCTGCAGCAAGCCGCTAGTGTCACCTTTGAACAGATAGCCCAAGCGTGCGCAGTTGATGGTCACCACGCCCAGCGAGCCGGTCTGCTCCGCCGAACCGAACAGACCGCCGCCACGCTTGAGCAGCTCGCGCACATCCAGCTGCAGGCGGCAGCACATCGAACGCACCTGGTTGGGCAGCATGTCGGAGTTGAGGAAGTTCTGGAAATACGGCAGACCGTAGCGCGCGGTCATCTCGAACAAGCGCTCGGCGTTGTCACTGTCCCAGGGGAAATCGTGGGTGATGTTGTAGGTCGGGATCGGAAAAGTGAAAACCCGCCCCTTTGCATCGCCGGCTTGCATCACTTCAATGTAGGCGCGGTTGAGCAGGTCCATTTCGGCCTGCAGCTCACCGTAGGCAAAGGGCATTTCCTCGCCACCGATCACCGGGATCTGCCCGCGCAGGTCCTCCGGGCAGACCCAGTCGAAAGTCAGGTTGGTGAAGGGCGTTTGCGTACCCCAGCGCGAGGGTACGTTGAGGTTGTAGATGAACTCCTGGATGGCCTGGCGTACGTCCTCGTAGCTGAGTCGGTCCTTGCGCACGTAGGGTGCCAGGTAAGTATCGAAGGAACTGAAGGCCTGAGCCCCGGCCCACTCGTTCTGCAGCGTGCCAAGGAAGTTGACCATCTGTCCCAGGGCGCTGCTCAAGTGCTTCGGCGGACCCGCTTCGACCCGTCCAGGTACACCGTTCAGGCCTTCGTGCAACAGCGTGCGCAGCGACCAGCCGGCACAGTAGCCGGCGAGCATATCCAGGTCATGCACATGCAGGTCGGCTTCGCGATGG
The DNA here is from genome assembly GCF_050739775.1 of Pseudomonas sp. Classification (GTDB taxonomy): domain Bacteria; phylum Pseudomonadota; class Gammaproteobacteria; order Pseudomonadales; family Pseudomonadaceae; genus Aquipseudomonas. The sequence goes on from NZ_JBOICA010000005.1 coordinate 140,875, forward strand.
GCGCGGCCAATCGCTTCGCTGTAGACCTCATCGAGCCAGTAGTTGGCGGTGACCTTGCCAGACACATTGAGCACCAACCCACCCAACGAATACCCCTGGTTGGCGTTTGCCTGAACCCGCCAGTCTTCGCGGTTGAGGTATTCGTTCATCGACGCCGCCACTTCGACCAGCGTCTTGCGGTCGCGGCGCAAACGCCCGTGCTGCTCGCGGTAGACGATATAGGCGCGTAGCGAAAGGAAATGCCCGGCGTCCATCAACACCCGTTCGACCCGGTCCTGGATCTGCTCGACGTGCAGCTGCGAATAGCCCTCTAAATGGGCCAGCACCGTCGCCAGCAACCCTTCGGCCTCGGCGTACTCCCCGGTGGCCTTGCCGGCAGCGATCAACGCCTGGCGGATCTTGTCAGCATCGAAAGCGACCAGACTGCCGTCGCGCTTGTGTAATAGGTTGTGCATTCGCCCCCGAACACTACATATAGATGTTTATTTTGTTTAAAGCACAATATGCAGTGCAGGCTACGGACAAACGTGGGGGATTAAATTGATTGATATCAAGGTTGGCAGGCAGAACCCGCTCCTACCGGGTTCTTGTGTTCAGGCACACGCGCCCGGCACCTGCACCAGGCTGATGTCGACACGCCGGTTGGCAGCGCGTCCCGCTTGCGTCTGGTTGTCGGCAATCGGCTGGCTGTCGCCAAAACCCTGCACGGCGAAGCAACTGTCAGGAAAGTCACCTCTGCCCTGCATCCAGTTACGCACCGCCGCAGCGCGGGCGCGTGACAGTTGCAGGTTCTGTTCGGCATCACCCGAGGCGTCGGTATGACCGGCAATAACAATCAGCCAACCCGGTTGGGCCCTGATGTCGGCCAGCGCATTGATCAGCAGCTTGGCCGAACCCGACTTGAGTTCAGCGCTTCCCACCTCGAACAACGACAAACTGTCCATCCGCAGCGTATTGCTCGCCCCCTTGGCGCTGTCGAGAATGGCGGCATAGGGGTGTTGTACGCCATCACGCTGAGTCAGCCAGTACTGCCAGCCCGACCAACCGCCCACGACCAGCCCGGCCCCGACGAACAGGCACAAGGCGATAGCACGCCAGGTCGATTTCGCGGGTGGTGCCGCTTCAGGTGGCAGACTGTCGACCCTGATCGCGAGCCGAACGGCAGGTAACGGTTCACACACCCGATAGCGCGCATCAGACCAGGCAACCGACGGCTCCGGCGCTACGACGATACCTGGCGGGGTGCTGCTGCGCGTCAGCCGTTGCACCAGGCTGTCGACCTGCTGACGCAGGCTCAGCAGCACCACCAAGGGCGCCAGCGCCTGGCGGTCCAGCTGATCACTCAAGCGCTCCAGCACGGTGTCCAGTGCGACCAGGTCCGTCAGGTGCCGGGTCGTCAACTCAAACCCGCGCAACAACGGCTGCAACTGAGCGAAAAGCCAGCTCAGGATGTCCAGCCGCGCCGGGATCGCGGGCGGCCATAAGCGTGGCCACTCACTGGCCAGCAGGGTTTCAAGCAGTGACACCCCCTCCACTACCCCCGTCAGGCCATAGCGTTGGCTACGTGCCAGCGCATAGGCGGCAACGGATTGCAGCTCCAGACCATTGCTTTCGAACAGTTGCCGGCAGCACTGCTCGACCTTCGCCCAATCCACATCCGGACATGCCGGATGGCTCAGCCTGGCCAGTTCGTCACGCAGGGTATTGAAAGGAACCAGAGCCCGCGGATCGCCGCCCAACCGAAAATACATATCTGACAACATAGCTATGCAACATCCTTACACTTGAACATTTCACGGCTTCGCCAGGTAGTTCTGCCGCTTCAGGTGACGCACCAAGACCTTGCCTTCAGCCGCCAACGTAGTGCCGAAGGTCGCTTGCTCGCCGCTGTGCAGTTGCACATCGAGGGCGTATTCCAGATGCCCCGGTTGCAACTGTGGCAATAACCGGATGTTCACTGCCCGCAAGCGTGGTTCGTACGTCAACAGGGTCGCCGTCAATCTGCCCATCAGCCCATGCGCGGCGGCAGGCAGGCCCTGAAGAATCAGGCCCATGTCCGGCAAACCGAAATCGGGCAAGTGACTGAGCGTTCCCGCCTGACTGTTGAGAATGCGCTGGAGGTTATCGAGCACCGACAGGATCGCCTGGTCCTCTTCACGCACCTCGTGCAGATCCAGCTCCCCGTCAAAATTCTGCAATAGCAGCTCGTAGAGTGAGGGATTGCGCTCGGCCATCCGTCAGCCCTCCGTTAGCGGGCGCGAGCTCAAGGTGTTGTCCCCCAGCTCGATCAGCAATGGCCGCTCCGGGTCCAGTTGTTCGCGGGCCAGCATCAATCGCCAGGTGGCCAGTTGCTGGTCCGGATGACGAAACAGCGCCACCACCGCGACATACTGCGCAGCCTTGTCCATTGCCATCGTCAGTTGCGCGCCCTCCCCGGGCATCACCACCACGGTGCGCTCATCGAGGAGATCGGCCTGCAGCACACGGTTGCTGTCGTTGAGCAGGTTGTCGTAGGTGGCGGCCTGCGCCGCTTTGCCATCGCGCAGTTGATAGACCCGTACCAGTGTCGGCACCGCGAGCGCGTTGCTGCCGGTCGCGTCGGTGTTCAGCGCAGGCCGGCCAGTGAAGTCCAGGCGCAGGGTCGTCACTTGCGTGTAAAAGATTGCCTTGGCCGATGCACTCGTGGCTTCGGTCACGGTTTGGCTCAAACCGCAGCCGCCCAGCAGTACGCCCAGCGCAGCCAGGGTCAACGGCTTAAAAACGGTACGCAACATGGGTTATCCGCCTTTCCTGTGGGTTGTTCTTCAGGCCTTGGTAACGGCCCAGATGGATCGTGATGCTGTCGTCTGGCGCAGCCGGCTGAGGGGGTTCGCAGCTACCCAGTACAGCGGTCATGCCCAGCAACACTGGCGCCGCTCCCAGCACTGGCGCTGTCAAGCTGCGCCGGGGCAGCGACAGCTGCAGTTTGGCGGTGCAACGCCAGCCCAGATAAACCCGCAGCAGCACCAGCAGGTCGCTGTGCAACTGACCGTTCGGCAACCAGCCACGGGCCTCGGCGTGATCTTCGGTAAACAGCGCCAGGTGCAGCTGGCTGTTGGCGTCACGACCAGTCCTGCCCAACGGCGTGCCCTGAGACAAACTCACCGGATGGCGCAACGACAGACTGGCCGGCTGCGCCAGGGCAATGTCCTGCGGCCAATGCGGCGTCACGCGCACCTGGGTGTTGGGCGCCAGCAGTTTGACCAGGGCGATGATGCCCTCGGCGTTGCGGGTCGGCAGGCGCATCACACTGAGCAGTGCGAGAAAACGCGATACCGGCGTGGCGATGTGGTCGGCCGTGCCCGGAATACCCAGGCCAATCAGCCCCAACAGGCACTGTGAGGTCTGATCGCCGCCACCGGCCTCGAAGGTGGCCGGATACGAGTACTTGCGCCAGATGCGATAGAACTGGGTGAACAGCCGGTGATTGAAGATATCCAGGAACTGTTCCAGCGCTTCATGCCCTTCGCGGCGCTGGGCGATATCGTCCAGGTATACCGTCGGCAACGGCGAGTCCACACCGTACAGCCCGAGCAGGCGTGTACGCACCGTCGCCGGGCGCTGCGGTTGCTGCTCATCGATTTCAATAGCGCGCAGTTCGCCGGCAGGAAAACCCATGCCCGGGTCAGGGCGAAAGCGCACGGCATCGTCCGCCGGGCGCGTGGTGCTGCCCAACGGCGGAAAGTCCGGCAAGGCCTGTTCAAGCAACTGACAGAAGCGAAACAGATTGGCCTCGGCCACTCGCCCCTGCAGCGCCTCAAGCAAACCCGTCGCGCTCAGCCGGGAATACGCTGATTGTGGTTCTCGTTCCATCGTAGGCACTTACCAGTGGGTTGCAGGATCAGCGTGAGCTGGTTGAACAGGTGAATATCGGCGTACAGGGCAAAGAAGCGGTTGAGCATCTCGCCGAACAGGCTGATGTCGCCCTCGCCGCAAAAACCGTTGGCGTCGAGGGTGACTTCGATATCCACGCCGCGCAGCAGAAAACCTTTTTCGAAGCGCTGGATCAGGTGATGACGCACATCGACTATCGCCTCCAGGCGCCGGCGATTGAGCTCGTTGCCGGTCCAGTCGTAGAGCGCCAGGGTGCCGCGCAACACTTCAGCGTTATCCAGCATCGGCAGGAAGTTCGAGCCCAAGTGGCTGAGTACTCGCCAGTGAAAGCGATCACGGTTTGGCGGGTAACACGGCAGGCTCGGAGCGCACAGATTGCGCACTCGCAAGTGAGTCTGGGTGGACTGCACCGCGGTATCGAGCAAGGTGCTTTGCAGCGCCTTGCGCGGCAGCTGGCCGTTGGTGCCGGTCAGGCGCAACGACAGGCTTTCGCTGGCACCCAGGTTGTCGCTGTCGAAACCCTCGCCGCCGAGGATCAGCCAGGTGTCGTGAAGCCCGCTGACCCCACGTTTCAACCGGGTATGGAAATAGCGCTCGGGTGCCTCGTCACGCAACATCCCGCCCTTGTGGCGAAAGCTGGTAAACGGCACATACTCATGACGCTCGGCGTTCCTAGACGACGTCACCCGGTCCACCGAGTAGATCTCGGTATGCCCGTCCTGCAGGCGCATGGGACGCAGCAGGTAGTCCGTCTGCAGCGGCGCCAGGGTCATTGGATCGGCCTCCAGCGGGAACAGGTTGATCACCGGAACAGCGTGCAGGCGAATGTGCGTGTGGTTGAGTTCGAACGCATGAGGCCACTGCTCGCCAAGCACCACCTCCAGCTCGAACCAGGGCGTAGCGATTGGGATGTTCAACCGTTCCAGGCCAGACAAGGTGACGAACATGAACTTCTCGCGGAAGCTGAAGTACTCCAGCAGCAGCTGATAGCCACTGAATGCGCTGTCGCCTTTTGGCCACAGACGGTCTTCATCGGCGAACCCCTTGGGGGCGAAATGACCGTCCACCGGCTGACGCTGCGACTGCCCGGCAAAACGCACGTACAGCGTCTGTGCCTGCAATGTCAGCGCCTGGTGCAGGGCGCTTGCCAACGGCGCATCAGCGTTGAGGTACAACGGCAAGCGGCTGAGATCGACCTGGCTCCAGTCAGTCAGCTTGCCGCAGGCAAAACGCAGGCGCAGCACCGACCGCCCGTCCGGCTCATGCACCGTCGACAGTGCCGTCAGTGCAAGCGGTTGTAGCTGCAGATCCTCAGTGGTGGTGTAGTGACAGCGGGTGCGTCGCGGGCCCACAGGTTGCGACAGCACCTCGAAGCCTTTGGCCACGATCTCGCTGTTTTTCATCTGCTCAAGGTCGGCGATCAATTCGACCACCGACAAGGACGGAATGGTGCGCAGATAGTGCGGCCAGAGCAGGCTGACCAGGCCCTCGGTCAGTTCCGGCAGATCATCGTCGAGTTTCTCGCGCAGACGGCCCATCAGAAAGGCAAAGCCCTCGAACAGCCGCTCCACATAAGGATCGCGAACGCCCGGTTTGTCCAGGTTCAGGTGCGCTGCCCGGTCCGGAAAGGCCTCGGCGAATTCCTGGCCGGCCTCACGCAAATAGCGCATCTCGGCGTCGAAGTAGCGCAGGGTGGAATTGTCCATGTTCACAGAAAGTATCCTGGTTAAAAGGCTTAGCCGCAGAGCACTGCTGCGCGGACGGGATCGATGGCCACCAAGGCCGCTAGCAACGCCTCCATGCGCCGGGCCAGGGCGGTTTTGTCCGCATCGTTACGCTGGGCTTTCAAGCGCAACAGCTTGAGCAAGCGCGCCTTGACCTCGAAGTTCAGCTCAGGCTCCCACTCGGCCAGGGCGTGGCGCTGAGCACTGCTGTCCAGCTCGCCCAGCAGGTGCAAGGCCAGGTCGCTCTTGCCGTATTGCTCGGCCACCCGCGCCATCACCAGGCGCAGCAACCAGCGCTGGCGGCCAGTGCTTACCCCGGGGTGCACGGCCAGCCACGCCAGCGCGGCTTCGACGCCATCGCTGTCGGCCTGGGCCAGTACCTCGGTTTCCAGCGATAAAATGTCGTCGGCCATGGCGACCGGTGCCACCACCGTGGGCATCCACTGCTCCAGGCGATTGCCGCTGACCTGCTGGCTGATCCACTCACGGGTGGTCTCGTCGGCAAACGCGCTACCGTCGCTCCAGCACAGCGCCTCCAGGCCTGGAAGACGATCGAGGAACATGCCCAGGTCGCGTTTGACGATGTCGGCCCAGGCCTGCTGTGGCGCGGGCTGTTTGCTCAAGGCCTGGGCCAGGTACCACTGCAGGTCCAGCCAGAAATGGTTCACGCCTTCGGCAAACACACGGTCAACCTGGTCGAGCAGTTCGCTCCAGTTCTGCTGCAGGTACAAGCGCTTGAGTTGCGCCCGGTAGTCACTGCGCGGCGGCGTCAGCCGGGTACTGCCGTCGAGCTCTTGCGGCGGCGCCTGGTGCACGGTGTCCCAGCGCAGGCTCTTCATCAGTCGGTGCGCCGCCAGCCAGCCCAACGGCTGTTCACGCAGGTAGCTGGACAATGCCCTGCCACCGTCAAGCAGATCACGTCCGGACTTGATCGCCGTGACTGTCGGCGCTGAGTTATGAACGCCCGCGTCGTGGCTGACGCTGTGCTGCGGCACCAGGGCATCCACGCCACCCGACTGCGCCAGCCGGGCAGACAAGCCGGCATACAGGGCGCCCAAGGCCGGACGCTGGTCCTGCGGCCAGGCGCCAAGCCCGTGCTCCAGCCAGGCCAACGCGGCGACGGTGCGTTCGGCCTCGGCCTTCGCCACCTCGGGAAACAACCTCAGGCTGTCCAGCACCTTGCTGCTGGCCAGCCATTCCAGGGCCATCTTGCGACTGTTGGGGCGCGCGGGCAGAAGCTGCGTGGCAAAGCGCTCCAGCAGGCCTGCGAGCAGGCTCAGGCCGTCGGCCAAGCCCGCTTCGCCGTCCTTCTGCAAGCGTGCCCACAGGTAATAGGTCGCCACGCGCAGGTCCTTGCAGGTGTGCAGAAAAAGCTTTTGCGCAAGCTCGGCAACCTGTTCGGCATCGGCCCCGGACAACTTGTTGACCTCTTCGCGCATGCGCTGAAAGTCATCGTCGTACCCTGGATCCTGCCCCGCTGGCGCATCCGTACTGATGGGCTGCAACCAAGGCTCCCAGCGAATCATCTGCTCACGGGCCAGCGCCACGGCATCACGCTCGCCCAGGCAACTGGTGATCAGTTCAGACAGGCTCATTGGCTACCCTCTGCGAGAAAAATCTGCTGCGGTAAACGAAAGCTGCGCAGCTTGAGCAGCGCCAGCGGCCCGGCACCCAGCTCGGTGCGCAGGTGCCAGGTCAGGCCCAGGCCATCCGGTGCCTCCAGCGCCAGCCGGTAACGCGTGGCGCTGTCGTCCAGGACCGTGACCCGGGCTTGCTCCAGCAGGCGGATCAAGCCCCAGGTGCCCTGGTAGTCGCCGAACAGGCGCTCGCCGGTGCGCACGCTGGTCCAGGTCAGCCGCGCCCCGGGATGATCGCTGAAGCCCGGCCAGCTGAAACGCTGCCAGAATTCTTTCTGGTTGAAGTAGGCATGCCGCTGGCCGTTGAGCAGGAAGGTGGTTTGCACCACGTCGCGCACCGGCTTGCCGCGCAGTTCGAAACTCAGGCCCATGCCGCCGTCGGTGT
>NZ_JBOICA010000006.1:0-144694 GCF_050739775.1 Pseudomonas sp.
CTGATCGGCCTGACGATGATCCTGGAAGAGAATTTGGCTCAACGAAGCCGCCTACTTTTTAAGGATCGTCAGGCGCGAACACTCATCGTGGCGCGGGATACGAGCCCAAAAGACGCCGGATAGATTTAAGCAAGCCACCCATTTCATCCGTTAATCAGTATTGCAAAAAAGGGGGTGACCATAGATTCTCTTGGGAAAAGTAGGCAAAACCGCTTGCTCCTGCATACGGCCCTACGCTGCGCTTCGGGTCCCCTCGCTACGGCGCCTTCCGGGGCCTCCTGAAGTCGCGATTTGCGGCGCCTGAACTTGCGTGCATGGAGATCAAGATCAAGAGCGAGTTGCTACTCACTTTGCAAGCGGGCTTGTCCCATGATGGTGTCAGCCTGCCGCCACCAAAATCTGATTTGAAGATACGCCAGCGCAGGCGCCGCCCGTAACTTCGCGACTTCAGGAGGCCGAGCGAAGGTGCCTGGAGGGGGCTGGTGCGCAGCACCCTTCGGCACAAGCCGAAGTCAGCCGTAGACTTGGCGCAGCAAGTCGTAGGCCGCGATACCCCTGGAAGACACCGAAGCGAGGGAACCCGAAGCGCAGCGTAGGGCTGTATGCAGGAGCGAGCGGTTTTGGTTCCTTTTGCCAAGACAAAAGGGACCCGCCGTAAGGGCGGAAGGGGCCAGCAGCATCACCACACCGAATGGATAAGCTCCCATCCGAAACTTAGCCAGGCCCAAGATCATAGTCCCCGGGATTCCGTGAAGAACCAAAAAAAAGCCCGCAGTGTGAGCGGGCAAGGACCTACGAAGATTCTTCTAGCGACCAACTAGCTTCCACGATAGGTCGAGTAACTGTACGGCGAGATCAACAGCGGTACGTGATAGTGATCCTGCTCGGCGCTGATGCCAAAACGCAGTACCACGACATCCAGGAATGCATGCTCAGGCAGCTGCACACCACGGGCGCGGTAGTAATCACCCGCATTGAACTGCAGCTGGTAGACACCGCTGCGGTAGTCGTCACCTTGCAGCAGCGGCGCGTCGCAACGGCCATCGCTGTTGGTCAGGGTGGTGTTCAGTAGCTCAAGCTGCTGGCCTTCGACCCGGTACAGCTCGACCTTGATCGAGCTGCCAGGGCAGCCATGAGCGGCATCCAGTACATGCGTGGTCAAACGTCCCATTGCTTGCTCGCCTCTGTTCTATCTGTGGGCAAAAAATCCCGTACGGCGCCGTCAGGAGACCCGGCAGCGTACGACTGTCGGATTATTAAGACATTTTTCTGTAAAATTGTACACAATAATTAGGTATTCTTTCCTGGCACGTCCACCACCTCCGACAAATGCGCCATCAGTCGCAAACCACGCTACTGGCCGACAGACGCGGAATTAACTGACCAATTGGGCAGGTTTCTTGCAAAGGGTTTCCGAGGGTGAAAACAGGAAGAAATAGGAAAAAACAGGCTTACAAACCGCAAACAAAGTTGTATACAATCACCTCATCGTCGTGGCCGATACCTTACCCGGGCGCCACGCCATCCGTTTACACGTATAAGAAGGAAGACTGCAGTGAGCGCTGATTATCCTCGCGACCTGATCGGTTACGGCAATACCCCACCCCATCCGCGCTGGCCGGGGAATGCCCGCATCGCTTTGTCTTTCGTGCTCAACTACGAAGAAGGCGGTGAACGCAACATTCTTCACGGAGACAAGGAGTCGGAAGCCTTCCTCTCGGAAATGGTTGCCGCCCAGCCCCTGCAGGGCGCACGCAACATGAGCATGGAGTCGCTCTACGAGTACGGCAGCCGTGCCGGTGTCTGGCGCCTGCTCAAGCTGTTCAAGGACACCGGCGTACCATTGACCATCTTCGCCGTCGCCATGGCCGCCCAGCGTCACCCCGACGTGATCCGCGCCATGGTCGAAGCCGGCCACGAAATCTGCAGCCACGGCTACCGCTGGATCGATTACCAGAACATGGACGAGGCCCAGGAGCGCGAGCATATGCTCGAAGCTATCCGCATCCTCACCGAGCTGACCGGCGAACGTCCGCTGGGCTGGTACACCGGCCGTACCGGGGCGAACACCCGCCGCCTGGTGATGGAGGAAGGCGGCTTCCTCTATGACAGCGATACCTACGACGACGACCTGCCCTACTGGGAAGCGAACAACCCGACTGGCAAGCCGCACCTGGTGATCCCCTATACCCTGGACACCAACGACATGCGCTTCACCCAGGTCCAGGGCTTCAACTGCGGCGAGCAGTTCTTCCAGTACCTCAAGGACGCCTTCGACGTCCTCTACGAAGAAGGCGCCGAAGCGCCGAAGATGCTCTCCATCGGCCTGCACTGCCGCCTGGTCGGCCGTCCGGCGCGCCTGGCTGCGCTCAAGCGCTTCATTGAATACGCCAAGAGCCACGATCAGGTCTGGTTCACCCGGCGCGTGGACATCGCCCGTCACTGGCATGCCACCCACCCTTACAAAGCCGAGAACGCCCAATGACCGCTTTCAAAACCCTTACGCCTTCGTCCCTGGAGCGCAGTGCATTCGTCGAAGCCTTTGCCGACATCTACGAGCACTCGCCGTGGGTCGCCGAGAAGGCCTACGACCTAGGCCAACGGCAGGAAATCGATCAGATCGAAGCCCTGCATCAGCGCATGAGCGACATCCTCCTCAGCGCCGATCACAGCGCTCAACTGGCACTGATCAATGCTCACCCGGATCTCGCTGGCAAAGCCGCAATCCAGGGTGAACTGACCGAGTCGAGCACCAACGAGCAGGCCGGCGCCGGTATCCACCAGTGCACCGCTGAAGAGTTCGAGCGCTTCACCGAACTCAACGATGCCTACAAAGAGAAGTTCGAGTTCCCGTTCATCATGGCGGTAAAAGGCAGCAATCGGCACCAGATCCTCGCCTCGTTCGAGAAGCGCATCCACAACTCGGCCGAGGCCGAGTTCAAGGAAGCGCTGGCGCAGATCAACCTGATTGCCCTGTTCCGCCTGCTGCAACTTTAAGGGTAAGCCCGGCCTTACCCTCCACAACACAGAATTAAAGAGAATCCGCATGCGCACTTTAGTGATTGAGCCCTTGACCAAAGAAGCCTTCGCCCCTTTCGGTGACGTGATCGAAACCGACGGCAGCGACCACTTCATGATCAACAACGGTTCGACCATGCGCTTCCACAAGCTGGCGACGGTACAAACCGCCCAGCCCGAGGACAACGCGATCATCAGCATCTTCCGCGCCGACGCGCAGGACATGCCGCTGACCGTCCGCATGCTGGAGCGCCATCCGCTGGGCAGCCAGGCGTTCATTCCGCTGCTCGGCAATCCCTTTCTGATCGTGGTCGCGCCACTTGGCGATGCACCTGTATCGGGCCTGGTCCGTGCCTTCCGTAGTAATGGAAGGCAGGGCATCAATTACCATCGCGGCGTCTGGCACCACCCGGTGCTGACGATCGAAAAGCGGGATGACTTCCTGGTGGTTGATCGCAGTGGCACTGGCAACAACTGCGATGAGCATTTTTTCAATGAGGATGAGCAATTGATCCTCGCCCCCCACCAATAAGAGAAGACCTGAGCGCCCGGCTACAGGGTGCCAGGGTAGAGGTAAAGACTGTGGAAGCACATCTGTTGGAATGGCTGAACCTGAGCGTGCGTTGGGTTCACATGATCACTGGCGTAGCCTGGATTGGCGCGTCGTTCTACTTTGTCTGGCTGGAAAACAACCTCAACCGGGCCAACCCGCGCGATGGTCTGTCCGGCGATCTCTGGGCGATTCACGGTGGCGGGATCTACCACCTGGAGAAATACAAGCTGGCTCCGCCGAAAATGCCGGAGAACCTGCACTGGTTCAAATGGGAAGCCTATTTCACCTGGATGTCGGGTATCGCCCTGATGTGCCTGGTGTTCTACTGGAACCCGACCCTGTACCTGCTGGCCCCTGGCAGCACCCTGAGCGGCGCTGAAGGTATCGCCATCGGTGTCGGCTCGCTGATTGCCGGCTGGTTCATCTATGACTTCCTGTGCGACTCGCCACTGGGCAAACGCCCTGGCCTGCTCGGCCTGGTGCTGTTCGTCCTGGTGATTGCCGCCTGCTTCGGTTTCAGCCAGGTGTTCAGCGGTCGTGGTGCTTACCTGCACACCGGTGCGATCATCGGCACCATCATGGTCGGTAACGTGTTCCGCATCATCATGCCGGCCCAGCGTCAGCTGGTCGCCGCCATCGAAGCCAACCAGACCCCGGATCCGCTCCTGCCGGCCAAGGGCCTGCTGCGCTCGCGGCACAACAACTACTTCACCCTGCCGGTGCTGTTCATCATGATCAGCAACCACTTCCCGAGCACCTACGGTAGCCAGTACAACTGGCTGATCCTGGCGGGTATCGCAGTGGCTGCCGTGTTGGTTCGTCACTACTTCAACACCCGTCACGACAGCAACAAGTACGCCTGGACCCTGCCGGTCGGTGCCCTGTCAATGATCTGCCTGGCCTACGTCACCGGTCCCGCACCGATGCCTACTGCGCCGGAGCAGGCCGCTGCCAAGGTCGAATACCAACCGCTGCCGGAAACCGCTCAGGGTGGCAAGACCGCTGCCGAAAAAGCTGCAGAGAAAGCTGCCGAACCTGCCCAGGCTGCCGCTCCTGCCGAAGCGCCAACCGCCAGCGTCGGCAAACTCGACGATGCCGGTTTCGACAAGATCCACAGCGTCATCCAGGAACGTTGCACCGTGTGCCATTCGGCCAAGCCGACCAGCCCGCTGTTCAGCGCTGCACCTGCGGGCGTGATGCTCGACACCCCGCAGCAGATCCAGCAACAGGCCGCGCGCATTCAAGCACAGGCTGTCGCCACGCAGATCATGCCACTGGGCAACATCACGCAGATGACCCAGCAGGAACGTGAACTGATTGGCGCCTGGATTGCCAAGGGGGCGCCAACGAAGTAAGCAACACGCTTCATGCGGCAAGCTACAAGCTGCAAGCCAAGCGCGATCTCCTGCTTCTCCTTGAAGCTTGGCGCTTGAAGCTTGCAGCTCTAAAGAATAAAAACAAAATCGAGGTGTTGCATGTCCGAGTCACGCAAGGCGTACATCCCCGTTGCGCCCCCACGACAGCCACTGCCAATGCTCCAACTGTTCCTGGTGGGTCTGCAGCATGTCTTGCTGATGTACGGAGGCGCGATCGCCGTGCCACTGATCATCGGCCAGGCCGCCGGCCTTTCTCGTGAAGAAGTCGCTTTCCTGATCAATGCCGACCTGCTGGTCGCGGGTGTCGCCACCATCGTCCAGTCGTTCGGCATTGGCGCAGTCGGCATCCGCATGCCGGTGATGATGGGTGCAAGCTTTGCTGCGGTCGGCAGTATGGTGGCCATGGCCGGAATGCCCGGCGTCGGCCTGCAAGGTATCTTCGGTGCGACCATCGCTGCCGGCTTCTTCGGCATGCTGATCGCCCCGTTCATGTCCAAGGTGGTGCGTTTCTTCCCACCGCTGGTGACCGGCACGGTCATCACCTCGATTGGTCTTTCGCTGTTTCCGGTTGCCGTCAACTGGGCCGGTGGCGGCGCCAACGCCGAAACCTTCGGCTCGCCCATCTACCTGATCGTCGCAGGCCTGGTGCTGGCCACCATTCTGCTGGTCAATCGCTTCATGCGTGGCTTCTGGGTCAATGTCTCGGTGCTGATCGGCATGGGCCTGGGTTACATCCTGGCCGGCTCCATCGGCATGGTCGACCTCTCCGGCCTCGACCAAGCCCCCTGGGTACAAGTAGTCACACCCCTGCACTTCGGCATGCCGACCTTCAGCCTGGCGCCGATCCTGTCCATGTGCCTGGTGGTGGTGATCATCTTTGTCGAGTCCACCGGCATGTTCCTGGCCCTGGGCAAGGTCACCGACCGTGAAGTCACCCCGGGCATGTTGCGTCGCGGGCTGATGTGCGACGCCGGTGCCTCCTTCGTTGCCGGTTTCTTCAACACCTTCACCCATTCCTCGTTCGCCCAGAACATCGGCCTGGTACAGATGACCGGCGTGCGTTGCCGCTACGTCACCGTGGTTGCCGGTGGCTTTCTGATCCTGCTCAGCTTGCTGCCCAAGGCGGCCTTCCTGATCGCCTCGATTCCCCCGGCAGTGCTGGGCGGCGCGTCCATCGCCATGTTCGGCATGGTCGCAGCCACCGGCATCAAGATCCTCCAGGAAGCCGATATCGCCGACCGCCGCAACCAGTTGCTGGTCGCCGTCAGCGTCGGCATGGGCCTGATCCCCGTGGTGCGTCCGGAGTTCTTCGCGCAGATGCCGCATTGGATGGAACCCATCACCCACAGCGGTATTGCCATGGCCACGGTCAGCGCGCTGATCCTCAACCTGTTGTTCAACATCCTCGGCGGCGCTGAGCGCGCTGCACACAACGAAGCCGCCCACCAGCACTGAGTTTTTGGGCGGCACTTGTCGCCCGGTATCACCCGAGCAATACGCAGGACCGTCGACCCGTGGGAGCGGGTCGGCCGGGGTGCTTCGCGCCGAAAACCCAAAACCAACAATAACAAAGCCGGGAATCACAACATGAAAGGCATCACCACTTCCCTCCTGTTGGGTAGCAGTCTGCTGGCCGCTTTGCCAGCCGCCGCAGGGGACATGCTGCTCTGGCACACCAACAGCCTCACCTATCTCTACGGCAAGGACTTCCAGGTCAACCCTGCAATCCAGCAGACGGTGACCTTCGAGCACGCCAACAAGTGGAAATACGGCGACACCTTCCTGTTCGTTGACAAGATCTTCTACAACGGTGGCACCGACCGCAATAAAGGCAACAACACCTACTACGGTGAGTTCAGCCCGCGTCTGTCGTTCGGCAAGATCTTCGATCGCAAATTCGAATTCGGTCCGATCAAAGACGTGTTGCTGGCCATGACCTACGAGTCGGGCGAAGGCGACAACGAGGCCTACCTGATCGGTCCTGGTTTCGACCTGGCAATTCCCGGTTTCAATTACTTCACCCTCAACATCCTGCAGCGCAACACCGAGGGCAGCCGCCCAGGTGATCGTGTCTGGCAGATTACTCCGACCTTCTCCTACACCATCCCTGTGGGCAAATCCGATGTCCTCATCGATGGCTACATGGACTGGGTGGTCGACAACGACCAGTCCCGGCGCGGCACCTACCACGCCAACCTGCAGTTCAACCCACAGGTCAAATACGACCTGGGCAAGGCCCTGAGCCTGGGCGCCAAGCAGTTGTACGTAGGTATCGAATACAGCTACTGGAAAGACAAATACGGTATCGAGAACAGTGGACGCCTGGACAGCAATCAGAGTGTGACCAGCGCCCTGGTTAAGGTTCACTTCTAAAACCTGACCAAACGCACAGTTTTAGCTACACCTGCTCCAGGAAGGAGCACTTGAGGACCCGCGCGCAAGCCAGTAATCTGCGCGCCCTCTCGATCAGGGCAGGATGGATCCTGTCTGCGTTTGCTGACCGCTCAGTCAATGAATTCGGGCGGTTGGCAAGCGTCACGCCAACCTGAAATACCCTTTTCATCTGTTCAGAAAGACGTCGAGCAGGATTGTTGTGCCGTACCGAAAAGTTGGCGCAGCGCTTGCCAAACAGTTGTGGCCAATCGAAAAAAACTGACTCAAAAGACAAGTATTTGAACCCAACGGTGCCACCCAGAGTACCGACAACAGATTCAATCAAGGGAGCAACACAGCGATGCGCATGACCAATAGCCTGATTCTCGCCGGCGGCCTGCTGGCGGCCAGCACTGCCGCCACCGCCGGTGATCTGCTGCAATGGCAGAACAACAGCCTGACCTACTTGTGGGGCAAGGACTTCACGGTCAACCCACAAATCCAGCAGACCGTGACCTTCGAGCACGCCGATGCCTGGAAATACGGCGACAACTTCATCTTCGTCGACAAAATCTTCTACAACGGTGACAAGGACTTCAACAACGGTCCGAACACCTACTACGGCGAGATTCAACCGCGTCTGTCGTTCGGCAAGATCTTCGACCAGAAGCTGGAGTTCGGTCCGATCAAGGACGTGCTGCTGGCGATGACCTACGAGTTTGGTGAGGGCGATACCGAGTCCTACCTGATCGGTCCTGGTTTCGACCTGGCAATCCCGGGCTTCGACTACTTCCAGCTGAACTTCTACCAGCGCAACACCGAAGGCAGCCGTGCCGGTGACAACGTCTGGCAGATCACCCCGGTGTGGTCGTACACCATTCCTGTGGGCAAGTCCGACATCCTCATCGATGGTTTCATGGACTGGGTAGTGGACAACGACGCCACCAGCCGCCGCGGCACCTATCACGCCAACCTGCACTTCAACCCGCAGGTCAAATACGACCTGGGCAAGGCGCTGAACTGGGGCGAGAAGCAGCTGTATGTCGGCTTCGAATACGACTACTGGAAGAACAAGTACGGGATCAAGGACAGCGATGCCTTTGATACCGATCAGAACACTGCCAGCTTCCTGGTCAAAGTGCATTTCTGATAGATGCAATCGCGGGCAAGCCCGCTCCTACAATCGGTAGGAGCGGGCTTGTCCGCGATAAGGCCATCAGCCTTTGCCAGACCGCCAGACCTTGCCAATAACGGCCACCATCGCCAGCACCGCAGCACCTGCAACAATACCCACCCCGCCATTGAGCAACGCCCCGGTCACCGCCCCACCCCACCCTTCACTGAAGGCTTCGATGGCATGATGCAGCGGCGCCACACCATGCACCAGAATCCCGCCACCGACCAGGAACATCGCTGCAGTACCAATCACCGACAGGCTCTTCATCATGTACGGCGCCGTACGCAGGATGCCGTTGCCCAGCGCCTGCACCGCACGCGACGCTTTCTGGGTCAGCCACAGGCCCAGGTCGTCGAGCTTGACGATACCGGCGACCAAGCCGTACACGCCGATGGTCATGACAATGGCAATGCCCGAGAGCACGACAATCTGCTGGCTCAGCGGTGCATCAGCGACCGTGCCCAAAGTGATAGCGATAATCTCTGCCGAGAGGATAAAGTCCGTGCGAATCGCGCCCTTGATCTTGGTCTGCTCGAAGGCCACCAGATCAACTGCGGGATCAGCCACTGCCTCGGTCCTGGCTTCGTGCTCGGCCTGGTCTTCAGCCTTGCTGTGAAGGAATTTGTGGGCGAGCTTTTCAAACCCTTCGAAGCACAGGAACGCGCCGCCGATCATCAACAGCGGCGTCACTGCCCAAGGGATGAAGGCGCTGATCAGCAGCGCTGCTGGCACCAGAATCAACTTGTTGACGAACGAGCCCTTGGCCACCGCCCAGACCACCGGGATTTCCCGCTCGGCACGCACCCCGGTGACCTGCTGGGCATTGAGCGCCAGGTCGTCGCCCAACACACCTGCGGTCTTTTTCGCCGCGACCTTGGTCATCACCGAGACATCGTCAAGTACCGTGGCGATGTCGTCGATCAATACCAGAAGACTGCTTCCTGCCATGTTTGCCTGATTCCAGCGGGTTGAGAGGGGCTCAGTCTAGCCCAAAGTCGCCACCTTGAGCCCTTTGCAAACGCGGTGCTACCATGCGCAACCGCCCTTTCAGGCCCGGTGCCGCCAGCGGCCCGACACGAGGAACAGCGTCAACCATGAGCAGCATTCGCGAGCGCAACAAAGAACTGATCCTGCGCGCGGCCAGCGAGGAGTTTGCCGACAAGGGCTTCGCCGCCACCAAGACCAGCGACATCGCGGCCAAGGCCGGGCTGCCCAAGCCGAACGTCTACTACTACTTCAAATCCAAGGAAAACCTCTACCGCGAGGTGCTGGAAAGCATCATCGAGCCGATCATGCAAGCGTCCACGCCGTTCAACGCTGACGGTGAGCCCAAGGAAGTGCTGAGCGCCTACATCCGCTCGAAAGTGCGTATTTCCCGCGACCTGCCGTTTGCCTCCAAGGTGTTCGCCAGCGAGATCATGCACGGCGCTCCGCACCTGAGCCCGAGCCAGGTCGAACAGCTCAACGAGCAGGCCCGGCACAACATCGAGTGCATCCAGGCCTGGATCGACCACGGCCAGATCGCCTCGGTAGACCCGCACCACCTGATGTTCAGCATCTGGGCGGCGACCCAGACCTACGCTGATTTCGACTGGCAGATTTCGGTGGTTACCGGCAAAGCCAAGCTGGAAGACAGCGATTACGAAGCGGCAACGCAGACCATCATTCGCCTGGTGCTCAAAGGGTGTGAGCCGGACGCCTGACAGACCGCGGTGCTCTCATCGCGGGACAAGCCCGCCCACAGCGTTGCAGTTCAATCTGTGTGCGGGCTTGCCCCGCGATAGGCTTTAGGCCGCTACCCCGGCATCCGCCGTCAACCCCGCCTCTTCGATCGCACTGATCGCGCACTGCTCATCGATATCCGAGGTATCGCCACTGATACCGATTGCCCCCAATACCACGCCCTGCTGATTACGAATCAGCACACCACCGGGTGCGGGCACCAGCGGGCTCTGCCCCAGGCCATTGAGCGCGGCAAAGAACGCCGGGCGCTGCTGTGCGTCCAGCGCCAGCAGGCGCGAGCCCTTGCCCAGGGCAATGGCCCCCCAGGCTTTGCCCATGGCCACTTGCGGACGCAGCAGGCTGGCGCCGTCTTCACGTTGCAGCGCCAGCAGGTGGCCGCCGCTGTCGAGCACCGCCACCGTCAAGGGCGCGGCGGAGATCTTGCGGCCCGCGACCAGCGCGGCGTTCACCAGGCTGACGGCGATTTTCAGGGTCAATACGTTCATGGAAAGGTCCTCTTGTTGTTAGAAGCCCGGAGGGCAGGTGTGAAAGCAATAGAACAAATAGAACACAATGGCCATATTTTTTGTATACAATAATTTAAGCGCGATAACCCAATTCTGACGAAACGCCTTTTTTATGGCCTTCCCGACGAAAGCACACATCGCCGATGAAAATGGATTGACCAGAGTCGCCTGGCGTGAATACACTCTGACGAAAAGCCATTTGTATACAATTACAAAATCAAAGAGGCACAAAACCATGAGCAAAATGAGAGCAATTGATGCAGCCGTTCTGGTGATGCGCCGCGAAGGTGTTGATACCGCGTTTGGTATTCCGGGTGCTGCAATCAACCCGCTGTACTCGGCCCTGAAGAAAGTCGGCGGTATCGATCACGTCCTCGCTCGTCACGTTGAAGGCGCCTCGCACATGGCCGAGGGCTACACCCGCACCAAAGCCGGCAACATCGGCGTGTGCATCGGCACCTCCGGCCCCGCCGGCACTGACATGGTCACCGGCCTGTACAGCGCCTCGGCCGACTCCATCCCGATCCTCTGCATCACCGGCCAAGCGCCGCGTGCCCGTATGCACAAGGAAGATTTCCAGGCCGTCGACATCACCAGCATCGTCAAGCCGGTGACCAAGTGGGCGACCACCGTTCTGGAGCCAGGCCAGGTGCCTTACGCGTTCCAGAAAGCCTTCTATGAAATGCGCTCCGGCCGTCCAGGCCCGGTGCTGATCGACCTGCCGTTCGACGTGCAGATGGCCGAGATCGAATTCGACATCGACGCCTACCAGCCGCTGCCGGTACAAAAGCCTGCCGCCAATCGCGTCCAGGTCGAGAAGGCCCTGGCCATGCTCGACACTGCCGAGCGCCCGCTGCTGGTTGCCGGTGGTGGCATCATCAACGCCGATGCCTGTGACAAACTGGTCGAGTTCGCCGAACTGACCGGCATCCCGGTGATCCCGACCCTGATGGGCTGGGGCATCATCCCTGACGATCACCCGCTGATGGTCGGCATGGTCGGTCTGCAGACCTCGCACCGCTACGGCAACGCCACCATGCTCAAGTCCGACGTGGTCCTGGGTATCGGTAACCGTTGGGCCAACCGCCACACCGGTTCCGTAGACGTCTACACCGAAGGCCGCCGTTTCATTCACGTCGATATCGAACCGACCCAGATCGGCCGGGTATTCACCCCTGACCTGGGTATCGTCTCCGACGCCGGTGCTGCGCTGGATGTGTTCCTGGAAGTGGCGCGCGAGTGGAAAGCCGCCGGCAAGCTCAAAGACCGCAGCGCCTGGCTGGAAGATTGCCAACAGCGCAAGTCGAGCCTGCAGCGCAAGACCCATTTCGACAACGTGCCGGTCAAGCCGCAGCGCGTGTACCAGGAAATGAACCAGGTGTTCGGCAAGGACACCTGCTACGTCAGCACCATCGGCCTGTCGCAGATCGCCGGCGCTCAGTTCCTCCACGTCTACAAGCCTCGCCACTGGATCAACTGTGGCCAGGCCGGCCCGCTGGGCTGGACCATCCCTGCCGCCCTGGGTGTGGTCAAGGCCGACCCGAGCCGCAAGGTCGTGGCGCTGTCGGGCGACTATGACTTCCAGTTCATGATCGAAGAACTGGCCGTGGGTGCGCAGTTCAACCTGCCGTACGTCCACGTGCTGGTGAACAACTCCTACCTGGGGCTGATCCGCCAGGCCCAGCGCGGCTTCGAGATGGATTACTGCGTGCAGTTGGCGTTCGAGAACGTCAACGCACCTGAGCTCAACGGTTATGGCGTCGATCACGTCGCCGTGGTCGAAGGCCTGGGTTGCAAGGCCCTGCGCGTTACCGAGCCTGGCGAGATTGCCCCGGCCCTGCTTAAAGCGCAAAAAATGGCTGAAGAGTTCAAGGTACCGGTGGTGGTCGAGGTTATCCTCGAGCGCGTGACCAACATTTCCATGGGCACCGAAATCAACGCGGTCAACGAATTCGAAGACCTGGCCCTGGTCGGCAACGACGCGCCAACCGCGATTTCCCTGCTCGACTGATCGCTAGAGCGGCCCTGCTGCGTTACGCACAGGGCCCACTTTTGCAAGGAGACAACCATGCCACGTTTCGCCGCCAACCTGTCCATGCTGTTCACCGAGCAGGACTTTCTCGCCCGTTTCAAGGCTGCAGCCGACGCCGGCTTCAGCGGTGTCGAATACCTGTTTCCGTACGATTTCAGCTCGGCTGAAATCAAGCAGCAGCTCGATGCCCACGGCCTGACCCAGGTGCTGTTCAACCTGCCGGCCGGTGACTGGGCCAAAGGTGATCGCGGTATCGCTTGCGATCCGGCCCGCGTCGAGCAGTTCCGCGCCGGTGTCGACCTGGCCATCGCCTACGCCCAGGTACTGGGCAACACCCAGGTCAACTGCCTGGCCGGTATCCGTCCTCAAGGGGCGGATTGCGCCAGCGTGCGCAAGACCTTCGTCGACAACCTCAAGTATGCCGCCGACAAACTGCAAGCCGCCGGGATCAAGCTGGTCATGGAAATGATCAACACCCGCGACATCCCTGGCTTCTACCTGAACAACACCAAGCAGGCCCTGGAAATCCAGGCTGAAGTCGGCAGCAGCAACCTGTTCCTGCAATACGACATCTACCACATGCAGATCATGGAGGGCGACCTGGCCCGCACCATGGAAAGCAACCTGGCCAAGATCAACCACATCCAGCTGGCCGACAACCCGGGCCGCAACGAGCCGGGCACTGGCGAGATCAACTACCGCTTCCTCTTCGCACACCTGGACCGCATCGGCTACCAGGGCTGGGTGGGCTGTGAATACAAGCCACTGACCACCACCGAAGCTGGCCTGGGCTGGTTGAAATCCCATAACGCGATCTGACCTGCAAACAATTACAAGAGGCATCTCTCATGGCTAAAATCGGATTTATCGGCACCGGCATCATGGGCCACCCAATGGCGCAGAACCTGCAAAAAGCCGGTCACAGCCTGTTCCTGACCACTCACCACGACCCAGCCCCGGCCGACCTGGTCGCCGCTGGCGCCGTGGCCCTGGCCAACCCGAAAGAAGTGGCCCAGGAAGCTGAATTCATCATCGTCATGGTCCCGGATACCCCACAGGTCGAAAGCGTCCTGTTCGGTGAAAACGGCGTGGCCCTGGGCGTTGGCCCGAACAAGGTGGTGATCGACATGAGCTCGATCTCCCCTACCGCCACCAAAGTCTTCGCCGAGAAGATCAAGGCCACCGGCGCCACCTACCTCGACGCTCCGGTGTCTGGCGGTGAAGTCGGCGCCAAGGCCGCGACCCTGAGCATCATGGTCGGTGGTTGCCCGAACGCCTTCGAACGCGCACTGCCGCTGTTCCAGAGCATGGGCAAGAACATCACCCGCGTCGGCGGTAGCGGCGACGGCCAGACCGCCAAGGTTGCCAACCAGATCATCGTTGCCCTGAACATCCAGGCCGTGGCCGAAGCGCTGCTGTTTGCGGCCAAGAACGGCGCAGACCCTGCCAAGGTCCGTGAAGCACTGATGGGCGGCTTCGCCTCCTCGAAGATCCTCGAAGTGCACGGCGAGCGCATGATCAAGGGCACCTTCGATCCAGGCTTCCGCATCAGCCTGCACCAGAAGGACCTGAACCTGGCCCTGCAAGGCGCCAAGGAACTGAACATCAACCTGCCCAACACCGCCAATGCCCAGCAAGTGTTCAGCACCTGCGCAGCCATCGGTGGCGCCAACTGGGACCACTCGGCATTGATCAAAGGCCTTGAGCACATGGCCAACTTCTCGATCCGAGGCGACGAGTAAACGGCAAGCTTCAAGCGGCAAGAAAAAGCAGGCCGCGCATCGATCTGCTTTTTCTTGAAGCTTGCAGCTCCAAGAGCAACAGCGCCCCTGGGTCAGCCTGCACGGAGGCCGGCCCAGGGGCGTTTTCGATTCTGCAGAACAATAAGATTGGAGCCTGCCATGTCGGTCGATCCACAACACTTACTGCGCGAGCTGTTCGCCACGGCCATCGATGCCGCGCACCCTCGCCAGGTCCTTGAAGCACACCTGCCCAGCGACCGCAGCGGTCGCGTCATCGTCATCGGCGCCGGCAAGGCCGCAGCGGCCATGGCCGAAGTGGTCGAACGCAACTGGAAGGGCCCGGTTTCCGGCCTGGTGGTGACCCGCTACGGACACGGCGCCAGCTGCTCGAAAATCGAAGTGGTCGAAGCCGCCCACCCGGTCCCCGATGCCGCAGGCCTGGCCGTGGCCAAACGCGTGCTGGAGATGGTCAGCAACCTCACGGCCGAGGACCGGGTGATCTTCCTGCTTTCCGGCGGTGGCTCTGCCCTGCTGGCCCTGCCCGCCGAAGGCCTGACCCTGGCCGACAAACAACAGATCAACAAAGCCCTGCTCAAGTCCGGCGCCAGCATCGGCGAGATGAACTGTGTGCGCAAGCACCTCTCAGCGATCAAGGGCGGCCGCCTGGCCAAGGCCTGCTGGCCGGCCACGGTATTCACCTACGCGATTTCCGATGTCCCGGGCGACCTGGCCACAGTCATCGCCTCCGGCCCCACCGTGGCCGACCCGAGCACCTCGGCCGAAGCCCTGGCCATCCTCAAGCGCTACAACATCGAAGCCCCTGCAGCGGTCACCGCCTGGCTGAACAACCCGGCCTCCGAAACCGTCAAGGCCGACGATCCGGCACTGGCACGCAGTCACTTCCAACTGATCGCACGCCCCCAGCAGTCGCTGGAAGCTGCGGCAGTCAAAGCCCGTCAGGCCGGTTTCAGTCCGCTGATTCTCGGCGACCTGGAAGGCGAATCGCGGGAAGTGGCCAAGGTCCATGCTGGCATCGCCCGGCAGATCGTCCTCCACGGCCAACCGCTGTCGCCACCCTGCGTGATCCTCTCCGGTGGCGAGACCACCGTGACCGTGCGCGGCAATGGCCGTGGCGGACGCAACGCCGAGTTTCTCCTGAGCCTGACCGAAAGCCTCAAGGGCCTGCCAGGGGTCTACGCCCTGGCCGGTGACACCGACGGCATCGATGGCTCGGAAGACAACGCCGGTGCCCTGATGACCCCGGACAGCTACGCGCGCGCCGCAGCCCTGGGCCTATCGGCCAGCGACGAACTGGACAACAACAATGGCTATGGCTACTTCGCCGCGCTCGATGCCTTGATCGTCACCGAGCCGACGCGGACCAACGTCAACGATTTTCGCGCCATTCTGATCCTTGAGAGTGCCAAACCATGACGCCTGATAAAAAAGTCAAAATCCTCGCTACCCTGGGGCCTGCCATCAAGGGTATCGACGACATCCGCCAGCTGGTCGAGTCCGGGGTGAACATCTTCCGCCTCAACTTCAGCCACGGCGAACACGAGGACCACGCCCTGCGCTACCAGTGGATCCGCGAGGTGGAAAGCCAGCTCAACTACCCGCTGGGCATCCTCATGGACCTGCAAGGCCCAAAACTGCGCGTCGGCCGCTTCGCTGACGGCAAGGTCCAGCTGCAACGCGGCCAGGCCCTGCGCCTGGACCTGGACAGCACCCCGGGCACCGCCTCGCGGGTCAACCTGCCGCACCCGGAAATCATCGCCGCCCTGGAGCCGGGCATGGACCTGCTGCTCGATGACGGCAAGCTGCGCCTGCGGGTGACCGCCAAGCACAGCGACGCCATCGACACCGAAGTGCTCAATGGCGGCGAGCTGTCCGACCGCAAAGGCGTCAACGTACCGCAAGCGGTCCTGGACCTGAGCCCGCTGACCGCCAAGGATCGCCGCGACCTGAGCTTCGGCCTGGAGCTTGGTGTGGACTGGGTGGCACTGTCGTTCGTGCAGCGTCCGGAAGACATTGTCGAAGCCCGCCAGCTGATTGGTGATCGTGCTTATCTGATGGCCAAGATCGAGAAACCGTCGGCGGTAACCCAACTGCGGGCGATTGCCGAACTCAGCGACGCGATCATGGTTGCCCGTGGTGACCTGGGCGTGGAAGTGCCGGCCGAAAGCGTGCCGCAGATCCAGAAGAGCATCATCAATACCTGCCGCGAGCTGGGCAAACCAGTGGTCGTCGCCACGCAGATGCTTGAATCGATGCGTTTCTCCCCGGCCCCGACCCGCGCCGAAGTCACCGACGTGGCCAACGCCGTGGCCGAAGGTGCCGATGCGGTGATGCTCTCGGCCGAGACCGCCTCCGGCGACTACCCGCTCGAAGCCGTGCAGATGATGAGCAAGATCATCCGCCAGGTCGAGAACGGCCCGGACTACCAGGCGCAACTGGACGTCGGCCGGCCCAAGGCGGAAGCGACGGTTTCCGATGCCATCAGCTGCGCGATCCGGCGTATCAGCGGCATCCTGCCGGTGGCGGTGCTGGTCAACTACAGCGAGTCGGGCGCCTCGACCCTGCGTGCTGCGCGCGAGCGGCCACGGGCACCGATCCTCAACCTGACCCCCAATTTGGCCACCGCCCGCCGCCTGAGCGTGGCCTGGGGTGTGCACTCGGTGGTCAATGATCGCCTGCGTCAGGTCGACGAAATCTGCTCCACCGCGTTGGAAATCGCCCAGGCACAAGGCATGGCCAGCCGTGGCGATACCCTGTTGATCACTGCCGGTGTGCCTTTTGGCAAGCCGGGATCGACTAACACGCTGCGGATTGAAACCTTGATCTGAGTGTGAAGCTTATCGCGGGGCAAGCTCCCACAGGCACCCATTAACCTGTGTGAGCTTGCCCCGCGATTAAGTCACCACAAACCACGTGGGAAAACCCAGCCCAATAGAGGCATCCCCACTCCACATCAACCCAGACTGCCCCCATGTACACCAAGAATTTCGTCAACCCGTGCCCCGACTGGGCCACGGCCTTGCTCAATGGCTTCAGCCAGGTCCTGCTGCAGCGCAACCCGCTGTGCGGCCTGTTCTGCCTGCTGGCCATCACCCTGACCGCTCCCGACCTGGTCGGAGGTGCCTTGCTCGGCGCCCTCGCCGGCCTGCTCACCGCCCAGCGCCGTGGTTACAACCGCACAGATCGCCAGGCCGGCCTGTACTGCTACAACGGTGTGCTGATCGGCCTGCTGCTCAGCTACGCCCTGCCCTGGTCGGCGATCCTACCGCCATTGATCATCGCCGCCGGCGGCTTGAGCAGCATGCTCGTGCACCAGTGGCTCAAACGCGCCAGTTCCAACCTGCTGCTCCCGGCTTACACCGCACCGTTCGTGCTGATCGGCTGGGCCGTGCTGGCCGTCAGTGAACCTGGCGCCAGCGCTTCCAACCCGATTGAGCCCAATGCGCTCTATGCGCTGATGCGCGGATTGGGTCAGGTGTTTCTGCTGGATAACCCGCTGGCCGGCCTGCTGATCGCCATCGGCTTGCTGATCGCCAACCGCTATGCCGCAGCCTGGGCATTGCTCGGCGCGGCGCTGGGCGGCAGCGTGGCGCTGCTCGGAGGCGAGGCCAATGCTGCGTATGCCGGCCTCTACGGATTCAACGCCGCCCTCGCCGCATTGGCCTTCAGCCAGACCCGCAAGCAACCCTGGCTGCCATTACTAGCGATGATCCTGGCAATCATCCTGCAGCCGCTGGTTGCTCAACTGCCGTTGCCTGGTCTGACGGCGCCGTTCATCTTCGCCTGCTGGCTGGTACTGATCGGCCAGCGCCTGATGCGTCAGCCTCTTGCCCGCCGTGCCGGTCGCTTGCATAGCTGAGTCGCTGCCCCTAGGCTCAGCTCCATCACGGAATGGAGCTGAGCATGGACACCCCTACGAGCTGGCGTGAACGGCTCTACATCATCGTTTTTCAAACCGACACCGTCGCTGGCCGACGCTTTGACAGCCTCCTGCTGCTGATCATCCTCGCCAGCCTGATCACCGTGGTCCTGGACAGCATCGATGACGTCCACCAGAACTACGCAGGATTGCTGGCCGGGATCGAGTGGGGGTTCACCGCAATCTTTCTGGTCGAGTACCTGGTGCGCCTGTATTGCTCACCCAAGCCGTTGCGTTATGCCTTCAGCTTCTACGGCCTGGTCGACCTGCTGGCGATCGTGCCGGGGATCATCGCCCTGTACTACAGCGACGCCCAGTACCTGCTGATCATTCGGGTCGTGCGCATGTTGCGGATCTTTCGCGTACTCAAGCTCAGCCCCTACCTCAAGCAAGCGCATTACCTGCTTGCGGCGCTGCGCGGCAGCAAGCAGAAAATCATCGTCTTTCTGCTCAGCGTCTCGACCCTGGTGACGGTGTTCGGCACCCTGATGTATGTGGTCGAAGGCCCCGAACATGGCTTTACCAGCATTCCCAAAGGGATTTACTGGGCGATCGTCACCCTGACCACCGTCGGCTTTGGCGATATCGTGCCCAAGACCCCGCTTGGCCAGGTGATTTCCTCGATGGTGATGATCACCGGTTACTCGATCATTGCCGTGCCCACCGGGATCTTCACCGCTGAACTGGCCAATGCCATGCGCGGCGAACAGCTCAGGCACGACTGCCCGGTGTGCCGCAAAGACAACCATGAGCACGGCGCGGCATTCTGCTCACGCTGTGGCAATGCACTGTTCAAGAGAACGGAATAAGCAAAGTACTTTTTAATCTTTTAGCGCCTAAGCACCAACCGCTATAGTCGCTGGCATAATGCCTTTAACGCTAACTCGAACAAGGAATGCGCAGTGAAAAAACTCTTCAGTGCCTCGCTTCTGGCCGCCGGCCTCGCCCTGGGCTCCCTGGCCCAAGCCGCGCCAGCTCCTTTGCTGAACGTCTCGTATGACGTGATGCGCGACTTCTACAAGGACTACAACACCGCCTTCCAGAAGCACTGGGAAGCTGAGCACAAAGAGAAAATCACTGTGCAGATGTCCTTCGGTGGTTCGAGCAAACAGGCGCGCTCGGTGATCGATGGTCTGCCGGCAGACGTCATCACCATGAACATGGCCACCGACATCAATGCCCTGGCCGACAATGGCAAGCTGGTGCCGGAAAACTGGGTCACCCGTCTGCCAAACAATAGTGCGCCATTCACCTCGGCCACTGTGTTCATCGTCCGCAAGGACAACCCCAAGGCCCTCAAAGACTGGCCGGACCTGCTCAAGGATGGCGTCCAGGTCATCGTCCCCAACCCGAAAACCTCCGGCAACGGCCGCTACACCTACCTCTCGGCCTGGGGCTATGTCCTGAAGAATGGCGGTGACGAGAACAAGGCCAAGGAATTTGTCGGCAAGCTGTTCAAGCAGGCGCCGGTGCTCGATA
Source organism: Pseudomonas sp. (assembly GCF_050739775.1). GTDB lineage: Bacteria > Pseudomonadota > Gammaproteobacteria > Pseudomonadales > Pseudomonadaceae > Aquipseudomonas. The sequence goes on from NZ_JBOICA010000006.1 coordinate 19,937, forward strand.
CCGGTGGCCGTGCCGCCACCACCACCTTCATGACCAACCAGATTGGCGACGTGCTGGTGACCTTCGAGAACGAAGCCGAAATGATCGCCCGCGAGTTCGGTCGCGATCAGTTCGAAGTCATCTACCCAAGCGTCTCCGCCGAAGCCGAGCCACCGGTGACCGTGGTCGACAAGGTAGTGGACAAGAAAGGCAGCCGCGCCACTGCCGAGGCGTACCTGAAATACCTGTGGTCGCCAGAGGCCCAGGAAATTGCCGCTAACAACTACCTGCGCCCGCGTGATCCGGCGGTGCTGGCCAAGTACACCGACCACTTCCCTAAAGTCGACTTCCTCTCGGTGGAAAAAACCTTCGGTGACTGGCGCACCGTGCAGAAGACCCACTTCAACGATGGTGGTGTGTTCGACCAGATCTATACCGGGCAGTAAGCCAGCTTAACCCTGTGGGAGATTCATCCGCGAAGGGCCGCACAGCGGCCCTAAAAGACGGGACTACTGCGTAGTCCTTCGCGGATGAATCCGCTCCCACTACTTCAGCCAGTCGATTCCCCACCCCACGCGTTCATTGACTACCCTTTGGGTCATCCACGGTTCAAGGAGTACCCAGTGACCCGATCCCTGTCCGCCCTTCTGCTCGGTTGTCTGCTGAGCGTCCAGCTGGCGATTGGCGCACCCTTGCTGCCCACCTCAAAACCGGCAGAGCCCGCAGAGCCTGTGGTTCAAGGCGGCCTGCTTGGGGCCATTGCCGATGGCCTGGACGATGTCAGCCAGGAACTGAATGTCGACAACCACCTGATCGATAACTGGCGCCTGCGCGCCGATCGCGCGGCCGATGAAGTCGATCAACTGGTCACCCAACATTCAGGCCTCAGTCCGCGGGAGCTGTGGCGTGACTTCGTCCTGCTCACCGTCACCTGGCTGCTGGCCTTTGCCCTGCTCACCCACCTTGGCCGCCTGCTGACGCGCACCTGCAACCGCACTCGCCTGCTGCGCGACCTGCCACGCCCACGACAGGTCATCAAGTACCTGCTGACCTACACCCTGCCGGCGGTGATCAGCCTGATCGTAACCCTCTACGTCAGCCTTTTTCTTGTGCTCTCGGTAGGTCGCGCCCTGGGCATGAGCCTGGCCTATGCCACCAGCAGCGGTATTTTCTCGACCTCAATCATCCTCTGCCTGATCACCCTGTTCGACACTGGGCACAAACGCACGGCGGTGCGGATCATTCGCCAGGTAGCGCCACAGCCGTTGTTCCTGATCGGCTTTCTGGCCGCCTGGAGCGATGCCCTGACCAGCCCGCAGATCGCCCGGCACCTGGGTGGCAACATCACCAGCAGCGTTGCCGCCCTGACTGGCTTGCTGGCGATACTGGCCTTTGCCGTGCTGGTGCTCAAGCTACGCCGCCCGGTGGCGCACCTGATCCGCAACCGGGCCTTGCCCGACCGCCTGCAGCACCGTGCGGTACAAGAAACCCTGAGAATTTTCTCGGCACTGTGGTTCCTGCCGATCCTGATGATGATCCTGGTCTCGGCCATCCACTTGATCGGTGCTGGTGAAGAGAGCCAGCGCGCCCTGCAAAAGGCTTTGCTGACCTCGATCCTGCTGATCGGTACGGTGTTTCTCAGCACCGTGCTGCAGCACATGTTCAAACACCAAGAGCAAGCAGCTGCCAGGCAACGCCTGCGCCCCTACAAGGAACTGCTGCGTAATCTGGCCCACGCACTGCTGCGCATTGCCATGGCGGTGGCCTTCATCGAACTGCTCGGGCGCATCTGGGGTTTCTCGGTGCTCGACTTCGCCATGCGCAACAGCCTGGGTCGCGCCATCAGCGACTCGTTGAGCAGTATCGGTCTTATCCTGCTGGTCACCTGGCTGCTCTGGGTGGTGATCGACACTGCCATCCAGGAGGCGCTCAAACCCGCGGTCGGGCGCCGCGCCACACGCCAGCCCAGCACGCGGGTGCGGACCATCCTGCCAATGCTGCGCAACGCGATCAAGATCATCCTGGTGGTGATCTGCACTATCACCACCATGGCCAACCTGGGGATCAACGTCTCGCCGTTCCTGGCCGGCGCCGGGGTGGTCGGCCTGGCTATCGGCTTCGGCTCCCAGCAGCTGGTGCAGGACGTGATCACCGGCTTGTTCATCCTCATCGAAGACACCATCGCCATTGGCGACTGGGTGGTGCTCGACTCCGGCCACGCCGGCACGGTCGAAAGCCTGACCATTCGCACCTTGCGCCTGCGCGACAGCAAAGGCTTCGTGCATTCGGTGCCATTCGGCCAGATCAAGGCGGTTACCAACCAGTCCAGACAGTTCGCCTATGCCTTTTTCTCGGTGCAGTTCAGCTATGAAAGCGACGTCGACAGCGCCTTGAAATTGATCCGCGAAGTCGGCCATTCGATCAGTGAAGACCCGATGCTGCGCCACAGTTTGCAAGGGCCGCTGCAGGTGTTCGGGGTCGACAGCATGAACCTCAATGGCATCACCCTCACCGCCCAGTTCCGCACCACCTCGGGCGGGCAGTACGCAGTCAACCGCGCCTTCAATGAGCGTCTGAAAAAACGCGTGGACCAGACTGATGACGTCAGTTTCGCCCAGTACAATCCACCCCCCTCACGCATGAGTGACGGGCAGGCCTGATTCGGCTTTCTAGCGCCCTGGCATCGGTGATAAAGTCGCGGCCATGAACTCATCCCCCACCAACCGCCCGCTGATTGCCTGGACCCTGTACTTCTGTGTCCTGTTCAATCTGTTCGCCTGCGGAATCGGTCACGGGCAGATGATGGGCCTGCAACTCAACGGTGTCGGCGGTGCGTATTGCTCGGCCATGGGTAGCGCAGGGCCGACACTGAAAAGTGATTTCAGTGACCAGTCGGTTTCCGGCTGGGACAGCATGCAAACCTGTCCGGTATGCGCTGCAGCCGTGGTCTGCCTGGGCCTGGCGCTGGTCATCGGCTGGCTGCTGGCCGCTGCACGCACCCGGCGCTATCACCGCGAACTGCGCAGCAAGGCACCACCACGCTACTGCTGGCCCGCCGCCAACCCTCGCGCCTCCCCACTTCTGGCTTGATCTGATGGCAGCCTGCCCGGCTGCCTGTAACCGGTTTTGCTGCACCTGTCCGACAGGCGCCGCTGGCCGCTGGCTCAATTTCCAGAGTTCAATTCATGCCTTACTCCTATCGCTTTTCCGGTTGCGCGGCGCTGCTCTGCGCGTTGTCCTTGAATGCCTCGGCGGAAGCACCGTTGACCCTGCCGGACCTGCGCATCAACGGTCGCGCAGAAACCGAGGATGGCGTGCTGCTCGACACGCCCTCGCAAACCGGCTCCCGTCTGGGTCTGACGCCACGGGAAACACCCGCGTCGGTGAACATCGTCAACCGCAAGCAAATCGAACAACGCGGCGCCCAGACCACCCAGGACATGCTCACAGGCGTGCCGGGCATGACCGCCGCCTCGCCACCCGGCTCGGCAGGCTCAGTGGCCTACCGGGGCTTTTCGGGTGCGCAGATCACGCAACTGTTCAATGGCATCAGCGTGCAGTACGACTCCATCGCCGCACGTCCGGTGGACAGCTGGATCTACGACCGCGTCGAAGCCATCGGCGGGCCCTCAAGCTTTCTGTTCGGCGCGGGCGCCGTGGGTGGTTCGATCAACTACATCACCAAGTTGGCCAGTCGCGACGAAAACTTCAACGAAGGACGCATCAAGTACGGCTCCTACGACAGCAGCGAAACTTCGTTCGGCTTCAACCATGCCCTCAACGAGGGTGATGGCATCCGTAATTATGCACGCCTGGACTTCAGCCATACCCGCAGCAACGGCTACGTCGACCGCGAGGAGCGTGACGCCTGGAGTGTGGCCTTCTCGCTGCTGACCGACATCAACGACCAGCTGTCCCACACCCTGGCTCTGGAATACCAGAACGAGAGCGTCGACAGCCCCTATTGGGGCAGCCCGGTACTCAACCCATTGGGCGGTGAAATGAAGGTCGACGAGAGCCGGCGCTTCGAAAACTACAACGTCGAGGACGGTCGCTACGAACAACGGGTGCGCTGGCTGCGCTCGATCACCGAGTACCGCTTCAACGAAGACACTTCACTGCGCAATACCCTCTACCACTACAACACCGAGCGTAACTTCCGAAACCTCGAGACTTACGCCTACAACGCCGACAACAGCCGGGTAAGGCGCTCCAATGCGCTGTTGCAGCGTCATGACCAGGAGCTCAACGGCAACCGCATCGAACTGCTGCACCAGGGCCAGTTGTTCGGCATGAACAGCCAGTGGTCGACAGGCCTGGACTACAGCCATAACGTGCAGACAAACTATCCGCGCTCGGTTACCGGGGTGTTCGACAACGTCGATCCGGCGCACTTCGAACCCGGTAATTTCTATGACCTCAAAGGCATGGTCCCGGGTTATCAGAAGAACCGCCAGAACACCGTCGACACCTGGGCGGCCTTCCTCGAAAACCGCCTGCAACTGACCGATCGCCTGTCGCTGCTGACCGGCCTGCGTCACGACCATATCGACCTTCAGGTACACAACTACCGCACTGTCGATGCCAACAATCCGCGCGACTTCAAGCGTATCTACGAACCCACCACCGGGCGCGTTGGCCTGGTCTATGAACTGACGCCAGCGGCCAACGTCTACGTGCAATACAGCACCGCTGCCGACCCGCCCGCCGGCATCCTCACCACGGCAAGTTTCGCCCAGGTGCGCGACTTTGACCTGACCACCGGCAAGCAGATCGAAGTGGGCAGCAAGTTCAGCTTCCTCGAAGGCCGCGGCGCCGCCACCGTCGCCGCCTACCATATCGAGCGCAAGAACCTGGCCACCGCCGACCCGGCCAACCCCAGCCTCACCCAGCCGGTGGGCAAGCAATCGTCACGCGGCATCGAACTGGCAGCCTCCCTGCATGTCACCCCACAACTGCTGGCCGAGGGTAACTTCGCCTACGTCGATGCCCAGTACGACGAGTTCAACGAAAACGTCGGCGGCACCAGCGTATCGCGCAAGGGCAATACGCCGACCAACATCCCTGAGCGGGTGGCCAACCTGTGGCTGACCTACGACATCGACCCCAGCTGGCAGGTGGGTGCCGACAGCCGCTACGTGTCGTCGGTGTATGCCGATGCGGCCAACACTCGCTATGCACCGGCCTACACGATCTTCGGCGCCTTCGTTGGCTTCAAGGTTGATGACGACACGCGGATCACCGCCCGGGTACGCAACCTGACCGACGAGGTGTATGCCCGCTGGACCTCATCGAGCATGCTCTACCTCGGCGCGCCACGAACCCTGGAGTTGGCCGTGCAGACGCGCTTCTAGGACGCCGACGATGAAACGTTACCTGTACCTGTGGCATCGCTGGATGGGCATTGGGCTGTGCCTGTTCATGGCCCTGTGGTTTTTCTCGGGTGTGGTCATGCTCTACGTTGGCTATCCCAAGCTGACACCCCGAGAGCAGCTGGCTCATCTGCCCGTGCTCAGCCCGCAGGACTGCTGCGTCGACCTGGCCGTCGCTCTGGCCGCAGCCGATCCGCAGCGGCCCCCTGCAAGCATCCGCTTGAGCACGGTAGCGGGTGAACCGCGCTATCTGTTCAGCTATCCGGGGCGCAGCAATGTCGCGGTGGATGCTCGCACAGGACTGCGCGTGGGCTTCACCGACCGTGAACAAGCCCTGGCCGCTGCTCGCCAGTACGATCCGCTGGCAACACCGAGCTATCAGGGAGCGGTGCAGGAAGACCTCTGGAGTCACTCGCGCGCGCTGGACGCCGACCGTCCCTTGCAACGGGTGCAGCTTGCCGATGCCGACGGCACCCTGTTGTACATCTCGGGGCAAACGGGCGAAGTGGTCCGCGATGCCAGCGCGCTGGAACGTGGCTGGAACCTGGCCGGTGCCTGGCTGCACTGGCTGTACCCGCTACGCGGCATCGGCGTGGATGGGTGGTGGAGCAACCTGGTGATCTACCTGTCGCTGGCGGCCACTGTCATGGCCGTACTGGGGGCCGTGATCGGCGTGTTGCGCTGGCGCATCCGCACACCCTACCGCAGCGGCTCGCGCTCACCCTATCGAGGTTTTGCCCGCTGGCACCACATCGGCGGCTTGTTGTTCGGGGTGCTGGCGATCACCTGGATCTTCAGTGGCTTGATGTCGATGAATCCATGGCGAATCTTCAGTAGCTCGACGCCACTGGATACATCGAAGTACCAGGGTGGGCCGTTACAGGCCCAGGCCTTCCCGATTTCCGCAGCACAGGCGCTTTCGCGCTTTGCTGATGAAGGTCTGGTTGCCCGGAAGTTGGAGTGGCGCCTGATCGGTGGTGAAGGCTACCTGATCGGCCATGACGGCGGCGGTCGTACCCGTGTGCTATCGATGACCGACGCACAGGTGCGCAACCGCTTGCCGAAGGAAGTGCTGGAGCGTGCTGCCCAGGCGATTCTGCCGCAAGGAAGCATGCACGGCGAACAGCTGGAAACCTACGATTTCTACTACTACGCCCGTGCTGAACAGAGCATGCTCGGCCATCTGGAAAAGCGTTTACCCGTATTGCGTGTGCACTTTGATGACCGGCAACAGACCTGGCTGCACCTGGACCTCTACAGCGGTGAAATCCTGAGCGTACTGGATCAACCAAAACGGGCCTCGCGTTGGTTGTTTGCATTGCTGCACAGTTGGGACTGGTTGCCATTGTTGCAGCGGCGGCCGGTGTGGGACGTCTGGATGATCACATTCAGCGCTGGAGGACTGATACTCAGCGTCAGTGGTGTGGTGTTGGGATGGCGGCGGTTACGCAAATAACAGTTGCACCCCACATACCAAAAGCAAGAGCGCAGCGAATAAGGCAGCTACCGGAACACCAGCGCCTTGAGCCCCCCCGCCGGATCGTTATCGGGAAACTCCGGCGGATTGGCCAGGCGCTCGACAAACGCCAACCCCGGCGCCTCTTCGGCCATGCCCTCGATCAGAAATTCAGGCCCGATTGCCGGGTCATTGACACAAGCCAGCACCGTCCCCCCTTCATTCAACAACTCCGGCAAGCGCCGCAGAATCTTGCGGTAATCCTGGGTCAGCACAAAGCTGCCTTTCTGGAAGGTCGGCGGGTCGATGATGATCAGGTCATAGGGTCCTGACTTACGTACCTTGCCCCAAGACTTGAACAACTCATGCCCGAGAAAACTCACCCGCCCCAGGTCGTGGCTATTGAGCCGGTGGTTATCCCGCCCACGGCTCAGGGCCGAACGGGCCATGTCCAGATTGACCACCTGCTCGGCACCGCCGGCAATCGCCGCCACCGAGAACCCACAGGTATAGGCAAACAGATTGAGCACGCGCTTGCCCACCGCCTGCTCACGTACCCAACGCCGCCCGTAGCGCATATCGAGGAACAACCCGGTGTTCTGCTTCAAACCAAGATCAAGCTGATAACGCAGACCGTCTTCATCAATCAGCCAGTGCTCACTCGGCGAGCCCAGCAGCCACTGTCCGGGGCTGTCGGGCAGGTAGCGATGCTGGATCAGAATGGCCTGCCCACTCCAGCACGGCGCCTCAGCCAGCACCAACAGCATCTTCTCCAGCTCCGGCAGTTGACCGGCCGGTGGTTCACGAAACAGCGACACCAGCAGCACACCCTGCAACCAGTCCACAGTGATCTGCTCAAGCCCAGGCCAGCAGCGCCCGCGACCATGGAACAGCCGACGGGTTTCGGTCGGCGCCGGGTCAAGGGCCACAAGCAGGTGTTGCTGGAGGGTGTCGATCACAGAAGTCATGGGCAGATTCAATACAGGAAAGCCGCCTATTCTACCCTGACCGGGCTCACTCGGTAGCGCAACAGGTACTCCACCAGAAACCGCCAGGAGCATCTACACTGCCAATCCCACCCTCATATGCTGGACAACCATCATGAGCGAAAAACCTAGCATTGTTCTGGTCCATGGCTTCTGGGGCGGCGCCGCCCACTGGAGCAAAGTCATCCTTGAGTTGTCACGCCTGGGTTACCGCGACCTGCACGCCGTGGAAATGCCCCTGACGTCGCTGGCCGATGATGCCGAGCGCACGCGCAAGATGGTCGCCTCCATTCCTGGCAAGGTACTGTTGGTCGGTCACTCGTATGGCGGAGCGGTGATTACCCAGATGGGCAATCAGCCCAATGTCACCGGCCTGGTCTACATCGCCGCCTTCGCCCCTGACGATGGCGAAAGCCCGGGTGGCATTACCGCACAGAACGTGCCTGAGGCCGCCCCCAACTTGCAGCCTGACGCGGACGGTTACCTGTGGATCAAACCGGACAAACTCCATGAAAGTTTCTGCCAGGACCTGAGCAAGGACGAAGGGCTGGTCATGAGCGTGACCCAAAAGGCCCCGCTGGCCAGCACCTTCGGTGACACCATCAGCAATCCTGCCTGGAAATACAAACCCTCCTGGTACCAACTCTCCACCCATGACCGGATGATCGCGCCGGCCAATCAGGAAATGATGTCGAAGCGAATGAATCCAAGAGAAGTGCTGCGTCTGGACGCCAGCCATGCCTCGCTGGCCTCCCGGGCTGCCGAGGTGGCAGCCCTGATCCACCGTGCGGCGCTCAGTCTGGCTTGACCTCAGCGGCCTTGACCGCGGGCTTGAACCACCAGCCTTGCTGCATACCGGCGGCGGCCAGCAGGATCGCCGCCACACCCAGCCACTGCAGCGGCTCCAGGCGGTGGCCGAAGGCGAACCAGTCAACAAAGATCGCCGCGATCGGGTAAATGAACGACAAGGCCCCGGTCAACGCGGTCGGCAGTTTCTGGATCGCACCGTACAACAGCACATACATCACTCCGGTGTGAACGATCCCCAGGGTGACCAGCGAAGCCAGCGCACCAGCCTCACTGGGCAGGCCTGAGGTATTGGCCCAGGGCGCCAGCAACAGGATGCCGGTGCACACCTGGATCAACGCGATCAGGTGTGGTGGCGTCCCACTCAGACGTTTGATGATCAACGCCGCCACGGCATAGAGGAACGCCGCGCCCAGGGCCAGGCCGATCCCCACTAGATAGTCATTGCCGCTGCCGCCCTGGCTGCCGTGGGCGCTGACAATCGCCAGCATCCCGACAAACGACAGCGCCAGCCAGAACAGCTTCTGCAGCGTGATCTTCTCACCGAGAAACAGCGCCGCCAGCCCGACCAGCATGAACGGCTGGACGTTGTACACCGCCGTACCGATGGCAATCGAAGCCCGCGAATAGGAGGCGAACAGCAACACCCAGTTGCCGACGATCGCCACACCGCTGAGCACCGCCAGCGCGAAGGTCGTCAGGGTCAGAATCCCGGGTTTGAGAAAGCCCATGGCCAGGCAGATCAGCAGCAAGGTTGCAGCGCCGAACACGCAGCGCCAGAACACCACATCCAGCACCGGTTGCCCGGACACCAGCACGAACCAGCCGATGGTCCCCGATATCAGCATCGCAGCGACCATTTCCAGCGAACCACGGCGTATTGAACTGTCCATCACCCACCTCCTTGACGATGGCTAAATTATGCAAGCCCGGCGAAGGCCGCTCCAGTGGATTAAACAGGCTAAACTGCAGAGACACCTTTACTATCAAGGCAGATCTCACAATCTGCCTAACGAGGCCACAATGACCGACGATATCGACCAGTTGTTGATAAAGGCGCTGATGGCAGACTCACGCCGCTCGCTCAAGGCCCTGGCACAGCTCAGCGGCTTGTCCTCGCCCAGTGTCAGCGAACGCCTGCGCCGCCTTGAAGAGCGGGGTGTGCTCAAGGGCTACACGGTTGAAATTGATCCGCGCTGCTTTGGCTATCAATTGCAGGCGATCGTGCGAGTGCGGCCATTGCCGGGGCAATTGCAGGAAGTGGAACGGCAGATCATGGCGATCCCCGAGTTCACCGAGTGCGACAAGGTCACCGGTGACGACTGCTTTATCGCGCGCTTGCATGTGCGCTCGATGGAACAGCTCGACACCGTGCTGGACAAGCTCAACAGCCATGCCGAGACCAACACTGCAATCGTGAAAAAGACACCGGTCAAGCGCCGCTTACCGCCGATGGGCTAGGAACGACGGTGCACGGCCGGCGATCATTTCGGCCAGCAACGCGCCACTGCCACAGGCCAGGGTAAAACCAAGGGCGCCATGCCCGAGGTTGAGCCAGAGATTGCGGTAGTGCGTTGCCCCCAGCAAGGGCACGCCAGTGGGCGTTGCCGGGCGCATGCCGGCCCACTCCAAGGCGTGTGCGTAGTCGGCGGCATGGGGCAACGTCGCCGCCGCCAGTCGGCGCATGCTGGCCAGCCTCGGCGGGTCCAGCGCTTCGTCGAAGCCAACGATATCGACCATGGCTGCCACGCGAAGTTGATCTTCAAGACGGGCATAGACGATCTTGCGGTCGTAGTCGGGGATACTCACCTCGGGGGCGTGCTGACCGGCTCTGATCGGTGCGCTCAAGCTGTAGCCCTTGAGTGGATAGATCGGCACTCGCAAACCCGGCAGGCCGAGGCTGGCGCTACGGTGTCCGGCACACAGCACCAGACGCGCCACCGGAACAACCTGGTCGCCCAGCTCCAGGGCCTGGACGACTCCAGCAGCATGGCGGATACGGCTGACGCTCTGGCCGAGCAGCAGGCGACACTGCCCCGATGCCTGCAAGCGTTCAGCCAGGGTTAGACAGAAGCGATGGCAGTCAGCGACCTCTTCATCCGCGGTATACACCCCACCGATGAAGGGTGCTTCAGCCAGGGCTGGCTCAAGGGCAGCGATGCCTGCTGCATCGAGCACCTGCTGCCCCTGTGGATCGAGCAGATGGGTACGGGCATGGGCGAAACTGGCCGGACTGCGGAACGTCACCAGCTTGCCGTTACGCCGCCAGGCGAAACCGTCCAGCGAGTCTTCGTTGCGCCAATGCGCCAGGGTAGCCTGGCTATGCAGGGCCAGACGCAAAAGATGGGCCGCGTTGCGGCGATTGACCGAGGTCCGGCAGGCAGCCATGAACGCCACCAACCAACGCCACTGGGCCAGGTCAAGGCGTGGGCGCAGTTTCAGTGGTGAGTCGCTACGCAGCAACCAACCCAGGGCCTGCAGCGGCACCCCGGCATCGGCCAGCGGTGACACATAGCGATAGGACAACTGGCCGCCATTGGCAAAGCTGGTGCCGCCAGCAAGGCTGTCACGGGCCTCGATCAGGTCGACTGCGAAACCTTCGCGCACCAGCGCATAGGCCGTTGCCAGACCAATGACACCACCACCGATGATCGTTACCCGCTGTGCCATGTGCTTTCATCCACAAATCCGCAGGCCTTCAGACTAGGGCCGGTGATAGCTGCAGGACAATGAATAAAAATGGGTCGGCTACAAACTGTTGCAGCTGTTCCGCCAGCGGGCGCATGAGCAGATCGCCAAAGTCCCGGCACTGCACGCGCCTTGAGCGCGTCGTCAATCAGCTCGGACAGCTGCGCTCGCCGTTGTCCAGGCCCTGCTTGTAGTTGCGGCTGAGCAGACTGGCCTTGCCGTCGTGCCAGGTCAGGGTCAGGACATACAGTGAGTCAAAATCGCCACCATCCCAGTCCTCGGTGATCACCCGCTTCTCACCCAGGGCCTTGCCGGCCACGGTATTGATCAGCTCGGGCAGGTAACCATGAGACCAGGCGGTGTAGACGGTGGCATTGCGGTACTTGTCCTGCAGCAGTTCGTCGGCCAGCTCGCCGGTGTCGTTGGCGCCAAAGTCGATGTTCACTGGCAGGCCAAGCTTGATAGCGCTGGGACTGATGGTCATCAACGGGCGGATGTAGCTGTAGGCGTCGTCCTTGCTGCCTTCTTCAACCTGTCGAGACGGGTTGGCGGCGAAGACGTAGTCAGCCTTGCCGAACTTCTCCGGGAGCAAGGTGGCCAGGTCCAGGGCGCGATTCAGGCCTTGGCAGTTGAGCTGTCCCAGGCCTTCACCAGGTTTTTCGGCGTGGCGCAGGAACACCAGGGTCTGGGTACCGTCCACAGGCTCGGCGCGGCTTTCAACGGCTTCCACGGCCAGCAGCGTGACACCACCGAGCAGGGCCAGCGAACAGACGGCATGGCGGTGGCGCTTGAACAGGGTCGACAGCTTCATAGAGCGGGCTCTTCACGGCAAAAAGGGATGAGGCTGACCCGCCTGTGACACACCGCGGCCGAGGCCGCGGGTGATCCCTGTCTGTCGTTCCATCCGTGGAGCGGGCTAACTGAGAGTGCGTTAATTCCGTTTGGTTCGATCCCTGAGCGCTCAACCCTGAGCACGTGTGACTTTAGTGCCGTGATGTTGCCGATTTAAGACAGGCGCTTGTCACTCATCGCGGGTAAGGACTTCCAGCAGCTCGATTTCGAAGGTCAGGTTCGAATGCGGGGTTATCGCGCCCATGCTGCGCTCGCCATAGGCCAGGTGGGACGGTACGACCAGCTTGCGCTTGCCACCGACCTTCATGCCCATCAGGCCCTGGTCCCAGCCCTTGATGACCCGGCCGGTGCCAATCACGCACTGGAACGGTTTACCGCGATCGTAGGAGGAGTCGAATTGAGTGCCGTCATCCAGCCAGCCGGTGTACTGGGTGGTAATCAGCGCGCCCTTGACCGCCTCCTTGCCTTCACCCAGCTGGATATCGGTGATTTGCAGTTCGCTGCTCATGCTTGACCTCGTTGAAGCGGGAAAGGTGTTTCGAGGCAGCCTTTTCTCAAGAATGCAGGGGTTTGGCAAGCGTTGCCTGGGTTCCGTGCTGACGCATCGACCAGCAGACACCGCCGATTACCAGGATGATCGCCGCAGCCTCCAGCAGGGTCGGCCCGCTTTGCCGCCAGATGAAGGCATAGAGCAAGGCGAACAGCGTCTCGAAGACAATCAGTTGACCACTCAAGGTCAGCGGCATGCGCTTGGACGCGGCATTCCAAAGCAGCGCCGCCAGCCACGAACCGAAAACCGCGCAGCCCAGGCTGTAAAGCCAGAACAGCCACCAACGCTCGGGTGGCGCCTCCACTTGCAGCTGTGCTGGCTGCCAAAACGCGATAAATGCCACCAACGCCAGGCTGAATACGCCGGTCATCACGCCACACAGCACCGACCACTGATGGCTATCAAAATGCCCGCACTGCTTGAGGTAGCGGCTGTTGTTAACCGCATACCAGGTCCAGCAGGCCAGGGCTGCCAAGGCATAGAGCACGCCAGCGAATTTGTCGCCCAGCGCACCCGGTTCGACGGCAAAGGTCTGCAAGTTGATGCACAGCATGCCGGCGAGAATCAGCAGCAATGGCGCGAGCAGCTGCTTGAGTGCCACCCCGCCACTGTCATGACGGCCATAGAGGGTAATGGTCAGCGGCAAGACACCGACAATCAACGAAGCCGGCGCCACCCCAAGGCCCTGCGCATCGGCAGCGCCAGCACCAGGGTCACCACGCCGAACAGCACGAAACGGGCACAGCTGAGCAGCACCGGACTGAACTCTGGCAACAATTGCGGCACCATCAACACCAACCCCCACATCGCCCCGGCTACCCCGGCGTAGGCCACACCCTGTTTCAATTGCCTGCTCCTGTTCAAAGAAGCGCGCAGGCTACCCTTTGGCCAGGGTCTGGACAAAAGATCATTCGGCATGCAGCCATTCCCTTAAGGAATGGCTTTCACCATGAAAGTATCGATTCTATGATGCAGCCATTCCTAAAATCGGATCTTCAGCATGAGTCGCTTCAGCCGTCACCTGCCCCCGCTGGACACCCTGATTGCCTTTGAGGCGGTAGTGCGCACGGGCAGTTTCACCCGTGCCGCCAGCGACCTGTACCTGACCCAAAGCGCTGTGAGCAAGCAGATCAAGCTGCTTGAACAACACCTTGGCGCCGTGCTGTTCGAGCGCCGCGCCCGGGGCATCGCCCTGACGTCAGCCGGGGAAGGCTTCAACGCCATTGTCGAGCCTATGCTGGAAAGTCTGTTGGCCAATGTGCTGCGCCTGAAAGCGGGCCACAGCAGCCGCAATGTCAGCATCATCTGCACCCATGCAGTCGCCCAGTACTGGCTATTCCCGCGCCTGTTGCGCTTTAGCGAGCAACACCCTGAACTGACCGTGAATATTCACGCCAGTAACGAGATCAGTGAAAGCGATATCGCCAACTACGATTTTGGCATCCTCTATGGCCACGGCCATTGGAGTTCACTCAAGGCCGACAAGCTGTTCGACGAAACCATCTACCCCATTGCCAGCGCCAAACACACCCTGCCCGCGATCACCTCGCTGGACATGCTGCAAACCCTGCCACTGATTCAACTGGATGCCTCGGCCTGGAACTGCCTGGACTGGCAGGACTGGTTCAGCCACCAGGGCCTGCGTTACCAGGCGCCCGCCGATGCGCTGACCTTCAATCAGGTCAACCTGGTCTTCGAAGCGGTGCTGCAAGGGATGGGGGTGGGGCTTGGCTGGGAGTTCATGGCCCGCGAGAGAATTGAACAGGGTTCGATCCGCCAGGTGTCGGCGTTTGTCGTGCACACCGGACAAGCCGACTATCTGGTGCACGACAAGCAGGCCCCCTGCGCACCGGCGGCGCAGGTGTTCGCGGCCTGGTTGCTGGCGCTCAGTTGAACAGGGCTTCGACTTCGGCGCCCGTCATGGTTTTCGTCTCGTTGGCAAAGCAGTAGTACTTCGGCTTCTCGTCGATATACACCTGCAGGTCGAAGACCCAGTCGGTATCGCCTTCCAGCACACCCACCGATACCGAATCGAATTTGCCGTTTTTCAGGCGGTAAAGCAGATGCGTGCCGCAGGTGCCACAGAACCCGCGCTGGGCCCACTCGGAGGAGTCATAGAACACCGGTTGCCCGGCAGTGAATTTTACCGGTTCCGAGCAGTGCACCGAAAACAAAGGTGCACCGCCCCATTGGCGGCACATGCTGCAATGGCAGGCGTCAACGCTGGCGTTCTCCAGATTGACGCTGAGTTTGACGGCGCCACACAGGCAACTGCCGTGTTTTTTCAGGGACATGGTCAAGGCTCCTTGCGGGGAAGGTAGAGGATCAGTCTAGCACCGGAGTCAACACCGGCTCCCCGGCGAAGAATGCCTGCAGATTCTTCAGCACCAGTTGCACGGTATCGCGTGCCGCGTCTGGCGACTGTCCGGCCACATGAGGCGTCAGGACCACATTGCCCAAGGCCTTGAGGGCATCCGGCACCACCGGCTCATCATCGAACACATCCAGCGCCGCCCCGGCAATGACGCCGCTACGCAGCGCCTGCACCATGTCGACGGTGCTGACCACACTGGCGCGGGCGATGTTGACCAGAAAACCATCCGCACCCAGCGCTTCGAGCACCGGCGTGTCGATAAATTGACGGGTATTGGCACCACCGGGTGTGGCGACGATCAGAAAGTCCGACGCCTGTGCCAGTGCCAGCGGGCTGTCGCAATAACGGTAGGGCACATCTGGGCGCGGGTTGCGATTGTGATAGTTGACCTGCATGTCGAACCCCAGCGCCGCGCGTTTAGCGATAGCCAGGCCGACAGCCCCAAGGCCTAGGATGCCCAGGCGCTTGCCGCTGACCGACGGGCTGATGACCCGGTTCCATGCGCCACGACGGGTCGAGGCATCGGCGCGGGGAATGTCACGGACCACAGCCAGCAGCAGCGCCATGGCATGGTCAGCCACCGCATTGGCATTGGCACCGGCGCCATTGGTGACGGTGATGCCACGCGCCGCCGCAGCCGCCAGGTCGACCTGCTCGTAGCCGGCACCGATCACACAGATGATTTTCAAGGCCGGCAAAGTAGCGATTTCATCAGCTGCCAGGCCCAACGGACCACGGGTCAGCACCGCATCGATCTCGCCGCCATGGCAAGCAATGGCCTCGCTGCGCAAGGCGGGAGTCTGGGCGCGGATCAGGCGAAAGCCGTGGTTTTCCAACAGCGGCAGGTAGTCGTCGACCGTTTCTACCAGCACCAGTACCGTCTGTGTCATGCCATGCTCCCGGGCTATTCGCGAGGGCGCATTATGCGGGCTTCGAACTACTGGGCGAAAGCCCGGCCCAGACCGCCTGGCACACCGCTGCTGTCAGTTTCCTGCCAAGGCCCGTTGAGGTTGGTCGACCAGCTCCAGCCGTTGTTCCAACGGTAGTAGGTGCGTTGCCGGTAGAAGGTGTTGGTCTGGCCTTCGAGCACATACACGCCCATGCGCGGGTCCCAGTGGCTGGCGCCGCCGGGCGGTGGCGCGAAGCTGGCAGAGGTGCGTGGCATCGGCTTGGGCGCCGGGGTGCTTACCGCCGGCTTGCTCGGCACTGTGTTTGGGCGCGGAGCCGGTTTGGTACTTGGCCCCGGTGGCAAGGTTTCGATCGGTGGCGCCGTCGGTTCGGAGGGCTGATGAACAGTACACGCACTCAGGCCTACGGCCAGGGAAAGGAGGGTCAGGCGTGCGATGCTGTTCATAGTGATTCTCTTACCGGTCCGGGCTGTCGATGGTCAGGTGCTGTGCAGCGGTAGTGCTGCTGGCCAGCGGGATGCTTTGACCGATCCACTCACCCTGGGTCGGCTGGCCAGCGCGCGAGACGCGTGCAACCAGTTGGACTTCGGCAAAGCTCGACAGTTTCATGCTCGGCATCATTGCATCGCTGTCGCTGAGCTCTACTTCAATCGGCAACTGAGCCACCGTCACCCGCTTGGCCGCCAACGGCATCGGCGGCCCGGAACTGGCGCGAGCGAAGATGAACACCGTGTCGTCAGGCTTGACCTTGTCCTTGAGCGCTGCGGCAAGCTCGACCCGCACTTTGAGCCGTGCACCTGCAGCCACTGCCGGCGCAGAGGCGACCTTGCCTTCGCCAGCCTTGAGCTTGTCCTGGGCGCGTTCGATGCCACCCTGCAAGGCTGCCCGCGAAGCGTCGCCTTCAGGCAATTGCACCAACAGGCGATTCCAGTAGTCGATGGCTTGCTGGTAGCGCTCGCTCTCGAATGCCGCGATACCGAGCAAACCAAGGCTGGTGACCTCATTAGGGTCGGCCTTGAGCGCTTCGTCGGTGAGTGCCTGCAACTGCGCAGTCCACTGCTTGTCGTTGGCGAAGTACAGCGCCTGGGCCCATTGCCCGAGCAGCTCCGGCTGACGACCGGCCAGGGTGGCCGCACGCTCGAAGACCTTGGCGGCATCGGCTGCCCGCTCCTGGGCCATATAAGCGCGGCCAAGGAAGTACAGGCCTTCGGCCGAATCCGGTTGCGCCTCGACGGCACGCTCAAGTCGCGTGGTCATCTCTTCCATCGACTGCGGCGCCTTGGCGAACTGCTGGGTCAATTCGACCTGCTCACTGGCACCAAAATGCAGGTACAGCCCCAAGCCTATCAACGGCACCAGCACAGCGGCCAGCAACGGCAGCGGCTTGCCCAGACGCCCCAGGCGCTGGGGTTCGGCGTTTTCGGTGTCGGCCAACAGCTCGCGGGCGGCCTCATCCCGGCCCTTGGCCAGTTGCGCCTCGTCGAGCACGCCAGCGGCCTGCTGGGCGGTCAGCTCCGCGACCCGCTCCTGATACAGGGCGACGTTCAGTGCGGTGCGGTCTTCTTCCAGTTGCGCACGACGGCCGCGCAACACCGGGATCAGCAAAAAGCTCAGGGCCACCAGCAACAGCAGGCCTGCAGCAAGCCAGAAATCAGTCATGGTTCTGTTCTTTGTCCAGCAATTTGGCGAGGCGCTCGCGCTCCTCGGGGGAAAGGTCGACAGGGCCACCAGCGCTCTGCGCCCGACGCTTGCGCACGATCAGCGCCAGCAGGCCGAAACCGCCCACCAGCAACACACCCGGGCCGAACCAGAGCAACCAGGTGCGGGCCGACAGCTCAGGCTTGTAGCGCACGAAATCACCGTAGCGATCGACCATGAAGTCGATGATCTGCTGATTGCTCTTGCCCTCGCCGAGCATGCGGAAGATCTCCCGGCGCAGGTCGGCAGCAATCGGTGCGTTGGAGTCGGCAATGTCCTGGTTCTGGCACTTGGGGCAGCGCAGCTCCTTGGTCAGGTCGTGATAGCGCTCACGTTCGGCGTCATCGGCGAACTGATAGGTGTCGATGGCCGCCTGGGTCACCCCGGCCAGGCCCAGACCCAATACAGCAGCTGCCAGCCAGCGCTTCATGGTTTGCCCTCATCAACCAGGCCCTGGTACAGCGGCGCCAGTTGCTCACGCCAGACCGTAGCGTCGACCACACCGACGTGCTTGTAACGGATGATGCCCTTGGCATCGATCAGGAAGGTTTCCGGCGCACCGTATACACCCAGGTCCAGGCCGAGACTGCCCTGCTCGTCGCGGATATCCAGCTGGTAGGGGTTATGGAACTCGGCCAGCCACTTAAGCGCCGCAGTGTTGTCGTCCTTGTAATTGACCCCATGGATGACCACGCCCTGCTCGGCAAGCTTGTTGAGGTAAGGGTGTTCGACCTTGCACGATGGGCACCAGGTGGCCCAGACGTTGACCAGCGCAGGCTTGCCGATCAGGTCGGCCTGGGTCAGGGTCTTGCCGTCCTGCACCGATTTGAGCGAGAAGGCCGGGAACGGCTTGCCGATCATTGCCGACGGCAACTCGGTGGGGTCGAGGAACAGGCCCCGGTAAAGAAACACCGCCACCAGCAGAAACACCGCCAGCGGCAGCACCATGATCCAACGCTTCATGCAGTTGCTCCAGACATACCCAGTACTTCACGCACACGGGCTTTGACCTTGACTCGATAACGCCCATCCATGGCCGCCAGCAGGCCGCCCAGGCCAGTCAGCAGACCGCCCAGCCAGATCCAGCGCACGAAAGGTTTGACGTGTACGCGCACGGCCCAGGCGCCGTTGTCCAGCGGCTCACCGAGGGCGACGTAGAGGTCGCGGGTGAAACCGGCGTCGATACCGGCCTCGGTCATCATCGACTGCTGCACGGTATACAGGCGTTTTTCCGGATGCAGCACGCTGATTTCGCGGCCATCCTCGACCACCCGCACGGTGCCTTTGTCGGAGGTGAAGTTCGGCCCTTCGAAGTGCTTGGCGCCTTCGAAGATGAACTGATAACCGGCCAGCTCAACCGACTCGCCTGGCGCCAGACGCAGATCGCGCTCGGCACTGTTGTTGCTCGACAGCACCACGCCCAGGGCACAGACCGCCAGCCCCAAGTGTGCGAGGTGCATGCCCCAGTAGCTACGTTTGAGGCCACGCAAGCCCTTGAACAGCCCCTTGTGCCGGGTCTTGTCGACGATGTCGCGCACACCCGCCAGCACAATCCACGCGGCCAGGGCGAAGGTGGTAAGCACCTGCCAATCGAAGTCGTCGACCAGCAGGCCGCCGACTGGCGCCAGCACGGCACTAGCGATCAGCACCGGGGTCAGCATGCTCACCAGCCATTTGCTTGGCGTGTCTTTCCAGCGCACCAGCATACCGATGGCCATGACCGCCATCAGCAAGGCCATCAGCGGGATGAACAGTGCATCGAAGTACGGCGGACCGACCGACAGCTTGGCCCCGGTGAGGGCATCGAGGATCAGTGGGTACAGGGTGCCGAGCAGAATCATCGAGGCGGCGACCACCAGCACGATGTTGTTGGCCAGCAGCAGTGTTTCACGCGACCACAGGGCAAAGCCGACCTGGCTCTTGACCACGGGTGCACGCAGGGCAAACAGGGTCAGCGAGCCACCCACGACAAACAACAAGAAGATCAGAATGAACACACCACGCTCCGGATCGGAGGCGAAAGCGTGCACAGAGGTCAGCACCCCGGAACGGACCAGAAAGGTGCCGAGCAGGCTCAATGAGAACGCCGCAATGGCCAGCAGCACGGTCCAGCTCTTGAACACCCCGCGTTTTTCCGTGACCGCCAGCGAGTGGATCAGCGCAGTGCCCACCAGCCAAGGCATGAACGAGGCGTTTTCCACCGGGTCCCAGAACCACCAGCCGCCCCAGCCCAGTTCGTAGTAAGCCCACCAGGAGCCGAGGGTGATACCGATGCCCAGAAAGGCCCAGGCGACCAGGGTCCAGGGCCGCGACCAGCGTGCCCAGGCGGCGTCCAGACGACCGCCGAGCAAGGCGGCGATGGCGAAGGCAAAAGCCACCGAGAAGCCGACATAGCCCATGTACAACATCGGCGGGTGAACAATCAGGCCGATGTCCTGCAGCAGCGGGTTGAGGTCGCGACCGTCGGTCGGCACCTGCGGCAACAAACGCTGGAACGGGTTGGAGGTGACGATCAGAAACGACAGGAAGCCGACGCTGATCATGCCCATCACCGCCAGCACCCGGGCCAGCATCACCTGGGGCAACTGGCGGGAAAAGATCGACACGGCAAAGGTCCAGCCACCGAGAATCATCGCCCAGAGCAGCAACGAGCCTTCGTGGGCGCCCCACACAGCACTGAATTTGAAGTACCAGGGCAAGGCGCTGTTGGAGTTGCTGGCAACATACGCAACCGAAAAATTGTCGGTCATGAACGCGTGGGTCAGGCAGGCAAAGGCAAAGGCCAGGAAGGCGAACTGGCCCCAGGCCGCGGGCCGGGCCAGGCTCATCCACAAGCTGTCGCCGCGCCAGGCACCCAGCAACGGGATCGTGGCCTGCACGCAGGCGAAACAGATCGCCAGAATCATCGCCAGCTGGCCGAGTTCAGGAATAATCAGCGCCGCGTTCATGGCTTGACTCCCGCGTCAGTGGCAGCCTGGCCGCTTTCCTGGAGGGCCTTGGTCACCTCTGGCGGCATATACTTCTCGTCGTGCTTGGCCAGCACTTCATCGGCCACCACCACGCCCTCGGCATTGAGCTTGCCCAGGGCAACGATGCCCTGTCCTTCGCGGAACAGGTCAGGGAGGATGCCACGGTAGGTGATCGGTACCGACTTGTTGAAGTCGGTCACCACAAAACGCACGTCGAGCGAGTCGCCCGAACGCTGCAGCGAGCCCTTCTCAACCATGCCGCCTGCGCGAATACGGGTATCGAGCGGTGCTTCGCCGTTGGCGATCTGGGTCGGGGTATAGAACAGGTTGATGTTCTGCTGCAGGGCGCTCAAGGCCAGGCCCACGGCGATGCCAACCCCGGCCAGCAGGCCGAGGATGATGAACAGGCGCTTCTTGCGTTGCGGATTCACTGGTTGTTCTCCCGGCGCAGACGACGCGCCTCTTCTTGCAGGTAACGGCGCCGGGCCAGCACGGGCGAGGCAACGTTGACAGCCAGCACCAGCAGGCAGATGCCGTAGGCCGACCAGACGTACAGGCCGTGATGGCCCATGGCGAGAAAATCACTGAAAGAGGCAAAACTCATCGTGCCATCTCCCGACCCAGGCTGTTCAATACCTCCTCCCTGACCCAACTGGCGCGCGCCTCGCGCTTGAGCACTTCAAGGCGCATGCGCAACAACAGCACAGCGCCGAAGAAACAGTAGAAACCCAGCACCGTCAGCAGTAGCGGCAGCCACATCTCAACCGGCATTGCCGGTTTCTCGGTGAGGGTGAAGGTGGCGCCCTGGTGCAGGGTGTTCCACCACTCTACTGAGTATTTGATGATCGGGATGTTGATCACACCGACAATCGCCAGTACCGCGCAGGCCTTGGCCGCGCTCTCACGATTACTGATGGCCTGGCCCAGGGCAATGAGACCGAAGTACAGGAAAAGCAGGATAAGCATCGACGTCAGCCGTGCATCCCAGACCCACCAACTGCCCCAGGTCGGCTTGCCCCAGATGGCGCCGGTGACCAGCGCCACGGCGGTCATCCAGGCGCCGATGGGCGCGGCACACTGCAGGGCAACGTCGGCGATTTTCATTTTCCATACCAGCCCGACCACTCCGGCCACGGCCAGCATCACGTAGCAGGACTGCGCCAGCATGGCGGCCGGTACGTGGATATAGATGATGCGAAAACTGTTGCCCTGTTGATAATCCTGGGGCGCGAAGGCCAGCCCCCAGATCATGCCAATGCCGATCAACAGGATCGCGGCAACCGTCAGCCACGGCAGCATGCGCCCGCTGATGGCATAGAACCACTTGGGCGAACCCAGTTTATGAAACCACGTCCAGCTGATTACACTGCTTTTCATCACGGTACATCCAGGGTCTTTGCTGGGCAGGGCCCAGACCTCATTATTCGCCGACGCTGATCTTCAGGCCAGCCGCTATTGCAAAGGGTGCCAGAGTTACTGCCAGGGCGGTCAGGCTACCAAGCCAGAGCAGATAACCGGTCGCCGGCATAGCTTGCAATGCCGCCTGCAAGGCGCCACTGCCCAGGATCAATACCGGGATATATAACGGCAAAATCAGTAGCGCCAGCAGCAGGCCGCCACGTTTCAAACCGACTGTCAGGGCCGCACCCACAGCACCTAGCAGGCTCAGCACCGGCGTGCCGAGCAACAACGATGCCAGCAGCACTGGCAGGCAGGCCGATGGCAAACCTAGCATCAGTGCCAGCAAGGGTGCCAACAATACCAGTGCCAGGCCGGAAAAGGCCCAGTGTGCCAGTACTTTTGCCAGCACCAGAAGAGGCAGGGGGTGCGACGAAAGGACCCACTGTTCGAGTGAGCCATCCTCGAAATCACTGCGGAAAAGCCCGTCCAGCGAGAGCAAAACCGATAAAAGGGCTGCTACCCAGACCAGCCCTGGAGACAAGGTTTGCAACAATTGAGTCTCGGGACCGACCGCCAGCGGGAACAAGGCGATGACAATGGCAAAGAACACCAGCGGGTTGGCCAGCTCCGCCGGACGTCGGCACAACAGACGCGCTTCACGGTGCAACAACAGGACAAAGACACTCATGCGGCCCACTGCCCCAGGTTCAGTTCACGGTAACCGGACGGCTTGCGCTCCAGCGTGTGGTGGGTGGTCAGCACGACCATCCCGCCCTGCTCGCAATGGGCCGCCAGGTGCGCCTCAAGCTGAGCCACACCCTGCTTGTCGAGGGCGGTAAAGGGTTCATCGAGAATCCACAACGGCGGGCTGTCCAGGTACAGGCGGGCCAGGGCCACCCGGCGCTGCTGGCCAGCCGACAAGGTATGGCAGGGCACATCTTCGAAACCGCGCAGGCCGACCGCTTCAAGGGCCGTCCAGATCGCTTCAGGTTCGGCCGGTCGATGCAGGGCGCACAGCCAGGCGAGGTTCTCTTCAGGGCTGAGCAGGTCTTTGATACCGGCGGCATGACCGATCCAGAGCAGAATCTTCGCCAGCTCGTGGCGCTGTTCGGCCAGCGGTTTACCGTCGAGGCGAATCTGCCCGGCTGTCGGGCTCATGAGGCCGGCCAGCAGACGCAGCAAGCTGGTCTTGCCGCTGCCGTTGGGGCCACTGACCTGTAGCATGTCGCCAGCAGCCAGGTGCAATTCGAGGTTTTCGAACAGCATTCGCCAGTCGCGCTCGCAGGCCAGGCCCGAGGCTTGGAGATGAGGGGTCACAGTTTCGCCTTATGCTTGGGATGCCTGTCTCAAGTCGGTCCCGGCCCTGCCGTTATACTGGCAGTGGAGATACGGCCCGGCCGCGTTGATCGCGAAAGATCGGGCGGCATTATACATGTGATGTCCTACTGCAAAGAGGGCTATTTCAACAGGTTGCCAGCTGATGACAGGCGAAATTAACCACCTTGGCGCGCAGATTCCGGCCACCCCCCAGCTACGTTCGGCGATGACCGGCGAACTGCTGCGCCTGCTGCAACCGCAACAAGCCTTGCTGGCCCCGGGCGAAACCGCCAAAGCCGAGGTACTGGCGCTGCGCCAGGTCGGCCAGGACTTCCAGATGCTGCTCAAACTGACCCAGGACAACGGCAAGCAGACCAACGTCCAGGCCAGCAGCAACCAGCCGCTGGCCCAGGGTAGCCAACTGGCGGTCAGCCAGAGCAGTACTTCGAACCTGACCATCAGCGTGCAACAGGCCATCGCTAGCAATGTGGCCAGCCTGACCCGCATCGATACCCGGGAAATGCCCGTCGGTACCCTGCTGCAAGGCAAGGTCCTGACCAATCAGGCGTTGCCCCAAGCCACCGGCCAAGTCGCCCAGTACCGCTCGCTGGTAACCCTGCTCGGCGGTCCTCAGGCAGGCGCCACCCTGACCATCGACAGCCCTCGCCCACTGCCGGTGGGCAGCCTGCTCAGCGCCCGGGTGCAGGGCGATCAATCGCTGAGTTTCGTGCCGCTGAGCGGGCGCCAGGACCAATTGGCAATCGCCCAGCAGTTGAGCACCCAGCAGAGTCGCCAGGCGTCCCTGCAAGGCTTGCTCAGTGCCCTGCAACAACTGCGCGACGACAACAGCTCGTCCAGCGAACTGCGCGCCACGCTGGACAGGTTGCTGGCCAGCCTGCCGGACGTGCGCCAGCTCAGCGACCCCAAGGGCCTGGCCCAGGCCCTGAACAACAGCGGTGTGTTCCTGGAGGCCAAGCTGCTCGCCGGTTTGGCCGCCAATCTCGCGCCCGACCTCAAGGCCCAGGTGGTGCGCCTGGTAGCGCAATTGCTGCCGGGTTTGCCCGGTAACCTTCAGTTCAACCCGGGCGCCGCTGCCAGCACCCTGGCCCAGGTGATGCCGGGTATGGTCCGCAATGCCCTGGGCATGCTCGGCCAGGTCAGCCCGCGCCTGCACCCTGGCGGCTTTCCCCTGCCCTCGCGGCTGCTGCAGAGCCAGGACGGCGAAGGCGACCTGGAACACCTTCTGCGCCTGGCCGCCGCGGCAATCTCCCGCCTGCAAAGCCATCAGCTGGCCAGCCTGGAGCAAACTGGCACCACCGCCGACGGCAACCTGCAAACTACCTGGCAGCTGGAAATCCCCTTGCGCAGCGGCCAGGATTTCCTGCCCCTGCAAGTCAAACTGCAACGCGAAGAAACCCCGGAACAGCAAAGCGACCCGGAACGCGAACGTCGCGACCCGCTGGAAATGCTCTGGCGCATCGAACTGTCCTTCGACCTGCAGCCACTGGGGCCGCTGCAGGTTCAGGCACAGATCAGCCAGGGCAGCCTGTCCAGCCAGCTGTGGGCCGAACTGCCGAGCACCGCGCAGTTGATCGAAAGTCAGCTGGGCAACTTGCGCGAACGCTTGCTGGCGCGTGGCCTTAAGGTGACGGAACTGTACTGCCATCACGGTACACCGCCGCAAGGGCCGCGTACCCGTCTGGAGCAACGCTGGGTGGATGAAACTGCATGATCGAGAAGAACCCACGCCAGGCCATCGCCCTGAGCTATGACGGCCAACAGGCACCGACCCTGAGCGCCAAAGGCGATGACGAACTGGCCGAGGCGATCCTGGCCATCGCCCGCGAACACGAAGTACCGATCTACGAGAATGCCGAACTGGTACGCCTGCTGGCGCGCATGGAGCTGGGCGACCGGATTCCCGAGGCGCTGTACCTGACCATCGCCGAAATCATTGCCTTTGCCTGGCAGCTCAAGGGCAAGGTACCGGTGGGATTTGCCGATGAAGGGCCGCAGGAACGGGATATCAGTCCCTTAAATCTGCGCCTGTCCGGGGCAGACTGATCAGTCGCAAAGCAATGTCGGAGCGGATTTATCCGCTCCGACAAATAAGCAAGTCAGCTGCGATGCACCTTGCTCATGAGTTCCGCCTCGGCCTGGGTCAGGCCGCAGGACTGGGTCAACTCATCGACACTCGCGCCCATACCCACCAGCCGCGCCGCCTGGGCGAATGACAGGCTGTTGGGGTCACGCTGCTCCAATTGCAAGAGTTTGTCCGGCAACGGCGCCACCGTTGCACGCAATTCGTGCAGGGCTTCGCCCATGCGCACGGTGCCGTTCTGGTAGTCGTCCAGGCGCTTGGCCAGGTCTTTGATGCGCTGATCACGCAACGCATCGCCCTGGGCCTGCTGGGCGGCCAGCTCGCGCTGACGCTTGCTGTAGTTGAGGAAAAACCACAGGCTGAGCGCCCAGAGCAGCGCCAGAAATATGACTGCAACCTCAAGGATCAACTCAGATGTTCTCCAGCTCGGACCACTCTTCCTCGGTCATCATCTTGTCCAGTTCGACCAGGATCAGCAGTTCGTTGTTCTTGTTGCACACGCCCTGGATGAACTTGGCTGATTCTTCGTTACCGACATTCGGTGCGGTCTCGATTTCCGACTGGCGCAGGTAAACCACTTCGGCAACGCTGTCGACCAGAATGCCAACCACTTGCTTGTCGGCCTCGATGATGACGATACGGCTGTTGTCGGTGATTTCACTCGACATCAGGCCGAAGCGTTGGCGGGTGTCAATCACGGTAACCACGTTGCCACGCAGGTTGATGATGCCCAGCACATAGCTCGGGGCACCCGGGACCGGGGCGATCTCGGTGTAGCGCAGGACTTCCTGCACCTGCATCACATTGATGCCGTAGGACTCGTTGTCCAGTTTGAAGGTTACCCACTGCAGGATCGGATCTTCGGAACCTTGTGCAGACGACTTTTTCATTCCCCTATCCCTCAAAATCCGCCTTCGGCGGTGTGCTCAGTGCGGTCGCAAACGCGACCGATTAGTTATGCTTGGTGTGCAGTTGCTTGACCGCGCCGCTGGCGATCAACTCGGCCAGTTCGGCAACGTCGAGCAACGCGCACATGTGTTCGATGACCGTACCGGCCAACCACGGCCGCTGGCCGCGCTGGCTTCGCCATTTGATCTCGTTGGGGTCCAGGCGCAGCGAACGGCTGACCTGATGCACGGCCAGGCCCCATTCATAACCCTGGACCGAAATCACATACTGCAGGCCCTGGCGAAAGTCGTCGCGGTAGCGGTCGGGCATGACCCAGCGCGCCGTGTCCAGCACTTTCAGGTTGCCTCTCTGGCTCGGCAGAATGCCCAGAAACCAGTCTGGCTGGCCAAACAGCGGCGTCAGCTCGTGGCCGGCCAGTGAATAGATCGAACCCAGGCACACCAGCGGTACTGCCAGGGTCAACCCGGCGACATCGAACAAAAGGCATTCGAAAGGCTCAGCCGCCCAGGCTGGGCGCCCATCCAGGGTGACCGGCGGAACCGGCTGGTTGGGTGCCGGAGGAAGATGAACCTCCACCAGCGGCTCGATCGGCGCGGGTCGTTCGGCGACCACATCGACACTGACCGGCACCGGCACCGGCACCGGCACCGGGGTTATCACCGGCATCACTGCCGCAAGCACCACGGGCGCAGGTTCGGCAAAGGGTAAAGGCGCTAATTGGACCGCCACCGGTTTATGCACAAGGGCGACCTGCGCATCACGGGCCTGTTCTTCAAGCACCGCGGCCTGGAACTCGTCGATCGCGACCGTCGGCTCCGCCAGCTCAAGCACTTCAGTGGCTTCGTGCAGCAAACCATCAAGGTATGACTGCAGCGCCAGTTGCGGGCCAGTAGCAATCTTTTGCGGGCGATTCATCAGGCCACCTGCTGGGCGATGTTGTGCGTCAACAGGTGCTTGAGCAGTGCGCGGTAGGCCACCACTCCGCGGCTCTTGCCATCGAACTGCGACGGCGTCAGCCCGGCGCGGCTTGCATCGCGCAGACGCGTATCAACCGGGATGTAACCTTGCCAGATGTTCTCGGGATAAGCGTCGCGCAACACCCGCAGGGTGCCCATGGAGGCCTGGGTGCGGCGGTCGAACAGGGTCGGCACGATATGGTAGGGCAAGGCCTGTTTGCGCGAACGATTGACCATGGCCAGGGTACTGACCATGCGTTCCAGGCCCTTGACCGCCAGGTATTCGGTTTGTACCGGGATCACCAGTTGCTGGCTGGCCGCCAGCGCGTTGACCATCAGCACGCCAAGCAAGGGCGGGCTATCGATGATGGCGTAGTCGAAATCTTGCCACAACTGCGCCAGAGACTTGGCGATTACCAGGCCCAGGCCACTCTGCCCCGGCGACTGGCGCTCGAGCACGGCCAACGCGGTGCTGGACGGTAACAAGGAAATTTTTTCGTCACTGGTCGGTAGCAGCAGTTGCCCTGGCAAACCCTCGGGGACAGTGCCCTTGTGCAGGAACAGGTCGTAGCAACTGTGCTCCAGCGCATCCGGGTTGTGTCCGAAGTAGCTGGTCATGGACCCGTGGGGGTCGAGGTCGACCACGACCACGCGCTTGCCCGCCTCGGCCAGCAAGCCGGCCATAGCGATGGACGTGGTGGTCTTACCGACACCACCTTTTTGATTGGCTACTGCCCAGACTCTCATTACATTGCTTCCTCCCGGTACGGCAACCTGCCCTGCCGGGAACGGTTATAGGGTCGGTGACGGTGGATTGACGCGATTGCCCCCCACCGTCGGTGATACCGCTGGCGGTGCAGTTTGTGTGCCAGCCCGCTTCAATGCCGCATCCGGTGTGGCATTGGCGCTGCCGGTAGCCGTCAGGCTACGGCGCACTTCAAGGTTGCGCGAAATCACCAGCACCACCCGGCGGTTGCGCGCGCGGCCCTCGGCGGTGTCATTGGCAGCAATCGGCTGGAACTCGCCATAGCCGACCGAGGCCATGCGCGCCGGGTTGACTCCTTCCATCGCCAGCAGGCGAACAATACTGGCAGCGCGTGCCGAGGACAGCTCCCAGTTGGTCGGGTATTGCGCGGTGCGGATCGGCAAAACATCGGTGAAACCTTCGACATGCACCGGGTTGGCGAAGGGCTTGAGGATCTTCGCCACCTTTTCGATGATGTTGAACGCAACATCGCTGGGCATGGCATCGCCACTGCCAAACAGCAACGAGGAGTTAAGCTCGATCTCGACCCACAGCTCGTTACCGCGCACGGTCATCTGGTCGGACTTGATCAAATCGCCAAAGGCGTTACGCACGTCATCAGTGATGGTTTTCAGCGGATCGCTGCTGGTTTGCGCAAGGCCGGCATCCACCTGCTCGCTGTCCTTGATCAGCGGTTCGGCCGGCTTGACTGTCAGCGGACGCTCATCGCCGATGGGAATCGGCCGCATGCTCTTCTCGGGGTCGTTAAACACCCCGATCAGGGCCTGGGAGAGGATCTTGTACTTACCCTCGTTAATCGAGGAAATCGAATACATGACCACGAAGAAGGCGAACAGCAAGGTGATAAAGTCCGCGTAGGACACCAGCCAGCGCTCGTGGTTTTCATGTTCCTCAGGTTGTCGACGGCGCGCCATGTGTTACTCCATGAAGCCCTGAAGCTTCAGCTCGATCGAGCGCGGATTCTCGCCCTCGGCAATCGACAGCAGCCCTTCCAGGAGCATTTCCCGGTAGCGCGACTGACGCATGGCCACTGCCTTGAGCTTGTTGGCAATCGGTAGCAGGATCAGGTTGGCGCTCGCCACACCGTAGATGGTGGCGACGAAGGCCACGGCAATACCGTTGCCCAACTGAGAAGGGTCGGCCAGGTTGCCCATCACATGAATCAGGCCCATGACCGCGCCGATGATACCGATGGTCGGGGCATAGCCGCCCATGCACTCGAACACCTTGGCGGCCTGGATATCGCGGCTTTCCTGGGTGTAGAAGTCCACTTCAAGGACGCTGCGAATCGCTTCAGGCTCGGCACCGTCTACCAGCAGCTGCAGCCCCTTGCGCGCGTATGGGTCGGGCTCGGCATCGGCCACGCCTTCCAGGCCCAGCAGGCCTTCCTTGCGCGCCGTCAGGCTCCAGTTGACCACCCGGTCGATACCTGCGGCCAGGTCGATCCGTGGCGGAAAGAGGATCCAGCGCACGATCTGCAACGCCCGCTTGAAGGCACTCATGGGTGACTGCAGCAGCGCCGCGGCCAGGGTACCGCCGAGCACGATCAGCGCCGCCGGGCCGTTGAGCAACGCCGACAGGTGCCCGCCTTCCAGGTAGTTGCCGCCGACAATGGCGACAAAGGCCAGGATGATCCCGATTAGGCTCAAGACATCCATCAGACGCACGCCTCGACCAGGTGCTTGCCGATCTCGTCCAGGCTATAGACCGCATCGGCCAGGTTGGCCTTGACGATGGCCATGGGCATGCCATAAATCACGCAACTGGCTTCATCCTGGGCCCAGACTGTGCTGCCGCCCTGCTTGAGCAGGCGCGCGCCTTCCCGGCCATCGGCACCCATGCCGGTGAGCACCACCGACAGGACCTTATCGCCGTAGGACTTGGCCGCCGAACCGAAGGTGATGTCCACGCACGGCTTGTAGTTCAGGCGCTCGTCGCCCGGCAGGATCTTCACCGCACCGCGACCGTCGACCATCATCTGCTTGCCCCCCGGTGCCAGCAAGGCCAGGCCGGGGCGCAGCATGTCGCCGTCTTCGGCTTCCTTGACGCTGATCTTGCACAGCTTGTCCAGGCGCTCGGCAAACGCCTTGGTGAAGGCCGCTGGCATGTGCTGGATCAGCACGATCGGCGCCGGGAAATTGGCTGGCAGTTGGGTCAGGACCCGCTGCAGCGCCACTGGACCGCCGGTGGAGGTACCAATGGCCACCAGCTTGTAAGGCTTGCGCTTGGGCGCAGGCGAGGCAACAGACGCCGCACGCACCGCAGCGGCTGCCCGCGGTGCCGGGCTGCTGGCCAGGCTACTGACGCTTGGCTGAGCCTGGCTGGCCGGGTGCGGCGTCGGCGCGGCATAACTGCTCAAGCGCCGGTTACTGCGGGAAATGCTATGGACCTTTTCACACAGCAGTTGCTTGACCTTCTCCGGGTTGCGCGAGATGTCTTCGAAGTTCTTCGGCAGGTAATCGACTGCCCCGGCATCCAGGGCATCGAGGGTCACTCGCGCGCCTTCATGGGTCAGCGAGGAGAACATCAACACCGGGGTCGGGCAGCGCTGCATGATGTGACGCACGGCGGTGATGCCATCCATCATGGGCATTTCGTAGTCCATGGTGATGACATCGGGCTTGAGCGACAGTGCCTGGTCGATCGCTTCCTTGCCGTTGGTCGCGGTACCCACGACCTGGATAGTCGGGTCCGCTGAAAGAATTTCCGAGACTCGGCGGCGGAAGAAACCGGAATCATCCACCACCAGGACCTTGACTGCCATAAACACTCCATTAGGGGGCGCGGCGTGCGGGCCGCGCCACCAGAATCAAATACGCCGGGCGGCGTAACGCTTGAGCATGCTCGGAACGTCTAGGATCAGCGCGATGCGCCCGTCACCGGTAATGGTGGCGCCCGACATGCCCGGCGTGCCCTGGAGCATCTTGCCCAGCGGTTTGATGACCACTTCTTCCTGACCCACCAGTTGATCGACGACGAAGCCGATCCGCTGGGTGCCCACCGAAAGGATCACCACGTGCCCTTCGCGTTGCTCTTCATGAGCGGCGGAACTGACCAGCCAGCGCTTGAGGTAGAACAGCGGCAAGGCCTTGTCGCGTACGATCACCACCTCTTGACCGTCGACCACGTTGGTGCGCGACAGGTCCAGGTGGAAGATCTCGTTGACGTTGACCAGCGGGAAGGCGAACGCCTGATTGCCGAGCATGACCATCAGCGTCGGCATGATCGCCAGCGTCAGCGGCACCTTGATGACGATCTTCGAGCCCAGGCCCTTGGTCGAGTAGATATTGATCGAACCGTTGAGCTGGGAAATCTTGGTTTTCACCACGTCCATGCCCACGCCCCGACCGGAGACGTCGGAGATCTCAGTCTTGGTCGAGAAGCCAGGGGCGAAGATCAGGTTGTAGCATTCGGTGTCGCTCAAGCGGTCGGCGGCATCCTTGTCCATCACCCCGCGCTTGACCGCGATGGCGCGCAGGACGTTGGCGTCCATACCCTTACCATCATCGGAGATCGACAGCAGGATGTGATCGCCTTCCTGCTCGGCCGCCAGTACCACTTTACCGCCACGGGACTTGCCCGCCGCTTCGCGTTCTTCCGGGGTTTCGACGCCGTGATCGACAGCGTTGCGCACCAAGTGCACCAACGGGTCGGCCAGGGCCTCGACGAGGTTCTTGTCGAGGTCGGTTTCTTCACCGACCAGCTCCAGGTTGATCTCTTTCTTCAACTGCCGGGCCAGGTCGCGAACCAGGCGCGGGAAACGCCCGAAGACCTTCTTGATCGGCTGCATGCGGGTCTTCATGACCGCGGTCTGCAGGTCGGCAGTGACCACGTCCAGGTTCGACACCGCCTTGGACATGGCTTCATCGCCGCTATTGAGGCCCAGGCGTACCAGGCGGTTACGCACCAGCACCAGTTCGCCGACCATGTTCATGATCTCGTCCAGGCGCGCGGTATCGACCCGCACGGTGGTTTCCGCTTCGCTGGCTGCCTTGTCGCCTGCCTGCGCGGCTTGCCGCGCAGGGGCTGGCGCTGCAGCCTTGGCCGGTACGGCAGCAGCAGGTGCGGCCGCTGGTGTCGGCGCTACGGCTGGCTTGGCGGCAACGGCAGCAGCTGGCGCAGCGACAGTTGCAACGCTGTCCGCGGCGAACTTGCCCTTGCCGTGCAGCTCATCAAGCAAGGCTTCGAATTCATGCTCCGAGATGTGCTCGCCTGGCGCAGCAGCTGCCGACTCAGGAGCGGGCGCCGCAGCACCCGGCAAAGCATCGACGGCAAAACTGCCCTTGCCATGCAACTGGTCAAGCAACGCTTCGAACTCATCATCGGTGATTTCGTCACTGGCGCTTTGGGCGGGTTGCACCACCGGCGCAGGTGCACTGACGCTATCGGGGGCGAACTGGCCCTTGCCGTGCAACTGATCGAGCAACGACTCGAATTCGGCGTCGGTGATTTCGTCACTGGCTGCAGCCGGCGCTTGCACCTGGGCTTCAGCTTCAGCCTTGACCGCATTGAGCGAGTCAAGCAACTGTTCGAACTCGGTATCGGTAATGTCGGCTTCGGCCGGAGCTTCAGACGCCTGCTCCAGCACCGGCTCAGGCGCTGATGCCTGTTCGGCACCCGCAGGCTCGGCCAGGCGCGACAAGGCCGCCAGCAGCTCAGGCGTGGCCGCAGTGATATCGGTGCGTTCACGCACCTGACCGAACATGCTGTTGACCGTATCCAGGGCTTCCAGGACCACGTCCATCAGTTCGGCATCGACGCGTCGCTCACCCTTGCGCAGGATGTCGAAGACGTTTTCGGCGATGTGGCAGCACTCCACCAGCTCGTTGAGCTGGAGGAAGCCGGCGCCCCCTTTTACAGTGTGAAAACCGCGAAAGATCGCATTGAGCAGATCGGCATCATCCGGACGGCTTTCCAGCTCGACCAGTTGCTCGGACAGTTGCTCAAGAATCTCGCCGGCTTCTACCAGAAAATCCTGAAGGATTTCTTCATCGGCGCCGAAGCTCATTAAACGTGCTCCCTAAAAACCCAGGCTGGACAGCAGATCGTCGACATCGTCCTGACCGGACACAACGTCTTCACGTTTATCGGCATGAATCTGCGGACCTTCACCCCGAGTCGGATGTTTTTCTTGATCTTTTTCAGCGCGCAGCTGCTCGTGGTCATGTTCGATACCGGCAAAACGGTCGACCTGACTGGCCATCAGCACGAGTTTGAGCAGGTTGCTTTCTACTTCGGTAACCAGTGCAGTGACACGCTTGATCACCTGACCGGTCAGGTCCTGATAGTCCTGAGCGAGCAAAATGTCATTGAGGTGGCCGGCGACCTTGCGGTTGCCCTCCTCGCTACGCGTCAGGAAACTGTCGACGCGCTTGGCCAGCTCGCGAAACTCCGGCGCGGCCACTTCGCGGCGCATGAAGCGCTGCCAGTCGACGCTCAGGCACTTCGCTTCGGCGCTCAGTTCATTGAGCACCGGGGTGCTTTCCTCGACCAGGTCCATGGTCCGGTTGGCAGCCCCTTCGGTCAGCTTGACCACATAGGACAGGCGTTCGGTCGCATCGGTGATCTGTGAGACTTCCTCGGCCTGAGGCATTTGTGGGTCGATCTGGAAACTGACGATCGCACTATGCAACTCACGCGTGAGTTTGCCCACTTCCTGGTACAGGCCACGGTCACGGGTCTGGTTCAGCTGATGGATCAGTTGCACCGCGTCGCCAAACTTGCCGCGTTCGAGACTGTCGACCAGTTCGTGGGCATGCTTCTTGAGTGTCGACTCGAAGCCGTCCAACGATGATTGTGTTTGCTCCATTAGCGCCCCCGTGGCGTGTCTCAGCTATTGACGCGCTCGAAGATCTTCTCGATCTTTTCTTTCAGCACCTGGGCTGTAAACGGCTTGACCACATAGCCGTTGACGCCGGCCTGGGCCGCTTCGATGATCTGCTCGCGCTTGGCTTCGGCAGTCACCATCAACACCGGCAAGTGCTTGAGACGCTCGTCAGCACGCACTTTGCGCAGCAGGTCGATGCCGGACATGCCAGGCATGTTCCAGTCGGTCACGAGGAAATCGAAATGACCGCTTTCGAGCATCGGCAACGCCGTGTTGCCGTCGTCGGCTTCCTGGGTATTGGTGAAGCCCAGGTCACGCAACAGGTTCTTGATGATCCGCCGCATCGTCGAAAAATCGTCGACGATGAGGATTTTCATGTCTTTGTTCAATTAGACCTCCAAGCAGTCTTTAACGCGCTCAGCGCTGAACGCGCATTCAATCAATTCGGGCACTACATTTCGCGACTGCATTGAACCTGCGTTCAACGCGCCCGCCATTCCCCCAGGCGACCACG
This sequence comes from Pseudomonas sp., assembly GCF_050739775.1. Taxonomy (GTDB): domain Bacteria; phylum Pseudomonadota; class Gammaproteobacteria; order Pseudomonadales; family Pseudomonadaceae; genus Aquipseudomonas. The sequence goes on from NZ_JBOICA010000006.1 coordinate 54,367, forward strand.
CAAACGCGCCGCGCACTGGCTGTGCAGCTGGCTGACGCGCGACTCGCTGACACCCAATACCTCACCGATTTCCTTGAGGTTCAGCTCTTCGTCGTAGTACAGCGCCAATACCAGACGCTCGCGTTCAGGCAGGTTGGCGATGGCATCGGCCAAGGCTGCCTGAAAGCGCTCGTCTTCCAGATCGCGCGAAGGCTCGATCTGGGCACTGGCGCCATCCTCGTGCAGGCCTTCATGTTCGCCGTCCTGCAACAGGTCGTCGAAACTGAACAGACGGCTGCCCAGGGTGTCATTCAAAATCCCGTAGTAATCATCGAGACTCAATTGAAGTTCGGCAGCAACCTCGTGATCTTTAGCGTCACGGCCGGTTTTTGCTTCAATTGCACGAATCGCGTCACTGACCATGCGGGTATTGCGGTGAACCGAGCGTGGTGCCCAGTCGCCCTTGCGTACTTCGTCAAGCATTGCTCCGCGGATCCGGATACCGGCATAGGTCTCAAAACTGGCACCCTTGCTCGCGTCGTACTTGCTGGCGACTTCGAGCAGGCCGATCATGCCGGCCTGGATCAGATCCTCCACCTGCACACTGGCCGGCAAACGGGCCAGCAAGTGATAGGCAATGCGCTTGACCAGTGGCGCATAGCGCTCGATCAACTCGCATTGACTATCACGTGAAGCCTTGCTGTACATCCGATAGCCGCTGGCGTTCATAGCACCGGTCCCGCGCTCGTCGGCTGCACCAGGCGCTCGACAAAAAACTCCAGGTGACCACGCGGGTTGGCAGGCAGCGGCCAGGTATCGACCTTCTGGGCAATGGCCTTGAACGCCAGCGCGCACTTGGAACGCGGAAAGGCTTCATAGACCGCTCGCTGCTTTTGCACCGCCTTGCGCACACATTCGTCGTAAGGCACCGCGCCGACATATTGTAGGGCTACGTCAAGGAAGCGATCTGTGACCTTGGTCAACTTGGCGAACAGGTTGCGCCCTTCCTGAGGACTCTGCGCCATGTTGGCCAGGACGCGGAAACGGTTCATGCCGTAATCGCGGTTGAGCAGCTTGATCAGGGCGTAGGCGTCGGTGATCGAGGTGGGCTCGTCGCACACCACCAACAGCACCTCTTGGGCTGCGCGGACAAAACTGACTACCGAGTCACCAATACCCGCAGCGGTATCGATCACCAGCACATCGAGGTTGTCGCCGATCTCGCTGAATGCCTGGATCAGGCCTGCGTGCTGGGCAGGCGCCAGGTGCACCATGCTCTGCGTGCCGGACGCGGCAGGCACAATGCGCACGCCACCCGGCCCCTGCAGCAGCACATCGCGCAGCTCGCAACGGCCTTCGATCACGTCGGCCAGGGTGCGCTTGGGCGTCAGGCCGAGCAATACGTCGACGTTGGCCAGACCCAGGTCGGCATCAAGCAACATGACTCGACGGCCAAGCTCAGCCAGCGCCAATGACAGGTTCACCGACACATTGGTCTTGCCGACACCACCTTTGCCGCCAGTCACGGCGATCACCTGTACGGGATGCATGCTACCCATATTTGTTCATTACCTTGTCTTGCTTAGACTGAGGCCACATGACCGGCTGCGCTTTCAACACCTGAAAAATGCCTGGCAGTCCATCAATGCAGATACTTTGCAACGTCTTCACAATCACCTCAGCCGACACGCTTGCCGGGGCTGTGGTAGAGATCAGCGAACATATCGGCCATCGCCTCTTCGCTGGGCTCGTCCTGCATCTGCACACTCACCGCGCGACTGACCAGTTGGTGGCGGCGCGGCAGGTGCAGATCGTCAGGAATGCGCGGCCCATCGGTAAGATAGGCCACTGGCAATTCGTGACTGATGGCCAGGCTCAGGACTTCGCCGAGGCTGGCCGTTTCATCGAGTTTGGTCAGGATGCACCCGGCCAGCCCACAGCGCTTGTAGCTGTGATAGGCGGCCGTGAGCACCTGCTTCTGGCTGGTCGTCGCCAGCACCAGGTAATTTTTCGAGGCAATGCCGCGTCCGGCCAGGGTTTCCAGCTGCATGCGCAGGGCCGGATCGCTGGCCTGCAAGCCAGCAGTATCGATCAGCACCACGCGCTTGCGCAGCAATGGCTCAAGTGCCTGGGCCAGGGACTGCCCGGGATCGACATGGGTCACCGAGACATTGAGGATCCGGCCCAGGGTCTTGAGCTGCTCCTGGGCACCAATGCGGAAACTGTCCATGCTCACCAGCGCCAGATTCTGCGCGCCATACTTGAGCACATAACGCGCCGCTAGCTTGGCCAGGGTGGTGGTCTTGCCCATGCCAGCCGGACCGACCATGGCAATCACACCGCCTTCTTCGATCGGTTCGACTTCCGGCACATCGATTCGCCGCGCCAGGTGCGCCAGCAGCATGCGCCAGGCATGGCGCGGCTCTGCGATTCCAGCAATCTGCTCAAGCAGCTCGCGCGCCAGCGGACCGGACAGACCGATACGCTGCAGGCGACGCCAGAGGTTGGCCTGCTGTGGCTGGTTGCCTTGCAACTGGCTCCAGGCCAGGGAGCCGAGCTGGACTTCCAGCAACTCGCGCAGCCCGGTGAGTTCCGAGCGCATGGCATCGAGCAGGCGCGGATCAACCGGTGCGGCAGCGGCTGCAGGCGGGGCGGCGGGCTCATCGACATGCGCTTCGACCAGTGGCTCGGAAGCCGTCAGGGGCAAGCCGGCAAACAGCTGGCGGTTGCCGTCATCGCTGTCGCTGCGGCTAGTGAGTTCGGCCTGGGCGGTAACAATGCGCGACTGGGTCTTGCGCAGCTCGTCTTCGAGCTCGACATTCGGAACCCGCGGCGCCAGGGCGGACAGCTTGTAGTCCAGCGCAGCCGTCAGCTCGACACCGCCAGCAATCCGTCGGTTGCCGATGATGGCGGCTTCAGCCCCCAGCTCATCTCGAACCAGCTTCATGGCCTGACGCATATCGGCGGCGAAAAAACGCTTAACTTGCATAACCCACTACCTCAGCCGTTGGGGCCTACTGTGGCAACGATGGTGACTTGCTTGTTGTCAGGTATTTCCTGATACGCCAAAACATGCAAATTCGGTACAGCCAGGCGACCGAAACGCGACAGCATCGCCCGTACTGGTCCTGCGACCAGCAGAATCGCCGGCTGCCCTTGCATCTCTTGACGCTGGGCAGCTTCGATCAACGAACGCTGAAGCTTTTCGGCCATGCTCGGCTCAAGAAGAACACCGTCTTCCTGACCTTGCCCGGCCCTTTGCAGACTATTGAGCAAAATCTGTTCCAACCTTGGCTCTAGGGTGATCACAGGCAGCTCGGACTCAACGCCGACAATGCTTTGCACGATAGCGCGACACAATCCGACGCGCACCACCGCCACCAACGCGGCGGTATCTTGACTCTTCACCGCGTTGTTGGCGATAGCCTCGGCAATGCTGCGAATATCACGCACCGGCACCTGCTCGGCAAGCAACGCCTGCAGGACCTTGAGCAGCCCCGACAATGAAATGACGCCCGGCACCAGTTCTTCGGCGAGCTTGGGCGAGGCCTTGGCCAGCACCTGCAGCAGTTGCTGGACTTCCTCGTGACCAATCAGTTCGTGGCAGTGCTTGTGCAGGATCTGGTTCAAGTGAGTGGCTACCACGGTACTGGCATCGACCACGGTGTAGCCCAGCGATTGCGCCTGACTGCGCTGACTGACATCGATCCACACTGCCTCAAGACCGAACGCCGGGTCGCGGGCGGCAATACCGTTGAGGGTACCAAAGACCTGCCCAGGGTTGATCGCCAGCTCGCGATCGGGATAGATCTCGGCCTCGGCCAGGATCACCCCCATCAGGGTCAGGCGATAGGCGCTGGGAGCCAAGTCCAGGTTGTCGCGGATATGCACCGTGGGCATGAGAAAGCCCAGGTCCTGGGAGAGCTTCTTGCGCACCCCCTTGATCCGCGCCAGCAACTGCCCGCCCTGGTTGCGGTCCACCAGCGGAATCAGCCGATAACCGACCTCCAGGCCGATCATGTCGATGGGTGTGACGTCGTCCCAGCCAAGCTCTTTGGTTTCCATGGCGCGTTGCGGCGAGGGCAACAGGTCCTGCTGGCGCTGAACTTCTTCCTGGGCCTTGACCTTGGCCTGATTCTGCTTGCGCCAGACCAGGTAAGCAGCGCCAGCGGCCAGCAGACCCAGGCTCAGGAAGGCAATGTGCGGCATGCCCGGCACCAGACCCATGACGATCATCACGCCCGCCGACACTGCCAGCGCTTTGGGCGAATCGAACATCTGCCGATTGATCTGCTTGCCCATGTCCTCGGAACCGGAGGCACGGGTCACCATGATGGCCGCAGCGGTGGACAACAGCAGTGATGGCAATTGCGCCACCAAACCGTCACCGATGGTCAGCAGTGCATAGACCTTGCCGGCGTCGCCGAAGGTCATGCCGTGCTGGAACATACCGACCAGCATACCGCCGATCAGGTTGATGAAGAGGATCAGCAGGCCGGCGATGGCGTCACCGCGGACGAACTTGCTGGCACCGTCCATCGAACCGTAGAACTCGGCCTCCTGGGCCACTTCGGAGCGCCGCGCCTTGGCCTGGGCCTGATCGATCAGGCCGGCGTTGAGGTCGGCGTCGATGGCCATCTGCTTGCCCGGCATGGCATCGAGGGTGAAGCGAGCACTCACCTCGGAAATACGCCCGGCCCCCTTGGTCACCACCACGAAGTTGATGATCATCAGGATCGCGAACACCACGATACCAACCACGTAGTTACCGCCGATTACCACCTCACCAAAGGCCTGAATCACCTTACCGGCGGCAGCATGACCTTCGTGACCATGGAGCATGACCACCCGCGTGGAAGCCACGTTGAGCGCCAGACGCAAGAGCGTCGCCACCAGCAGGATGGTCGGGAATGCGGCGAAATCCAGGGGGCGCAGGGCGTAGACGCAGACCAGCAGGACCACGATCGACAAGGCAATGTTGAAGGTAAAGAACACGTCGAGCAGGAACGGCGCGATCGGCAACATCATCATTGCCAACATCACTAGCAGCAACAGCGGCACACCCAGATTGCCCCGGCCTAACCCGGCCAGGTTGTTGCGGGCACTGCTGATTAACTGAGAGCGATCCACCGGTATTCCTCGTCTAGCTCAAGCAAAACTTTGACGCGTTTCTGACGCGCGCAGCGCTGCCTTTGCAAGAAGCCTTCCAACTTTGAGGAATGAGGTGTTATCGACTGTCCCGCAAGGTAAACGCAGATCAGGAATCGCGGCGCAGGTCCGGCGGAATCGGCAGATCCTTGAGTGGCTCCGGCGGCTTGCCCTTGCCTGCCCGGTACTGGCGGATCTGGAAGACATAGGCCAGCACCTGGGCCACCGCCAGGTACAACCCGGCTGGAATCTCTTCCTCAAGCTCCGTGGAGTAGTAGATCGAACGCGCCAGGGCCGGGGATTCGAGCACCTGGATCTTGTGCTCATTGCCGATCTCACGAATCTTCAAGGCGATGAAATCAGTCCCCTTGGCCAACAGCAAGGGCGCCGCACCCTTCTCCGGATCGTACTTGAGCGCCACGGCATAATGAGTCGGGTTGGTGATGATGACATCCGCCTCGGGGATCGCCGCCATCATCCGCCGCTGCGAGGCTTCGCGCTGGAGCTGGCGGATACGCTGCTTGACCTCCGGCTTACCTTCACTGTCCTTGTACTCGTCGCGCACTTCCTGCTTGGTCATCAGGAGTTTCTTGTGCGCCTGCCAGAGCTGGATGGGCACATCCGCCGCGGCAATCAGCAGCAAGCCTGCCGCCATCCACAAAGCACTCCAGCCCACCACCTGCAGGCAGTGGATGATGGCCTGATCCAACGGCTCATTGGCAATCGCCAGCAGGTCGTCACGGTCCGCCGACAGCACGGCCAGGGCAACAATCAGAATCATGAAGAACTTGGCGAATGCCTTGAGCAACTCGGACAAGGCGTTGACCGAGAACATCCGTTTAATCCCGGACAGCGGGTTCATTCGACTGAACTTGGGTTGCAACAGGCTACCGGAGAACAGAAACCCACCCAAGGCCACCGGCCCGATGATTGATGCCACCAGCAATACCAGCAACACCGGCTGGACGGTGAGCAACGCGGACTTACCGGCAGCCATGAGGAAAATGCCCATGAACCGCTCATCGGTGATCACTTCACGCGACAGAATGAAGTTACTGCGCATCAGCTCCATCAAGGCCTGAGCCATGCCACCGCCAAAAGCCAGGAGCGCGCCAGCTCCGGCCAGGGTCACCGCTACCGTATTGAGTTCCTTGGAGCGCGCGATCTCACCCTTTTCCCGCGCGTCTTTCTTGCGTTTGTCAGTGGGGTCTTCTGTTTTGTCCTGACCGCTTTCGCTCTCTGCCATGCTCAGCGCGCCCGTGCCAGTTCACGCATCCATTGCAAGGCCTCGGAGGCCAGCGCCTGGTAATGCGCAAGGATGTCAGCCAGACCGATCCAGAAGATGCCAAGCCCCAGCACCAACGTCAGCGGAAAGCCGATAGAAAAGATGTTCAGCTGTGGCGCCGCGCGGGTCATCACGCCAAAGGCGATGTTGACCACCAGCAACGCAGTGATGGCCGGCAGCACCAGCAACAGCGCCGCGCCCAACACCCAACTCAGGCGTCCGGCCAGATCCCAGAAATGATTGACCAGCAAGCCACTGCCCACCGGTAACGTCGTGAAGCTCTCGGTCAGCACCTCAAACACCACCAGATGACCGTTGATGGCCAGAAACAACAAGGTCGCCAGCATGGTCAGGAACTGGCCAATCACCGCGACGTTGACGCCGTTGGCCGGGTCGACCATGGAGGCGAACGCCATACCCATCTGGATCGCGACAATCTGCCCGGCAATCACGAACACCTGGAAAAACAGCTGTAGCGACAGGCCGAGCAGGGCACCGATGACGATCTGCTCGGCGATCAGCAGCAGTGCACTGAGGTCCAGCGCATTGACCTCAGGCATAGGTGGCAACCCGGGCACGATCACCACCGTAATCGCCAGGGCGAAATACAGACGGATGCGCGCCGGCAACAGGGTGGTGCCAAACACTGGCATGGTCATCAGCACCGCGGTCACGCGAAACAGCGGCAGGATGAAACTGGCCACCCACGTACCTATCTGCGCATCAGTCAGCTCGAGCATGGACAGATCAGCCGATCAGCTGCGGGATGCTGCCATACAACGACAGTATGTACTCCATGAACTTCTGCACCAGCCACGGCCCAGCCACGATCAGCGTCACCAGCATCACCAACAGGCGCGGCAGGAAGCTCAGGGTCTGTTCGTTGATCTGCGTGGCCGCCTGGAACATCGCCACCATCAACCCCACCAGCAGGCTCGGCACCACCAGGATGGCGACCATCAGGGTAGTCAGCCACAGCGCATCACGAAACAGGTCGACGGCAACTTCAGGGGTCATGGCGTACTTCTCCTTGAGGCGTCAGACGCCGCCGAAACTGCCGGCCAGGGTGCCCATGATCAGCGCCCAGCCATCGACCAGCACGAACAGCATGATCTTGAACGGCAACGAGATGATCAGTGGCGAAAGCATCATCATACCCATGGCCATCAGCACACTGGCCACCACCAGGTCGATGATCAGGAAGGGGATGAAGATCATGAAACCGATCTGGAAGGCGGTTTTCAGCTCCGAGGTGACGAAGGCAGGCACCAGAATGGTCAGCGGCGCCTGATCGGGGCTGGCGATGTCGGTGCGCTTGGACAGGCGCATGAACAGGTCCAGGTCACTCTGACGGGTCTGGGCCAGCATGAAGTCCTTGAGCGGCACCTGCGCCTTGGCAATAGCGTCCTGAGCCACCATCTGTTCATTCAGGTAGGGTTGCAGGGCGTCCTTGTTCACCCGGTCGAACACCGGCGCCATGATGAACATGGTCAGGAACAGCGCCATGCCGGTTAGAATCTGGTTCGACGGCGTCTGCTGCAGACCCAGCGCCTGGCGCAGGATCGAGAAGACAATAATGATGCGGGTAAAGCTGGTCATCAGGATGACGAACGCCGGAATGAAACTCAGCGCCGTCATGATCAGCAGGATCTGCAGGCTGACCGAATACTCCTGCTGGCCTTCCGCGCCACTGGACAGGGTGATGGCCGGGATCGACAACGGATCGGCGGCCAGGGCCAGCGGCGCTGCCAACAGCAACAGCAGCGTCAACATCATGCGCAACGCGCCCATTACGACCTACCCTTCTGATCCTTGCCCATCAGCTCCATCAGGCGCTGGGCGAATTCTGGTGTGGCCTGGCGCGCACCGACAGGCACTTCGACCGGCTCGGCCAGGACGTGCAGCGCCTCGATGCTGCCAGGCGAATGACCGATAAGGATTTGTTCCTTGCCGACTTGTATCAGCAACAGGCGATCCCTGGGGCCCAAGGTGCGACTGCCGAGGATTTCGATGACCTGACTCGCGCCTGGCGCGGCGTTCTGTACCCGGCGCAACAACCAGGCGAGGAAAAAGATCAGCCCCAGCACCAGCAGCAGCCCCAGCACCAACTGAGTCAGCTGGCCAACGGCGCTGCCGCCACTGCCTGGCGTCACCACCGCGGCAGCCGGCTGCACCGTGGCCAAGGCCACGTCCATGTACAGTGCGCCGAGCAACAGCAGGCCGCGGTGCAAGAGCCGACTCACTCAGCGCAGCTTCTTGATGCGTTCGCTCGGACTGATCACGTCCGTCAGGCGAATGCCGAACTTTTCGTTGACCACCACCACTTCACCGTGGGCGATCAGCGTGCCATTGACCAGCACATCAAGCGGCTCACCGGCCAGACGATCAAGCTCGATCACCGAACCCTGGTTGAGCTGCAGCAGGTTGCGGATGTTGATCTCGGTGCTGCCCACTTCCATGGAGATGCTCACCGGAATATCCAGGATCACATCCAGGTTCGGCCCGTCCAGGCTCACCGGCTCATTGCTGCGCGGCGAGCTGCCGAACTCTTCCATGGGCAAGCGATTGGAGGACGCCCCGCCGCTGCCGACGTCCGCCGCCAGCAAAGCGTCAATGTCGGCCTGGCCGGCGTCGCCAGTTTCTTCCAGGGCAGCCGCCCACTCATCGGCCAGAGCTTGCTCCTCCGGAGAGGTGATGTCGTTTTCGTTAGCCATTTTGTCCTCGACGGGCAATCAATTCGGAGTTGGAACAACCGGCGCCGCTTAGCGGCGCTCGATCGGATCGATAATCTGCAGGGCCAGGGTGCCTTTGTGCGAGCCCAGCTTGGCCTTGAACGACGGCACGCCGTTAGCCCGCAGGATCAGCTCATCAGGCAGCTCGACCGGAATCACATCACCCGGCTGCATGTGCAGGATGTCGCGCAGCTTCAACTGGCGCCGGGCAACCGTGGCGCTCAGCGGCACGCTGACATCCAGCACATCTTCGCGCAGGGCCTTGATCCAGCGCTCGTCCTGGTCGTCCAGGTCGGACTGGAAGCCGGCGTCGAGCATTTCGCGCACCGGCTCGATCATCGAGTACGGCATGGTCACGTGCAGGTCGCCGCCACCACCATCGAGCTCGATGTGGAACGTCGAGACCACCACCGCCTCACTCGGCCCGACAATGTTGGCCATGGCCGGGTTGACCTCCGAGTTGATGTACTCGAAGTTGACCGGCATGATCGCCTGCCAGGCTTCCTTGAGATCGACGAAAGCCTGGTCCAGCACCATGCGTACTACACGCAGTTCGGTCGGGGTGAACTCACGCCCTTCGATCTTGGCGTGACGACCGTCACCACCAAAGAAGTTATCCACCAGCTTGAACACCAGCTTGGCGTCGAGAATGAACAGGGAAGTACCGCGCAGCGGCTTGATCTTCACCAGGTTCAGACTGGTCGGCACATACAGCGAATGCACGTACTCACCGAACTTCATCACCTGCACACCGCCGACCGCGACGTCAGCGGAGCGACGCAACAGGTTGAACATGCTGATACGGGTGTAACGGGCGAACCGCTCGTTGATCATTTCCAGGGTCGGCATGCGTCCGCGAACGATGCGATCCTGGCTGGTCAGGTCATAGCTTTTGACGCTGCCAGGTTCGGCGTTGTTCTCGGTTTGTACCAACCCATCGTCGACACCATGCAACAGGGCATCGATTTCATCCTGGGACAGCAGGTCCTGCACGGCCATCGGTGGCTCCTACTGCAATACGAAATTGGTGAACAGCAACTGGTCGATGACCGGTTTGCCGACTTCCTTCTGGGCGACTTCCTGAATGCTGGCGGTCGCCTTCTGCCGCAACATCTCCTGGCCAACAGGGCTTGCCAAGGTGTCGAAACCCTGCCCGGAAAACAGCATCACCAGGTTGTTGCGAATCACCGGCATGTGCACTTTCAAGGCATCCAGCGCTGCCTGATCGCGCCCCTGCAGGGTGATGCTCACCTGCATGTAGCGCTGACGACCGTTCTGGTTGAAGTTGACCACGAAGGCTGGCGCCAGTGGCTCGTAGATGGCCGCAGGCTTGAGGTTGCCGACCTGCGCCGGGTCTGCCGCCGGCTTGTCCGCAGACTTGTTCAGGACGAACCAGGTGGCACCTACCGACAAGCCTATGGCCAGCAGCAATGCCAGCACCAGCAGCAGGATCAGCTTGAGTTTGCCTTTAGCGGCGGGGTCTTTCTCTGCGTCGCTCTTCGCCATGCCAATATTCCGTCATTCATCGGAGAATTCAGTCACATAGCGTGGGGAGAGCAAGTGTTATGCCAGATCCGGCAAAAGGCTGAAGCAGACTAACCTGTAGGAGCGGATTCATCCGCGAAGGGGCGCGTAGCGGCCCAAAAAAATGGGACTGCTACGCAGTCCTTCGCGGATGAATCCGCTCCTACAAGGGGTGGTCGATCAGGCGTAGTAGTCAACCGCGCTGGAGCCGATCACGGTTTGCTGCTCGACCGGCGAGGCATTCGCAATCACCTCATCCTCTTCACCCGCCGCATTGCGCCGCGCCGCCACACCGCTCAAACGCGGCGAGTCAGGATTGCCCTGCTGTTGCTGCTGGCCACGCGATTGATCAGCGACATTGACATCTGGCTGTCCGAGCCCTTGCTGGGCGAACATTTCCTTGAGGCGGTGAACCTGGTTTTCCAGCGCTTCGCGCACGCCGACATGACCACTGGTGAAGGTGATCTGCGCCTGCTGCTCAGGCGCCAGGTTGACGCGGATATCGAGGCGGCCCAATTCTGCCGGTTCCAACTGGATGTCCGCCGATTTGAGGCTCTGGCTGGACAGGTACATCACCCGGTTGACCAAGCCTTCAGTCCAGCCACCCTGGTTCATGGCCAACGGTTGGTGCAAAGGCGCCGCTGCCACCGGCACGGTATTGGCGGTTTTCGCCGTGGCCGCCTGCGTCAGGGCACTCAGGCGCTCGGCAAAGTTATCCACCCGAGTGTCGCTGGAGGCACTCTTGAGGTCCTTGAGACCATCATCGAGCAAACCGGAAAACGCTTTCTCGCCCGCCTCACCCTGCTCGGCATCAGCCCCTGGCTTGTCGAGCAGTGCCGCCAGGGTATTGACGGCTGGCTGCGCTGGCGCCGCTTCAGACTGCGCTGTCGTCGGTTTGCTGGCAGCATGGGCCGAAGTGGTTCCCTGGGCCTGCGCGCTCTGTTCCAGCGCCATGCGCAAGGCCGGCAGATCGGCCAGTGGATCGGCCAGTGGATCGGCCAGTGGATCGGCCTGCGGATCGAACTCAGGCTCTGGCGCGGGCGCAGCTGCCGGCGCGGCCTGGGCCTGCAACTGCGCAGCCTGGACCACCGGTGCCACCGCTTCGGCCTGGGCCTGGATCAATTGGGCGCCAGGCTGCGCATCGGTCACCTGACCGGCCACCAGATTGGGATCGAGTAGCGTCGGATCTGCCGATTCACTGCCAGCGGGAAGCGTACTGTCCTGATCCTCAGGCAAGGTCTTGCCGCTGTCGGCAAGCTTCGGCTGCTCGGCGGCAGCGCCCTTGCCGTCGGCAACGTCTTTCTGAGCTGGGACACTCTTGTCGCGATTCAAGGCATCGGCGGCCGTCGACGACGACTGTTGTCGGGACTGCTGCGCGTACACACTGGAAAAGCCCGAGGCCTTGTGGTTTGCCGCCTGTAGCGGCTTGTCCGGCTGGCCAGCGGCAGCGCGCGAAGGTTTTGTCGCGGCACCGACTTGCAGCATTGGATTGGAAGCGACCGGCATGTAGGAATCTCCGCGACATAGGGTCTTGAAGGTTAATTAGCGAAATTTCTGCAAGAGTCGCGCCAAGTTCAAGGACGGCCCTTCAGCCAATCGATACGCGCTGGCGCTCGTCGCCATACAGCTGCCGCACCATCGCGTACTCGTGGTCGATCTGATTGATCAGATCTTCGATCCCCTGCAGCGGCCCGTGGGCGACCCGGTCTTCCAACTGCCGGCACAACTCGGCCAACGCTACGGCGCCCATGTTGCTGCTACTGCCCTTGAAGCTGTGCGCGGCATGCGCCAGTTCATCGGCGCTCTTCGCTTCATGCAGCTGGCTAAGACGTTTTTCGGAGTCATCAAGAAAGGTATCCAGCAAGTACAGGTAGCCATCTTCCATGACCTCCTGCAAGTCACTGAGCACCTCGCGATCGATATGAATTTCGGACACTTGCTCACTCCTTGATCAAGTTGGATTATGCCAGAGCCTCCCAAGCGAACTCCACGCATACGCGGCGCCCCTCGTCAGCCCACTCGGCACGCCGACTCAGCCGGCGTACAAGGTTCAGTCCGCGCCCACACAAGCCTTGCTCGAACAGTGGACGCGCAAGCACTTTACTCACATTGAAGCCCTTGCCGCTATCTTCGACCTCAATGATCAGACGCCCACCCAGGCCTTGCGGTTCAACTCGCAGCCCTACGCGAATATAGCCGCTGCAAAGCGCCTGCAAGCGCTCGTTGCGCTGGCGGTAGTATTCGCCGAACCCGTGAGCATCTCGCTTGAGCCCGGAATCAAGCCCCAACACCCCATGCTCCAGGGCATTGGAATACAGCTCACTCAAGACGCCGTGCAACGCCCCGCTCTGGGCACGTAAAGCATGAATCTCCTGCAGCAATTGCAATAGATACGGCAATGGATTGAAGCGTTTGAGTGTTTCGGCACGAAACTCGAACTGCAACGACCAGTCCAGCGGCGTGGATTGCCCACTGTCAGAATAGATCACCGGAGGCGGCGACAATGCATCTGGCTCGACGACACGAATCTCCAGCAGACTCACATCATCACGGCAGCGCCCATGAAACGCCTCCAGCGCCTGCAGCACCTCCTCGAACAAAAGCTCCGGCTGGCGATTAGCGCTGAGCACCCGGCGCAGCCGTTCGACCCCGAACAACTGGTCGCTGTCGTCACTGGTGTCGACCACCCCGTCAGACAGCAGGAACAGGCGATCGCCCAAGGCCAGGGGCAATACCTGGGTCGAATCGTCGAACCGCTCCGGCAGCAGTACGCCCAGCGGCAAGTGTCGGGATACCAACGGCAAAGGATCACCGCCGTCAGCAGACAGCAGATATCCATCCGGCATGCCACCGTTCCAGACCTCGACCATACGCCGCTGGAAACTCAGGTTGAGCAACAGGGCGCAGCAGAACATATCCACAGGCAGGATGCGCTTGAGCTTGGCGTTCATCTCGCACAGGATCTGCGCCAGGCCATAGCCCTTGGCCGTCATCCCATAGAAAACCTCGGCCAGCGGCATCGCCCCTACGGCTGCCGGCAAGCCATGTCCGGTGAAGTCGCCCAGCAGCACATGCATATCCCCGGACGGAGTAAAAGCCGCGAGCAGCAGATCACCGTTGAACAGCGCGTAGGGCGATTGCAGGTAGCGGATATTAGGTGCGCTCAGGCAGCCGGCATGGGCCACCTTGTCGAACACCGCCTTGGCCACCCGCTGCTCATTGAGCAGATGGTGGTGATGGCGGGCGATCTGGTCACGCTGCTCCAGCACCGTGGCCTGCAAGCGGCGCAGGCGATCCATGGCCTTGATCTTGGCGGCCAGGATCACCGGACGGTAGGGTTTTGCCAGAAAATCGTCCCCCCCCCGCCTCCAGACACTTCACCAGCGCTTGCTCCTCACTCAGAGAAGTCAGGAAGATGATCGGCACCAGCGCCTCACCAGCCAGCGCCTTGATTTGCCGCGCCGCCTCGAAACCGTCCATCACCGGCATCAACGCATCGAGCAGGACCAGGTGCGGACGCCGCTGAACAAACAGCGCCACCGCCTGTTCGCCGTTTTCAGCGGTGAGCACCGCGTGGCCCTGCTTGCTGACGATCCGCGCCAGCAACAGACGGTCCGCCGCGCCATCTTCGGCGATGAGCACGGTCAAGCGAGATTCAGGCATGGCCTGGATCAACTGATGTCGAACAGCTTGTCGAAGTTGGAGATGGCGAGAATCTTGCGCACATCTGCGCTGGCGTTGACCACCCGAATGTCCGAGTCGTCACCGCCTACGTGATCGCGCAGCATCAACAGCATGCCTAGCGCCGAGCTATCGAGGTAGGTGGCCTCCTTGAGATCGACCTCCACCGAGTCCGGCTTCTTGGGCTTGCGCTCATACGCCTCGCGAAACTCCTGATGCTTGCCAAAGTCAAAACGTCCCTTGACCTTGATCGTCAGCTTCCCATCCTGGGATAACACGGATTCAACTGCCATGTAGGCGATTCCTTCGATAATGACGAATGCAGACATCAGGAAGGTTTAGCACTCCAACCGCCTAGCGGCAACCCTTCCCAACCAAAGTCTGCATCAATTGCGATCATGACGCGGCAGGCGCTGGGACAATTCGTCGAGCAGTTTCTGCTCGCGCTTGTCTTCGATCATCCGCGCCTCGTCGATATAACGCTGGACCAGCTTGCGCAGGCCTTCGACCCGGGCATAGGCCTGTTGCCAGGTGCCGCGGGCGTTGTTGAGGTTGTTCTGGTGCCAGGCCAGACTCTGACGCTGCTGAGTCATGGCGCTCTCCAGTTGCCCGAGAAAGCGCTGGTAGTTAACCAGCCAACTGCCGGACACCCCCTGCCCACCGCGGTCGATCCATTGCAGTTGGTAGTCTTCACGAAAGCGCTCGAGCTCGGCGAGCTTGACCTGCGCCATGCTCACCTGCTGCTGGAACTGCCCGAGGCGCTGAGCTGCCTGACGCTCGGCGTTTTCGGCCATTTCCACTACCGGTGTCAGACGTGCCGCACGACTGGGCTGGGCCATGGCTTATCAGCCGCCCGCGTCAGGCTTAGGCTGGGCGAACACGCTGGCCAGGTGCTCGCGACTCTGCTGCATGCCAACATTGTCGTTCAGCCCCTGGCGCAGGAAATGCACCAGCTTGGGTTGCAGGGCGATAGCCAGATCAGTCTCGGCATCACCACCGGCCACGTAGGCACCGACGCTGATCAGGTCGCGACTCTGCGACAGCCGCGACCACAACTGCTTGAACTGCTGCGCCTCGCGCATCTGCTCAGGGCTGACCACCTGGGGCATGACCCGACTGATAGACGCTTCGATATCAATAGCCGGGTAGTGTCCTTCTTCAGCCAGGCGCCGGGACAGCACGATATGCCCGTCGAGCACACCGCGCGCCGAGTCGGCAATCGGATCCTGCTGATCGTCGCCTTCGGACAGCACAGTGTAGAACGCGGTAATCGAGCCACCGCCCGCCTCACCATTACCGGCACGCTCCACCAGCTTGGGCAGCTTGGCAAACACCGATGGCGGATAGCCCTTGGTCGCTGGCGGCTCACCGATGGCCAGGGCAATCTCCCGCTGGGCCTGGGCGAAACGGGTCAGCGAATCCATCAACAACAGGACATTTTTGCCCTTGTCGCGAAAGTACTCGGCAATACGCGTGCAATACATGGCTGCGCGCAGGCGCATCAGCGGCGCATCGTCAGCCGGCGATGCCACGACCACCGAGCGCTTGAGGCCTTCGGTGCCAAGAATGTGCTCGATGAACTCCTTGACTTCACGTCCCCGTTCGCCGATCAAGCCAACCACGATGATGTCGGCCTCGGTGAAGCGGGTCATCATGCCCAGCAACACACTCTTCCCCACCCCGGTACCGGCGAACAGGCCCAGGCGCTGGCCGCGACCCACGGTCAACAGGCCGTTGATACTGCGGATGCCGACATCCAGCGGCTGGCTGATCGGGTCTCGATTGAGCGGGTTGATGGTCGGACCATCCATGGGCACCCAGTCTTCGGCCTTCATCCCGCCCTTGCCATCCAGCGCCCGCCCGGCACCGTCGAGAACACGACCGAGCATGCTCATGCCCATGGGCAGGCGACCATTGTCGGCTAGCGGTACGACCCGCGCACCTGGCGCGATCCCGGCGACACTGCCGACCGGCATGAGGAACACCTTGCTGCCAGCGAAGCCCATGACTTCCGCCTCGACCCGTACAGGATGGTAGCTGTCGTCGTTGATCACCACGCAGCGGCTACCGATCGCGGCACGCAGGCCTTCGGCCTCCAGGGTCAAACCGACCATGCGTAACAGGCGACCCTCGACTACGGGTTGGGCAGGCAGCTTTACGGTGTCGGCATAAGTGCCCAGGCGCTTAGCGAAACTGGTGCGTTCAAGGCGCATTGGCGTCGCCCAGATCGACCATCAAATCAGGCGCCGCAGGATGCAGACCCTGGTCGTGCAATTGATCGAACAGTTGCGCCAGGGCCTTCTCGATACGGGTTTCCATAGTCGCATCGATGCGGCTATGGTCCGTTTCGATGCGACAACCACCCGCCAGCAGCGCCTCGTCTTCAAGCAATTTCCAGCGTTCTTCGTGACGCTCGCGCAAGGCCTTGGCCTGCTCGAAGTCCTGCGGATTGATATGAATACGGATATTCTCGGCACCCATGGGTAGCAGTTTCAGGGCTTCGCGCAACACCTGGCCGATCTGCCTGGAATCACTGCGCAGCTCGCGACCGATGACTTCACGGGCCATATGCGCGACTAGGGTGACCAGGGCTTTCTCGATCTGGCTGTCCTGCTCGGCAATCGGCTCCAACAGGTTATCCATCAGTTGCTCAAGGCTGGCCAACTTGACAGCCAGGGCTGCTTCGGCCTCCTGACGGACCTTGAGCTGGGTGCTGTGGAAGCCTTCGCGCTCACCGGTGGCAAAGCCTTCGTTGTAGGCCTCCTGACGAATGCTTTCGAGCTCTTCGAGGGTCAGCGGCTGGACTTCTTCCAGCGGTACTTCCTCGACTTCCTCCTGAACCACTTCAGGCTCGGGTTCGGGCTCCGGTTCCGGCTCAGGATCGAAACTGGGTAGCGCCCAGCGATCGAAGCCCTCGACGTTGTTAGCGCGAATCAGCTCACTCAGGTGCTCGTTGGTCGACATGATTGCACGCACTCAAAAAATCGCGGGACAAGCCCGCTCCCACAGAGGTTTTACTGATCCTGTGGGAGCGGCTTTAGATCATCTCTTCGCCGCCTTTGCCACCGAGCACAATCTCTCCGGCTTCGGCCATGCGGCGGGCGATGGTGAGGATTTCCTTTTGCGCCGTCTCGACATCGCTGACCCGCACCGGCCCCTTGGCCTCCAGGTCGTCGCGCAGCAGTTCCGAGGCACGCTTGGACATATTCTTGAAGATCTTGTCCTTGACCTTCTCGTCAGCACCCTTGAGCGAAACCACCAGCACGTCGGAGGAGACTTCGCGCAACAGTGCCTGGATACCGCGATCGTCGACATCGGCGAGGTTGTTGAAGACGAACATCAGGTCTTCGATCTGCTCGGAGAGTTCGCCATCGATGTCGCGGATCGCGTCCATCAGCTGACCTTCCACGGAGCTGTCGAGGAAGTTCATGATGTCGGCGGCACGCTTGATACCACCCAGGGTGGTGCGTGCAGCATTGGAGTTGCCGGAGAACTGCTTCTCGAGGATCTGGTTGAGTTCCTTGAGCGCCGCCGGCTGCACGGTATTGAGCGACGAGACGCGCAGAATGATGTCCAGGCGCACCTTGTGGTCGAAGTTACCCAGCACTTCACCGGCCTGGTCGGGATCCAGGTAGGCCACCACAATCGCCTGGATCTGCGGGTGCTCGTAGCGGATGACGTCAGCCACGGCACGCGGCTCCATCCACTTGAGGCTGTCCAGGCCACTGGTGTTGCCACCGAGCAGGATGCGGTCGATCAGGCCGTTGGCCTTGTCTTCGCCCAGGGCCTGGGTAAGCATCTTGCGGATGTAGCCGTCGGAGCCGACACCCAGGCTGGTCTGATCGCCGACGATTTCGACAAACTCGCTCATCACCTGCTCGACCTGTTCGCGGTGGACATTGCCCATCTGCGCCATGGCCACGCCAACCCGCTGCACTTCCTTGGGCCCCATGTGCCGCAGCACTTGGGCGGCATCGGTTTCACCCAGGGACAAAAGCAGGATCGCAGCCTTGTCGACCCGGGTCAGTTTCGCGGTAAGGGCTCGGTTATCACTCATCGGCGTTGATCCACTCTTTCACGACCTGGGCCACACGACCCGGGTCTTCGGCCACCAGGCTCTTGATTGCATTGAGCTGTGCATCGTAGCCCTCGCTCGGGCTCGGCAGCAGAATGCTTTGCGGACCACCCAGGCTCACGCGGTCGTTGGCCAATTCGCCATCCAGACCGAGCATACCGCCCAGCTCCATGTCGCCATCGGCACCGGCGCCTTGCTTGCCATTGCCGGTGATGTTGTTGAGTACCGGGCGCAGAACACCGAACACCAGCACCAGGATGAACAGCACACCCATGACCTGTTTGATGATGTCCCAGAACCAGGGCTGCGAGTAGAACGGAATCTCGGCGATCACCTCACCGCGGTCGGCGGCGAACGGCACGTTGATCACGCTGACGCTGTCGCCACGACTGGCGTCGAAGCCCACCGCATCCTGTACCAGGCGAGTGAAGCGCGCCAGGTCTTCAGCACCCCAGGGCGCACGGGTGCTGTCACCGGTGGCCGGATCGATCTTGACCTGGTCGTCGACCACTACCGCGACCGACAGCCGGTTCAGACGACCCTGCTGCTGGCGGGTATGGCTGATGGAGCGATCCAGCTCGAAGTTCTTGGTCGACTGCAGGCGCTTGTCCGCAGGATAAGGCGCAAGCATCGGCTGGCCAGTGGCCGGGTCCATGATCTGCTGACCATTGGCATCGAGCAGCGGCTGACCTGGCTGGATCGCCGCAGTAGCAGGCTGTGCGCCACCGGTGGTTTGCGGCGCAGAAGCAGGGCCAGGCGGCTGGTTGCTCAAAGCACCCGGCACGCCTTGAGGACCCATGCTGCTGGAACGCTGTTCATTGACCGACTGCTCGCTACGCAGCGCCGGCTGATCGGGGTTGAACTGCTCGGAAGTGGATTCGACAGCACTGAAATCGACATCGGCCGACACCTCGGCCTTGTAGCGGTCGTTGCCCAGCACCGGCTGCAGGATGTTGTGCACGCGCTGGGTGAGCATGCCTTCCATGCGGCGGCTGTAGTCGAACTGTTTGCCGGCCATGGTCAGTTCAGAGTTGTTGATCTGCTCGGACAGCAGGTTGCCCTTCTGGTCTACCACAGTGACCTGAGACTTGTCCAATTCCGGCACACTGGTTGCCACCAGGTTGACAATGGCCATCACCTGACCGGCTTCCAGTGCACGCCCCGGATACAGCTCGACCAGCACCGAAGCACTCGGCCGCCGCTCGTCACGCACGAACACCGAACTCTTCGGAATCGCCAGGTGCACGCGCGCGGCCTTGACGTTGTTCAGGCTGGAAACGGTCCGCGCCAGTTCGCCTTCAAGGCCACGACGATAACGGGTGGCCTCCATGAACTGACTGGTACCCAGGCCTTGTTCCTTGTCGAGAATCTCGAAGCCGACATTGCCATCGCTCGGCGCCACACCGGCAGCGGCCAGCTTCAGGCGGGCACGGGAAAGGTCGTCGGCCTTGACCAGCAAGGCGCCCGAGTTGGGCTCGACGTTGTAGGGAATGTCAGCAGCGGCCAAAGTATCCATGACCTGTTTGGTATCCATGCCGGCCAGGCTACCGTACAGCGGCCGGTAGTCCGGTTGCTGCGACCAGAGCACCACGGCAAAGCCGATCGCCACACTCGCGGCAAGCCCCACCAACAGACCCACCTGGCGCAGCATGGGCATCTGCGAGATGTTTTCCAGGAACGACATACCGAACAACGGCGGCTTGGGCGCTGATGCGCTGCTTTTGGCGGGCACGTTATCGACGACTGCTTCGGCCATGACTCAATCTCGCCCTTATACCGGCATCTGCATGATGTCTTGATAGGCCTGGACCACCTTGTTACGCACCTGGGTCAAGGCTTGAAACGATACCGAGGCTTTCTGCGAGGCGATCATCACGTCGGTCAGATCCACGCCGCTCTTGCCGATTTCGAAGGCATTGGCCAGCTGTGTGGAGGCCTGCTGGGTGTCGCTGACCTTGTTGATGGCCTGGCCCAGCATGTCGGCAAAATTGCTCGAACCGAGCTCAGGCGCGGCTGCCGCTTTGGGCATCGACATGGCGTCCATTTGCATGGCCCGCATGTCCAACATCAATCGATTAAATTCAACACCTTGGCTCATGGACTTCTCTCTCCGACGGCCCGCATTTTTTTGACACTCACGCAGCGGATAGGCAGGACATAGCAACAAAAGTGCCAGCTCTGCGTACAAGCCAAACAAAAAAGCGAGTATTCACACCCTTCAACTGGCGTACAGGCTGGCTTCGACGTCCATCCCGGCATCACGCATCTGCGCCAGCTTGTAGCGCAGGGTCCGTGGGCTGATGCCCAGGCGCTCAGCCGCCTCCTTGCGGCGCCCGCGCTCGGAACGCAGGGTGTCGATGATCATCTGGAACTCGTGGCGGCGCACGTCATCACCCAGACCGCCCACTGCTTCGACCACAGGCTGAACCGATGGCACTTGTGCCGGGGCTGCAGTGAACATCGGCATGGCACCGGCCAGACAAAAATCCGCCGCTTCGATCACCCCACCCTGCTGAAGGATCAGCGCTCGCTGCAAGGCGTTATCCAGCTCACGCACGTTGCCCGGCCAGGCGTAACCCTGCAGGCAGGTCCTGGCCTCAGGCGACAGGCGCACCGGCGCATGTTTCATTTTATTGACGTGCCGCGCCAGCAAGCGCTCGGCCAGCGGCAGAATATCGGCGCTGCGTTCGCGCAGCGGTCGCCACGCCAAGGGGAACACCGACAGGCGATAGAACAGGTCTTCACGAAAACGCCCCGCCGCCACTTCGCCCGCCAGATCACGGTTGGTGGTCGCCACCACACGGATATCCAGGGCAATCGGCTTGCGCCCACCGACCCGCTCCACTTCCCGCTCCTGCAAGACACGCAGCAACTTGGCTTGCAGCCCCAAGGGCATTTCCGAGATCTCGTCGAGCAGCAAGGTGCCGCCGTCGGCCTGCTCGAACTTGCCGGCCTGGGCGGCAATGGCACCGGTGAAAGAGCCCTTCTCGTGACCGAACAGGGTCGCTTCGAGCATGTTGTCCGGGATCGCGGCGCAGTTGATCGCCACGAACGGCTGGCTGGCACGGGTTGATTGCTGATGGATAAACCGCGCCAGGACTTCCTTGCCAGTACCCGACTCGCCGGAGATCAACACCGTGGAGTCGCTACGCGCCACGCGCGCGGCCAGCTCCAGCAATTGCGCACTGACAGGTTCGCAAGCAACAGGGCCTTCATCCGCACCACCCGCGACCACCCCGAGGGCATGACGCGCCACCAGCTCAAGCAACGCCCGCGGCTCGAATGGCTTGACCAGATAGTCCACCGCCCCCTGGCGCATGGCTTCGACCGCGCGCTCGACAGCAGCATGGGCAGTCATCAGCAAGACCGGCAAATGCGCCTGACGAGCGCGCAACAGGGCCAGCAACTGATGCCCATCCATACCCGGCATATTGACGTCGCTGACCACCAGATTGAAGGCTCCTGCCGCCACAACCTCCAGCGCCTCTTCGGCCGAGCCGACGGCGCAATAATCAAAACCACCCAGTTCCAGGGTATCCGCCAAGGCCTGACGCAGTGCCCGATCGTCCTCGACCAGCAGCACCTTGATTGCCTTCATTGCTCATTCTCCATTTTCAGCGCATCAATCAACGGCAGCGTCACCAACGCGCACGTGCCACGCCCCGGCCGTGAACGTATCTGCAAGGTGCCCTGATGCGCCCGCGCCACCGCCTTGACCACCGCCAGGCCGAGGCCGGTACCGGTGGCTTTGGTGGTGAGGAACGGCTCCCCCAGACGCGCCAGCAAAGCGCTGTCGATCCCCGCGCCGGCGTCACTGACACACAGGCGCAGCATCTGCCCACGGCGGTACAGGTGGACCTTCAGGCGTGCAGGCGTGCTGCTGGCCTGCAGGGCATTTTCAAGCAGATTGAGCAAGGCGCCGACCAAGGTGTCGCGATTGCACAGCAACTCCCCGAGATGACTGTCGCACTGCCAGCGCACCGCCTGCCCCTGAACGTGGGCCTGAGCTGCCTGCTGCAGCGACTGAAACAGCGCCTTGGGCGTCACCCGATCGGTCAACGGCAGCTCGCCGCGGGCGAACACCAGCATGTCACGCACCTGATGCTCCAGCTCATGCAGGCGCTCCTTGAGACTGCCGGCGAAGCGCTGCTGGGTCTCCAGCGGCAGGCTCTGCTCGGCCAGGTGGCTGGCGTAAAGCAAGGCAGCCGACAAGGGCGTGCGAATCTGATGAGCCAGGGAGGCGACCATC
Source organism: Pseudomonas sp. (assembly GCF_050739775.1). Taxonomy (GTDB): domain Bacteria; phylum Pseudomonadota; class Gammaproteobacteria; order Pseudomonadales; family Pseudomonadaceae; genus Aquipseudomonas. Next base: position 77,040 of record NZ_JBOICA010000006.1, read on the forward strand.
CGGCCCAGGGACGACAAACGCTCATGGCGCGCCAACTCCCCCTGCAAGTGACGGGTTTCGGTCAGGTCATTGAGCAGCACCAACTGCCCGGGCTCGGCATCCAGCGAGCGAGTGGCAATCGACAGGAGCCGGCCATCGCGCAGCGACACCTCGTGGCCGTCGTCCTCGCGCGGGGCGAAACTGCGCGCGATCACCTGACGCCATAGTTCGCCCACCAGCGGCGCCCCGAGCAAATCGCAGGCAGCAGGATTGGCCTCGCGCACACGCCCCAGGCCATCGATGACGATGACCCCGCCCGGCAGCAGGTCAAGCAGGTTCTGCAGGCGGTTGGCCAGGCGCTCCTTCTCGGCCAGCTCGGCCATGCGCTGGGCACTGACCACCGCCAGCTCGCCCTTGAGTTCAGTGACCCGGGCCTCGAGCAGGTTATAGGACTCACTCAACTGACTGGACACCTGGTCGAACAGGCCTAGGCGGCTTTCCTGCTCGGCGGCGTTCTGCCCCTTCGAATTGGGGACACAGGAGATGGGGGCGGCCTGGGGCATCGTGCTCTCTCGCGTGACTGACCGTCATAAAACGGTATGTTGCCTGCGATATAGCAATAGCCGTGCCGGATAGCCTGAGACCTTGTGTCATACGGAACGAAACAGAGCAGCAAAGGCCGATGAGACGGGCGCTACAGCCCTTTGAAAGGTAGGGATATCAGCCATGACGGAGCATCCTTGCTCTCTACCATGGCAAGACAGGCGTCAATCCTCCGCCTGCTCATCTCCATCACGACGGCTCATGCCGTACTTGCGCATCTTTTCCACCAAGGTCGTGCGACGGATGCGCAAGCGCTCGGCGGCACGCGCCACGATACCATTGGCATCATCCAGCGCCTGCTGGATCAAACCCTGCTCCAGGCCGCCAAGGTAGTCCTTGAGATCCAGGCCTTCAGGCGGCAGCATGGCGTGGGTGGCGAAGCCCGGGGAGCTACCGTTGATTGCCACACGCTCTTCCAGGTCCGAGCGCAGGCTGTCGACCAGATGCTCGTCTTCATCATCGACGTAGCGGAATTTCTTCGGCAGCTCCGACACGCCAATAACACCGTAGGGATGCATGATCGCCATACGCTCGACCAGGTTGGCCAGCTCGCGGACGTTGCCCGGCCAGCCGTGGCGGCACAGGGACATGATCGCCGCCGAGTTGAAGCGGATCGAGCCACGCTTTTCGTGCTCCATGCGCGAAATCAGCTCGTTCATCAGCAGCGGGATGTCCTCGACGCGCTCTCGCAGCGGGGCCATCTCGATGGGGAAAACGTTGAGGCGGTAGTACAGGTCTTCGCGAAAGGTGCCCGCTTCGATCATGTTTTCGAGGTTCTTGTGGGTCGCGGCGATGATGCGCACATCGATACCCTGGGTCTTGTTGCTGCCAACCCGCTCGAAAGTCCGCTCCTGCAGCACGCGCAGCAGCTTGACCTGCATCGGCAGCGGCATGTCGCCGATCTCGTCGAGGAACAGGGTACCGCCGTTGGCCAGCTCGAAGCGCCCGGCACGACTGGTGATGGCGCCGGTAAAGGCCCCCTTCTCGTGACCGAACAGTTCGCTTTCCAGCAGCTCGGCCGGGATCGCACCACAATTGACCGGCACGAAAGGCGCCTCACGGCGTTTGGAGTGGTAATGCAGGTTACGCGCAACCACTTCCTTGCCGGTACCCGACTCGCCGAGGATCAACACGCTGGCATCGGTATCCGCCACTTGCTGCATCATCTGCCGCACATGCTGGATGGCGCGACTGGTGCCCACCAGGCTGCGAAACAGGTTCGGCTCACGCTGGCGGCCCCGCTCGCGGGCCTGGTCGTACATCTCGCGATAGACCTGGGCACGGTGCAGCGAATCGAGCAGCTTGCTGTAGCTCGGCGGCATCTCAAGACTGGAAAGAATGCGACGGCGCAGTTCTTCCGGAAGCTCAGCAGAAGAAACTTCACCTAAAAGCAGAACCGGAAGGAACTCATCCCACGCAGCCACTGTCTTAAGCAAGCCCATCAGATTTGCCGGAGCGTTCACGGTCCCGATCAGGACACAGAGTACTTCACGACTGGATGACAACGACTCAACCACCTGCTGCCAGTCATGGCTTGAGCAGGTCAGATTTTCTTCGCCAAGAAAATTCAACACCACCGCCAAGTCGCGGCGGCGGACGCTATCGTCATCGATCAGCAGAATTTTGGTTTCACGCCACATGCAATAGCAACTTCCCTAGTCATCTCGGCGCCCTATTGAGGGCAAGCTCGACATCATTCCGACTGAACGGTCAGTGTTCGGACGTCTGAAATTTGAAAACAGCTACTAGTTAAGTCAAAAAACCGCGCAGAGTCAAATTTATGGCGCTCTGTTTCTGGTTTTGCCCAGTTTCAGCTGAACAAATGGTATACCTTTGCCGCGTTTTTGGCTTGCCGGATCTGCGTCATCTCATCGACTATTGTTTGACGCTCGTCACTTGCAACCTCAATTAGTTGCCGGTAAACCCCGAGCAACTCCTCCAGACTGCTACGCAACACCTGTTCGTTGACCGATGCTTCGGCCAGCACATCATCGACGCACAACCGACAGCTGACGTCGAGCTCGCTGATCGCCTCCCAGTCGCGACTGGCCAGGGCACCCAGCAAGGCTTCACGGGTTTGTTCGATACGTTCGAGCACGACACTCATCACAACCTCCTAGACCTCGGCGGATTGATCGCCGATGGCGTCCCAGCCTTCCTTGACGGTAATCAGCAACCGCGCCACCTCGTTGAGGATCTCCGGGTCGTTCTGCACGTTGGCTTCGACCAGGCGCTTGCTCATGTAGGAATACAAGTTATCCAGTTCGGCCAGCGAGTCGGCATGGTTTTCCAGATCCAGGCCTTCGCGCAGACCACCGACGATACCGATGGCCTTGCCGATCAGGATGCCGCGCTGGGCGATGTCATTGCGTGCCATGGCGCCTTTGGCCTGGGCAATACGGTCAAGGCCACCCTGCATCAGCATTTGCACCAGACGATGCGGGCTCGCCTCGGAGGTCTGCGCCACGCCATTGACTTTCTGGTACTGGCGAAGGGCCAACATAGGATTCATGTTCTACCTCGTCACAACTAAATAGGTTTCGTATACCGCTTGTATCGCCTGCGCGTCAAAAAACTTTAGCCATCAAGGCAAAAGCCCGGGACACCTGTGAGGTGTCACCGGGCTTTTGCCGAGCACTAAGAATCAGGAGTTCTTCTTCTGCGCTTCCAGGGCACTGAACAACGAAGAGATGTTGGCAGCCTGAGCCTTGAGCTTACCGACCGCGACATCCATGGCAATGTACTTCTTGGTCAGCGAGGTGGTCAGGCTTTCGATGCGAAAGTCCAAGGCTTGCTGCTGCGAAGCCAGCTGGCGCTGCGAGCGGTTGAGCGCATCGTTGCGTTTGTCGAGCGCCCCGCCAATTTGCAGAAAAGGCTCGGTGGCCTTGTTCATGCGCGCGATCACGCCCTCTTCACTGGTGAATAGCTTCTGTACTTCACTGCCCAGCTTTTTGTCATTCAACGCCGCCTTGAACTTGGTGTCGTTGAACTCAAGGGTACCGTCTTTGGCAGTGTTGATACCCAGCTGGCTCAGGGAAGTCAGGCCGCCGCCGGACTGGGCAACCGCCAGTTCGGAGCGCAACGAGGCCAACAGCGAACGCGTGGTCGGATCGCCAGTCAGCGGCCCCAGCACCGTATTGCCATCAGCATCCTTGCTGGTCGACGTCAGGTTTGCGACCGTCTTGACCAAGGTATTGTAGGCATCGACAAAGGACTGCACATCCTTCTTCAGGCCATCGCTGTTGAGCCCGACCGTGACCGTCGACTTGTCACCTTCGCCCTTGAGCTCCAGGGTCAGGCCGCTGATGGTCTTGTCCAGCTTGTTGGACTTGCTGGTAACCGTCATGCCGTCAATCTTGACCTGGGCATCGATGGCCAGCTCGCCGATGCGGCCCGCCGCATTGCCGGCCATGGCCACACCGCTGCTGATGGTCAGCTCGGGGATACCGCCGACGGAAATGTCCGAACCCGCACCAGTGGTAGTCGAACCGAACACCAGGCGCGAACCACTGCCGTCATTGACGATGTTGGCGGTGATGCCATCCTTGCTCAGGCTGCTGTTGATACTGTCGCGCACCGACTGCAGAGTGGCGTTGGCGCCCACTTCGACATTGTAGGTTTTGCCGCCCTGGGTGATCGCCAGGGTACCGGCAGAAATAGGTGCATCAGCCCCAGTGAACACCTGACTGCCCACCCGGGAGGAGGTCGCGAGCTTGAGCACCTCGACCTGGTAAGTACCGGCCACGGCGGAATTGTTCGCCGTTGCAGTCACCACCTTTTCGTTGCCACTGGTTGCAGCGAAGGCGAGAAACGATGGCGCGTCCTTGTCGTTGAGCTTCTTCAAGGCGGACTGGTAATTCGCCAATGCGCCCTTGAGCGAAGCAACGCCGGAGATCATCGCCGTGTTGTTGGCGGTCTGGCGCTTGATCTGAGAAGCCTTGGCAGACGTGTCAGATTCGACCAGCACCTTGACCACAGCGCCGATGTCCATGCCAGAGCCGGTGCCGATGCTCGCTGTAATTGGGCTTGCCATGAGTAACTCCCTCTCCGTTGCATTGCTCCCTAGCCAATGACTCTAGCGAACATTTGAATCTTAAGGTATCAGACCTTGGCGTCGAACAGCAGGCTGTTCACGTCGCTCAGGCTATGGGCGATTCGTAGCGCCTCTTCCGAGGGAATCTGACGAACCAGCTCACCGGTTTCACTGGCGATCACTTTGACGACAATTCTGCCGGACTCTTCGTCCGTGGAAAATTCGAGATTGCGGCGGTTCGAGGCGATAAATTTCTCGATCTCCTTGACCGCGGACTTCACTTTTTCAGTTTCGGACACATTGTCCCGGGTAGGCGCCTGGGCTTCATTAGCTGCCTGGACTACCTGGGTCGCCGGCTTGTCGGTGGCCTGTTCGGCCGGACGCACGGCCGGATAAGACAAGTTCAGCTTGACGCTCATATCCATGCCTACCACCTCGCAATGCAAAAGGCGGGGGAGCGCAACCAATGCCCTCCCCCGCCGGCAACCATCAGTCGATTACTGAAGCAGCTTCAGAACGGCGGATGGCAGCTGGTTGGCCTGGGCCAGTACCGAAGTCGACGCTTGTTGCAGAGTCTGCTGCTTAGTCAGCTGGGCAGTTTCAGCAGCGAAGTCGGTGTCCTGTACGCGGCCACGAGCAGCTTCGGCGTTTTCGTTGATGTTCTGCAGGTTGTTGATGGTGCTGGTCAGACGGTTTTGTGCAGCACCGAGGTCAGCACGGCTGGTGTTGATCTTCTGCAGAGCGGTGTCGATAGCGGAAACGGCAGCGCTGAAGGTAGCTTCGGCATCGGAGGTGGTGGCACCGGTGATGCTGATGGAGCTGGTAACACCCAGGTCGCTGGCGGTGAACTTGGCGGTCAGGTCGATGGTGATCTGGTTGGCGCCACCGGTGTTGGAACCGACCTGGAAGGTCATGGTGCTGGCCGAACCGTCGAGCAGGTTCTTGCCGTTCAGCTGGGTGCTGTTGGCGATACGGGTCAGTTCCGAAGCCATCGACTGGAACTCTTTGTTCAGCGCGTCACGGTCGTTCGAGCTGTTGGAGTCGTTTCGCGACTGAACAGCCAGTTCACGCATACGCTGCAGAATGTTGGTCTGCTCTTGCATCGCGCCTTCAGCGGTCTGGGCGATCGAGATACCGTCGTTGGCGTTTTTGATCGCCATGGTCTGACCGCGGATCTGCGAAGTCATACGGGTAGCGATCTGCAGGCCGGCTGCGTCGTCTTTGGCGCTGTTGATTTTCAGGCCGGAAGACAGACGGGACATCGAGGTGCTCAGCGCATCGGAAGCACGGTTCAGGTTCTTCTGCACGCCCAGGGAAGTAGTGTTGGTGTTAACGGTTAATGCCATGACGAATTCCTCGTGTTTGGGATACTGCGGCTTCCGGCCCTGGCATCCGCCGGGTGTGGCCTAGAGAACCTTCGTAATAGTTATCGTCGTCTGGCGCGGTTGCTTTAGGGCTTTTTCGAAAATTTTTACTGGCACCCTGCCACCCCAACAAAATCAAGGCTTTGACGCCAAATAAGTAGCACATAGCAAACAGCAGACAGAAAAAAAAAGCGCTGCGAGATCACCCGACAGCGCTTTATATAGAAAGCAGCGGCGCGCTCAATCGGCACGTTCGATGATCGCCGACCCCCAGGACAAGCCGACACCGAAGCCGCTGAGGGCAACACGCTTGTGACTGGAGCCAAGCACATGCTTTTCCAGCAGCAACGGAATGCTCGAGGACACGGTATTACCGGTCTCAACCATATCCTTGACGAACTTATCCGGGTCATCCTCGAAACGGCGAGCCACCGCATCGACGATTGCCGCGCTCCCCTGATGAATGCAGAACAGATCGATGTCGTCAGCGACCAGCCCGCTTTCGCCCAACAGCTCATGCAGGTGCGCGGGCACCTTAAGCAAGGCGAAGTTGAACACCTGGCGACCGTTCATAAAGAACACGCCATCACTGACCTTCAAATGTGGAGCACCGCCACCGTCGGTACCGAACTTGGCTTTACCCAACTGCCAGGAGGCGTCCTCGCCCATCCAGGTCACAGTGGCAGCGTCACCAAACAACATAGTGGTGTTGCGGTCTTCAGGGTCAACGATCTTCGAATAAGGGTCGGCGGTGATAAGCAGGCCATTTTTCAGACCTGCTGCCTCCATGAACCCCTTCATGGCGTAAATGCCATAGACATAACCGGAGCACCCCAGGGAAATGTCGAAAGCCGCGACGTGAGTCGGCAGGCCGAGTTTGTCCTGAACAATGGCAGCTGTATGCGGCAAGCCTTCCTCATCACCGTTCTGAGTGACCACGATCAGCGCGTCGATGGATGCTGGAGACAGGTTCGGATTGGCAGCGAACAGAGCCTTGACCGCTTCGACACACAAGTCGGAAGTTTCCTGGGCCGCATCCTTGCGAGGCAAGAACGTCGAACCGATCTTGCCGAGAATGAACTCTTGGTCCTTGGCGAACTTCGCACCTTGGGCGTAGTTGTCCACACCCTCGACTGGTACGTAACTCGCGATGCTTTTGATGCCAATCATTGTGGCTTCCCGATAGAAATGCGGATTTTCCCGGGCACTGGGACCTGGTTTCAAGGATTGCGAGCCTGCGCAACCCTACCCCCCAGTACCGCCCGACGACTCAATAGACTAATGATGCACGATTCGACTGCCAAGTCACTGTTATGCACCGATTACTCAGCAGGTCTGCTGTGGGCCTCGCTCGGCTCACGGGATTAATTCCGGCAGAAAAAGAGTTGGCCAGTTTTTTGCTGGATGACATCCAAGCCGTCGGTTTCATGACGAAAACGCCGCCGACATCGCACCTGACATTACTACACGGCGCCCTCCTCGCACCGAGTGCCATTATTCAGTCATCACGAGCAGTGCTTCCATGGCCAACCCCATCACCGTCACCAGCCCGTTACTGCCATCCCTGGAAGAGTTCATCCCTTACCTGGAAAAAATCTGGGAAAGCAAGCGGCTGACCAATGCCGGCCCCTTCCATGAGCAACTGGAGCAGGAGTTGGCCGAATACCTGGGCGTCAAGCATATCTCGCTGTTTTCCAACGGCACGCTGGCACTGGTAACCGCACTGCAGGCGCTGCGAATTACCGGTGAAGTCATCACCACGCCCTACTCGTTCGTGGCCACAGCCCATTCGTTGCTGTGGAACAATCTCAAACCGGTGTTCGTCGACATCGACCCGCGGACCAACAACCTGGATCCGCAACGCATCATTGAAGCCATCACTCCGGCGACCACGGCCATCCTGCCGGTGCATTGCTATGGCATTCCCTGCGATGTCGAGGGCATCCAGGAAGTCGCTGACACCTACGGCCTGAAAGTCATCTACGACGCCGCACACGCCTTTGGCGTGCGCCAGAACGGCACCAGCATCCTCAACAATGGCGACCTTTCGATCCTCAGTTTCCATGCCACCAAGGTGTTCAATACCTTTGAAGGCGGGGCCATTGTCTGCCAGGACGAGAAGCTCAAGCGGCGCATCGACTTCCTGAAGAACTTCGGCTTTACCGACGAAGTGACGATCATGGCCACTGGCATCAACGGCAAGATGAACGAAATACAGGCCGCCTTCGGCGTACTGCAACTTCGCCATATCGACAATGCCCTCGAGCGCCGTCGCCTGGTCTACGAACGCTACCGCAGTGCCTTGGAGGGGCTGGATGGCATCAGTATCCTCCAACAACCTGAAGGACTGGATTGGAACTACGCCTATTGCCCTATCCTGGTCGACGGCGAGCGATTCGGCCTCAGTCGCGATGAGCTGTATGAGCGCTATCGCGCCCAGGATATCCTGGTGCGCCGCTATTTTTATCCGCTGATCTGTGAGTTTCCGATGTACCGCGGGCTGCCCAGTTCAGACCTTGGCCAGTTGGCTCATGCCCATCAAGTATCGCGCCAGGTGCTGTGCCTGCCAATTTACCCGGACCTGGAAGCGCAAACCCAGGCGAAAATCATCGAGGTACTGCTCGGAGCCCGAGCGGCATGAACCTGCTCAGCACCTCTGCCAGCATTCATCCCGTAGGCGAAAAGCACAAGCGGATTGCACTCATGCAACCGTACTTGTTGCCGTACCTGGGATACTTTCAACTGATTGCCGCTGCCGATTGCTTCGTCCTCTACGACAACGTGCAGTTCATCAAGAACGGCTGGATCGAGCGCAACCGCTACCTGCTCGACGGCGAGGCAAAGTGGTTTCGGGTCTCACTGAGCAAGGGCAGCCATCAGCAGCAGATCATGGACAGGCGTATCGCCGAGCAGTTCGATCCCGGTGAAATCCTCAACAAACTGGGCTTTGCCTATCGCAAAGCCCCCCATGTTCAGCCACTGCTGAGCTGGCTGGAAGCGCTGCTTGCCGAGCCGGCGTCCAGTATTGCCGAACTCAACGAGCGCATACTCAGGGCCTGCTGCGCCCTTATCGGCCTGCAGACCCCCATCACTCGCGCCAGTGATCTGTCTATCGGCACCGACAGCAAGGCTCAGGAGCGGGTACTGGAGGTGGTACGCGCCTGCGGCGCCAGCCATTACCTGAACCCCATCAATGGCGGACACCTCTACCAGGCCGAAGCATTCCAGCAGGCCGGCATTACCCTTGAACTGCTCAGTGCGACGCTGCCGGGCTACCGGCAAGGACCTGGCAATCACCCCTTCGCTGCCGGCCTTTCAATTCTCGATGCGCTGATGTTCAACGAGCCAGAGACGGTGGGGGCCTGGGCCAAACGCGGAGAAATCGTAAGTGCCTGACGCTATCGGCGGCTACTTCGAGCTGGAGTTGCGCAAGGGCCAGAATCCTTATCCGCAAGCCCTGGGTTTCAATTCGGCCCGTTCCGCCTTCAGGGCTCTACTGGTAGCACGCAGAGTGAGCAAGGTCCATCTTCCTCACTACCTCTGTAATGTCATGCAGGAAGCACTGAATGGAACCAACATCGAACAGCTGCGTTATGGCCTGTCCGATGAACTGCAGTTGCAGAGCCTGCCGACATTGAATCCTGATGAAGCACTGCTTTACGTCGATTATTTCGGCCTGAAGAGCGACTACATCCGCGAAGTGCTTGCTCCACACTACAAACACCAGTTGATCGTCGACAACTCGCAGGCGCTGTTCAGCGAGCCATTACCCGCGACTGCGACACTCTACTCGCCGCGAAAATTCGTCGGCGTTGCCGATGGTGGCTGGCTGGTCAATGCACCGAGCAATTTGCCAACCGCTGCGCCCAGCTACTCCCAGGGGCGTTTTGCTGCGTTGCTCGGTCGCCTGGAAGATGCTCCACAGCAACACTACGCCGCGTTCCAGAGCTGCGAACAGACCCTGCAGCAAGAGGGCGTGAAAGCGATGTCCGCCAGTACCGCGCGACTGCTGGACAGCATCGACTATGCGTGGATCGCGCAACAACGAACGAGCAATCTGGCGCACTTGCGCCAGCGCCTGGACGAACACAATCTCTTCACGGCCTGGCCATCCCGGCCAGTCGCTGGCCTTTGCTATCCGCTACTGCTTGCCTGCGCCGAAGCCACTGCCCGTTTGCGCGCGCACCTGCTGGAACACTCGATTTTCGTGCCCTGTTACTGGCATGAAGTACTCCAGGCTGCTGCGACGCCAGCCATAGAAAGAAGCTGGGCTCAGTGCTTGCTACCGCTACCCATCGACCAGCGATACAGCGTCGATGATATGGATCGCCTTGCCGACACCATCCTTCAACACATGAGGACATCATGAGCATTCGAGGTCAACGCATACTGCTCAGGGCACTGGATCTTGAGGACCTGCCACTGCTGCACCAATGGTCCAATGATGAAGCGTTATGGAGCTTGCTCGGCGGCTGGCATTTCCCGACCTCCCGTGAAGCGCAACGGGAGTGGTTACTGGGTTTGAAAAGCGACCGCCTGAACCAGCGCTTCGGCATCGAAGTTCCGGGACAGGGCCTGATCGGCACAGCGAACCTGGTCGACATCGACTGGAAAAACCGCACGGCCGAACACGGCATGATGATTGGCGACAGCACCCTGCGGGGCAAGGGTTACGGCACAGACGTGATCGCCACGGTGATGCGCTATGCCTTTGACGAATTAGGCCTGAGCCGCTTGTCGACCACGATCATCGAGTACAACGCTGCGTCCCTGGCCACCTATACGCGCAAGACGCCCTGGCTCATCGAAGGCGTGCAGCGTCAGTGGTACTACCGTAAGGGCCAGCGCTGGGACCGTATCCTGCTCGGTGTAACCGCCGAGGAGTACCGCGCCTGGCAGGCTGCCCGAGCGCACAGTCATGAATAATCTCTGGCAAGAACTGCAGGCCAACGGTTATGCCTGCATGCACGACCTGATCGACCAGCCGCTGCTTGCAGCATTGCGCGAAGACCTGGCCAGCGCGATTGAAACCTGTCGCCGCGTTCAGCTGGAAAACGGCATCACTCAACGCACCGAGCAGACAGCCCACCACATCCTGACACCAGAGAGCCACTTCGTAGCCCTGCTCGACCGTTTCTCGCAGTGGGGGATTATCGAAACCCTGCAACACATGCTCGGTGGCGTTCCGATCCTCAACTCCTTCGGCGGTCTGAACAACCTGAACAGCACCAATGCTTATGTGCGCAATGTGCATCGGGATGTGCGTTCCTGGTCTGCCGAGTCGATGCAGATGGCCCAGGCCCTGGTGCTGCTGGACGATTTCACTGTAGACAACGGCGCCACTTTGTTTTTGCCCGGGTCGCACACTGCCTCGCACAAGCCCGACGAGCATGTTTTCGAATCATTGGCCCGCAAGGCGTTGGGTAGTGCCGGCTCGATCTACCTGTTCGACTCACGCATCTGGCATGCCGCGGGCATCAACAACACCGCACTGTCACGCCGTTGCCTGACCCTGACCTTCACCCGCAGCTGTTTCAAACCGCAGTTCGACTACTGCCGCGCACTGGGCGAGGACTTCTGCCGTTCGCAGGCACCTGCGGTGCAACAACTGCTGGGGTGGTACGCCCGTACCCCCTCGACCCTCCACGAGTGGTATCAGCCTGAAGAGCAGCGCTTCTACCGGAAAAACCAGGGATAACGTCATGTCGACACGCGACTACAACAAAGAATTTCAGGACAACGCTCATCGCAGCTACTTCTACGATTTTGACGCACGCCTGCGCCGCTACATGCTCGATAGCTTCGGCCCCTGGCTGGCTGAGGGCGCAACCTTGGAGATGGGCTGTTTCGAGGGTGCGTTCACAGCGCTGTTCGCCGAGCGTTTTTCCGACCTGACGGTAATCGAAGCAGCCAGCGACCTCATCGACGTCACCCGCAACAAGGTCGGCGCCGGCGTCAAATTCGTCTGCAGCACCTTCGAAGAGGCCGAACTCGAACCGCGGTTTTCCAACATTTTCCTGATCCACACCCTGGAGCATCTGGATGATCGCAAGGCAGTGCTTGAACGGGTGCGCACATGGCTTGCTCCAGGTGGCCGGCTGTTCATCGCCGTGCCAAACGCCAATGCGCCATCACGCCAGATTGCAGTGAAGATGGGACTGATCGAACACAACAGCGCGGTGACCGAAGGCGAGCGCCTGCACGGTCATCGGGTGACCTATAGCCTTGACACCCTTGAGCAGGAAGTCCGCAGCGCGGGCTGGAAGGTCGCTCAGCGTGGTGGTGTGTTCTTCAAGCCATTGGCCAACTTCCAGCTGGACAAGGCCCTGGAAAGCCAATTGATCGACGACCGTTTCATGGATGCCTGCCACGCGCTTGGCATGGTCTACCCCGACCTGTGCGCCAGCGTCTACGTCGTTTGCGAGCACCCCGCCAGCCACAAGGCCAAGCCATGATCACCCCGTCCCTGCATGGCAAGCCACGCCACCCCTATTACATCTTCGGCCCAGACTATCGGGAAACATCTTCGGGTATCTGTGTCCTGCACTACCTTTGCCACGCCCTCAACCTGGCTGGCTACGAAGCCTATCTCTCGAACTGCCAGGTCAACCCGAATCTGCGTACCCCGATCCTGACCGATGAAGTTCGCCGGCACCATCAAGCGATCGGCCTGGCCCCTATCGCGGTTTACCCCGAAGTAGTCGACGCCAACCCGTTCGCGGCCCCCATCGTTGCTCGCTACATCCTCAACCGCGAGGGCTTCCTCACAGGCCGGGCAATCGATGCACAGGAGTCGGACCTTTTCTTCTACTACACCCAGGACTTTCGCGGTGACGGCAAGAGCACCAACTTGCTCTTGCTGCCGGTCATCGACTCAGAACTGTTCTCGCCGCCCCTCGAACCCGTACAGCGTAGCGGCAACTACCTCTATCTGAATCGCATCGACAGGGCAAAGGTCGACTATTCGCTGCTGCCTGACGATATCGAAGTCCTGAGCCTGGCCAATCCGAAAACCCTGGCCGAGCTGGCGCAGATCTTTCGCAGCGCAGAAACACTGTACAGCTACGAGATTTCGGCGACCTGCACCGAAGCGATGCTCTGCGGCTGCCCGGTCATCTACATGCCCGGCGGCCACGTCAAGACACAGCCTTTCACTGAACAGTTCGGCGACGCCGGTTCGGCGCTCTATGACGAGCCCGGTGGCCTGGAGCGTGCCCGTGCGACAGTCATGCAGGCACGCATGCGCTGGCTGGATATAGAAAGAGCGTTCTGGCCCCAGCTGGAGCGCTTTCTGGAAATAACCCAACAGGCGGCAAGCCAGCACATCGTCGACAACCGGATACCGTCGCTCAAGGAATGGTTGCAGCATCGCGTGCTGACCCCCATCCAGCAACAGTTGGTCGATCAGCGCCGCCAGCAGTTGCACGGACAGGCCAGCCTGACCCTGCTGGTGCGTGACCCGCTCGGTGATGCCGCCGCCTTGAGCGACACCCTCGAAAGCCTGGCGCTGTGGCAATCGGCGTCGTCCATTCGCTTGCGTACCGTGATCCTGAGTACAAGCCCGGGGCCTGCCAGCCTGAGTGGCAGCCTGCTCTGGCTGACCTGCGAGCCAGGCGCAATTGAGCTGAACGAGATCCTTCAGGCTGACGATAATGAGTGGTTCATGCTACTCACCGCTGGCGATGAAATGCTGCCGGCCGGTACGCTGATGCTCGACCTCGAGCTAGCCAGCGCCGATGGCTGCAGGATGCTCTATTGCGACGGCATGCTCCGCTCAGCGGACGGGCCGAGCGCGGTGCTGCGTCCATGCGCCAACCTCGACTATCTGCTCAGCCTGCCGCTGGCGATGGCCAGCCACTGGTTGGTACGCCGGGAACTGGCGTTGCAGGTGGGTGGATATGACCCACAGCTTCCCCAGGCGCTGGAGCTGGACCTGATCCTGCGACTGATTGAAGTCGCAGGCATGAGCGGCATCGCTCACCTGGACGAACCACTGGTGGTGAGCAACACGCCGACGCTCGCGGACAACCCGGACGAGCACAGGGCCCTGCTGCGTCACCTCGGCAACCGCGGCTATGACAACGCCGAGGTATTGCAGGAGCCACCTCGGCACTACCACATCAAGTACGGCCATGAGCAACAGCCACTGGTGTCGATCCTGATTCCCAGCCGCGATCAATTGCCACTGCTGCAACGCTGCGTGGAAAGCCTGCTGGCGAAAACCAGCTACCCCCACTTCGAGATAATCCTCGTCGATAACGACAGCCAGTCGCCGCAAACCCTGGCCTGGCTCAACGAGATGGCCTCGATCGGAGGCGAGAAGCTGAGGGTGATCCACTATCCCCACCCTTTCAATGCCAGTGCCATCAACAATCTGGCCGCCAGCCAGGCACGCGGCGAATACCTGGTGTTGCTCAACAACGAGACCGCGGTGCTGCGCGAAGACTGGCTGGAGCAGTTGCTCAACCATGCCCAGCGTCCCGAGGTCGGCGTGGTGGGTGCCAAGCTGATCAGCCCTGCAGCTACCATCCAGCACGCCGGCCTGATCAGCGGCCTGCACGGACCGGCAGGCAGCCCTTTCATCGATCAACCGGCCAATGCCAGTGGTTACCTGCAACGCTTGCAGGTCGACCAGAACATCAGCGCGGCCAGCGCCGCATGCCTGATGATCGGCACAGCGCTCTATCATGAAGCGGGCGGTATGGACGCGGAACTGTTCCAGGTGACCTGCAATGACCTGGACTTGTGCCTGAAGGTCGCCAACCTTGGCTACCTGAATGTCTGGACCCCCCATGCAGTCATGCTGCACGAAGGTGGCGCGAGCTGGGCTGAAGCCCAGAAAAACCCGCAGAACAGACAGCGCTTCGCCCTCGACCAACAACAGGCCTATTGCAAATGGCTGTCAGTACTGGCCAATGATCCGGCCTACAACAAGAACCTGTCGTTGCAGGGTAATGGCTTCGAATTCGAAGCCGTTCATGGGCTGACCTGGAAACCGCTGTCCTGGCGCCCGCTGCCGGTGGTGCTGGCCCATCCGCTGCAGGCCGCAGATGCTGCCAGGGAGCGCGTGCTGGAACCCTTTGAACTGATGCGTAGCGCCGGCCTGATCGATGGCTGCCTGAGCAGCAGGGTGTTGAGCCCTGTAGCGCTTGAACGCTTCCAGCCGGATGTGGTGGTGTTCCAACGCCTCACCGACCTGCAGCGCCTGAACCAGATGCAACAGGTGCAGCAATTCTCCGCGGCCTTCAAGGTGCTCGAGGTGGATTGTTTCGTGCCGGCGCTGGCAGGGCTGGAAGCAAGCGATGAACAACTGGGCTGGGACGCATTGCGCCAAGCCGCTAGCCATGTCGATCGGATCATTGTTCCAACCCAGAGGCTAGCCGATACCCTGGAGGGGCTGCACCGGGACATCCGCGTGGTCGAGACGCGTCTTGGCGAACAATGGCGGCATCTGCCGCAGCCTGTGCGACTGGCCGGCAAGCCGCGCATTGGTTGTGCCTTCGAGCACCGCCAGGCAGATAGCCAACACCTGCTTGAAGGACTGATCAGGCAGTTGGCCGAACAAGTGGACTGGGTACTCTGGGGCGACGTGCCAGCATCCTTGCGACCCTTCGCCCGCGAGCTTCACGAAGGCGACCTGCAGACCAAGCCGGCGGTGCTGGCCAGCCTGAACCTGGATATTGCCTTGGCGGTGCTCGGCAACAGCATTTTCGACCAGTGCCGCAGCGCCCTGCAATTGCTGCAGTTGGGCGCCTGTGGTTATACCGTGATCTGCAGTGATGTCGCGGCTTTCCACGGCGACTACAGTGTCACGCGGGCAGGCAATAATGAAGATGACTGGCTAAAAGCCCTTCACCAGCACCTGGACGATCCCGAAATGTCACGCCGGCAAGGCATTGAATTGCGTCAGCAAGTATTCGAGCGAGGCATGCTTGACGCCGCGCACATGCTCACCTGGCGCAATGCCTGGCTACCCGCTTGAGGTAAACCAACGCCCATGAAAAAGCCGGGTTCTTACCCGGCTTTTTCTATTGCATTGAATCTTCAGTTCACCTCGGCCAACCACTCCAACTCAACTGGTTTACCCGCCGCTGGCAGTCTGGAAACATCCACACCATGGCACCGGTCAACGTGCGAGCGGGTGGTGAATGCCGCCGGCCAACGCACGACAAGCGCCTGTACTTGCGCCTCCTCCAGCATCGCTATGCCCGCGTTGAGCATCTGCGCCATCGGCGTCCAGACCACCAGCAGGCCTGCTTCGGCCGCTTTCAGGCACAGGTCGACATCGGCACCGGCAATTGCCTCCAGGCCCGCGCAATGCTCAAACAGCTCCTTGCGCACCATCAGGCATTCCCCTGAGACTGCCTGGCAACTGCGCACCGCCGCCAGCCCCGGGACCGACTCGGCAGCGTGACGCGACACCCCCAACCACGAACCGCGAACCTGCTGACTGGCGAGCAACTCGTAACCGGCATGGGTAATCATGTCGTCACGACCATACATCTGCACGCCGACCACCCCGACCTCAGGCCGCAACGCCTGGTTGAGCAAGGCTTCAATCCAGGCCGGTGACACCACCTGGCTGCGGGCGGACATCAACAGCAGATATTCACCTCGCGCTTGTAGCGCGGCCTGGTTGATCATCTCGGCGCCAGTCAGGCCCTGCTCGCAGGACAGCAATCTGATCCGCCCGCCCAGCCCCTGAATACTGGCGATCCGGGCGGCAACCGACTCGGCGTTGGCCGTGTCACTGACTACAAGCACTTCGTAATGGGTGTAACGCGTGCGCTGGACAATGCTGGCCAGGCACGCCTGAAGCTGTGCAAGATCCTCACCGGCGGGCAGCAGTACGCTGACTTGCGGCGTCGCCGGATGGCGGAAGTCGATCTGGAATGCGCCATCCTCCGCCACATTGACCTGACCACGATACCCGAGGGTGGTCAGATGACGCTTGAGCGTACTCAGCGCATCGGCGCCCATTGTCTCAGGGGCTTGCTGGCCGACGACCAGGTATTCATCCAGATGTGCCATCCCGGCAATACCGTGCTGCTCGCTCAGCCTGAGTAGCAGATCGAACTCCAACGCCTGGGCACAGGTCTCGCTGTAACCGCCCAACTCGAGCAGCGTCTCGCGGCGTACCAACCAATGCCTGGACATCAGATCGGGGCGATTGCGCAGCAGGTCCAGGTTGCAACCCGGACGGACCACGCTGAGCAGTCGACCTTCGCTGTCACGCTGCACTTCGTTGGCGCAGATCGCCTGGCAAGCTTCGGCCCCACCGAGCTCCACCTGCAGACGCAACAATCCACCGGTGGTCAGCATATCGCCAGCCTGCAGGAGCATCAGCCAGTCGCTGGACAGCTGTCGGCTGACCTGGTTGAGGTGAGCGATCAGATTGCCCGGCGTCACTTTGATAAAGTGCAGCGTATCTTTGGCCGTGGTGATCGCCGGCAGTTCGCCCACCTTCAACACCACGATCTTGAAGTCACGCAGGCCGCTGGCCAGCAGACTGTCGAAGGTAGCCTGCAGGGCACTGTCGCTGTTGTCCAGGTCGACAACCAGGAACGCAATCTGCGGCGAACGCTTTTTCGCCAGGTGGGCTAGAACGCGCTGGCGCGCAGCGCTATCCGGCGTCGCAGCGGCAATAGCTGCGATCACCTTGCCAGACGGCGTGGCCTCCAGCAGTGGCTGGATATCGGAACCCTGCAAGTCATTGAGTTGCTCAAGCCAGAACCTCAGCTCCTCGGCCAATACCAAATCATCCTTGCCGTTCAGCGTGTCAACCAGACGCTGGCAAACCTGGCGATTGAACAAGCCCAGCGCGAACGCTTGCCAGTAGCGCTCTTTGAGACTATCCACGGTGTCGTTGGGGTGAACCGCCATCAACGCCTGCTGGCGTACCCAGACACCCTCCAACGCTGAACTGTGGACCCGCCCGGCTGGCCAGCCGTGAACAAGGAACTCCAGCGCACGCAACTGCCCGAACAGGGCGGCGTTGTAGTAGGGCATCTCGACGAACTGACGCGGTTCAAAGGTACGCTCCGGCTCGACCGAAACCTTGGCCCAGTGCGAGCGGAACAACAAGGGAGCATCATGACTGTCGTGGGTTTTACGCACGAAAGCGCTGAGCGCGTCGAACCCCTTGGCGTCAGCGCACAGCTGCCCATGCTCGGCATCCCACTGACGGAGCAGACTGATGGCGCGATTCAGTTGCTCTTCGTGCATGACCTGCGAGCCGCGCTGCGCAGAGTGCTCGGCGATGACGCCAGTCTGCGCCAGAACCTTGACCGCTCCCTGGGCCAACAGCCCGTAGGAAACAGCCACGCTCCAGCCTTCGAACGGCAGGTCCAGGGGCGCGTCACGCACCACGGCCTTCAATGCCTCAACCCGAACCACGGCTCGCCAGGCGTGCAAACCATGCTCGCCATGTAGCTGGATGCGCTCACGGCCACTGTTGGCACTGGCGCTGCCAGGGAGCGCCGAGCCGATCTTGTAGTAACCGACGTCACTGTTACCAGGACGATAACCGAGGGTATACCCCTGAGCCATCAGGTACTGCGGAGCAACACGTAGCGCCTGCACGGCTGCAACGGCCGCATCCACCAGGAGAAAATCGCAGTCCAGTGTCAGTACTGTAAAAGGCGTGTCCACCTGGTCCAGCGTCGCCAGCAACTGCGCCTGCCAGGCATGGGCAGTGGCCCCTTGCATCGATGCCTCGACAGTGGCGTAGCGACCAAATCGCGCCCGATAGTAATGAGCCGCACGCCCAGCGTAGCCAGGTTCGTCCCGCCCCAGCAGGATGACAGTGAGATCATCCAGCAATGCCGCCGCCTCGATAGCTTTTTCGCCCATTAGCGCACCTAATTCTCTCGTTGTTCAGGGTCGGCTAGATTGCCGGCCACATTCGTCAATCGGCCAACCAGGCGTTGGCCCAGTGCTGCAGATTGTCCTGGGTCAATACATAGTCACGCAGGACCGCTTCGCGTAGCTGGTCGCCCTGGCGATAGCTGGCCTGAGGATCGGCCAGGTGCATGCGTATTGCTTCCAGCCACTCCAGCGGGGTGTTACCGGCCACCCGCGTGCATGGCAGATAACCCTGGTAGGCCTTGGTATCAGCACAGATCACCGGGAAACCGCACGCCCCGTACTCGAGCAGGCGCAGGTTACTCTTGCAATCGTTGAACAGGTTTACTTCCAGTGGCGCCAACGCCAGGTCCAGATTCAGGCTTGCCAGCTTCTGCGGATAGATATCCAGCGGCACACCGCCATGGAACTCCTTGATATACGGGCGCAGGGACGGCGGGCACATGCCGAAGAACACCCAGTCAACCTCATTGGCCAGTTCCTTGACCACATCAGCGATCAACTCCAGGTCACCGCGATGGCTGGTGCCGCCGGCCCAGCCGACACGAGGCTTGATCGAAGTCTGGCGGCGGCTTTGCAGATCCAGCCAAAGATGCGGGGCCAGCATGTTCGGCACGACACGGATGTCATGATGCATATCGGACAGAGCGTCGGCCAATGGCTGGGTCGATACCACCAGCCGGTCACACAGGGCGATGCCCCGGGTGACCAGATCTCGCATATTGGTCGGCAGGTTGCGTGCGTGATCGTTCTTCTTTGGCACATCAAGGATGTAATCATCGATTTCGTAGATGCGCCGGGCCCCGGAGTAGCGCTTGATACGCTCGAACACGTCGATCGAACTGCTCATGTAGCGACACTGCAGGATGATCGTGTCGGGCTTATCGCGCTCCAGCTCAATGGTGCCAGGCGTGGAGTAGTGCACCCGCCCTTGGACCCAGCCCGCCTTCTCCAGCTCAATGAACGGTTGCCTCACCCGATAATGACCAACAGCCGAAGTGTTGATGGGTAGCGCCAGGACAAAGGGTACCGCCCGGCTGATGAACGGATCCCAGCCGTTGCGCAAGCCCGGGTCGATGTTGAAGCTGGACATCTTCAGGCTGAGGTTGCGGTTGTAGGCCGGATCATTAGCGACACGGGGCAGCCAGCGATCATAAAAGGCATCCTGGTCGCGCTGTGGTTGAGCGAGCCCAGGCAGATCCTGGGCGGGCAAGCGAGCCACCAGGGCAAACGGCGTCCAGACCACCAGATAGCCGTGATCACGCACTTTCAGGCAGAAATCGGCATCAAACAACGCGTGCTGGTAAGCCTGCTCGTCCATGCCGGCAAGGTCATCGTAGACACTGCGGCGCACCAACAGGCAATCGAGGCTCACAGCACTCCAGTTCTGCACTACGCTCAGGCGGTTCATGTACCCACCGACGCCGACCTTCTGGCCAATGAACGGGCTACCCGCCGGGCCGTGCAAGCCCAACACCAGCCCGGCACCCACCACAGCACCGTCGCTGTTGCACAATTTCGGACCTACTACGCCGACTTCCGGGCGCTGGGCTTGACTCATCAGCTCACTCAACCACTGACCGTCAAAAATCATGCAACTGACGTCGAGTAGCAGTAAGTAGCTGCCTCGGGCATGGGCAGCAGCCCGGTTGAACAGAACAGGCCCCGCCGGGGCATCGACTTCGATGATCCGTAGTTGCTCGCTGCCCAGTCCGCGCATCGCCGTACACCAGCCTTGCAACGCTGCCGGCTCATCGCCGCGGGTGACCACCAGCACTTCGTAATGGCTGTAAGCGGTGTGTTCGAAGATCGACTCCACACAGCGCAACAAGGTTGGCAAATCCTGGCCCGCGGCAATGATGATCGACACCGCTGGCGTATCGGCATGCTGGTAATTGACACGCGACAACAGCGTGCCCTCGGCGCTGCTCAACTCGGCCGCCACCCCCAGGCGCTGCAAGTGCGCCCGCAGGATCCGTGGGGCCTGGGTCACACAGACTGGGTCAATCAACCAGTCAGCGTAGCTGACCTGACACTGCACCAGCAGTTCGCTGACGTGCTCGACCACGTGCAAGCCATGGGTTTCAACCAAGCGCCAGAGCAGATCATGGGGGGCCAATGCACCGAACTCGATGTCAAAACCACCCAATTCGAGCAACCGCGTGCGCTCGAAAGCCAGCATGCGCCCAACGAAGGGATAACTGCGCATCAGGTCAAGGTTGAAATCCGCCTTGAAGATCGGCTGACCTGCCTGCAGGTTGTCGTTGGCCCCCTCATCGGTGTACAGGCACAGTCGGTCCGTGCGCAAGGCCATGCGCTCGGCCATGATCACCAGGGCATGTTCATGCGGGCGATCACCGGCCTGCAGCAGGAAAACCCAGTCGGCACTGTGCTCATGCGCCAGGCGCTCATTGAGCTGCGCGAAGCCGTCACCGCGCAGAGCAAGCAACTGCACTCCTGCTCGCGATGCCGGTGCCTGCGCGTTCGTCAGGACCCAGACTTCATTGGCGGCATACGACTGGGCCGCCAGGCTTTCCAGGGTAGCCTTGAGCGCCTGGGCGTCGCCCTTGGGGTCGAAGACCACCGGGACAATGCGCGGACGGCTCGGCCACTGCTCGATGCGTTTGGGCAGCAGTTGCACCTGCGCCGGCGACAGGGTCCGGCACTCCAGCCATTGTTCGTAGAGTTCGGCGAAGCTCCGGCTCTGGCTACCCACCTGTTGTTCGAAGTTGGCTAACTGTCCGAAATACAACCGCGCCAGTTCGAATTCCTGCCAGTCCTTCTCCTCGCCTTCGCTGTAGCGTTCAATCGGCAAGTAACGAACCCAGCCTGTAGCCGGTGCCGCCTCGTTGGTACGCGACGCGAGCATCTGCACCAACCACTCTGTTTCATTCGGCGCGGCCAGAATCATGCTGGTGTGGTGGCTCAAACGAGCCGGGTGCACACGCTCCAGGCTGAGCATGTCTTTCAGATAGGCCAGGTGACCACGACGCAACAGGCAGATGTACAAGGCCAGGTCCAGGCGCGCGCAGAAGCCCTGCCCGTCCTGAACCAGCTCTGCCAGGTACTCCTGCACCTGAGCGCGGCGGAACAGGGAGTGACTGATGCCACCAAACAAATTCGGTGCCTTGGCGGCGAGGACTTCCAGCAGGTCACCGCCATTGAGCACCGCGCTGACCGGTGCGATCACCCAGTTGTCCGGACGCGATGGCAACAGCGTGTCGTCCGCAGCACAGATCAGTCGATGGCTGACGACCATGCTCACATCCGGGCAATCGACCAGTGTCTGCGCCTGCTGGCGAATACAGCTTTCAATCAGCCAGTCATCATCGCAAAGGAATTTGATGAAGGTGCCTGTGGCGTGCTCGAGGCACATCAGCAGGTTGCGCGCAAAGCCCAGGGTGACAGGGTTGCGCACATAGCGCAGTTCACAGCGCGCCTCTACGGCCAACTCATCGACAATGGCCTTGATCTCGTCCCCCGGACTATCGTCGCAGACGATGACTTCAAGACTGGGGTAGCCCTGGGACATCGCGCTGAACAATGCCCGTCGAAAGAACGCTGGGCTGAAGGCAGGGATGGCGATACTGACGAGAGGCTGTTGGTTCACAATGGAGGACCTGGCGGGGACCCGGGTGACGCCTGGCGTCATCCGGGTCGGTAAAACAATGAAAAACCGTCAGAGACGGTTGAACAGGCTCAGCGAGGAGATCTTGGTGAACGCCAGCTGCGAAGCCTGCAACATGGTCTGCTGCAGGTTGAGGCGGATCAGTACTTCAGCCGGATCGGCATCGCGGATCGAGCCCTGGGTCTTGGTGTTGGCCATTTTCAGGCTTTCGTTGGTTTCAGCCTGGACATCCAGCGCCGCACCGCGGGCACCAATGGAACTGATGGATTCGGCGATCTTGTTGGCACCGCTTTCCAGGTTGCCGATAGCCGAATCCAGTGCGGCCTGGTACTTCTGCCGCGAGGCCAGGTCGTTGTCGACCGGCATTTCCAGCGCCTTGCGGAATCCGGAGAGGGTGTCGAGGATATTCTGGTTCTGGTGGGTATCGACCTTGACCGAAAACTGATCGCCGCTCGCAGGTGGCGAGGAAAAGTTGAAATCGACACCGGCGATGGTGGCGTTGGTGGCCGGTACGCCGGTCAGCACGCCGCTGGCAACCGGACGCGCATCAGGCCCCATGGGCTGGGCATAGAGCTCATAGTTCGTGGCGCTGGTGAACTTGATGATCGCGCCACCACCTGGGAAGGCATCACGATACTTCGCCAGATCGCTGATGCTGGCAGTACTGATCTGCGACAACGAGGGGTTGCCGGGGCTACGCGAGCCGCTAACCTCATCAGGCTTGGAGGACAGGGTGAACGTGTGACCGGCGATTACCGGATCCGGGTTGGCCTTGTCAGCGTCCTGGAGATTGATGTTCAGGCGCATTTCAACACCACGAAAGGTGATGTCGGCAGGCTTGCTCGGATCGAAAGTACCACCGCCGGTGGCTTCGAGGGTCACGTCATTGTTGGCCGCGTCGGTAATCTTGTATTGGGTGCTGCTGGTGAAAGTGATGGTGTATGGCTCACCACCGCGGAAACGGTCGTTGTACTGGGTGCTGCCGGAGACCTGGCCGTTGGACAGGCTGACCCGTCCATCATCTACCAGCGGGAGGGTCAGCGCAGTCTGGCTACGGCTGGTGTTGAGCGCTTGCTCGAACACCTCATAACCGCTTTCGTTGGTGGCCATGCTGAGCATATCGCCAACCTGCAGGCTCAGATTGCTCTGGTCACCCTTATAGGTGTAGGTACCGTCGGCATTGCGCACATAAGGCGGGGTATCGCCACGCGAGCCGGAGAAGATGTACTTACCATTCTCGTCACGGCTGTTCATCAGACTGTAGAGCTGCTCTTCGAGCTGGGCCAACTCCTGGGCATTGGCCTTGCGGTCGGCGTTGGTGTAACCACCGTTACCGGCGGTGATGGCCAGTTCCTTGGCCCGCGCCAGGATGTTGGTGATGCCATTGAGCGTCGACTCGGATGTACCCAGGCTGTTGCGCACATTGGTGATGTTGCCATTGTACTGATCGATCAGGTTGCTCTGCTGCTGCAACTGCAACAGGCGCGCCGCGCCTACCGGATCATCAGCGGCAGTACGCACGCGAATGTTGTCACTGGCCTGCTGACCGGTCTTCACCACGTTGGCAAAGTTGCGCGAATAGTTCGAGGCACTGGTTTGGTAGAACTGGGAAGTAGAAATACGCACGGTCTACCACTCCTTAAAGGGCATTGATCAGCGTGGAGAAGATTTCCTGCGCCGCCTTGATGATCTGCGACGAGGCCGTGTAGTACTGCTGGTACTTGATCAGGTTGCCGGCTTCTTCATCGAGCTGGACACCCGACAGCGAATCGCGCGAAGCCTTGGCCGAGGTGTGCAATGCCGTGGTCGAATCCACATCCATCTGCGCCTGGGCAGTCTTGCCGCCGACTTTCTCCACCAGTTTGCCGTAGGCGTCGGTGAGGCTGATGCCCTTGCCGTTGGCTCCGACTTCAACCGTACCCTTGGTCTGCAGGTCGATTACCGCCTGGCCGTTGCGGTTGTTGTCCGAACCCGCGCCGGTCATGCCGATGGTGTAGTTGTCACCTGCCTTGGGCGAACCGGATACCGTCATCTCGAAGGTGAAGGACTTCTGGTTACCGCTGGCATCGTTGATCGGCGCCCCGGTAGAGTCGACCATCGGCACCGAAAACTGCAGCTTGTTGCTCTGACCCGGAATGATCGTGCCAGAGCCCAGTGGGTCGCCCTTGGCGTCAAGCAGTTTGTAAGTCTGCGGGATGGTTTTTTCATCACCGAACACCAGCTTCACCGGTGTCGAATACTTCAGGCCATTCTGCAGATCCAGGCGCTGGGCCGGATCGTAGATATCCATGACCGAGGTCAGGTCAGGCTGACTGATGATACCGGTGCCCTTGTTGCCCGAACCGCTGGTAGCGGTCAACGGCGATGCCAGCGCCAGGCGCTTGGGGTCAGTGAGTACGGTGTCCACGTTGCTGGCGGCACTGCGGGTCGGGGTGATCTTGAAGCTGTCACCGGCGCTCAGGCCACCGCCATTGAGCTTGAGGGTAAAGCCGTCGATGACCGGCGCCGGGTTGTCAGTGAGATCGAAGCTGCCCATGCTGGTACCTTCCGGCAGCTTCTTGACGCTGTAGCCGGTGGCGCTGGTGAACGTCACCTGATAATCGCTGGCGGTCAGCTTGCCGGTGTCCTTGATGGTCACATCGAGGTTGCCGGAGCCGACGCTGTTGCCGGATTGGGCAATACTGCGCTGGCTGATTTGCTCGGGGCTGTTGATGTTGCCGAACAAGGCTGCGCCAAACTCGCCATTCTTGTCGATACCCTGGGCCAGCTGACGGTTGATCTGATCGGCCATGACCAGGGCCACGCGCCCCAGCTCATTAAGCGACGGATCCAGTACTTCGCTGCGATAGCGCAGCAGGCCGCCGATCTCTCCACCCTTGAGGCTGGAGGTGACGTCCATGACCGTGGTGCCACGGTTGAGCTGGATGCTGACGCGGGTCGGGTCGTTCTTGCTCGGCACGGTCTGCAGGGTGTTGATGGTCTTGCCCATCACCAGCGGCTGGCCGTTCTCCAGGTAGATATCAAGATTGCCTTCACGCTCGACCACTTGGGCACCGACCAGCTCGGACAACTGGCGCACCGCTTCGTTGCGCTGGTCGAGCAGCTCGTTCGGGGTGCCCTGCACCGCCGCCACTCGGGAGATCTGGTCGTTGTACTGGGCAATGGTCGCCGACAGCTTGTTGACCTGTTCGGCCATCGAGGCCAGGTTGCCATTGATGTTGCTGTTCTGTTCGTTGAGCTGGTTGGCGATGGTGTTGAAGCGCTTGCTCAGCGACTGGGCACTGGTCAGCAGCAACTGGCGCGAAGCATCCTCGTTGGGCTTGGCCGCCGCGCTTTGCATGGCGGTGAAGAAACTCTTCAAGGCGCCGGTAATGCCGGTATCGGCCTCGGACAGCAGGTTGTCGATCGGCGCGACCTGCTTGAGGTACGCCGCCGCATCGCTGCTCAGCGAGGTGGTGGTACGCAACTGGTTTTCCAGGTAGGCGTTATATACCCGGCGCACATCGGACAGGGTGGTGCCGGTGCCGATAAACACGTGGCCATACTGCTGGGAGCCATTGGCCCGCTGCACGTTCTGCTGGCGCGAATAACCAGCGACATCGGCATTGGTAATGTTGTTACCCGTGGTGTGCAGGCCCGACTGACTGGCGTTGAGCCCCGACATCCCGATGTTGATCAAACTCGCCATGGTTCAAACCTTATAGTTGCGTAGTAGTGCCAATCGCTGCGTAGCTTTCGTAGGATTTCATTTGCTTGGCGATCTGCGAGATCTTGCTCGCGTAATCCGGATCGGTTGCGTAACCGGCCCGCTGCAGCTCGCGTACAAACTGTTCCGGTTTATCGGCCGCCTCGAGCGCTTCTTTATAGCGGGCGTTGTTCTGCAACAGGCTCACCAAGTCATGGAAACTGTCCTGGTAGGAGTCGTAGGAACGGAACGCCGCCGTCTCCTTGACGAACTGACCATCACGAAACTCGCTGGTGATTGCCCGCGCCTGTTCGCCCTGCCAGTTGCCGGTAGCCTTGATGCCAAACAGGTTATGGCTGCTGCGACCATCGTCCTGACGCATGACCGACTTGCCCCAACCGGTTTCCAGAGCGGCCTGAGCCACCAGGTAGCGGGGGTCGATGCCGATGCGCTTGGCGGCCTGTTCGGCCATCGGCAGCATGGTGGCGACAAAATCGTCCGAAGAACTGAAGGCCCGCTTGGCCGGTGCCAACGGCGGCTGGGCCATGGCGCGACCATAAATGCGCAGGTTGCCCGGCGCAGCAAAGGCTTGCGCCGGCTGCCAGTCACCCTTGACCACAGCGTCGCCGGCAAGGGTCGAGCGCCCGGGGATTGGTGTAGTGTTGGTCGTGGCCGGCACACCGCCAGCCGCCGGCACCAGCCCTGCCAGCAAGCGATCGGTGAGCTTGCCCGGCAACGCCAGACGACGTGAGTTGAGCGCTGCCACATCATTGCGCGTGACGGCAGTTTCCTGCGGCTGCTCGGCCACCCCCACCGCTGTCGCGCCCAGTGGCCGCGGTTGAATATCGAAGCGCGGGAACGGGCTGCTGTTGCTCACAGACGCCACTTTCTGCTTGGACAGCTGACGCATCAGCACCTCCTGCAGACCGATGCCACCACCTTCGCGGGACATGCTCACCGCCAACTGCTGGTCATACATCTGCTGGTACTGCTTGGTGGTCTCAGTGTTGAGCGGATTGTCCTTGGCCAGCACATCGCTGGCCGAACGCATCGATTTGAGCATCTCGTTGAGAAACAGCGACTCGAATTCCTGGGCCACCTTACGCAGATTGGCCTCGTTATCGCGGTCACCGACCTTCAGCGAGCTGAGCCGGTTGAGGTCGGTGTAAGCACCGCTGTCAGCCATGGAGGCCACTGGGTTTTTCGGCATTTCCATGCGCCAGTCCTCAGATCACGATCAGGTCGGCCTGGAGGGCGCCGGCCTGCTTCAGGGCTTCGAGGATCGCCATCAGGTCACTGGGGGCCGCTCCCACCTGGTTCACCGCACGGACGATTTCATCCAGGGTGGTACCCGGGCCGAATTTGAACATCGGCTTGGCTTCCTGCTCGGCGTTGACCCGTGAGCGTGGTACCACGGCGGTCTCGCCATTGGAAAACGGCCCCGGCTGGCTGACGATCGGGTCTTCGGTAATGGTCACGGTCAGGCTGCCGTGGGTAACGGCAGCCGGCGACACCTTGACGTTCTGGCCAATGACGATGGTACCGGTACGCGAGTTGATGATGACCTTGGCCACCGCCTGGCCCGGATCGATCTCCAGGTTTTCGAGGATCGACAGGTAATCGACCCGCTGGCTTGGATCGAGCGGTGCGGTCACCCGCACCGAGCCACCGTCCAGGGCCTGGGCCACACCTGGACCGAGCAGTTCGTTGACCTTGTCGACGATACGCTTGGCGGTGGTGAAGTCCGGCCGATTGAGGTTCAGGGTCAGGCTGTTGCCCTGATTGAAACCACTGGGCACGGCACGCTCTACCGAGGCACCACCGGGGATGCGCCCCGCTGACGGCACGTTGACGGTGATCTTCGAGCCGTCGCGACCTTCGGCGTCAAAGCCGCCGACCACCAGGTTACCCTGGGCGATCGCATAGACGTTGCCGTCGATACCCTTGAGCGGCGTCATCAACAAACTGCCGCCGCGCAGGCTCTTGGAGTTACCAATCGAGGACACGGTGATGTCTACCACCTGCCCCGGCTTGGCGAACGCCGGCAGGTCGGCATGCACCGAGACCGCAGCGACGTTCTTGAGCTGCACATTGCCCGAGCCCTCCGGCACCTTGATGCCGAACTGGGACAGCATGTTGTTGAAGGTCTGCAGGGTAAACGGCGTCTGGGTGGTCTGGTCACCCGTGCCGTTGAGCCCCACCACCAGGCCGTAGCCGATCAGCTGGTTGGCACGCACGCCGGAAATGCTGGCAATGTCCTTCAGGCGTTCGGCCTGCGCGGCAAACGCGGTGGACATCAGGAGCGCGGCGGTGATCAGCTGCTTGAAGTTGAACATGGTCATCCGAACCTAGAAAGGCCAAAGCGGGCTGATGAAGAAACGGTCGAGCCAACCCGGCTGGCTGGCATCGGCAAAGGAGCCGGTTCCCGAATAGGTGATACGCGCATCGGCAACCCGGGTCGAAGGCACGGTGTTGTCGGTGGCAATGTCGTCGGCGCGAATCATGCCGGCGATGCGCACCAGTTCGTCACCCGTGTTGAGGGTCAGCCACTTCTCACCGCGCACGGCAATAATGCCATTGGGCAACACATCGGCAACAGTCACGGTGATCGAGCCCGTCAGGCTGTTGCCCTGCCCGGCCTTGCTGTCGCCCTTGGTCGCACGGTCACCGCTGTAGCCGGCACTCAGGCTCAGGTCACCCTCGCCGAACGGGTTGTTAGTGGTCATGGAGGACCCGAACAACGAGGTCAGGCCGATATCGGCCTTGCTGTTCTTGGCGATCTGCGAGTTGGCGTTCTTGCTTGCCTGGGTACGCTCGTTGAGGGTGATGGTGATGATGTCACCGACCCGGAATGCCTTGCGGTCGCTGTACAGGTTCTGGTCGAAACCGGCCTGGTAGATCGAGCCGTTGTTGGCCGCCGCCGGCAGTGGCGTGCGCGGCAATACCGGCGCGTAGTACGGATCATTGGGCTTGGGCGTCGGCGCAACGCAGCCGGCCAGCACGCTGATCCCACTCAGGGCAAGTACGTAAAACAAACGACTCATGACTCTGACCTCACGGTGTAACACGCACTGTTCAAGCGACCTCGAAGACTTCACTTACAGGTTCTGGGTAACGAACGAAAGCATCTGGTCGGCAGTGGAAATGACCTTGGAGTTCATCTCGTAGGCACGCTGGGTGGTGATCATGTTGACCAACTCTTCCACGGTGCTGACGTTGGAGTTTTCCAGGGTCTGCTGCTGGACCACACCGAAACCGTTCAGGCCCGGCGTGCCGACTTGTGGCGCACCGCTGGCCGCGGTTTCCAGGAACAGGTTGCCACCCACTGCCTGCAGGCCGGCAGGGTTGATGAAGTCGGCAGTCTGGAGGTTGCCGATGACCTGCGCCGCCGGGTTGCCTGCGGTGGTGATCGAAACGGTGCCATCACGGCCTACGGTGAACGTCTGCGCCTCAGGCGGAACGACGATGGCGGGCTCCAGGGCGAAACCGCTGGCGGTGACGATCTGGCCGTCGGAGTTCAGGTGAAAGGTACCGTCACGGGTGTAGGAGACGGTGCCATCGGGCTGCAGGATCTGGAAGAAACCGCGGCCGTCGACGGCCATGTCCAGCGGGTTCTCGGTGGTCTGCAGGCTACCGGCGTTGAAGTTTTTCTGGGTGCCGACAATGCGTACACCGGTACCCAGCTGCAGGCCCGAAGGCAGCTCGCTGTCCTGGGTCGACTGGGCGCCTGCCTGGCGACGGGTCTGGTACAGCAAGTCCTGGAACTCGGCACGATCACGCTTGAAACCGGTGGTCGAGACGTTGGCCAGGTTGTTGGAAATGGTGGTCAGGTTCATGTCCTGAGCGGACAGACCGGTTTTACTGACCCAAAGAGCCGGAAGCATGCTGTTCTCCTCGCGCGCCTGTTTTACGGCGCTACGTCTGTGTAATTAGCCGATTTGCAAAACCCGAGCCATGGCTTCGTCGCCTTCCTTGGCCGTGGTCATCATCTTGATGTGCAGTTCGAATTGACGCGACAGCGCCAGCACCGAGGTCATTTCCTCGACGGCGTTGACGTTACTGGTCTCAAGGAAACCCGACACCAGCTTGACGTTGGCGTCGGCCACCGCCGGCTGGCCATTGCTGGTGTGGATCAAGCCGTCCAGGCCTTTGCTCATGGTCTTGAGGTCGGGGTTGACCATCTTGATCCGGTCGACTTCGGCCATTACCCGCGGCCCCTCGCCCATGGCGCGGATGCTGATGGTGCCGTCTTCACCGACCTCGACTTTCTGCTCCGGCGGCACGGCAATCGGCCCACCGTTGCCCATGATCGGCATGCCGTTACCGGCACGCAGTACACCCAGGGCATCGATGTTCATGCTCGCGGTACGCACATAGGCTTCGCTGCCATCAGGCGCTTGCACGGCGATAAAGCCGTCGCCACCAATGGCTACGTCGAGGTCGCGCCCGGTTTCCAACATCGACCCCGGCGAAAAATCCGTCGCCGGCCGCTCGGTCATGGCATAGGCACGCGCCGGAAAGCTGTCGCCGAATACCGGCATCGAGCGCGCCTGCTCCAGGTCACGCTGAAAACCGGTGGTGGAAATATTCGCCAGGTTGTTGGCATGAGCCTTCTGCGCCAGCGCGTTCTGGCTGGCACCGGTCATGGCCACGTACAGCATCTTGTCCACAGTATTCCTCCCCTGCGCTGGCGAACACTTGCCGTTCGCCGCTGCTTTGCAGTGCATGTAGCAAGTTTCAAACCAACTTTGCAGAAGTGGCTAAAAGCCCCGTCAGGCAAGGGCCTGATCGCCACACAAAAATGCGAGAGGCAGAAACGCCGTCGAAATTACGGCGCCAGCTTGCCGCTAGCGGCAAGACTCAGTAGTCGCGGCACGCCGCGTTGTTGAAGGGACCGGCAAAACGCTTCCAGCCATCGCCCGGAGAAAACTGGGCACAGACCAGACGCCCATCGGCCTGGCTTTCCCAACGGTACCAAGGCGCGGCATCAGCCCTGACCTGAGTCATCAGCAACACCGCGAACACGGCCAGCGCCACTCGTCGCAACATGATCGATACCTTTGAAATAAAAGACCCCTTCCGAGAAAGGGGCCTGTCCACGACTAACGCCTCACACCGCTATCAGGTCATCTGAATGATGGTCTGCATGATGGTGCTCTGGGTGGAGATGGTCTTGGCGTTCGCCTGGTAATTACTCTGCGCCTTGATCAGCTCGACCAGCTCGTTGGTCAGGTTGACGTTGGAAGCTTCCAGCGAGTTGGAGGCGATGGCGCCCAGCGTGCCGGTCTTCGGCGCATCGATACCCGGGATGCCCGAGGCGTAGGTTTCAGTCCAGCGCGTCCCCCCCATCGGCTGCAGGCCCTGTTCGTTGGCGAAGGAGGCAATAGCGACCTGACCAATAGCGCGCGATTGCTGGTTGCTGAAGCTGGCAAACATCACACCGCTGCCGTCGATACTCAAGCTCGACAGGATACCGGTAGCGTAACCGTCCTGACTTTGCGACAAGCGCGTGGTCGGGGTGTTGTAGGAGGTGGTCGCAGTCATGTCGATGGCAATGCCACCGGCACTGGCCGCCGAACCATTGGAACCCCAGACCGGAGGCGTGGCGTTTGGATTAGTAACAGTGGCAGGCACCCAACCGGTCAATTTGAAGACCTTGTTCACCACTTCATAGCCCGAACCTGCCGCACCGGCGGTCATGTTCTTGACGCTACCATCGGAGTTGAACTCGATGTTGCCTACCAGCGGCTGCGGTGGCTCCTGAGCGGGATTGAGCGGGTTGCGACCTTCGATCAGGGTGTACGACCTCCAGGTATTGGTACCAGTCTTGACATAGTACTGGTCCATGACGTGCTCGTTACCCTGGCTGTCATAGATCTTGGTGGCGAACGTCTTGTTCCAAGTGGTGTCGTCCTTCGGATTGAAGGTAGTGGCAGCCGGAATGACCTTGTCCGACGAGTTCAGGTTGATACCCTGATCAATGGTGGTGGTGGTCTTTGGCGCCAGCGCCGAAGTGTCGATCTTCAGATCGGTCAGCACACCATTGATAATCTTGCCATTGGCATCCACACCATAACCACGCAGGCGCAGGCCATCAGCCGTGACCACGTAGTTGTCTTTGTTGGTCTGGAAGGCACCGGCGCGGGTATAGCTGAGCGAACCGTTGTCGCTCAGGACGAAAAAGCCCTGCCCCTGGATGCCCATGTCCAGCACGTTGCCGGTGTTGTTGATTTCACCGTTGGTGAACTGCTGCGATACCGAGGCCAGACGCACGCCATTACCGACGCTCTGGCTGCCGACACCCAGCTTGTTGGCCGAGTAGACGTCGGCGAATTCCGCGCGCGACGACTTGAAGCCGGTGGTGGCGACGTTGGCGATGTTGTTGCCGGTCACATCCAGTTGCTTGTTGGCTGCATAGAGACCGCTAAGGCCGATATTGAATGACATCTTTCACTCCTTGTGCCGCGTTAGCCGGCTCTATATACCGATGGTTTGGACTTTGGACAGTGCAATGCTGCCCAGGCCTGCAAGATTGAGCATCATCTCGCCGCCGGTCTTACTGATCGTGACGCTGCTGACCGTGGCGGGCAGCAGGGTGTACATATCCAGCTGCTTGCCCTCAATGGTGGTCTTGGCGGCAAAGGTGTAGGTACCCGGGTCGACCTTCTCACCCGCGTTATTGGTGCCATCCCAGACGAAGGCGGCATTGCCGGCCTTCTGCTCGCCCAGATCGATGGTCTTGACCACCTTGCCATCCTTGCCGGTGATGGTAACGGTGGCGTTGCTCAGCGACTGCGGCACCACCACCGAACCGTTGAAGCTCTTGGTGGTATCGACCACGGCCTTGTCGGTCTGGGCGATCACCGAGCGACCGACCAGAGATGACGCCTGCAGCGCCTGGGACGACTTGTAATTGCCGGAGATTGCAGTCACCGACTCGTTGAGCGAGGTGATGCCTTCCAGGCTACTGAACTGCGCCAGCTGGGCCACGAACTCGCTGTTGTCCTGAGGATCGAGCGGGTTCTGATTGCGCATCTGGGTAACCAGCAACTGCAGGAACGCATCCTTGCCCAGCGTCTGGTTGCCGGTTTTGCTGTTGGTTGCCGAAGCAACGCCGCTGGTGTTGTTGGTCTCGGAGGTTTTCTTGACCGACGCCTTGAGCACGTCGGTCAGGTTTACACCGGCGGTGGTGTCGTTAACGCTTGCCATTGGCTTCGTCCTTTATCACTGACCGAGGGTCAGGACCTTCTGCATCATGGTCTTGGCCGTATTCATCAGCTCGGCATTGGTCTGGAACGAGCGACTGGCAGAGATCATGTCCGCCATTTCCTCGACCACATTGACGTTCGGGTAATAGACATAACCGTCCTTGTTCGCCGCCGGATGGTTAGGTTCATAGCGCGCCTCGAGGTTGCTCTGATCCTCCACCACCCCCAACACCTGGACGCCCTGACCGGCAGCATCCTGATCCTGGAACAACGACTGGCCGACGCCGCCCTGGGCTTGCTGGAAGGTGGTGGCAAACACCGGGTGACGGGCGCGATAGGTCTGATCGATGCTCGATGAGACCGTCTCGGCGTTGGCAATGTTCGAGGCGACGGTGTTCAGACGCGTGGTCTGGGCACTCATGCCGCTACCGGCAATGTTGAAGACACTGGCGAGGGACATGACTTACTCTCCGCGCAGGGCCGATACCAGCCCTTTGAATTTACTGTTGAGCAGCGTGAAGCTGGCCTGAAAGCCCACGGCGTTTTCCGCATAGCTCGATTGTTCGAGTTGGGCATCGACAGTGTTCTGGTCGATCGACGGCTGCATCGGCGTGCGGTACTGCAGGCTTTCGTCAGCCATGCTCAGGCCTTCGGCCTCGATGTGCCGGTTGTTGGTACGATCCAGCGAGAAATGACCCTTGCTGGTTTTCTCCGCCTGGGCCGCCAGGACCGAAGCGAAGTCCATATCACGCGCCTTGTAGTTCGGCGTGTCGGCGTTGGTGATGTTGTTGGCCAGCACTTCGGCACGCTGAGCGCGAAAGCCCAGTGCCTTTTCGTGGATGCCGAGCGCTTTGTCGAAGCTGATGCTCATGTCGGGGAAACCTTCGAAGGTTTTTCGTTGACTGAGCAAGAGCAAGAGCCATGCCAAAAAACAAAGCCCCGTAAATACGGGGCTTTCAGGGCTTTGCCGGTAGCGGCAACGTCAGAAAAGCGGCAAAGGATTTCCGCCGGATGCCGGCAAAGCGGCAATTTGTGGGTGGGCGTTACTTGGCCTGGTAGATGATCCCTGGGCTGCACTGAACCATCTGGTAATGATCCGGCAGGCCATTGAGCGCTTCGGAGGCCCCAAGAAACAGATAACCGCCCGGCTTGAGCGTGCCGTGAATGCGCAGCAGGATGTCTTTCTTGACCTGGGCCGAGAAGTAGATCAACACGTTGCGGCAGAACACGATGTCGAACTTGCCCAGGCTTGCATAGCTGTCGAGCAAGTTGAACGAGCGGAATTCCACACGACTGCGAATCGGTGCCTTGATCGCCCAACGCCCTGGCGCCTTTACATCGAAGTAGCGTTGCAGCCGCTCCTGGGACAAGCCGCGGGCAATAGCCAGGCTGTCATACTCGCCAGACTTGCAGTTATTGAGCATGGCCCCGGACAGGTCGGTGGCAACAATCTGCGCGCCCATCTTCAGCTGGCCGATGTTGCTGCGCTCGAACTCGTCGATAGCCATGGAGATCGAGTACGGCTCCTGCCCCGAGGAGCAGGCGGCCGACCAGATGCGCAGGCGCTGCCCCGGATTGGCCTTGATCTGCTCGGGCAACACCTTGTTTTTCAACACCTCAAAGGGATAGGTGTCGCGAAACCACAGGGTTTCGTTGGTGGTCATGGCATCCACCACCTGCTCGCGCAAACCGCTGCGCGGTTGGCTCTGGATACGTTGTACCAGTTCAGTCAGGGATTTGATGCCCTGCTGCTCCATCAGCTTGTTGAGACGGCTGGAGACCAGGTACTGCTTATTTTCGCCCAGCAAGATGCCACAGGCTTTTTCCAGGAAGACCCGGAACTGTTCGAAATCCAAATTACCCGTAGACAATGATGCCGCCTCTTAAATCGTGTGAACCGCCAGGGGTTTAAGCCCTGGCCGTTAGTGCGTGGCCTTGATGCGATCGACGACGCGTTGGGCGAGGTCGTCCGGCTTGAACTTGGCCAGGAAGTCATCGGCCCCGACCTTCTTGACCATCGCCTGGTTGAAAACCCCGGACAGCGAAGTATGCAGGATGATATGCAGCTTTTGCATGCGCGGGTCGCTGCGGATCTCGGCTGTCAGGGTGTAGCCGTCCATCTCCGGCATCTCGATATCGGAGATCATCATCAGGAACTCTTCTTCCGGGCGCTTGCCCTCATCCACCAGCTTGCGCAGGTATTCGAGCGCCTGGCGACCGTCATTGAGCGCCACCACTTCCACCCCGACCGTCTGCAGGCAACGACTGACCTGCTTGCGCGCCACCGACGAATCATCGACCGTCAGCACTCGCAGCAGCACCGCCTTGTCCTGCACCTCGGCATCGACCACCCCGGCCGAGATGGACTCGGAAGCCGGCGCCACTTCGGCGAGGATTTTCTCCACGTCGATGATCTCGACCATCTTGTTGTCGACCCGGGTCACCGCTGTCAGGTAGTGATCACGCCCGGTGCCCTTGGGTGGCGGATGGATCTCTTCCCAGTTCATGTTGACGATGCGCTCCACCGAGTGCACCAGAAAACCCTGGGTCTTGGTGTTGTACTCGGTGATGATCACAAAGCTGCTGCTGACATCTTCACTCAGACCGGGCATACCGGTCGCCATCGCCAGATCCAGGATCGGGATGGTTGCCCCACGAATATTCGCGACACCGCGCACTACCGGGTTGGACTTGGGCAGCACGGTCAGGGGTGGACATTGCAGCACCTCCCGCACCTTGAACACGTTGATCCCGTAGAGTTGCTCGCCATTGAGACGAAACAGCAACAGCTCCAGGCGATTCTGCCCCACCAGTTGCGTGCGCTGGTTCACCGAATCCATTACACCAGCCATGCAAGACTCCTTCACCAAACGCTTCGAACTTCGTACCCAGTCTCGGCACGCGCTTTGCTTTTTTAATCGTATGAACACGAAAACGACATTTTTCCGACGCCTGACCGGCCACCTGCCCAGCTTTCTTGCTGCGCTGTGCCTACTCACCCCTGGCGTTCGCCCTCTGGCTGACGCGTTCACCTTGCCTGAACAACTTATCGGCGTCACCCAAGGGTTTCTTGAATTCACCGTAGAAGACTACCTGGCCAGCAGCCAGACCGAAGGGCGCTACGAAATCCAGGTCAACACCCTCGATCCGCGCCTGCGCATGCCACTGTGCGACCGGCAACTGGACGCCAGCCTGGAAAGCCCGGCACAACCCCTGGGCCGTGTAACAGTAAGGGCTCGTTGCGACGGCGGCTCTCCATGGACGGTGTTCGTGCCCGCCCAGGTACGTCTTTTTCGCAATGTCGTGACCGTGGTGCGGCCACTCAAGCGCGAGAGTATTGTCGGCGAGCAGGACGTCAGCCTGCGCGAACGCGATGTAGGCGTGCTCAACCAGGGTTTCCTGAGCAGCCTGGATCAGGCTGTCGGGCTCAAGGTTATCCGACCAACGGTCATGGATCAGGTGCTGACACCCCAACATCTGGAGCAGGCCGAAGTGGTCCGCAAGGGCGATCAGGTGGTCATCACCGCCCGCAGCGGCACGCTCAGCGTGCGCATGCCGGGTGAAGCCCTGAGCAAAGGCGGTCTGAGCGAGCAGGTCCGGGTGCGCAATCTCAACTCCAAACGGGTGGTCAAGGCCAGGGTAACCGGGCCGGGCCAGGTGGAAGTGGCCATGTAAACGAGTGAACAAACGAAGAACCCTGGCGATCAGCAACTGCTTTTCCTAAACTGTGTCGCAGTGGATGCCCTGAACGTGCCGCGCATGCTGCAGAGCAATTGCGCCTAAAGTTTCTTTCGGGTTGGCCGAAAACAAGGCAAGCGTCCATATACCCAGAGGTTTTCTGATCATGGTCATCGACTTCAGTCGTTTGAATAACTCCCCGTCGGTTGCCGGCGTGCGCACAGGCAACAGCCAGGAAAGCACCAGCAGCAACGCAGCAGCCAAGGCCGACAGCGTCACCCAGAGCGGTGCCAGCGGGGAAGCCGTACACCTCAGCCACGAGGCCCAGCAGTTGCAAAAGGTCAGCGACAAGCTGCGCGACCAGCCGATTGTCAACAGCGCCCGGGTGGCGGAGTTGAAACAGGCTATCGCCGACGGCAGCTACCAGGTCGACAGCAACCGCGTCGCCAGCAAACTGCTTAATTTCGAAGCCCAGCGCTAGCCCCTGGCGCGCTGACTTCAGGACGCTTGAACCAAAGAGCCAGCCATGCACGACACTACCCTGCTGCAATTGATCGAAGATGACTTTGCTCCAGCGCAACAATTGCTCGAATTGCTGCAGACCGAGGCGACTGCCCTGCACGGCCGTGACATGCCGCTGCTGGAAGACATCCTGGCGCGCAAGCAATCGCTGGTAATCCTTCTCGATCAACAAGGTCGGCGGCGCAGTGAACTGCTTGCAAGTCTTGGCCTGAGCCAGGACCGCGAAGGCGTTCAACAGCTGGCCAGCCAGTCGCAACTGGGCGAGCTGCTTCTGCAGCAACTGGATGTCCTGGGCAAACTGCTTGCCGACTGCCAGGCGGTCAACGAGCGTAATGGTCGCTCGATCCAGCTTCAGCAAAGCACCACAGCCAATCAGATCAGAATCCTCATGGGCGGCGAATCACCGTCGCTCTATGACGCCCGTGGGTCGACCTCGCCCCTCGCCAAGCCGCGGGCGCTCAGCCAGGCTTGATTCCTTGTATCAAGGCACGGAACATACTGGCAAAATGCCGTTACTTGCGTGTGTCGTTTTTGCCTGGAGATTGATTACCCGTGTTCAATGAAGCAG
The DNA here is from genome assembly GCF_050739775.1 of Pseudomonas sp. Lineage (GTDB taxonomy): Bacteria > Pseudomonadota > Gammaproteobacteria > Pseudomonadales > Pseudomonadaceae > Aquipseudomonas. The sequence goes on from NZ_JBOICA010000006.1 coordinate 115,172, forward strand.
AAGCTCCGCAGCCGCCAAAGGTGCTTACCACCCCGTTGGAAATTGCCGCCAACTTGCGGTCGCTGCAAGAGAGCCATGACCCGCTGATCATCACCTTTCACGAACGCAGCCAGCGCTTCCAGAGCTACGTGGTCGAGGTTGACCGCGAAAGCAATCGCCTGGTGCTTGATGAAATGATCCCCCGCGACGGTGAGCGCCACCTTGAAAATGGCGAACCGTTCCGGGTCGAGGGCTTTCATGATGGCGTGCGTATCGCCTGGGAGTGCAACACCCCGCTGAGCATCAGCGAAGTTGACGGCCATCGCAGCTACCGCGGCGTACTGCCGACCGAAGTGGCCTACCACCAGCGGCGCAATGCCTTTCGGGCTGCGCTGAAACTGTCGCAACTGGTCGATGTCAAGCTCGACGGCGACAAGCTCAAGGGTAATGGCGAGTTACGCGGCAAGCTGCTGGACATCTCCGCCACAGGTTGCAAGCTGCGCTTTGAAGGCAATGTCGAGGAGCGCCTGCAGCTGGGCCAGGTGTACGAGAAGTTCGCCACGAGCGCACCGCTTGGCTTGTCCCAGGTTGAGGTGGAGCTTCGCCACCTGCATTTCGAAGAGCGCCTCAACGCTACCTTCGCTGGCGTACGCTTTCACAACCTGAACGGGCAGATGCAGCGCAAGATTGAAACCTTTGTCTATCAACTGCAGCGTGAAGCGCGTCGGTTCGATAAAGACGATTACTGACTCGAATCCCTATCGCCGGGTAAGCCCCGCAATTTGGTGGGAGCGGATTTATCCGCGAAGGACTGCATAGCAGTCCCATCGTTGGGACCGCAATTGCGCCCCTTCGCGGATAAATCCGCTCCCACGCCCCCGGGGCGTTGGAGAACCCTGATTTCAACCGGGTCTGTATTCACACTGGCGCCGGCTTCTCCTCTGAGCCACCAGCATCAGCCTCCTCTTCTCCCTCAGTATCCTCAGCCGCCACCGGCGCCTGCATCTGATCCTGCACGACTTGCTCATCAACCCGCGGGTCAAGTGCTGCCGACAGTGGCGAGCCTGCCGCCGGCATAGCCACGTGATTGAGCGGCGCATCGTCAACCTGATGCAGGCCGGTGACCGCCTTCGGACGAATTCGCCAGACCAGCACCAGGGCGAAAAAGACGAAGAAGGCGTAGAGCATCTGGGTGCCGAACACTTTCATCAGCACACCCGCCACCAGCGGCCCGATACTGGCGCCGACCCCGTAGGTCACCAACAGCATGGCGGTAAGCGAAACCCGTCGCTCGCTTTCCACATGGTCGTTGGAGAAAGCCACCGCCAAGGGGTACAGGCAGAACTGCAGCAACGACACGGCAAAGCCGGCGACGAACAACACGATAAGCGGCACCGTCGGCATGATCGCCAAGGGCAACGCGGCGATGGCCAGGCCTACCGCTACGCTACGGATCAATACAGCGCGATCGTAGCGGTCCGACAACCAACCCAACGGCCATTGGACCAACAGGCCAGCGAAAATACAGCAGCCCATGAACAGGCCGATGTACTCGGTGCTCAGCCCTTGCTTGGCCGCATACAACGGTGCCAGGCCATAGAAGGAGCCGACGATCAGGCCAGAGCCCAGCACCGTGCTCAAGGACTGTGGTACCCGCTTGATAAAGAACCGTGGCTCCATCGGTGCCGGATGCAACGGTGCCGGGTGAATGCGCCGGGTCAGCGCGACCGGTACCAGGCACAAGGCAAAACACATGGCCACCAGCATCAACAGCTCCGGCCCCAGTTGCGGGTGCGCAACCAGAATCAGCTGACCCAGCACCAAGCCCAGATAGGAAGCGATCATGTAGCCGCTGAACACCGCGCCGCGCTGCTTGGCATCGGCCTGCTCGTTGAGCCAGCTTTCGATGACCATGTACTGGCACATCATCCCGAGACCTACGATCACCCGCAGGAACAACCAGGCCGGCAACCAGCTGACCAGGCCGTGCCCGAGCACCGCCGCGCCGACGATACCGGCACAGGTGGCATAAGCGCGGATATGTCCGACCCGGGCAATCAGCCGGTGACCGATCTTGCCGCCCAGCGCCAGGCCGAAATAGTTGGCAGCCATCAGCGCACCCACCCAGAGGCTGTCGACATGATCGGCAGCCAGGCGCAAGGCCAGGTAGGTACTCAACAAGCCGGAGCCAATCAACATCATCAGCGCAGCAAAATACAGCGCGCGAAAAGACTTCCAGATCTGTCGCATCAGCGTCCCGAACGGCCCCTTGAGCAGGTGGAAAAACTGCTTGAAAGCATAAGTGAAAATAACCGCGCTGCAGATCCCGGGAATAAAAAAGACTATGCCTGAGCCGCCAGCACACGACGCTCCCACGGGGTGATTTCATCGAAGAAACTGGTCAGCTCCAACGTCTTGGTGGCGATATAGCCTTCAATGAACTCGGTACCGAACAGTTCCCGTGCAAGCTCGCTACGTTTCAGACGCTCAAGGGCTGCATGCAAGGTACATGGCAGGCGCAAATGATCCGGCACGGCAAACTCGCCCTGGATCGCCGGCGCCGGCTCAAGCTGCTGTTCGATGCCATACAGGCCGGCGGCAAGGCTGGCGGCAATCGCCAGGTAAGGGTTGGCGTCGGCACCGGGCAAGCGATTCTCGACCCGTCGCGCCACTGGCGAGCTGGCCGGGATGCGCAGACCGGCAGCGCGATTGTCCTCGGACCAGCAGGCATTGTTAGGCGAGGCGTAAGGGTGGCACAGGCGCTGGTAGGAATTGACGTTCGGCGCGAACAGCGCGGTGAAGTCCGCCATGCAGGCCTGCAAGCCACCGATGAAATGATGGAAGGTCGCCGTCGGCTTACCGCCAACGTCGCTGAACACATTGCGCCCACCATTGATCTCCACCAGGCTCTGGTGGATATGCATAGAGCTGCCCGGTGTATGCGGCAAGGGTTTGGCCATGCACACCACGGTCAGGCCATGCTTGAGCGCGACCTCCTTGAGCAGGTGCTTGAACAGCAGGGTCTGGTCGGCCAGCAGCAACGGATCGCCATGCAACAGGTTGATCTCGAACTGGCTGACGCCCATTTCATGCATGAAGGTATCGCGCGGTAAGCCCAAGGCCTCCATGCAGCGATAGACCTCGCGGAAGAACGGTCGCAGGCCATTGTTGGAACTGACACTGAATGCCGAATGCCCCTCTTCGCGACGGCCATCCTTGCCCAGTGGTGGCAGGAACGGCTGGTGCGGGTCAGTGTTGGGGGCGAAGACAAAAAACTCCAGCTCAGTCGCCACCACCGGTGCCAGGCCGCGGGCGGCGTAACGCGCAATCACCGCCTTGAGCAGACCACGGGTGGAAAGGCCTGAGCTTGCGCCGCTCAGTTCGACGGCATCGCAAATTGCCAGGGCGCGGGGTTCGTCGCTCCAGGGCAGACGGTGAATCTGCTGATCATCGGCTACCAGGGCCAGGTCGCCGTCGTCACTGCCGTAGAAGCGCGCCGCCGGATAGCCACCCATGATGCACTGCAACAGCACCCCACGGGCCATCTGCAAACGGCGGCCTTCGAGAAATCCCGCAGCGGTCATTACTTTGCCGCGCGGTACGCCGTTGAGGTCCGGCGTAACGCACTCGATCTCATCAATGCCCGTCAATCGCTCCGCGAGAGCGCACTGGCCACTGGTCGTCATGACACTATCCTTATTGTTTGCGCATGCCGTGAAAGGCGACAGCTACAACATAGGCACCGAGTGTTCGGAATTTCAAGCACCCGGGGATAATACGATCATAATTTCCCACGGGGCTTACCCCGGCAAGGTCAAGCCATTGGCCGGCAACGGCAACGCGGTCTTGTAGCGCACCTGCTTCAAGGCGAAGCTGGAGCGGATGTTGGCCACCCCGGGCAGGCGTGTGAGGTAATCAAGAAAGCGCTCCAACGCCTGAATGCTCGGCAGCAGCACCCGCAACAGATAATCCGGATCGCCGGTCATCAGGTAGCACTCCATGACTTCCGGGCGCTCGGCGATCTCTTCTTCAAAGCGGTGCAGGGATTGTTCCACCTGCTTTTCGAGGCTGACATGAATGAACACATTGACGTCCAGCCCCAGTACTTCCGGGGCCAGCAAGGTCACCTGCTGACGAATCACGCCCAGTTCCTCCATGGCCTTGACCCGGTTGAAGCACGGCGTCGGCGACAGGTTTACCGAACGGGCCAGCTCGGCGTTGGTGATCCGGGCGTTTTCCTGAAGGCTGTTGAGAATACCGATGTCCGTGCGATCCAGTTTGCGCATGAGAGAATTTCACCTGTTTTTTGTCTTTATAAAGAATGTTTATCCGCAAGCCCGAACAAAGGCAATGAACTTGAGATAAATATTCTTCAGGCGCGCGAATATCATGTAGGACAAGACTGACTCCCTAGTCACAAGCCGGGGTTTCAGCAGCGACCGCTTCAAAGCTCAACAAAAACACAAGACAGAGCGAGCGTAAAAAAGCATGAACGAGTACGCCCCCCTGCGTCTGCATGTGCCCGAGCCTACCGGCCGGCCAGGCTGCCAGACTGATTTTTCCTACCTGCGTCTGAACGATGCCGGCAAGGCCCGCAAACCTCCCGTCGATGTAGAAGCTGCAGATACTGCTGACCTCTCCTATAGCCTGATCCGGGTGCTGGACGACCAAGGCAATGCCCTGGGCCCGTGGGCCGAGGACATCAGCCCCGAGATCCTGCGCCAGGGCATGCGTACCATGCTCAAGACCCGCTTGTTCGACAGCCGCATGGTGGTCGCCCAACGGCAGAAGAAGATGTCCTTCTATATGCAGAGCCTGGGCGAGGAAGCCATCGGCAGCGGCCAGGCGATGGCCCTGAACCGCAGCGATATGTGCTTCCCCACCTACCGCCAGCAGAGCATTCTCATGGCCCGCGACGTGTCGCTGGTGGAGATGATCTGCCAGCTGCTGTCCAACGAGCGCGATCCGCTCAAGGGCCGCCAGCTGCCGATCATGTATTCGGTGCGCGAAGCCGGTTTCTTCACCATCAGCGGCAACCTGGCGACCCAGTTCGTCCAGGCCGTGGGCTGGGCCATGGCGTCGGCCATCAAGGGCGATACCAAGATCGCCTCGGCCTGGATTGGCGACGGTGCCACGGCCGAATCCGACTTCCACACCGCCCTGACTTTCGCCCACGTGTACCGCGCGCCGGTGATCCTCAACGTGGTCAACAACCAGTGGGCGATTTCCACCTTCCAGGCGATCGCCGGCGGTGAGTCGACCACCTTCGCCGGTCGCGGCGTGGGCTGCGGCATCGCCTCGCTACGGGTCGACGGTAACGACTTCATCGCCGTCTACGCCGCCTCACGCTGGGCTGCCGAACGCGCCCGCCGCGGTCTGGGTCCGAGCCTGATCGAATGGGTTACCTACCGTGCCGGCCCACACTCGACCTCGGACGATCCGTCCAAGTACCGCCCTGCCGACGACTGGAGCCACTTCCCCCTGGGCGACCCGATCGCTCGGCTCAAACAGCACCTGATCGCCATCGGCCACTGGTCCGAGGAAGAGCACCAGGCGGTCACCGCCGAGCTTGAGGCCGAGATCATCAAGGCGCAGAAAGAAGCCGAGCAGTACGGCACCCTGGCCGGCGGTCAGATGCCAAGCCCAGCCTCGATGTTCGAGGATGTCTACAAGGAGATGCCGGAGCACCTGCGCCGCCAGCGCCAGGAACTGGGGGTCTGACATGAACGATCACAACACCACTATCCAGTTGGAAACCGCCATGGCGACTACTACCATGACCATGATCCAGGCCCTGCGCTCGGCCATGGACATCATGCTTGAGCGCGATGACAACGTGGTCGTCTACGGCCAGGACGTCGGCTACTTCGGCGGCGTATTCCGTTGCACCGAAGGCCTGCAGGCCAAGTACGGCAAATCACGGGTCTTCGATGCGCCGATCTCCGAAAGCGGCATCGTCGGCACGGCCGTGGGCATGGGTGCATATGGCCTGCGCCCGGTGGTCGAGATTCAGTTCGCCGACTACTTCTACCCGGCCTCCGACCAGATCGTCTCGGAGATGGCGCGCCTGCGTTACCGCTCGGCCGGCGAGTTCGTCGCCCCGCTGACCCTGCGCATGCCCTGCGGTGGCGGCATCTACGGCGGCCAGACCCACAGCCAGAGCCCCGAGGCGATGTTCACCCAGGTCTGCGGCCTGCGCACGGTAATGCCGTCCAACCCTTATGATGCCAAGGGCCTGCTGATTGCCTCGATCGAGAACGACGACCCGGTGATCTTCCTGGAGCCAAAACGCCTGTACAACGGCCCGTTCGACGGCCACCACGACCGCCCGGTAACGCCTTGGTCGAAACACCCGGCCAGCGCCGTACCCGATGGCTACTACACCGTGCCACTGGACAAGGCCGCCATCACCCGCCCTGGCAATGACGTGACCGTGCTCACCTACGGCACCACGGTGTACGTGTCGCAAGTGGCCGCCGAGGAAACCGGTGTCGATGCCGAAGTCATCGACCTGCGCAGCCTGTGGCCACTGGACCTGGAAACCATCGTTGCCTCGGTGAAAAAGACCGGTCGCTGTGTGGTCGTCCACGAAGCCACCCGCACCTGCGGTTTTGGCGCCGAGCTGATCGCGCTGGTTCAGGAGCACTGCTTCCATCACCTCGAAGCCCCGATCGAACGCGTCACCGGTTGGGACACCCCCTACCCGCACGCGCAGGAATGGGCGTATTTCCCCGGTCCTTCACGAGTGGGCGCGGCATTGAAACGGGTTATGGAGGTCTGAATGGGCACGCACGTCATCAAGATGCCGGATATCGGTGAAGGCATCGCACAAGTTGAACTGGTGGAATGGTTCGTCAAGGTCGGCGACACCGTCACCGAAGATCAGGTCGTGGCCGACGTCATGACCGACAAAGCCACCGTGGAAATCCCCTCGCCAGTGAGCGGCAAAGTACTGGCCCTGGGTGGGCAACCCGGTGAAGTCATGGCCGTGGGCAGCGAGCTGATCCGCATCGAAGTCGAAGGTGTGGGAAATTATCAGGAAGGTGCTACCGCAGCGGTTGCCGTAGCCCCGGTGGCAACGCCAGCGCCGATGGCGGCAAGCAAGCCCGAGCCTGTCGTCCCAGTACGCAGCGCAGCCCCGACTGCCGCCGCTACCCTCACCAGCCCGCAACGCTCGGCCAGCATCGTACCGCGCGAAGCCAACGAACGCCCACTGGCCTCCCCGGCCGTGCGCAAACGCGCCCTGGATGCCGGTATCGAACTGCGTTATGTACACGGCAGCGGCCCGGCCGGACGCATCCTCCACGAAGACCTGGATGCCTTCCTCGTTCAGCCGACCCAGAGACCCCAGGGAGCGCCTGGTGGTTACAGCAAACGTAGCGACAGCGAACAGATCCCGGTCATCGGCCTGCGCCGCAAAATCGCCCAGCGCATGCAGGATGCCAAGCGTCGTGTCGCGCACTTCAGCTATGTCGAGGAGATCGACGTCACCGCCCTGGAAGAGCTGCGCCTGCACCTGAACAAGCAGTGGGGCGACAGCCGCGGCAAGCTGACCCTCCTGCCGTTCCTGGTGCGTGCCATGGTCGTGGCCCTGCGCCAATTCCCGCAGATCAACGCCACCTACGACGACGAAGCCCAGGTCATCACTCGCCACGGCGCGGTGCATGTCGGCATCGCCACCCAGGGTGACAATGGCCTGATGGTACCGGTGCTGCGCCATGCCGAAGCTGGCAGCCTATGGAGCAACGCTGGCGAAATCGTGCGCCTGGCCAATGCCGCGCGCGGCAACAAGGCCAGCCGTGAAGAGCTGTCCGGCTCGACCATTACCCTGACCAGCCTGGGTGCCTTGGGCGGCATCGTCTCCACGCCAGTGGTCAACACGCCGGAAGTGGCCATCGTCGGGGTCAACCGCATGGTTGAACGGCCAATGGTGATCAACGGCCAGATCGTCATCCGCAAGATGATGAACCTGTCCAGCTCGTTCGATCACCGGGTGGTCGACGGCATGGACGCGGCACTCTTCATCCAGGCCATCCGCGGCCTGCTCGAACAACCCGCCAGCCTGTTTGTGGAGTGACCATGCAACAGACCCTCAACACCACCCTGCTGATCATCGGTGGCGGCCCTGGCGGCTATGTCGCAGCCATTCGCGCCGGCCAACTGGGTATCCCCACCGTACTGATCGAAGGCCAGGCCCTGGGCGGCACCTGCCTGAACATCGGCTGCATTCCCTCCAAGGCGCTGATCCATGTCGCCGAGCAGTTCCACCAGACCCGGCAGCACAGCCAGCAGTCGAACCTGGGCATCAAGGTCTCGGCACCGAGCCTGGACATCGGCCAGAGCGTGGCCTGGAAAGACGGCATCGTTGATCGGTTGACCAGCGGCGTCGCCGCCCTGCTGAAAAAGCACGGGATCAAGGTGATCCACGGCTGGGCAAAGATCCTCGACGGCAAGAGCGTCGACGTCGATGGCCAGCGCATTCAATGCGAGCACCTGCTGCTGGCAACCGGCTCCAGCAGCGTCGAATTGCCGATGCTGCCCCTCGGCGGCGCGATCATTTCTTCCACCGAAGCCCTGGCTCCCAAAGCCCTGCCCAAGCACCTGACGGTAGTCGGCGGTGGTTACATTGGCCTGGAGCTGGGTATTGCCTACCGCAAGCTCGGTGTCGAAGTCAGCGTGGTCGAGGCTCGCGAGCGGATTCTGCCGACCTACGACAGTGAGCTGACCGCACCCGTAGCCGAGTCGATCAAGAAGCTCGGCATCACGCTCTACCTCAAGCACAGCGTCGAAGGCTTTGATGCCGGCAGTAAGCGCCTGCAAGTGCGCGATCCGGCTGGAGCGTTACTGCAGCTGGAAACTGACCAGGTGTTGGTGGCTGTAGGTCGCAAGCCGCGTACCCAAGGTTTCAACCTGGAAAGCCTGGCGCTGAAAATGAACGGTGCGGCCATCGCCATCGACGAACGCTGCCAGACCAGCATGCGCAATGTCTGGGCCATCGGCGACCTGAGCGGTGAACCGATGCTCGCCCACCGGGCCATGGCCCAGGGTGAGATGGTGGCTGAAATCATCGCCGGCAAGACCCGTCGCTTCGAACCCAGCGCCATTGCCGCGGTGTGCTTCACCGATCCGGAACTGGTGGTGGTCGGCAAGACCCCGGAGAACGCCGAACAGGAAGGCCTGGACTGCATCGTTGCGCAGTTCCCCTTCGCGGCCAATGGGCGGGCCATGACCCTGGAATCAAAAAGCGGTTTCGTGCGCGTGGTCGCGCGTCGCGACAATCACCTGATCCTCGGTTGGCAAGCCGTCGGCGTTGGCGTCTCGGAATTGTCGACAGCGTTCGCCCAGTCCTTGGAAATGGGCGCCCGCCTGGAAGATGTGGCGGGCACCATCCATGCCCACCCGACCCTTGGCGAGGCGGTCCAGGAAGCGGCATTGCGGGCACTCGGTCACGCCCTGCACCTGTAACACACTGAAGCGGCTACGGCCGATTTGACCCGCTGCGCGCAAGTGCAGCGGGTCTTTTTTTGGTTCTTCACGGAATCCCGGGAAGAACCTTTTTTTGCCTCGGGCCACCCTGCCCGCACATGACTCAACGTACCGACAGGCCGTTGGCTTCGGCCTTGATCCAATTATCGATTTCGACTTCAACGACTTCAGCCACCTGAGCGCCTGGTTTGAGCGTGTCAGCCAGCGCCCCGCGGTGCAACGCGGCATCAGCCTGCCGCAACCGGCGACCGGCCCCTGACACTTTGCGCAGAAGAGAATCGACATGAATGAGACCGTGATACGCACCGACCACGCAATCACCCGAGGCGCCATCGCGGGACACAGCTACTGCCCAAACCCGCCACGGGCAAGATTCCATTGCTAGTCACTGGCTCGTCGCGCCAATCGATGCAGTGACTAGGAGAACATACCGATGGTTGGCTGACCTACCCGCAATCAACGCAAACCATCATGGGCCCGAGACAACTTGCGGAGAAAATCCGCACTTGGCGCAACCACATACCGGACCAAGGCTTTCGCCCCCACGTTAGCAACGAGTGGATCGACCTGGATGAGGACCCGAACTGTCCGCGTACCCCGCTACGCGGTGGCTATGTACTCAAGACCGGTCGCAAAGGCCTGATCGAGCTGCTCGGTGAATGGCGTGATGCCGGTGTGAACCATGCGGCGCTCGGCATCCACCTGGCGCGACGCCCTGCGCAAGAAATCATTCAGGAGCTGGGCGAAGAGGTTCTGCCTTTGTTCCCAGCCCACGCCGGGCCGCTGCCGTTGGCACAACACTGGTAAACACAAGCCAGGGCGGCGCTTGACTCATGGACCTTCTCCCTTGCACAACCCGGATGCCCGTCGACGCGAGCAGGCCAGTATCGCCGAGCCCGGCGTCGCGACCACCAGTGCGACCCAGGAGTTTCGCGACTACATGGCCCTCTCGCCTGCCGAGAAGATCGAGCTGAAGATTGCTGAACAGATGAAGAAGGAGACCGAACTGCAATCGCTGGCCGCGCTCAACGCACACACTCAGGGGTCTGCACTTTCGGCCAAGCTGACGGTGCAACTGGCTGCCAACGGACAAGACGCAGAAAACAGGCAGAGAAAAACCCCGCTGGCCTGAGCCGGCAACTACTGTCAGTAGCCAGGTAAACCTGAGGCTGCCCAGGCAGCTGCCAGCCTCAGTGGATTCAGGCATACACCCAGAATGCACTCTCGGCAAACTGTTCCCCCTTCCACCAACTTGCCCTGCCGCTGCCATAACGAAAGTTCGTCGCGCCAGCCTGGCTCTGCAGGAGCGAGGTCAAGCGTCTGAAGACTAGTGCTGGTAAACCAGAGAACTCGTCCACAATTTTTCGGGTGTATTTGATAGAGCATTCTTAGCGACGGATTGCGAGGCGTAATTCTCCGCACCTATCACAGCAACAATCCAAAATTCGGTGAGCCCCGTAGCCTGACGCAGGCCTGCACTCAACTCCTTATACCCTGGGTAATAATTTCTTTAGCGTACCCGCTCCCTCGCTACGGAGTTGCAACGGCATAGCCCTCATCGAAACAGGGAACACCGTTTCTGGTTCCTCCCGAAACGAACATGACCAAAGACTTAACCTGCCCTTGCTCGACCCTCGCATAGGAGAATCTTGTCTTTCCGTTCCATCTACGGGCTGCCACACGTCTCTGGTCGCGGATGCTTTAGCTTCCAAGGTTGCTTTGGGGCAAGCCTCGACTATGCTCCTGTCTGGAAACTCCCTCCCTGCGGCTCTTCACAAGGACGTCACCATGAATGCAGAACAGGACAGCAGAGTCATCACCGGTATCATTCGTGCCTACGGCGGGTCAGCCTATACGATGACCGCCACTTCCACGCCGAAGGTCAAAAGCCCCGGTTTGTATGTGCTTTATTTCGTCACCGACAGCGCGCAAGGCTTTTGTATTCCCCTTTACTGTGGCTTCACCTCGCGCTCACTGGAGGTGCGGTTGAAAGAGCACGCCCAGCCTGGAGGTCAGATTTACACGATGCGCACCCCCGGTGGCGTCAAGACCACGTCGGGGATCCCCATCGCCACGGCCAATGGTGAGGTTTATATCGGCTTTATCGAAAGTACTGGCATGCTTGCGAAGCTGATGGAAAGCAGCCTTCTGCTCAATTACGACTTCCTGCTCAACGCTTCGGAAAACGGTCAGAGGCGGCTGCTGGATGTTACCCAAGTAGAGGAGTCCAACTGGGCTGCGCTTGACGACACCCACACTGCCAGGGAGCAGATAAGTCATTGGGACACCAAGGTGGAAGACACCGTCAATGAAGCCATTGACGATGCCAAGCAACTGAGCCTGAGCCTGGAAAAATTCAAGGGCTACGTTTGACTGCGTCAGCACCGAGCGCACGTTACGGAACGGCACAGGCCAACCCGGCCATGGTGTCCCCCGAAAGCTTTTCGGAGCAGGCGCTGGCGCAGAACGATGAAGGGCATCGGTTGTGTCTGCAAGGTTGTTTCGAGGCTGCCGAGGCATGCTTTCGATACGCAGTACAACACCAGCCCGACTGGCCCGTCGCGCACAACAATCTAGGCTGGGTTCTGCAGGCCCAGGGCCGCAACGAAAACGCTATCGGCAGTTACAAGTCCGCTTTGCGCTTGGAACCGGGCTTCGTGCTGGCTCGGGCCAATCTGGCCTATCTGCTTGCCCATCTGTATGTGCACATAGGCCAGTACGATGCCGCACGGGGCATGTGGCGGGTGCTGGCCGAGCTGTATCCGCAGGACCCCGAAGTGCTGGATAACCTCATCAGCACGGCGCTGCGGGCCAATGACCTGGCCGATGCAGGGCATTGGGCCATGCGTCATGTGGCGGTCACTCGCGGCAGTGCCTGGCAACCGCTGCCAGGCGATATGCCCGAGGTTCCCATACCTGCGCCCAAGCTCAGCCGAGGCAAGCTGAGCCATGATCTCGAACAGTTGCGCTACCTGCGTGGCCGGCAATTGGTGAGTCCGGAATTGGATGCCGTAATCGACGACTATGTAGCCGCGCTACAAAGTTTCAACGAGAGCGACAGTATCTTGCAGCAGAAGTTGTACGAGACCTGGCCGCTACAATCCACCTACGGTCGGGTTATCCACCATCTGCCGGCCGCACGCCAGGACGAGGGTGCGTTAAGCAATAACGAGGTGCTGCGCCGAGCGGAGCAGGATTACCAGCAAAGCCCGCTGGGCGTGGTAGTGATCGATGATTTTCTGACACCGCAAGCGTTGATGCAACTGCAAGAGTTCTGCTTGCAATCCACCGTTTGGCATGCCAACCGTTACGCCCATGGCCGTCTGGGGGCATTCTTCAGGGACGGTTTCAACTGCCCGTTGCTGCTGCAGGTTGCCGAGGAAATCCAGCAGTATTTTCCCAAGGTGATCGGCCCCCGGCACCCGCTGTTGCAAATGTGGGGGTTCAAGTACGGGCATGACCAGCCGGCCACCTATCCACATGCCGACTTCGCCGCGGTGAACGTAAATTTCTGGATCACTCCCGATGAAGCGAACCTGGATAACAACTCAGGTGGGCTGGTGATCTACGACGTCAAAGCACCGCCGGACTGGGACTTCGACACCTACAACCGGCAAGGTGACCGGATCTCCGCGTTCCTGCAGGCATCGGGCGCGCAGCCGCTGGTCATTCCCTACCGCTGCAATCGCGCGATCATTTTCAATTCGGACCTGTTCCATGCCACTGCGCCGCTTGCATTTCGCCCTGGCTACGCCAATCAACGCATCAACATCACTCTGCTTTACGGTGAGCGCGAGCGCGCTGGGCAGGGCTAATGCAGGAGTGCCCGGCACCTTGCGACGCCGGGCTGGCGCGGCTCAACTGCCTTTAGTTTGCAGGCTCACTTGCAGCGTGCCGATGTTGTCGCGCAAACCTACCCCGTAGACCCCGTCCAAGTCATCGTTGATGCACAACTGCAGCGGCCCCGACTGGCCCGCTGGCGCTTGCGCGCCGGCCCCCACCAGAAATGGCGCATTGCTGCCGATTTTGCCGATCAATGCGGCTTCCGGCGCACCTGGCAAGGTGTAGCGTGCAGGAGCTTTGTAGCCGGGGTTGCCAGCGGGGCCGACCATGCCGGTGGCGGGGTTTGCGGTCCATGACCCTTGGGCGCTGATCTGGGTGATCTGGCGGCCGGTCACAGTCAGCCCGCTTGCCTGCCAAGCCTCTTTGGCTTGTACGATCAGGGTGATCGGGTAAAGCACATTGACGGCATCGCTGGTGCTGGCGGCATCGAAACCTGCACCGGCCAAGGCGCTGGCCATTTCCGGCGCGGGCGTGCCGGGCAACACGTTGGGGTCAAGGATAATCCCACCAATATCGAGTGCAGTCAGACTCGGATAGGTTTCATGCAGGATGATCGCTAGTTCCGCTGCGGTGATGGGCGAGAACACCTCGTGTACCGCTTCGGCCACCACAGTGCCTTTATGAACGAGCTCCTGGTGCGGCAGGGCGAACGCCATGGCGCCGATGCCGGTTGATGCCGACGTCGTTGCCGATGCCAGTGCGGCACGCACCGCTTCACGAGGGCCCAAGCCTCGCTGCTTGAGGGGTTGCAGGAGGCCGATCAAGGATTGTACATCGATTGTCATGCGGGTATTCCTCTATGTGTGGCAATGACTGCCTTGCGATAGTCAGGGGAGGCAGATCAACCCTGCGGTGGCGGACTGGTGCGGGCCCAGCCCGACCAGTCGCCACCCGGTGAACCTTGGGCGATGTGCCAGAGCTGATCATCTTTGTCGACAGCCCACAGCAGTACACAACCGGTGTTCTGCAAAGCTGCCGCGATTTTTTTCATGGGCGTCGGCTGCCCCTTGAAACCAGGGCCTTCCCAGCGGCTCCAGGGGCCGCCGGCAGTGGTCTGGTACAACGTCCACAGCTGGCCGCTAGCGCCGACACCCCATAGCTCCACACCACGGTTGCCATGCTGTTCCGAGGCAGCAATAGCGGTAAAGGGTTCGGGCTGCCCGAAAAAACCGGGGCCTTGCCAAGCGCCCCAGTCGCCACCGGGCGACTGCTGGCTGATGCCCCACAGCTGACCATCGCGGTCAAGCCCCCAGAACATCACGTTGCCATTGTTCTGTTGCGCAGCCGCCAGCTTGAACAGAGAAGTGGGCTGGCCCTTGAAGCCGGGGCCCTCCCAATGGCTCCAGGTGCCGCCTGCGGTGAGTTGGTACAAGGTCCAGACTTGGCCGTCAGCGCCCGCCGCCCACAGCTCGACGCCACGGCTGCCACCCTGTTGCGACGCCGCCAGTTGCTCGAAGGCACAAGGCTGGGCGCCCACATCGGGGCCGCTCCAGGTGTTCCAGTCGCCGCCAGGGCTGCCCTGGCTGCAGGTCCAGACGCTGCCTGCGCCGTCCAACCCGGCAAACAGCACGTTTCCATTGTTCTGTAGCGCAGCTGCCAGTTGGTGCAAAGGCGTCGGCTGGTTTTTGAAGCCCGGACCTTCCCAGGCGCTCCAGGTTGCACCGGGGACTCGTTGGTACAAGGTCCATACCTGCCCCGACGTGCCGGCTACCCACAATTCGATGCCACGGTTGCCGGCTTGCATCGAGGTGGCGATCGTCGCGAAGGGCTCCTGAACGGGTGGGCCGGGGTAGAGCACCTTGATGGCATCGGCCACCGCAGCCGGTGAAAAGCCTGCCGCGACCAGTGCGCTCTGCATCTGCCCGGCTGTGGCTTCGGGGAACACTTGCGGCGCAAGCAGGATCTTGCCGATCTCCACTGGCCCAAGGTCTGGGTAGAGCTGGTGCAGGATGCTGGCCATCTCGTTGAGAGTGACAGGCGCATAGGCCTGAACCAGCGCCTGGGCCAACGATACGCGCTTAAGGGGCGCATCGGCTTGGCGTGTGCCGGAGGTGTCGGTGCCAAGTTGCGCCAGCACGGTACTCGCAGCCTGCGCGGCGTCCATGCCTTGTTGGCGCAGGGGCTGCAGGAGACTGAACAGACGCAGGACATCAGTTGTCATGAGGGACTCCTTGCTTCAGTGATAAGCGCTGACCAGCGCGATGGACAGATCCAGGGGGGACAGGCCGGGGAACACTGCCTTGAGACCCTCGCCGGTATCCTCCGCCGGGTATCCGGCTTGCGCCATGGCCGCGGCCAGGTCCTTGGCGACCAGTTCGGGGAATACCCTGTGCAGACCGGTTGCACATGCCGCGCCGGTTGCGCCTTCGGCACGAAGGGCACGAGCCGTCTGCACGGGGCCGGGGTAGGCTTGGATCAACGCTGCCGCCAGGGCCTGTGGTGGGGTCTGCGGCCAAGCGGCGAGCAGGCCCTTGCTGGTGTCGGACACGGCGTACCCCCCCTTGGCCATGGTGCTGGCCAGGGTGTCGAGGGTTAGATTCGGGAACGTCCGCAACAGCTGAGGCCCACAGTCGGCACCAGGCACGCCTTGCGCGAGCAGACGGGTGGCCATTTGCACCGGGTCTGGGTAAGCCTGTGCCAGCGCTGCCGCCAAGGCTTGTGGTGAGGTCTGCGGCCAGACGGCCATAAGGCCTTTGCTGGTGTCGGCTACAGCGTAACCGCCCTGGGCCATGGCGCTGGCCAGGGTATCCAGGTCCAGATTTGGGAAGGCCTCCAGCAACTGTCGGGCGCAACTGGCCCCCTCGACCTTCTGGCCGTTGAGAGCAGTAGCCATCTCCACCGCGTTGGTGTACAGCGTGATGGTGATATCGACTGTAGTCGAAGGAGCGCCAGGCACGACGTCGTCCTGGCCCACGGCAGGGATGGCCTGGACCACCAGTTGGTAACGCCGTGGCGAGCCAGCGACGCTGGTGAGTGTCAGCTTGGCAATCAGTTCGTCGCCCTGGGCGCTTGCCTGCAGCTCGGTGACTTGCAACGGGCTGTCGGCGCTGTGGATGAGCGCCTGATAGCGCGTGGCATTGGCTACTGCCTGCCAGCGCAGGGTGGCGCTGCTGCCGGCGGTGCTGGCCTGCAGGTTCTGCGGCTGGCCCAGACGAGCCAGGGTCAGCACTTCGCTGGCCGGGCTTGCCACGGTGGCATTACTGCCTTGCGTCACCAGGCTGAAACCGAAGTCGCCGGCAGGTGCCGCCGCATCGAAGGTGATCGCGCACTGCGTGGGCGGGGCTTGTTGCGGTTGGGCCGGTTCGATGTGCCGGTCAGCGACCCAGGTGCCACCAGCATGAGTGCTGGAAAGGACATAGGATTGCGCTTCGGGCACGGCCGTCCAGCTCAGCATCACCCCACAGTCAGGCGCGGTGATGCTGCTGTCGGTGTGAGCCCTCAGGGATGTCGGTGCAGCAAGGCGCTGGAACGATGCGCCGACCCATTCGGTTTTGGCGTCGCCATGGATGCCCTGTACCTGGGCCTTATACTGGCCGGAGGACCATTGGGCGTCGAAATCGAAATGGGTCTCTCGCAAGGCGATGTCCAGGCCAGGCTGGTCGAGCAGCACTTGTGCGGCACTGTCGAGCAACTGGGCGTGATAGCCGGCGTTGCCCTGGCCACCGCCCCAGGTGAGTGTCACTACCCGGTTGGCGATGCTTACGCTGGGGTGGTCGGGGGGGCTTTGGGTACCCGTTCCTGTTCCTGTTCCTGTACCCGTACCCGTACCCGTACCCGTACCCGTGCCTGTCCCTGTCCCAGTACCTGTCCCGCCAACGATCGCGATGACAGCCGCAACCGTACCCGCTACCGCCGCACCTGCGCCCGCTGCTCCGGCGGCAGCCGCTTCGGATGCGGCCAGTGCTGAGGCCGCGGTTGCCGCCACGGCGTCGGCGGCGGCACCGTCGATCAGGCTCTGGCACGCAAGCGTGGCTGCGTAGGACGCTGCCGCCTTGCCCGCCGTCAGGCCGATTACCGCCGCAATGGCCTCGCTGTTTCTGGCTAGGCCTTTAACGAACGACTCCGCGGCTCCGGCGAGCGCGCGATCGATGTATGCCCCGAGTTCCGAAAGCTTGACCGAGTTGGGGAGCGGGATCGAGACAATGCCAGGGAAGGGAATCGCCACGGCGGTGAGAGAAGTGCCTGCGATCGACAGGGTGTAGTTGCCGTCCAGTTGCAGGCTGACGCCGTCGTCCTGTGTGCTGAACGACACGCTGACTTTGAACTTCGATTCGAGCAGGGTCTTGAAGGCGAAGTCTACCAACTTGCCGCAGCCGGAACTGCCTTGTTCGGACAGATTTTGCAGCGTCTTGATGAAGTCGATCGCTTTGGTCAGGTAGTCGAAGCTCGGCCAGTTGGTGACCTGGAAACCGCCATCCTTGCTGTAGCGCACGCCCAGCGAGGTGTTTTTCGGCAGGAAGGGCGAGTAGTCGGACAGAGCGGTGAGCGTGCCGTCGATTTGCATGTTGCCCTTGCTGTTCTTGCTGGCCATCACGCTGACATCGACGCCGAACGATGCCTGCATGAACCACAAACCGCCAGCAAACCCCATCGACTGCTTGCCCGACACCGTGGATATCGCCAGCGCCGGGCCACCGCTGGCGCTGGTCGCTTTAGGCGCGGCGATGGTCAGGATGTAGATGTCGATCGGCTTGCCCAAGGCGATGGAAGCTGTGACGCCGTCCTTGGCGATCTGGATGTTGCCGACCACTTCGAAGGTGGTGACCAGTGTCAGGTCGAACAGCGCCTGGATATTGAAACCAGGCTGGTATGCGATGCTGCTGGCAGGCGGTACGGCAGGCAATGTGCCGGGCACGGCGGGGCAGGCGAATGTATCCAGACTCAGCGATTGGGCGCTCGCCGTGCTGCAATAGTAGAGCTGGCTACCAGCCTTGAAAACGATGTCGATCAGCGAGGTGGGCCATACCTCGCTACCGATGCACTGGTTGAATACATCACCGATCGAGAGGGTCTTGTCGACTTTGACGCTGGCGACCTGAGGGGTGCTGTTTTGCAGATAGATGTACCCGGTGAGCTGCGCCGAGCCCACCTTGACCGTGCCCTGCACCTGGAAGTTTTTCTGTGCGGTGGCGCCGCCATAGCGAGCGAAGACACCGAACACCAGGTTGCTGAACGAGATGCCGGTCATGGCCCCGCCGAACAGTTTGGGGATGCTGGCTCCGGGGGTGGCGGTCTGCAGGCAGGCGGCGAATGTCTTGTTGACGTCGTCGGAAACCAGCGCACCGCTGAAGACGTAGTTGTTATCGAACAGCGAGACGGTGAGATTGCCGTTGACGCTTAGTTGCCTGGCCGTGGTGAACTGATAGCGGATCTTGATGTTCTCGAAACCGAATAGGCCAAACAACTTGATGTTTGGAAGCGCCGCAGTGTAGATCGCCTGTTTGACGGCGGTCCCGGCCGCAGTACCGCCGGCTAGCAGGGCGGCCAATGAGAGTGTGTCACCGGCGCCTGCCGAGGTGTCGTAACCGATCTGCAACAGGCTGCCGAAGAGTTCTATGTCTTTTAGACTTACCGTGAGCCAGAACCCACAGGTGTTGTCCATGGTAAGGGTGGTTTTGGCCACGCTCATGGGGACCGGCGTCTGTGGAAAAACGCTGAACAGATTGGTGCCACTGGGCGGCGTACCGTTGCCGAAATGGCTAAAGGTGAAGAAACCCGCATCCTGCACCAATAAACGGCCGGTAGGCAGTTGCGTATTGAATGCGCTGTTGATCAGGTCAAGAACATCCATCCCTCCAGCATTCGCGGCGGCCAAGTCTGCGTAGATCAGGCTGTATTGACGTGATAGGTCCAGTTGGCACTTGCTTCGGGTGGCGAACTTGCCACCAAAAATCTCTGACCAGGCAAAATGTGCCGAGACGCGGATATCCATGGGCGAGTGGCCCTCCCGCAGGCAACGTATTTCGAAGCGGCGGGGCAATGGCTATTGCCCCGCCATATAAGCGAGCGTGGTTCAGCTGAAGGTATGGGTCTTGGGATCGTAGTTGCCTTCCGAGACGACTACGTTCAGGTCTTTCACCACATCGCTGCCAATGGCGCCCGAGATCACGTCCATAGGTGGCGACACGGCGACGTACACCTGATTGGTAGCACCCACGGCGACTGCAAGCAAGGTTTGCGGGTCCGGAGTCTTGCCGCCAGCTTCGGGAGCCTGGGAGATGACACTGAACTGGAACGGTACATCCTTGGTGGGGGCGGAGCTGGGGATGTTGAGCGAGGCGGTGTAAGTTTTGTTGTCGATGTTGAAGACTGCGTTAACGATAGCGCTGATGGCCATTATGAGAACTCCATTCTGCATTGACGGCGATTGCGATGAGTGACCAGCTTCCTAGTACACGATGGTGACGCGTTGTTACTGTAGTAGGCGATTTTTGGATGGCAAATTGCCATCCGACGACCGGTCGAGGCCGTAGGATACTCTGGGACGCAGTGCTTTATGATAGCGGCCCTTCTTCTGCAATTCAGCGACAGCGCTGAACGCGCGGCTTCATGGATGCTGCGAGCGATCTTGCGGAAGGCAGTGTTCGGGCAGCACTTGTCTTTCATCGGAAGATAATGGTGTTGGCCTTGGTGACGTGCGAACGCTCATTCTTGAAGGCTCGCCATTCGCTACGCAATACGTTGCCGGCCGGACAGTGGTATTCCTCAGCCTCTTCATCACAGTGGAAATCGTTGCTCAAGAAACTGTCGTTCTTGCGCCCGGTTTTGTCCCACACCGGCACATGCGGCTCGATATCTTTTTCCTCCACCATCCAGGCCAGCATCGGAGCCGTACCGTAAGCGGTATCGCCGATGAGGCGATCCGGCTTGATGCCGAACTGCGCTTCGACCCGGTCGATCATGGTCTTGGTGCTCTCGACTTCAGCAGTACGATGAGCCGATGTAGGTTCCACATCCACGATGACGCCGTGCTCGGTATCGATCAGATAATTTGTGGCGTAAGCGTAGAACGCTGGGCCACCTAGAGTTGCCGTCCAGCGGGCTTGAGGATCAGTCAGCGCTAGGCGCTTAGGTAGCGTTTCGGTCAGAGCCTCCTCGTCGAGCGCCTCAAAGTATTCACGAACGGCGCGGGTGCTCAAGGACGGATCGTACCAGTTGACCTGCACCTAAAAACAACACAGCGATGGGGATATGACAACGCCCCTGATAGGGTCGCCCCAATGGGTGAATCACCCCAAATTTCCCAGCGCGACAATAAAAAAACATCGCAATCGGGAGCCCGCATAAAACTACCCACCCAGAGCCGAATACTCCCGTGCTGATCGCTTTCAAAAAGAAACCGGAGCAAACGCGGTCCCAATCCAGAACCATTGAGCTGTTTCAGCAATCGTCACAAAGCGATTGGTGATTTCTCGCCCCCCTGAGGGAAGTGAAAACTCATACTTTCTTAACCAGTAAGAGCGTGGACCTTCGCCAAGCGGCCAAGTGAACGGGCCAGTCTATTAGCAAAAATTGGCTTGGTACTGACCATCGCTTACACCTGGCTTGACCAATACGGGGCAGTTTGTGCCAGACGTACAACCACACTCCCCTTAAGCATCCTGTATGACTTCTCGCTTCCATCGAGGAGAAACTGGACTTGAAGTGGTTCGATTTCAGAACCAATGAAGTGATTCAGCAGTCGCGCCAAAAGGAAATTGATGACCTCTCAAAGCCTTAGGCAAGAGTTTTGATGATTTTCGGACCAGTACGCGCGCGAGCGCGCGCTTAGATCACCACCAGGTAGTTTGTCCACTGAAAAGCCAACCGTGGCGGTCTTATTCGGATCGAATAAAGCACTGCCGTTAGAACCCCTCGCGACAGGCAGAAATCGGCCAAAAGAGGTCTGCCGGTCGGCGTCGATGCCGATTCGGGCTTCGTGCATACGGTGCTCGCGACTGCCGCGAACGTGGCGGATGTGACCCAGGCGCATGCGCTGCTGCATGGTGAGAAAACGGTTGCGTTTGGCGATACGGGCTATCAGTGCGTTGAGAAGCGCGAGGAAAACCAGGGCTCGGAATGGACTGACACGTGGAGATGAAGCGCGGTCAGCGCAAGGCATTGCCGGACGACGAGCGAGGGGCATTGCAGGGGGTTGTCCCCTATTGGCGAGATGACGAATACGGTCACCTGCGTATAGTTGATGCCGATGAGCACTGCGAGAACAGTTAGCGTGAAAGTGGTTTTTGCTTTCATCCTCTTTCCTCCCGGATAGCCGGCGCGAGGCACGAGCGGAGACTGTTGCCCGTCGCCTGCAGGCCCTTGTTCGGTCCCGTGCGGCTATGCAGCCAGACGCATAGAAAAGGATGGCGCAGGTTGCCACCAGCCCGACTGCTCCTCCTCGGCCTTTGCCCCGGGCAACCCTTGAGGCTTCCCCCGGCCCCATCCTGCGCGGCATGTCCAGGCCGCATTGTGCCGTGCTGCGGGCGCATCAAGAGGGGTGCGCAAGAGGTGGCCGCCGGCGGAGGCGCGTGCCGGGAGGCGGAGTCAAAAGGGCTTTTGTTCCTCCTATCCTTCTTGCGATACAGTAATCCTCTCCGAGCAAATAGGGCCGACCAGGCATCCGCCCAAGATGGCACGACGAGCCTCACCGTCAAATCATCGTCAGTGTGCCCGTCATGAGTACGGTGTTGTACGGATTCCAGGTCGACATCAAGAAATAGAACTGCGCCGTTGTACTATCGATCGGGTGGGTAAAACGATCGATCAGATAGCCTCCATACAGGCCACCCCCAGCGCTCTCTCTGCCAGGATCGGAAAGCATGTCTCCTGAATTCGCGCGGTGTACAAACTGGCCGAGGGCAGTCTCCGTCTCGTAGACGGTTTGAACATCACTCCAGGGCCCCCACGGCGCAAGAGCAATTCTCCCAAGAATGGGCGTTTCGCCGTTGTACAGCATGAGCCAGACTCGCAGCGAGTCGATCCAGGTGATCGACAATTCCCCTACTATGCGCTCACCCTCGAACAATGGGCGCGCCTGGTGCTCATCTGGACTCCATGGCGAGGATGGCGATCCAGTGTAGAACCACCACGCACTACGACTTTCCACATTAGCCAACGGGACTGCAGCCAGGTAGACGTGACTATTACGGTATCGCCCACTGCCCCACAGCAACAGGGCAGGCCCACTGAAGGGCAAGCTACCGTTCAGGCTGGGATGCTGATGCGGCACGACCTTGCAAGCGATGTTGATGAAATGGCCATCAAGGGCCGGGGTCATATTGGCGACGGATACGACGTAAAGAGCTCGCAGACGCGTCGGATCATCGCCATCGGCTACGGACAGGTACGTCCTGCCCATCACCACCTGTTCGGCGTATTCCGAATAGAACACATACATCTTGCCACCAGCGCTGAAGCCGGAGATCGGCACACTGAATGCGCCGGTGTTCACAAGCTCGCCAGACAGACCCACGAGTTGCGGTGACCGGTACCGTGCGTACTCACATGTCGTGCTCACGAAGTTTAGCGCGAGATGAGGACCCGGGCGCCGCGAAGTGGTCCACGCGACGCTGTCGGTCAGGCTCTGAATGAAGTTCCACTCGTTCCATTTGGGATCTCTGAACCAGGTCGACCATGGATTCCCGTCGTCGCGGATGCCGAAGACATCCATCAGCCCGCGTGCACGCGACACCGCGGCGAGACCAGCGTCCTGCGTGAATTGCTGCTCGCCCAGCACATACCAGTCGTGCCACGTGTCTTCCCAGAACCACCGCCCGCGGACCTTGCCGTCCTCGCCTATGGCGAAGACCTCCATGTGTTTGGGATCACGCGAAACGGCCGCGACACTCGCGGTCTGACTGAACCGCGCGGCGCCCAGCACGTACCAGTCGTGCCACGTGTCTTCCCAGAACCACCTTCCACGCATGATTCCGTCCTCGCCTATGGCGAAGACCTCCATGTGTTTGGGATCACGCGAAACGGCCGCGACACCCGCGGTCTGACTGAACCGCGCGGCGCCCAGCACGTACCAGTCGTGCCACGTGTCTTCCCAGAACCACCTTCCACGCATGATTCCGTCTTCGCCTACGGCGAAGACCTCCATGTGTTTGGGATCGCGCGAAACGGCCGCAAGATGGGTCGACTGGCTGAACCGAGCGCCACAGATGGGAAATGGATCGAACCAGCGATTATTCAGGCTCGGCATGGCATTGACGATGCCAGATCCGGTGAAATAGAACAGTTCCATGTGGTCCGCGTACCGGGACACCGCCGCCGCGCCTGTTATGTGTGCTTGCGAAGGCCACGTGTCACCGAACAGGAACCATAACCGGCCGTTGTGCTCAAAAGACGAGCCAAGGTCCGTCCCAAAGATTCCAAAGCGAGAGTCGGTTCGATTCAACACAGGCTGATTGAGCTGGCGATCCCACTCGCCGGTCATCTGACAGATCTTACGAACCGCCGTGAACTGTGCATTCATTCGCATATGCTCCTTGTAGTGCTGCCAGGAGGCTTGCCGCATCCTATCATTCGCCGATGCTTTTGCGCGCCTAACGTCCAGGTTAAGCAGACCGGACAAGCGGCGCGATGAACGACAGACATTCAACGAAAACCCACCGCTTGGCCGGGTCGGCTTGAACCATTTGTTGGGCGGATTCTTGTGTCTTTTGTATCTTCTGTTTTGCCTTCTGATTCCTCGCCGGTCTGCACTCGTCACTGGCGGCCCGGAGCCGCCGCCAGTGACACCCGGCACCGGGGCGACCATTCGGGGTTCAAACCGTCCGTTCGGCCGGGATGTCTTTCGCGTCGGCGCAAAGCCGGAAGCCGATTATCGTCGAACCGTTTTCGCCCCGCTCGACCAGGAGTGAGATCGGTCGTTGCGTCCCCCAAGCGGCGATCGCTGCGTTGACGATCACGTCCGACGCCAGTGCGTCCGTTCTTGACGTGAAGCTGCGTGATCCTTCGGCGGTCTCGATCACGATGCTCGTGTCGTCGCCAGCGTCTCTCGGCCGGGAGACGCGGGTCACATTTCCCGTCAGCCACAGGGGGCCGAGCACGTGGAGTTCCTGGACGAACGGTGCGAAGTCCGGATGTGAGACGGTGAGCGTCAGCTTGCCCGGCAGCGCGTCACGTATGATGAAACTCGCGGTTCCGTCGGGACCGGGCCGGTCAACCCGCTCGAAGGCGCCCTGACGCAAATGAATCACGACGTCCTCCAGCCATTCCGGCGGTTCGGGTGGGCGCGGTGGCACCGGCTTGCGTGGCGTGAGTTCCACTCGCAGCAAGTCGCGCAGATCGCCGTGCCAGCGTATATCGACGAACAGCGGACGGCGTCGGCCGCGCCACACCAGCATCTCCGGATCGCCCATCAGGTTCAGGGCGAAGATCGCCCAGCGCCCATAGGCGTGCCAGTAACCGAGATCAAGGGCGGTGCAGCGCATGTCGTTCATCAGTCCGAGGTGACGAGTCGAGGTCAGGCGGTGGAAGAAAGCGCGCTGGTTGTCGTCCCCGAGTCCGATCCAACTGAAGCGCGAGTTGCCGACATAGGCCACGGCACCGCCGTTCGGATTCTTCAGCAGATCTTCGCTGAAGGCATCCTCGGAGTCGAACTGGTTCGTCAGACACGAGTCGGCGTAGCCGATGAAGCTATGCCAGCCATTGGTTAGATTCTGCGCCATCCACCGGCCCGCGCCGCAGCATCCGTCGGAATTGCCGTGGCCCGAGAGGGAGACGATGTGCGGTTGCGCATTGAGCGCATCGCGCACGCGGTCGGAGGTGAGGTGCTGGACCGGTGCGGCGGCGGCCTGGACCGGTGTGAGATCCGTCTCATCTTTGTACAGACGCGACACGACGTTCCAGCCGGGGATTTCGGTGCGGAGCTGCTCGCGGAGTTGCTCCTGATCGGCCATCGAGCCGTCCTGCGCGACATTGTCGAATAGATAAAAGCGCGGATTGCGCTCCGTGGCGGTGCCGCGCACGACGATCCACTGGCTCGGGATCGGGAAGGTAATGGTCTGCCAAGGTAGGGGGATGCTGATCGTTGACGGCGTGTGATCCGCGTCACTGCGGGCGAAGTACCAGCCTGGTGCGGTGCCGCCGTTGATATTAAAGGCCAGTTCACGCCGGTCCGAATCGGTGATGTCCGCGATGAGTTGGAAGTCGAAGCTGCCGGGCGCGGCCTGGAGCTTGCAGACGGTGACGGGCGTGCCGGTGTGGAACTGATTGTCGCCGGGCGTGGCCGAAGCCGTCGGATTGATCTGTACGGGGTCGTCCCAGTTCGAGGATGCGAGCAGGATTCTTCGCGGCCAGTCGCCGTTCAGCCTGGTGCCGTCGGGCGCGACGAACTTCTCATAGGCAATCACTTTGTCCACGAAAGCGCCAGCTTCCGTCGCCGACTGGACCGGCGCGCGGCCGACGCTGACATCGGTCTGCCAGACCACGCCGTCCACGTCCTGGCCGCCGACGAACTGGCCGTAGAGGCCGTTGTCGAGCGCGTCCCAGTCGTGCGGCGGCACATAGATATAAGGGATGCGCAACGTGGCGAACCAGATGTTGACCTCGAGATAAGCGACCACCCAGCTCGTGAGGCTAGCGTAGTAGAAATCCGTGGGGATGAGGTTCCACTGATACAGCCATTGCAAGCGCGCGTTCGCCGCCGCCGCCGGCCCGTTGACGCGCACAAATTCCGTCCGCATTGTCGAGCGCGTCGCATAGCTGTTGGTCGTCGTGTAATACCAGCCGAGTCCGCTGGTGGCGCTGGCACCCGTGGCGTCGAACGGGATAACCTGTCCCGTGCCGGCATTGGTGAGCATCGGAGCCCAATCGCCTGGCCACCAAGTACCGGGATTCACCACATGCATTTTGAGAAAGCTTCCGGTCCAGAACGAGACGTTGTTATCCGGCGGGTCGGTCGTGCCGACATCCATGTGCCCCTCGACCGCACCGGCCGCGAGCCGAGCTGGCACGACGCCCAGATCCCCGCCGAGCAGCACCCAAGCCACGCCCCAGTTGGCGTGCGCCCATTTCAGGAACCGGCGAATCACCTCCTGCAAGTCACGCGAACCGGTCACGAAGTCACCGTAGCGCCCGCGGACGATGTTGGTTACCGTCACCACCTTGGCCGTCACCCCGCGGCTGCGCTTCCACGCGGCAAGCCCTTGGAACGCGGCCACCATATCGCCAGCGACGCTGCCCGTCGGTGTGATGGTCGCGGCATTCCAAGTCTGGTTGTCGGTGATGATCAGATAGTCCGCCGGCAGTTCGAGTAGCGGCCACAAATCCCACCGATCGACGACCATCTCAGGATTGACGACCAGTGCCTTGGCCAGCTCGGACAGCCGCTTCGCCTGGGCGCGCGAGACGATCTGCGGCTCCGGCATCGGCATCAGTCTCTCCACATCGACATCGTGGATGCCGTATTCGGCCAGCAGTGATTTCAAGCGCCCCGGCGATTGCCGCTCTGGGCGCGGACCGTAGGCCAGCGTCACCTCGATCTCGGACAGCAGTTCGAGGGCGCCGCGCTCGCTGAGCTGCACCGGCCGCAGCTCGACACGGACCACCGGCGTCAGGCCGATCTGCTGGATCCCGGTGAGCTTGCCGACCGTCGGATCGCGGGTCGCCTGCTCGTAAAGCTTCGGATCAGGCGGCACGACAGGCGGAGCCGGAAACGGTTCCGCGACAAACTCGTCCTCGTCTTCCTCGTCGCGCGGCTCCGTCGGAGGCGGGTCGCAATCCGTCGGCGGCGGCTCGCAGTCGGCCTGGTCGGTGTCGGGCCGGGGCGGCTTCGGCGGCTGCTTGGCCCCCGGCCGCAGCGGCTGGATCGGCGCGACGAATATCGGCTCGTCGGTGACCTTGATGGTTCGCGCGGATTGCACCTCGAGTCTCGCAGGCCACGCGCCTTCTGGCACGGCGATATGGATGGAGATACGCGGCAGCGCCGGCCCACCAGGCTCGCCGAAGGTGGTGCAGCCGCCCAGCGTCATCGTGACGCCGAAGGGCGTCTTCTTCAGGTGGAGATCCGCCTTGTCGAAGCAGACGCGGAGGCGGACGAGTCCTTCATGCGTGTGCGCTTTCTCGAGCGATTGGATTTTCATGGAAGCCTCCCTTGCGGATAGCCGTTTCACTGCATCTGTCAGCCGGGTCGGTCTTCGTGATCGCGTCCCAGAACGATAGTCGCCTGAGCTCATCTGGCGCGTCCTTGGCTGATGTCCGTTGACAACAGTAGCCAGTTGCCTAATTCAGAAATTTGCCCGACCGCAACGCGCGTTGCCAACGACCTGGCAGCGACTGGGTAGCCTTTGCAACTTTTAATCAACTCAAGTGTTTTCACGGTGCATGCACCCCGCAACCCGGGTATTAACCGACCTCCTGATCTGACGTATGAGTCTAGAAAACAAGTAATTCCGGGTTAGATTTTTTAGCGATGGATCCAATCTCTGAATTGCACCGAACTTCCAGCCAGTGTCAGCTCTGGCACCGCATCCGGACATTCGTTGTAGTCAATCCGGGTGACCGATACGGGTCGTTCACTGCCGATCATGTTTGCTAAGGGGCGGGTCAAATCCCGCGCAGATGGTTGGTTAGGTCGAATGCAAATGGGTGGTCAATTCAGTGTAATTGCCCAGGCGTCAGCGGATGTGGAGAAGTGGCTCGAGCCGGCGGCGAGTTCAGCTAGTCTTCCCGCACCAGTTACTCAAGGACGATACCCATGTCAGATAACTCTGAAGCCAACATAGCCACAGCAGACGCACTCACACTGCTCCTGCACAACCAGCACGCCATATGTGCGGCCATTGAGGAGGTGAGCAAATGGCTTTCTGAGAATGGAGTGGGGAGCGTTGCCGCTAACGCAATTGCGGCCATGGAAACGCTGGACCGGAATGCTCAAGACATCATAGGCGCAATCATGCGACTACGGCAGTTATAGGTATGCCCGAGCTGATACGCGCAAATTTGCGTTTATTTGCGCTTTCCGCTTGATAAGTAACACCCATAGTGCAACAGCGTTAGTAGAACACCTTAACTGATACGGACAACACATCATGTTCATCCGCGCATACCTCCGAGCATCGACCGAAGAGCAGGACGCCGGCCGTACCCGGGCATCGCTCGAGCAATTCGCCACCGACCACAACAAGGTGATCGCAAGCGTGTACCTGGAGAACGCCAGCGGCGCTTCGGTCGATCGGCCTGAGCTGCTGCGCCTGCTGAAGGACGCGCGCAAGGGTGACGTGCTGCTGGTGGAGTCGATCGACCGCCTCTCGCGCCTTCCCGTGGAGGACTGGCAGAAGCTCAAGGCAGCGATCGACTCCAAGGGTTTGCGCATCGTTGCGCTTGATCTGCCGACCAGTCACCAAGGGATGCAGGACACCAAGGGCGACGAGTTCACCGGCCGGATGCTGGGGGCGATCAACTCAATGCTGGTGGAGATGATGGCAGCAATCGCGCGAAAGGATTATGAGCAGCGCCGAGAACGCCAGGCCCAGGGCATTGAGAAGGCGAAGGCTGCCGGCAAATATCAGGGCCGCCCCGTCGACGAGGGGCTGCACAAGCGGGTCAAGGAGCTGCTGGGTGCTGGCTTGGGCATCCGAGCCACGGCCCGTCACGCAGGCTGTTCGACAACGACGGTTCTGCGAATAAGGGGCTGATTAGAGGGTTACAAGCACTCTTCGGCTGATGCTAAAAATACAAGACAAGCGCCGGTCATATGAAGCATGAAGGCAACGAGGTAGTCAGGGACTTCTGTGGTGTGAGGACCCTGTCCGTGCCCTGCAAGGTTGTTTCTGCCCGTCGGTACGGCGCTTTCCAGCAAGCTTCGGAGTGAGGTGAACTGCGTCTGCCAGAAAGCCGGAATCAGCCCATGTTCCAGGCATACTTTTATCAATGAGCTTGCTGTTTCCCTGCCATTCAGCTCCCAGCCGCGCTTAACGCAGATGGACTTCATAAGGCTTTCAAAGGACTTTAGGCATTCGTTGAGAGCTTCCTTCGGGTTTTCATGCCGATAGTGCTCATGAGCTCGCAAAAACTCCTGTTGAGCCCCTGCGTATCCTTTGCCTTCAAGCAGACGAAGTGCAGGCTTAATGACCTCGACGTGCAGTAACTGAGAGTCAATCGTAAGCGGCCAGCGAACACACCTTCAGAATCCCCGTATTAAGGGCGATGGTGTCCGCCTATCTTTAAGCGGACGCGATCACCCTTATCGCCAGGATTCTCATGCGCCAACGAAGCTCTTATCCA
>NZ_JBOICA010000007.1:0-134971 GCF_050739775.1 Pseudomonas sp.
ACCTATCGAGGTGTCCGGGGAAATTAGACCACTACACCCATCCCATCCCATCCCATCCCATCCCAACCCAACCCAACCCAACCCAAGGATCATAGTCCCCAGGATTCCGTGAAAAACCTTTTTTGTGGCATCGTTGAAGGTATTGACCGGACCCGATGCCATGTTCGGTGCTTGATACCATGTTGCCTATACCGAGAAGGTCATGGTGTCGAACTTAATCAACCTACTGATTTATATTAGTTTCTCATAAGAAAGTAGGTGGATTTCTGAGCATGGTATTTTTGACGTGGAATCTGCGAACGCCATGCTGACCGATACCAAGCTGCGCAACCTCAAGCCGAAAGAGAAGCTCTACAAAGTGAACGACCGAGACGGCCTTTACGTGGCCGTCACCGCCGCAGGGTCGATCTCGTTTCGCTACAACTACGATCCCATCAACGGGCGGCAGGAAATTATTACGTTCGGCTGGTACGGTGTTGGCGGTATCACTCTTGCGAAAGCCCGAGAACGCTTGGGCGAGGCGAAAAAATGGTTGCGGCTGGTAAGTCGCCTGCCAAAGAGAAAGCCCGTGACATGCGCCGCTCGGTTTACGAACGTGAGCTGAAGCCGAAATTCGGCAATCAGAAGTTGGCAGAGATTACCCATGAGAACGTGGAGGAATGGATCGCAGTGCGTAAGTCGTCATGCACCCAAGCTCGACACCCAGGAATGGGGGGCTGAATCGTGGCGATTGATTTGAGGTCGGCATTCGAGAATGAGCCGCCGGTACTGGACTTTATCTGGTCCGGCTTCCTTGCTGGAACTGTTGGAGCGTTGGACACCCGTTAAGGTTTACGCCGCCAGCCGTCCTCTGGCGACTGGCGACTGATATCCCTAATAAAACAAACTTAAATAATACTGGGTTAGCGCGCCTTATCGTTGATAAAAGGTCGAACCCCCTATGCTATTGGGAGTAGGCCTCGCGCTAGGCCACGCGGTAGAGTCGATAATCGCTGTGCCGCAGAAACTATGACTTTTCAGAATTTCTCTAATCGCAAAACACACTAAAGATAAGTTTGCAGGTAGTTTGCGTCTTGTCTACTCTTATGGCGCACTGTTTCAATGGTTCTAAGACCGCATTTGTTGTGTGATTCAACGACGTTTTTCAGGTGGTAGTTGACAAGCTGTTCAATCAATCCGTAGCGTGCATTCAAGCGGAAAACTATTGATGGCCAATTTAACGATAGATCTACAGGATGGCTTTTCGAAAGAGAGGATCGTTGTGAACATTGCTGGACGTTTGCTTTTTCAGCAAGAGAATCTTTCCACTCGTACTCAGATCGGGCTCGCCGCATCATTTTCCACAAGGGTGGCCGGAGGATTGGTTATCCTGAGTTTTCTATTTCCTGATCGCAGTGACAAGCCCCAAACGCTGTCTCTGACTATTCACGACGATACGTATCTTGGCGTTTCATTGGATGCTGAAGGTTTGATTGTTTCGAAGACGTCAAATGCGCCATTCATGTATGCGTGATATTACCATTCAGACTGTGCATTCCTTAACCTTGCAAAGGAGATATCAACATGCAAAAGTTAACTCCGCACGAGGGCAGTCAAGAAGGAATCTACGCCAGCGGATCCGAAGCCATGATGCCAGGTGCCATACACTGGCCGGTATCCGCTATTTCAGTCAGTGGCCTTTACAAACTGAGTACTGACCGAAAATTACCCTTTGTACCGCACCTCGAGCAAAGTGTTCAAAGTGCTTATCAGGGTCAGGAGCTTGAACAGGAATACCCAGAACCAGACCTCTATGATGGCGGTACCGAGGCCATGTTAGCGGGCATAAAAACACACGAGGAGTTAAGGCTTGACGTAGACGGCCCCTACCCACAAATGACGGCCAGCGGCACTATCACGCGCTCCTTTTTTGGCCGCACTCATTGGATTGCCAAATTAAAGCGCAGTGGCCGTTTTAGTTGGAGTGGTCATATTTGGTTCAAGGAGGGACACCTTGCGTTCTTGCCCCAGACCAATATAGAAATCACCGTATCGAACAGCCTGCATAACCATCAGCGCCGTATCACAGCCAAGTATAGCGGCGGTGGCGCGCCAGTCCGTATCCGCGCGTTTCGCTTTCACTCGGCCTATTACCACGATGTCGAGTTTGAGTTCGACCGCACGCAGGGCATTTCGGCAGTCACTTCGATCGACACGGATGCACACCCGAACAGGCCAGCATCCATTCCGACCGAAAGTCTCTCGATTGACACGGTGTTTCGTCGGGTCGGGTTTAAGACCACCCGCTTGCCAGGCAATGACATTCCGCTGGCCAGCGCGGGCAGCAACGCCAGCTGGAGCGACATGGAAATGCACAACGCCATGCAAACCTATTGGTCAAAATTCGCCGACAAACCGCAATGGAGCCTGTGGACGTTTTTTGCCAATCGGCACGATATGGGGCCCAGTCTGGGCGGCATAATGTTTGACGACATTGGCCCCAATCACCGCCAGGGTACGGCCTTGTTCTACGACTCCTTCATCTCACAAGCGCCGGCCGGTGACGCGGCTCCGGGCGCCTGGGTTAACCGCATGCGCTTCTGGACTGCCGTGCATGAAATGGGGCATGCGTTCAACCTGGCACATTCCTGGCAAAAATCCCTAGTGATTGGCGGTAAAGGCCCCTGGATTCCACTGGCCAATGAACCCGAAGCGCGCAGTTTCATGAACTACCCCTACAATGTGTCCGGTGGACAAACGGCGTTCTTCTCCGATTTTGAATACCGATTCAGCGACAGCGAGTTGTTGTTCCTGCGCCACGTGCCCCAGCAGTATGTGCAAATGGGCAATGCGGATTGGTTTGACGATCACGGCTTCGAGCAAGCGGAAATATCGGCCGAACCCTCGTTGCGCCTAGAGATCAGGGTAAATAAAGAGCAGGCCCGCTTTGAGTTCCTTGAACCGGTTATGCTTGAATTGAAGTTGACCAATGTTTCCGATCAACCGAAGTTGCTACCTGACGATTTGCTCACCAATAGCGAGGCCATGACCGTCATCATCAAGCGTGCCGGTCAAACCGCCAAGGCACGCTTGTCCTACGCTCACTATCTGCGTAAGCCGGGGCAGATAGTGTTAAAGAGTCGCGAGTCCATCTACGAGTCACTGTTCGTGGCTGCCGGTCGTGGAGGCTGGCAAATCGCCGAACCTGGAAATTATCTGGTACAAATTTGTCTGCACAGGGGCGACGAGGACATAGTCTCGAATCCATTGAAAGTTCGGGTGCAGCCGCCGCTACAGAAGCAAGAGGAATTGTTGGCGCAGGATTTTTTTGAGGACGATGTGGGGCGCGTGCTCACCTTCGATGGTGGTAACTACAGCCGCCTTGCCAATGATACCTTGCGGGAAGTTGTCGCCAAACTGCCCGACCGGTTGGTGGCTGCTCACGCGAAAGTTGCGCTGTTCATGGCGAATATCGCTGACGTAAAGTGCCTGGATGTCAGTAAGGATGCACCGCGTATTATTGTGCAGAAAGCCAAGTACGACGAAGCCAGGCGGGAGCTGGAGAAACTATTCTCCAAACAAGCCGATGCCGTCGCCGAGACCTTGGGGCATATCGATTACAATAATTATGTCAATAAGTTCTGCGATGCAGTCGGCGTTGATACCGGCAAGGAAGCGCTGACGAGCATTAGCAATACGCTAAAAGCCGCAGCGCAGGCATTGACCGCATGCAGAGTGAAAAAAGAAGTTGTACAAAAACTCGAAGAGCGGATGAAACTGGTGAGCAAGGAAGTCAAAGCCTCTTGATCTGTCTTTTTTGTGTTGCGCCGGAGCCCTTGGGCTCCGGCTGTTTTGCGACTGCTAGACGCAATTACCAACCCAACTGCTTGTTGAACGACAATGCATCATAGTAGTCATGCTGCGATGCGATCTTGCCGTCCTTCAGCTTGATGAAACTGACACCCTTGAACGACAACGGCTTGTTGGTCGCGGGAGTCTCGGGCGCCCAGGCACCGGTGTTGTGCCCGTCAAACTGCCACTCGAAGGCGATGTTGTCGCCGTCGATGATCGGTTGGCCAATCATCTGCCATTTCAGGTCAGGCACCGCATCGATAAACAGCTTGATGACTTCGACCCTGGCGGCTTCCCGGCCGACCTTAGGCACGCCTACGGACGCGTCGAGAAACTCTCCGTTTTCGGCAAAATACTGTGCCGCGGCATCGGGGTCGTGTTTGTTCCAGGCGCTCATGTAGGCGTTGATGACCTCCAGCGTCTTGTCTTTGTCCGCCGCCATCGAAAACTGGGCAAACAACAGGAAGACCAGGATGCTGGCAAGGCGAAGCGAGATCCGGTGCATGGTATTTCCTCTTCGTTTGTTGCTGTTGTTGGAAAGACGGAAATCAGTTTTGCCCAGGCATGCAACGGCCTATCGCGGCGTCGGCAGTTCAACCAGCGACCAATCGTTCGATAGCGGTTTGAGCTTGTGCATCTTGGCAGCGGCTGGGCATGTTGCCCACGAACCAGTTGGTGGGGTAATTGTAGAAGCTTTCGCTTTGGCGGTTGACGTTCGTGTCCTGTGCGGTCGGTCGTAAGTTTCTGATGACGCGCAGGGCGCTTGCCTGCGGCAACACTTCACTTAATCTTTCGCAATTGCAGGTGTATCGTATTCGCCCTTCATCGTCGGCACCTGACAAGGTGCCGGCAGGTTGTTCCTGGCATTACGAGGTACCTGCTGCATGTCCTTTACCCGGCGACAAATACTCGGTGGCCTGACCGGCCTGGTGGCAATCGGTCTGGGTGCCGGTGGCGCATCCCGTTACTGGCTGGGGCGCAGTGACCCGAACGCCGGGCACGACTACGAGCTGATTGCCGCGCCGCTGGATGTGGAGCTGGTCTCGGGGCACAAGACCGAGGCCTGGGCCTTTGGTCCATCAGCGCCGGGCACCGAGCTGCGGGTGCGTCAGGGTGAGTGGTTGCGCGTGCGCTTTATCAACCACCTGCCGGTGGCCACCACCATTCACTGGCACGGTATCCGCCTGCCGCTGGAGATGGACGGGGTGCCCTACGTCTCACAGCTACCGGTTTTGCCAGGCGAGTATTTCGACTACAAGTTCCGCGTGCCGGATGCCGGTAGCTACTGGTATCACCCTCATGTGAACAGTTCCGAAGAGCTTGGAAAAGGCCTGGTCGGTCCGCTGATTGTTGAGGAGCGTGAACCCACCGGCTTCAAGCATGAACGCACCCTGAGCCTGAAAAACTGGCATGTGGACGAGCAAGGCGCCTACCTGCCGTTCAGCATCCCCCGTGAAGCCGCCCGTGGTGGTACTGCCGGGCGCTTGATCACCATCAATGGCCAAGCTAGTGCGGTCGTGGACATGCCGGCGGGGCAAATTGTCCGGGTGCGCCTGCTCAATCTGGATAACACGCTGACCTACCGCATCAACCTGAAGGGTAACTTCGAGGCGCGGATTTACGCCCTCGATGGCAACCCGATCACCCCGCGGCCGTTGGGCAAGGATTACTGGCTTGGCCCTGGCATGCGCATCTGTCTGGCAATCAAGATGCCGCCGGCCGGTGAAGAGCTGTCGTTGCGCGACGGCTCGGTGCGCCTGGGGACCCTGTATTCGGTGGCCAGCAGTGAAGCGCCAGGCGAGTGGCCGCCGGCGTTGCCGGCCAACCCGGTGGCCGAGCCGGACCTGGCCAATGCCGAGAAGCTCAACTTCAATTTCGAGTGGGTGGGCTCGGTTTCGGTCAACACCGAGAATGGCAAGCCGCCAAGCCTGTGGCAGATCAATGGTCAGGCCTGGGACATCACTGACAAGACTTGTGCCGACCGACCGATTGCCACCTTGAAGAAGGGCAAGAGCTATATTTTCGAGCTCAAGAACATGACCCAGTACCAGCACCCGATCCATCTGCATGGCATGAGTTTCAAGGTGCTCAGTTCGAACCGCCACAAATTCCCGGAGCAGTACTTCACCGATACTTACCTGCTGGGCAAGAACGAGAGTGCTCAGGTGGCGTTGGTGGCCGATAATCCGGGGGTCTGGATGTTCCATTGCCATGTGATCGACCATATGGAAACCGGCCTGATGGCCGCGATCGAGGTCGCCTGATGCGTCAGCCGCAGATCATTGATCGCAGCCGCGACCAGGAATTCATGCGTCAGGCGCTGGAGCTGGCGGCGCAAGGTGCGGCCATGGGTGAGGTGCCGGTGGGGGCGGTGCTGGTGCAGCATGGTCAGGTCATTGGTCGGGGCTTCAACTGCCCGATCAGCGGCAGTGATCCCAGTGCCCATGCCGAAATGGTCGCCATCCGTGCCGCCGCCCAGGCCGCGAGCAACTACCGTCTGCCTGGCAGCACCCTGTACGTGACGCTGGAGCCCTGCAGCATGTGCGCCGGACTGATCGTGCATTCGCGCATTGCGCGGGTGGTGTACGGCGCGTTGGAGCCCAAGGCGGGCGTTGTGCAGAGTCAGGGGCAGTTTTTTACCCAGGGCTTTCTCAACCATCGGGTGTTGTTCGAAGGCGGGGTGCTGGCCGAGGAGTGTGGGGCGATTCTTTCCGAGTTCTTCAAGGCGCGTCGGGCCAAGGCCTGACCTGTGGAAGCGGATTCATCCGCGAAGGGTTGCAGCGCGGCTCCGGAGGCAGGGACTGCTACGCAGTCCTTCGCGGATAAATCCCACGCAGGTTCGTCTGAACCAAGGGTTGTGCAGCTTCACAGCGGCGGCGTCTGCTCGGTCGGTTTGGTCTTGTCGACGCCCGGTACATGCAGGCTGCCATCGGCCACCTGACTGCCCTCCAGCTGTGGCTGGGTCACCCAGGTGAGGATGTCGTAGTAACGGCGGATGTTGGCCACAAAGTGCACCGGTTCGCCGCCTCGGGCATAACCGTAACGGGTCTTGCTGTACCACTGTTTCTGCGACAGGCGTGGCAGCATTTTCTTAACATCCAGCCATTTGTTCGGGTTCAGACCTTCGCGCTTGGCCAGTTTGCGTGCATCGTCCAGGTGACCGCCGCCGACGTTGTAGGCCGCCAGGGCAAACCAGGTGCGGTCTGGCTCCTTAATCGAGTCGTCCAGCTGGGATTTTACGTACATGAAGTACTTGGCCCCGCCACGAATGCTCTGCACCGGATCCAGTCGGTTGGACACGCCCATGGCCTGGGCGGTGCGCTGGGTCAGCATCATCAGGCCGCGCACGCCGGTCTTGGAGGTGACTTCAGCCTGCCACATGGACTCCTGATAGCCGATGGCAGCCAGCAAGCGCCAGTCGACCTGCTCTTTCTTGGCCGACACCTTGAAGTGCTTCTCATAACGCGGCAAACGTTGCTGCAGGTGCTGGGCAAAGGTGTAGGCGCCGACATAACCGAGTACATCGACATGGCCGTAGTAGCGGTCTTTCAAGCGCTGCAAGGTGCCGTTCTTCTGCACCTTGTCGAGAAATTCGTTGATCTCGTTGAGCAGGCTGTTGTCGTCGCCGGCAGCCACCGCCCAACGCTGGTCGCGCGAGTCGCCCAGGTCGAAGGCAACTCGCACCTTGGGAAAGTAGACCTGGTTCATCGCCAGCTCATTGGAATCGACCAGGGTCAGATCGATCTGACCTTCATCGACCATGCGCAGCAGGTCGACCACTTCTACAGCGTCAGACTCTTCGTATTCGAGCGCCGGATACTGCTTTTTCAGCTCCGCCAGCTGTTCGGCATGGGTGCTGCCCTTGAGCACCATGATCTTCTTGCCGACCAGGTCCTTGGCATCGGTCGGCCGCGAGCGACCGTTGCGGTAGATGATCTGTGGGGTCACTTCCAGGTAGGGATGGGAAAAACGTACCTGTGACTTGCGCCGCTCGCTACTGACCAGGCCAGCAGCCGCCACTACCGGTCCCGATGGCTTGCCGAGCTGGTCGTACAACTCGTCGAGGTTGTCGGCTGTCTCGATTTTCAGTTCCACCCCGAGGTCATCGGCAAAACGCTTGACCAGCTCGTATTCGAAGCCGGTTTCACCGTTGCGATCCTCGAAGTAGGTGGCAGGGCTGTTGCGGGTGATCACGCGCAGTACACCGTCCTCCTTGACGCGCTCAAGGGTGCTGGGTTTTTCAACACAGGCACCGAGCATCAGGAAGAGTCCGGTCGCGATGAGCCATCTGGCGCAGCGCTGGCGCAAAGCAGTTTGGGCAAACATAGGTTGCAGTATACGCAAAGGACTGGTCCCGCCATATCTCGACAACGGTTTGCTTGTCTGCTAGCACGCTTTGCGCTAGGCCGTGGTGGGCTGACGCGGACAAATCTTTTTTTGACCCTTGAGTCCGGTTTGTTTCGCCGACACGCGGCCGCGTCAGAATGCTGTGTTTCGGGTGCCGGAAGCGACGGATTTAGGCTAGAATGCACGGCCTCTAAGCACACCCCCTTCCTGAGGCTGTCCCGACGATGTTGATCCTGCGCGGCGCTCCTGCCCTTTCTGCCTTTCGCCACGGTAAATTACTCGAGCAATTGAGCCAGAAAGTCCCCGCTGTTAGTGGTTTGTACGCTGAATTCGCTCATTTCGCCGAGGTTGACGGCGATCTGACTGCCGAGCAACAGCAAGTGCTCGCGCGCCTGCTCAAGTACGGCCCGAGCGTACCGGTACAGGAACCGACCGGTCGCCTGTTCCTGGTAATGCCACGATTCGGCACCATCTCGCCTTGGTCGAGCAAGGCCAGTGACATCGCCCACAACTGCGGCCTGGAGAATATCCAGCGCCTGGAGCGCGGTATCGCCTTCTATGTCAGCGGCGAGCTGAGCGAAGCCGATGCCGCCAACGTCGCCGACGTGCTGCACGACCGCATGACCCAGATCGTCCTGAGTGAGCTGATCGATGCCGCCGGCCTGTTCAGCCACGCCCAGCCCAAGCCGCTGACTGCTGTCGACATTCTCGGTGGTGGCCGTGCCGCGCTGGAAAAGGCCAACGTTGAGCTGGGCCTGGCCCTGGCCGACGATGAGATCGACTACCTGGTGACCAGTTTCCAGGGCCTCAAGCGCAATCCGCACGACATCGAACTGATGATGTTCGCCCAGGCCAACTCCGAACACTGCCGCCACAAGATCTTCAATGCCAGCTGGGATATCGATGGCGAAAGCCAGGATAAAAGCCTGTTCGGCATGATCAAGAACACCTACCAGATGCACAGCGAAGGCGTGTTGTCCGCTTACAAGGACAACGCCTCGGTGATCGTTGGTTCCGTGGCCGGACGCTTCTTCCCGAATCCTGAAACCCGCCAGTACGGCGCAGTGCAGGAGCCGGTGCACATTTTGATGAAGGTCGAGACCCACAACCACCCGACCGCCATCTCGCCGTTCTCCGGTGCCTCCACCGGTTCCGGTGGCGAAATCCGCGACGAGGGCGCCACCGGCCGCGGCGCCAAGCCAAAAGCGGGCCTGACCGGCTTTACCGTTTCCAACCTGCAGATTCCGGGCTTCGAACAGCCATGGGAGAAGGCCTACGGCAAGCCTGAGCGTATCGTCACCGCGCTGGACATCATGATTGAAGGCCCGCTGGGTGGCGCGGCGTTCAACAACGAGTTCGGCCGTCCGGCGCTGACCGGTTACTTCCGTACCTTCGAGCAGTCGATCAACACCCCGCATGGCGAAGAAGTGCGCGGCTACCACAAGCCGATCATGCTCGCCGGCGGTATGGGCAACATCCGTGAAGACCACGTGAAGAAGGGCGAGATCACCGTCGGCGCCAAGCTGATCGTGCTCGGTGGCCCGGCCATGCTGATCGGCCTGGGCGGCGGCGCGGCTTCGTCCGTCGATACGGGTGCCAGCTCCGCCGACCTGGACTTCGCCTCGGTGCAGCGCGAGAACCCGGAAATGGAACGCCGCTGCCAGGAGGTCATCGACCGCTGCTGGCAGCTGGGTGACAACAACCCGATCGCCTTCATCCATGACGTCGGCGCGGGCGGCATTTCCAACGCCTTCCCTGAGCTGGTCAACGACGGTGGCCGCGGTGGCCGCTTCGAACTGCGCAACGTGCCCAACGACGAGCCGGGCATGGCCCCGCACGAGATCTGGAGCAACGAATCCCAGGAACGTTATGTCCTGGCGGTGAGCGCTGGCGACTTTGAGCGCTTCAAGGCCATCTGTGAACGCGAGCGCTGCCCGTTCGCGGTCGTTGGCGAGGCCACCGAAGAGCCGCACCTGACCGTTACCGACAGCCACTTCGGCAACACTCCGGTAGACATGCCGCTCGACGTGCTGTTGGGCAAGCCACCGCGCATGCACCGTTCGGTCACCCGCGAAGCGGAGCTGGGCGATGACTTTGACCCAAGCACCCTCGAGCTGAAGGACTCGGTCGAGCGCGTTCTGCGTCACCCGGCCGTGGCCAGCAAGAGCTTCCTGATCACCATCGGCGACCGCACCATTACCGGCCTGGTTGCCCGCGACCAGATGGTTGGCCCATGGCAGGTGCCAGTGGCCGACGTCGCGGTCACCGCCACCAGCTTTGACGTCTACACCGGTGAAGCCATGGCCATGGGCGAGCGCACACCGCTGGCCCTGCTCGACTCTCCGGCTTCGGGGCGCATGGCGATCGGCGAGACGCTGACCAACATGGCCGCCTCGCGTATTGAAAAACTCTCCGACATCAAACTGTCGGCCAACTGGATGTCCGCAGCCGGTCACCCGGGTGAAGACGCGCGCCTGTACGACACCGTCAAGGCCGTCGGCATGGAACTGTGTCCTGAACTGGGTCTGACCATTCCGGTGGGCAAGGACTCCATGTCCATGAAGACCCGTTGGGAAGAGCAAGGTCGCGAGAAAACCGTGACCTCGCCGCTGTCGCTGATCGTCACCGGTTTCGCCCCGGTCACCGACATCCGCGAGACCCTGACCCCTGAACTGCGCATGGACAAGGGCGAGACCGATCTGATCCTGATCGACCTCGGCCGCGGCCAGAACCGCATGGGCGCCTCGATCCTCGCCCAGACCCACGGCAAGCTGGGCAGCCAGGCACCGGATGTCGACGACGCCGAAGACCTGAAAGCCTTCTTCGCCGTGATCCAGGGTCTGAACGCCGATGGCCACCTGCTGGCCTACCACGACCGTTCCGACGGTGGCCTGCTGGTCACTGCGCTGGAAATGGCCTTTGCCGGTCATTGCGGCTTGCACCTGGAACTGGACACCCTGACCAGCAAGGGTGAAAAGATCGCCGCCATCCTCTTCAACGAAGAGTTGGGTGCGGTGATCCAGGTGCGTCAGGATGCTACTCCGGATGTGTTGGCCCAGTTCAGTGCTGCCGGCCTGGGTGAAGACTGCGTCGCGGTGATCGGCCAGCCGGTCAACAACAGCGAAGTTGTGATCCAGCACCTGGGGGAAGAGCTGTTCAAGGGCGACCGTCGCCTGCTGCAACGTCAGTGGGCTGAAACCAGCTACCAGATCCAGCGCCTGCGTGACAACGCCGACTGCGCCGATCAGGAGTTCGACGGCCTGCTCGAAGAAGACAACCCGGGCCTGAGCGTCAAGCTCGGCTTCGATGTCAACCAGGACATCGCCGCACCGTACATCAAGAAGGGCGTCCGTCCTCAGGTGGCGGTATTGCGTGAGCAGGGCGTCAACGGTCAGGTCGAGATGGCAGCTGCCTTCGACCGTGCCGGCTTCAACGCTATCGACGTGCACATGAGCGATATCCTTGCCGGTCGTGTCGATCTCAACGAGTTCAAGGGGCTGGTAGCCTGCGGTGGCTTCTCCTACGGTGACGTACTGGGCGCCGGTGAAGGCTGGGCCAAGTCGGCGCTGTTCAACAGCCGTGCCCGTGATGCCTTCCAGGGCTTCTTCGAGCGCAACGACAGCTTTACCCTGGGTGTGTGCAACGGTTGCCAGATGATGTCCAACCTGCATGAGCTGATCCCGGGCACCGAATTGTGGCCGCACTTCGTGCGTAACCGCTCCGAGCAGTTCGAAGCCCGTGTGGCCATGGTCCAGGTCCAGGAGTCGAATTCGATCTTCCTGCAGGGCATGGCCGGTTCGCGCATGCCGATCGCCATTGCTCACGGTGAAGGTCATGCCGAGTTCGAAAGCGAGGAAGCGCTGCTCGAAGCGGATCTGTCCGGATGCGTGGCACTACGCTTTGTCGACAACCATGGCAAGGTCACTGAAACCTACCCGGCCAACCCGAACGGCTCGCCGCGCGGGATCACCGGCCTCACCAGCCGTGACGGTCGCGTCACCATCATGATGCCGCACCCTGAGCGGGTCTTCCGTGCCGTGCAGAACTCCTGGCGTCCGGATGACTGGAACGAAGACGCAGCGTGGATGCGCATGTTCCGCAACGCGCGGGTCTGGGTGAACTAAGGGTGTACAAGCTCGCCTTCTTCGTCCCGCCCAGCCATGTGGAGGTGGTCAAGACTGCTGTGTTCGCCGCAGGCGGCGGACGCATCGGTCACTACGACTGCTGTGCCTGGCAGGTGTTGGGCCAGGGTCAGTTCCGCCCGTTGGACGGCAGTCAGCCGTTTATCGGGCAGCGCGGCGTGGTCGAACAGGTCGAAGAGTGGCGGGTAGAGTTGGTGGTGGCCGATGAGCTGATACAGGCGGTGGTTGCTGCGCTCAAGCACAGTCATCCTTACGAAACACCGGCTTATGAGGTCTGGCAACTCGCTGACTTCTGAGGGCTAAAAAAAACCGCGACCGATGAGCATCGGTCGCGGTTTTTTTGTGCCTGTTCGGGCGCTATCGCAAGACGCCCTCAGGGGCGAATTTCGATCATCGTGCCGTCGGGCACCATGTTCCACACCTCGCGCATATCGCGGTTGGTCATGGCAATGCAGCCTTCGGTCCAGTCCAGGGTGTGGAACACCTCTTCGGGGTACTCTTCGTCCAGCGGCGTGCCGTGGATCATGATCATGCCGCCGGGCGGTACGCCTTCACGCCGGGCCCGTGCCGAATCGCTGATGTTCGGGTAGGACACGTGCATGGCCAGGTTGTAGCGCTCACTCTCCTTGCGCCAGTCGATCCAGTAGAACCCTTCAGGCGTGCGCTTGTCGCCCTCGCGCAGCTTCGGCCCCTTGGGCTGTTTGCCCAAAGAGATGCGATAGGTTTTCAGCGGGGCGCCGGCGCTGATCAGTTGCAGGCGCCGTTCCGATTTGAGTACCAGGATCTTGTCGATGAGCACCGAATGCTCGGATTTGAGCTGGAGCGGCAAGGGCGCGACCTTTTCAATAGGCTTGGTCACGATGGTTTCGGTAAACGCTGCCTGGGACACCGAAGCCACACTGAGGCAGAAAAGAGCAAACAACCAGCGCATGAAACGATATCCCTGAAAACTAGGTGTTGAGTGACGAGGCGAGCAAGGGCGGCAGGCATTCGTTGCCAATCGGGTAGCGCTGCTCGATGCGGTCACGATAATAGCATTCTAGGGTACGGCTGATGGTCCGGAAAGCCAGCTCGTCCCACGGGATTTCACTTTCATCGAAAAGTCGCACTTCCAGGCTTTCGACGCCGACGGCGAAGTCCAGGTCGGCAAGTTCAGCGCGAAAGAACACATGCACCTGGTTAATGTGCGGCAAGTCGAACAGCTGGTACAGGCTCATCTGCCCGACCCGGGCACAGGCTTCCTCGACGGTTTCGCGACGGGCGGCCTGTTCCAGGGTCTCACCGTTCTCCATGAAACCCGCTGGCAGGGTCCAGTAACCCCGGCGCGGCTCGATGGCCCGGCGACACAACAGGACCTGACTGCCCCAGGTCGGCAGCACGCCAGCGACGATATTGGGATTCTGGTAATGGATGGTCTGGCAATGATCGCAGACAAAGCGCAGGCGTGTATCGCCCTCGGGAATACGCTGAATCACCGGATTGCCGCACGCGCTGCAGAATTTCATGCTTTTATTCCTATAGGTTGTGCTTATCTTGGCGCGACTTTCACCGCGGCTGCAAGCCGGTTCACCTCGGGGCTTGGGCGGCTCGCGGCTTTGGTGCATCATGCCGGTCAGGCTTTGGAATCGAGAGAGAGCAATGCTGGACGAGCTACTTCGCCGCGTGAGCAGTCATACGCCGAGCACCCTGGAAACCGATCGCCGTTTTCCCGAGGCCGCAGTGTTATTGCCCATTACCCGTAGCGAAGCACCTGAGCTGGTATTGACTCTGCGCGCCAAGGGCTTGTCGACCCATGGCGGTGAAGTTGCCTTTCCCGGCGGACGACGTGATCCGGAAGATCCTGATCTGGTGTTCACTGCCCTGCGCGAAGCCGAAGAGGAAATCGGTCTGCCGCCAGGCTTGGTGGAAATCATCGGTCCGTTGAGCCCGCTGATCTCGTTGCATGGGTTGAAGGTCACGCCTTTTGTCGGCCTGATACCCGACTATGTCGAGTACCAGGCCAATGATGCTGAAATCGCCGCGGTGTTCACCGTGCCGCTGGAGTTCTTTCGCCAGGACCCGCGTGATCACACCCACCGTATCGATTACCAGGGGCACAGTTGGTACGTGCCCAGCTACCGGTTTGGCGAATACAAGATCTGGGGGTTATCGGCGATCATGATCGTCGAGCTGGTCAACTTGCTTTACGATGCCGACATCAATCTGCACCAACCACCTGAGC
This sequence comes from Pseudomonas sp., assembly GCF_050739775.1. Lineage (GTDB taxonomy): Bacteria > Pseudomonadota > Gammaproteobacteria > Pseudomonadales > Pseudomonadaceae > Aquipseudomonas. Next base: position 14,542 of record NZ_JBOICA010000007.1, read on the forward strand.
GCTTCATTCCAATTTGAGCGGGCTCACCCGCCATCACTGCCGGGCCGTGAGGAACCATGTATGAAATACCGTCTGGGCGACCTGCGGGTCGAAACCCATCCACGCAGCTGGGCGGCCCCCACAGCCACCCTGATCGGCAAGGTGCGCCTGCAGGCGGGGGCAAGTGTCTGGTTCGGCGCGGTGCTGCGCGGCGATAACGAATTGATCGACATCGGCGAGAACAGCAATGTTCAGGACGGTACCGTGATGCATACCGATATGGGTTCGCCGCTGACCTTGGGCAAGGGAGTAACTATCGGCCATAACGCCATGCTCCATGGTTGCAGCGTGGGTGATTACAGTCTGGTCGGCATCAATGCGGTGGTCCTCAACGGTGCACGCATCGGCAAGTACTGCATCATCGGCGCCAACGCGCTGATTCCCGAGGGCAAGGAGATTCCCGACGGCTCGCTGGTGATGGGCTCGCCGGGCAAGGTGGTGCGTGAACTGACCGAGGCACAGAAGAAAATGCTCGAAGCAAGCGCTGCGCATTACGTGCACAATGCCGAGCGCTATGCCCGCGATCTGGCACCCCAGGAGGACTGATGAGTAGCATTGAGCGTCCGCTCGCCTCGCCTTGCGTGCACATCTGCGCCCTGGATGAGGCCGACATCTGCACCGGCTGTCAGCGCAGCGCTGCGGAAATAACCCGCTGGGGCCGGATGGACAACAGCGAGCGGCGCCAGGTGCTGAAGCTGTGTCACGAGCGGGCACTGGCGGCCGGGCTGATCTTCAGCGTCAGCAACGTCACCTGCTGATCCGCCACTTGGCCGCAAGCGGCCGCTCAAGTACCCTGTAGGGCTTGCCCAGCGGTCGAATCCATGCCTTTTCTGATTGCCTACATCAGCAGCGTTGTGCTGATCAACTACGCCTTCTCCAGTGCCCCCCACCTGGACGTCATCTGGTCCGCCTGGGGCGGGTTGGTGTTCATCCTCCGGGACATGGTGCAGACGCGTTATGGCCACGGCGCCCTGGTCGCCATGCTGGTCGCACTGGTGCTGTCCTATGTCACCTCCGAGCCTGCCATTGCCTTGGCCAGTGCTACCGCCTTCGCCGTATCGGAGCTGATCGACTGGCTGGTCTTCAGCATCACCAAGCGGCCGCTGCACGACCGCCTGTGGTTGAGTTCGGCGCTGAGCATTCCTCTCGACACCTTTATCTTCTTCGGCATGATCGGTGTCTTGACCCCGGTTGTGGTCGGTACTGCCCTGGCCTCGAAGTTCGCCGGGGTGACCGCCGTCTGGCTGATCATGGCCTGGCGTCTGCGCAAGCGTGCAGTCACCGGCTGAGGCCCGGTCGCTTGGTTGATGTAAAATGGCGCTCGCTTTCACCGGGTTGCACCGATCACCGGGTAGCCCTGGACTCCTTCCCTCTGAGGACCTGAAATGACCCGTATCGGAACCCCATTGTCGCCAACAGCGATCCGCGTACTTCTCTGTGGCTGCGGCGAACTGGGCAAGGAAGTGGTGATCGAGCTGCAACGCCTGGGCGTTGAGGTGATTGCCGTGGACCGTTACGCCAATGCTCCGGCCATGCAGGTGGCCCATCGCAGCCATGTGATCAACATGCTCGATGGCGCAGCGCTGCGGGCAGTGATCGAGGCCGAGAAGCCGCACTACATCGTCCCGGAGATCGAAGCCATTGCCACCGCGACCCTGGTCGAGCTGGAAAACGAAGGTTTCACCGTAGTCCCGACTGCCCGCGCCACGCAACTGACCATGAACCGCGAAGGCATTCGTCGTCTGGCCGCCGAAGAGCTGGATTTGCCGACCTCGCCTTACCACTTCGCTGATACCTTCGAGGACTATCGCCAGGCGGTCGAAGACCTGGGTTTCCCGTGCGTGGTCAAGCCGGTGATGAGTTCCTCGGGTAAGGGCCAGAGTCTGCTGCGCAGCACTGATGATGTGCAAAAAGCCTGGGACTATGCTCAGGAAGGCGGCCGTGCCGGCAAGGGCCGGGTGATCATCGAAGGCTTCATCGACTTTGACTACGAAATCACCCTGCTGACCGTTCGTCATATCGGCGGTACCACGTTCTGTGCGCCGGTTGGTCACCGCCAGGAGAAGGGCGATTACCAGGAATCCTGGCAGCCGCAGGCGATGAGCCCGGTGGCCTTGGCCGAATCCGAGCGGGTGGCCAGGGCGGTCACTGAGGCGCTGGGTGGCCGTGGTCTGTTTGGTGTCGAACTGTTCGTGAAAGGTGATCAGGTGTGGTTCAGCGAAGTTTCGCCGCGTCCGCACGACACCGGCCTGGTGACCCTGATTTCTCAGGACCTGTCGCAGTTCGCCCTGCATGCGCGGGCAATCCTTGGCCTGCCGATCCCGCTGATTCGTCAGTTCGGCCCGTCCGCCTCAGCGGTGATCCTGGTGGAAGGTCAGTCGCAGCAGACGGCGTTCGCTAACCTGGGCGCCGCCCTGAGTGAGCCGGATACCGCTATTCGTCTGTTCGGCAAGCCTGAAGTCAACGGCCAGCGCCGCATGGGCGTGTGCCTGGCACGTGATGAGTCGATCGAGGCCGCACGGGCCAAGGCGACCCGTGCCTCTCAGGCGGTCAAGATAGAACTCTGATAGCTGTCAGTTGCAAGCTACAAGCTGCAAGTAGGGTGACTTGTAGCTTGTAGCTTGTAGCTTCAGAGCTCCGAATGTCGAGTTTCTTTCAGGCACAGCACGGCAATCAGGCTCAGCAGCGCTGCCGCCGACACATACCCACCGACCCAGCTCAATCCCCCCATCGCCACTAGTTTCTGGGCGAAGAACGGCGCCGCCGAAGCCCCGACGATACCGCCCAGGTTATAGGCTGCCGAGGCTCCGGTGTAACGCACATGGGTCGGGAACAGCTCAGGCAACAGCGCGCCCATCGGGGCGAAGGTCACGCCCATCAAGAACAGCTCGATGGCCAGGAACAGCGCCACGCCCGCAGTGGAGCCCGAGGTCAGCAACGGTTGCATGGTAAAGCCCGAGAGAATCGCCAGCACCGCGCCGACGATCAGCACCGGTTTACGCCCGTAGCGGTCGCTGAGCCAGGCCGACAGCGGGGTGGCCAGGGCCATGAACAGTACCGCAAAGCACAACAGGCCGAGGAAGGTTTCGCGGCTGTAGCCCAGGGTCGCCACGCCATAGCTGAGTGAGAATACTGTGGAAATGTAGAACAGCGCGTAGCACACCACCATGGCCGAAGCGCCAAGCAAAACCGGCATCCAGTAGTGCGAGAAGAGTTCGACCACCGGCATTTTCACCCGCTCGTGGCGGGCGATGGCCTTGGCGAAGATCGGTGTTTCTTCGAGTTTGAGCCGTACATACAGGCCAACGATGACCAGTGCCGCGCTGAGCAGGAAGGGAATCCGCCAGCCCCAGCTACGGAACTGCTCATCAGTGAGGGTCATGGCCAAGGTCAGGAACAGGCCGTTGGCGGCCAGAAAGCCGATCGAAGGGCCAAGCTGCGGGAACATGCCGAACCAGGCGCGCTTGCCTTTGGGGGCGTTTTCGGTGGCCAGCAGGGCCGCGCCGCCCCATTCACCGCCAAGGCCCAGGCCCTGACCGAAGCGCAGCACGCAGAGCAGGATCGGTGCCCAGGCGCCGATGCTGTCATAGCCGGGCAACACGCCGATCAGCGTGGTACATATGCCCATCAGTAGCAGCGAGGCGACCAGGGTCGATTTACGCCCGATGCGGTCACCGAAGTGGCCGAACAGCGCAGAACCCAGGGGACGGGCCAGGAAGGCGATGCCGAAGGTGAGGAAGGCCGAGAGCATCTGTGCGGTGCCAGAGGTCTGCGGGAAGAACACCGGGCCGATCACCAGTGCTGCTGCGGTGGCGTAGACGTAGAAGTCGTAGAACTCGATGGCGGTGCCGATAAAGCTGGCGGTGGCCACCCTTGCTGGTGAGTTGCCGGGGCTGGCCTGGGCCGTTTCGGAGTAGGTGCTGCTGGTTGTCATGCGATTATCCCTGACAGTCGAGAGCTCCATGGGCGGCGTCGCCGACCTGCACAGGCAGGCGTCAGCGAGCGGGCGCCGAAGCGTATTGTTGTTGGTCGCGTGACTGAGCATACCCGTTGGGGATAAGGGCGGGCGCGGGCAATGTTCGGGGTGTGAAGCAGTGCCGGTAAAACGCGCGGCATTCAGTTGTGCGAACTAGCCGAGGGACGCTGGATGCGGGTAGCGGGCGAGACGGCCGGGCTGGGTAAGCGTGAACCGAGTATAGCTAGCGAGTCACGGTCCAGACCAGTATGCGACTGGCACAATTGTCCTCTGTTTCGAGGATTTCCAGGCGATAACGGCCGACTTTCAGGCACACCGCGCTGGCCGGGATACTTTCCAGGGCTTCGGTGACCAGGCCATTGAGGGTCTTCGGTCCGTCGCTGGGCAGGTGCCAGCCCAGGCTGCGGTTCAGTTCGCGTATCGACACGGTGCCTTCGATGATGAAACGCCCGTCGGCTTGGGGATGGATGTGCGGGTTGACCTGGCTGTTTTCGTCCTCGAACTCGCCGACAATCTCTTCGAGAATGTCTTCCAGGGTGACGATGCCCAGCACCTCGCCATATTCGTCGACCACCACGCCGAGGCGCCGTTGCTGCTTGTGGAAGTTGAGCAACTGCAGTTGCAGTGGCGTGCTTTCCGGGACGAAGTAGGGATCGTAGCAGGCCGCCTGCAAGGTCTCGCGGGTCAGCTCGGCCTTGGGCAGCAGGTGGCTGATCAGCTTGGTATTGAGGATCGCTTCGACCTGGTTGATATCACTGTGATAGACCGGCAGGCGGGTGTGGCGGCTGATGATCAGCTGCTCGATGATTGCCTCGATGGAGTCGTCGAGATTGATGCCGTCGACGTCGTTGCGCGGCACCAGAATGTCATTGACGGTGATCTTGTCCAGGGCCAGCAGGCTCTCGGGCAGGTTCAGGCGGTAGTCGGCCTGCAGATGCTCTTGCGCATCGGGGTGGTTGTCGTCCTGCTCGTGCAGGGTCACCGTATGGGCCTGGATGCGGAACGGGCGCAGCAGCACCCGTGCGCAGCCATCGAGCAGCCAGGCCAGGGGCTGGAGCAGCTTGAGCGGGGCCTTGAGCAGGCTGTTGCCCAGGGCAATGAACGTTTGCGGGTTGCGTCGGGCCAATTGTCGCGGCAGGTACTCAGTCAGCACCAACAGTACGGCGGCGGCACCAAGTCCGGCCAGCCAGAAGCCGTGTTCGCCGCTGTAGTGCTGGCCCAGCAGGCACGCCAGGGCCAGTACCAGTAATTTGCCTAGAGTCGAGCAGAGCACCAGGGACTGTGGCGCGACGGCCAGTTCCGGGTGTTCGCCGGTCAGGCCGTTGCGCCGTGCACTATTGAGTTGCTGCTGGGCAGCGTCCACCGCGGTGAACAGCGCCGACCAGAGCAGGGCCAGTGTCAGAATGCCAAGCAAGGGTCCTAACGGCAGAGCGTCCATTTACTGTGCCCGTCAGATATGTAGGATGAATTCGCGCACCAGCTTGCTGCCGAAGTAGGCCAGCATCAGCAGGCAGAAACCGGCCAGGGTCCAGCGGATCGCCTTGTGGCCGCGCCAGCCCAGGCGGGTGCGGCCCCACAGTAGCACACTGAAGACAATCCAGGCCACGCAGGCCAGCAAGGTCTTGTGCACCAGGTGCTGGGCGAACAGGTTGTCGAGGAACAGCCAGCCGGAAAGCAGCGACAGCGACAACAGCACCCAACCGGCCCAGAGAAAGCCAAACAGCAGACTTTCCATGGTTTGCAGGGGCGGGAAGTTCTTGATCAGTCCCGAAGGATGCTTGTGTTTGAGCTGGTGATCCTGAAGCAGTAGCAAGAGCGCCTGGAACACCGCGATGGTGAACATGCCATAGGCCAGGATCGACAGCAGGATATGCGCCAGGATCCCCGGCTCTTCGTTGATCAGCGGCACGGTGCCCGGTGGTGCGAACTGCGCGGTCAGCGCCGTCAGCATGCCCAGCGGGAACAGCAGCACCAGCAGGTTTTCCACCGGAATGCGCAGGCACGCCAGCAAGGTCAGGGCAATCACCGCCGTGGCGATCAGACTGGCGGCACTGAAGAAGTCCAGGCTCAGGCCCAGGGGCGTGAGCAGCTGCCAGAACAGTGCGCTGCCCTGGGCAATGACCGCCAGCGCGCCGAGCAGGCCAAGCAGGCGTTTGTCCACCTTGGCGCCTTGCGCCAGTCGGGAGCCTTGATAGAGAGTCGCGGCGGCATACAGGCAGGCGGCGATCAGGTTGGGTAGCAAGCTGGGTGACAAGGGGAGCATAAGTCCTGTTAGGCAAGCCCGAAAAGAGTTGAGTTTGGCATAGAACGCGCCTGCCAAGGAAGACTGCCAGCCGACGGCGAGGTGTGCGCTGGCCCGAGTCTTCGTTATAATCGCCGATCTGCCCCTGCCCAAGGCCCGTCGATTACGCCAGAGGCAGCTGATAAACCTCGGTTCTACAGAGCCTGAAAGGATCACCATGTTTGAAAACCTGACCGACCGTCTGTCACAGACGCTGCGCCATGTCACCGGCAAGGCCAAGCTGACCGAAGACAACATCAAAGACACCCTGCGTGAAGTGCGCATGGCGTTGCTCGAGGCTGACGTCGCCCTGCCGGTGGTCAAGGATTTCGTCAACAAGGTCAAGGAGCGTGCGGTTGGCACCGAGGTGTCGCGCAGCCTGACCCCGGGCCAGGCGTTCGTGAAGATCGTCCAGGCCGAGCTCGAAGGCCTGATGGGCGCGGCCAACGAAGACCTGGCGCTCAATGCCGCGCCTCCGGCCGTGGTGCTGATGGCCGGCCTGCAGGGTGCGGGTAAGACCACCACTGCCGGCAAACTGGCGCGCTTCCTTAAAGAGCGCAAGAAGAAGTCGGTGATGGTGGTGTCGGCTGACGTTTACCGTCCGGCGGCCATCAAGCAGCTGGAGACCCTGGCGGGCGATATCGGCGTTACTTTCTTCCCGTCCGACATCAGCCAGAAGCCGGTGGCCATTGCCGAAGCGGCCATCCGCGAAGCCAAGCTGAAGTTCATCGACGTGGTCATTGTCGACACCGCCGGTCGTTTGCACATCGACGCCGAGATGATGGCCGAGATCAAGGACCTGCACGCGGCGGTCAAGCCGATCGAAACCCTGTTCGTGGTCGATGCCATGACCGGTCAGGACGCGGCCAACACCGCCAAGGCTTTCGGTGAAGCGCTGCCGCTGACCGGTGTGATCCTGACCAAGGTCGATGGCGATGCCCGTGGCGGTGCCGCGCTGTCGGTGCGGGCCATTACCGGCAAGCCGATCAAATTCATCGGTATGGGCGAGAAGAGCGAAGCGCTCGAGCCGTTCCACCCGGACCGTATCGCTTCGCGCATCCTTGGCATGGGCGACGTGCTCAGCCTGATCGAGCAGGCCGAGCAGACCCTCGACAAGGAAAAGGCCGACAAACTGGCCAAGAAGCTGAAGAAGGGCAAGGGCTTTGACCTCGAAGACTTCCGTGATCAGCTGCAACAAATGAAGAACATGGGTGGCCTCGGTGGCCTGATGGACAAGCTGCCAAGCATCGGCGGCGTCAACCTGGCCCAGATGGGCAGCGCCCAGGGCGTCGCCGAGAAACAGTTCAAGCAGATGGAAGCGATCATCAACTCGATGACCCCGGCCGAGCGCCGTGACCCTGAGCTGATCAGCGGTTCACGCAAGCGCCGGATCGCCATGGGCTCCGGCACCCAGGTGCAGGATATCGGCCGTTTGATCAAGCAGCACAAACAGATGCAGAAAATGATGAAGAAGTTTTCTGCCAAAGGCGGTATGGCGAAAATGATGCGCGGCCTGGGTGGCATGATGCCCGGCGGCGGCATGCCCAAGCTGTAATCCTATTCAGAGCGTCGGCGCGAATGCGCGCCGACGATCGGAACCCCGCCCTCGGCGGGACACTGCTGCCTTATATAAGGCAGCGCAATCCGCAGATCAGCAGGCTGGCCTTTTTGCCTCAGGTAAAAAGGCATTTGCAAAAGTCCGGATATTCCTTGAGAATATGCGGCCTTTCGGGCACCCGTGTGCCCGCTGTGCATTATGATTTGCAGCACCGACTACAGGAACGATGTTCAATGCTAACCATCCGTCTTGCCCGTGGTGGCTCTAAAAAGCGCCCATTCTACACCCTGACCGTGACCGACTCGCGTAACCCGGTTACCGGTTCGCACATCGAGCAGGTTGGTTTCTTCAACCCTATCGCTCGTGGTCAGGAAGTTCGCCTGTCCGTTAAAGAAGACCGCGTTGCTCACTGGCTGAGCGTTGGCGCACAGCCGTCTGAGCGCGTTGCTCAACTGCTGAAACAAGCTGCCAAGGCTGCTGCCTGAGCACGATGAGCGCGACGCCAGAAAAAGCTGATGACTTGATCGTTGTTGGCAAGATTTTTTCGGTTCACGGCGTTCGCGGCGAGGTGAAGGTCTTTTCCTTTACCGATCCGATTGAAAACCTGTTGGATTACCCTAACTGGACGCTTCGGCATGAAGGGAAGGTAAAACAGGTCGAGCTGGTCAGTGGCCGTTCCACTCAAAAGGATCTGGTCGCCAAGCTCAAAGGCCTCGACGATCGTGATGAAGCTCGTCTTCTGAGCGGTTTTGAGATTTGTATCTCACGCAGCCTTTTGCCCAACCTGTCTAGCGACGAGTACTACTGGTACCAGTTGGTAGGTCTGAAAGTCATCAATCAGGACGAACAGCTGTTCGGCAAGATTGATCACCTGTTGGAGACCGGCGCGAACGATGTAATGGTGGTCAAGCCCTGCGCGGGCAGCCTGGATGATCGTGAACGCCTGTTGCCCTATACAGAGCAATGTGTGTTGAAGATCGACCTGGTTGCAGGCGAAATGAGGGTGGAATGGGACGCGGACTTCTAAGCAATGGCCAGCCTGCGCGTAGACGTCATCACGCTGTTCCCCGAGATGTTCTCGGCCATCAGTGAGTACGGCATTACCAGCCGGGCGGTGAAACAGGGGTTGTTGCAATTGACCTGCTGGAACCCGCGGGACTACACCACGGATCGTCACCATACGGTGGATGATCGGCCTTTTGGCGGTGGTCCGGGCATGGTGATGAAGATCAAGCCTCTGGAAGACGCCCTGGTAGCTGCCAGGCAGGCAACCGGAGAGGCGGCGAAGGTGATTTACCTGAGCCCGCAAGGCCGCAAGCTGACTCAGTCGGCGGTCAAAGACCTGGCGAAGCACGAATCGTTGATTCTGATAGCCGGTCGTTATGAAGGCGTCGACGAGCGTTTTATTGAAGCTCATGTCGATGAAGAGTGGTCGATTGGCGACTATGTCTTGTCCGGTGGCGAGCTACCGGCGATGGTTCTGATTGATGCGGTTACACGACTGCTGCCCGGAGCTTTAGGGCATGCGGACTCGGCGCAGGAAGATTCCTTCACCGATGGTCTGCTTGATTGCCCGCACTACACCCGACCGGAGGTGTATGCGGATCAGCGTGTTCCCGACGTGTTGCTTAGTGGCAACCATGCACACATCCGGCGATGGCGTTTACAGCAGTCCCTTGGGCGGACCTATGAACGACGCGCCGATCTTCTGGAAAGTCGCTCACTTTCTGGAGAAGAGAAGAAGCTGCTCGAGGAGTATCTCCGAGAGCGGGACGATAGTTAACGTATCGATGGTAGATCCGACGATTTACCTTAGGAGCACAGCATGACCAACAAAATCATTCAGCAGATCGAAGCTGAGCAGATGTCCAAAGAGATCCCGACCTTTGCCCCGGGCGACACCATCGTCGTTCAGGTGAAAGTGAAGGAAGGCGATCGTTCGCGTCTGCAGGCTTTCGAAGGCGTTGTCATCGCCAAGCGTAACCGTGGTCTGAACAGCGCTTTCACTGTTCGCAAGATCTCCAACGGTGTTGGTGTTGAGCGTACTTTCCAGACCTACAGCCCGCAAATCGACAGCCTGGCCGTGAAACGTCGTGGTGACGTGCGTAAAGCCAAGCTGTACTACCTGCGCGACCTGTCCGGTAAAGCCGCTCGCATCAAGGAAAAACTGTCCTGATGACAGTTTGACCGGTGGCTACCGCCGCCATGCGAAAAAAGCAGCCTTCGGGCTGCTTTTTTGTTGTCTGCAATTTGTCCCTGATGTGAAGTTTATGACCCCTAGAGAGCTGGAAATCGAACGCCGCACCGAACTGTCGGTGACCCGCGTCACCAAGGCGGTGTTCCCGTCCACCACCAACCACCACAACACTTTGTTTGGCGGCACTGCCTTGGCCTGGATGGATGAAGTGTCGTTCATCGCTGCCACGCGTTTTTGCCGGCTGCCGCTGGTGACTGTGTCCACCGACCGGATCGACTTCAAGCATCCCATTGCCGCAGGTTCTATCGTCGAGTTGGTTGGCCGGGTGGCCACCGTGGGCACCACCAGCCTCAAGGTCGAGGTCGAGGTGTTTGTCGAAAGCATGAGCTGCGACAGCCGCGAGAAGGCCATTCATGGCCTGTTCAGCTTTGTCGCTATCGATGAAGATAAACGCCCGGTGCCAGTATTGCCTGAGTTCTGAGCAAGGCAGGTCTGGCCCGCGATCAGCTTCCCTGCGGCTGAATCAACGCCACCAGGGTCCATCCAGGGCTTGGCTTCAAGGGGCTGTCAGAGCCGAAAACATGCACCCAGCCACTACCGTCACGAGCAAACAGCAAAGTCGCACGCTGGCCATGCAATGCCTGATAGTCCTCCCAGCCAAAAGTGTCGGTCAGGTGGGTGCTGTACAGCTCGGCACCCTTGTTGAGCTGATTGGCCAGTTGCACATAAGTCAGGGCTTGGCTTCCCAGGACATGACCACGATGCTCATCACTGGCGCGATGCTTGTCACTACGCCGTGCCTCCAGGCCACTGGCCAGAACGAATAGGCGCGCGTGGCCAAAGTCATGACGAAAGCGCGCGCAGGCCAGGGTATTCAGTTCTCCTGAGGGGGAAAGCCCTAGCAAGTGGCCCAGGCCAACCAGGTCCAGGTGGGCGTCGGCATGCTGTGAAGCCGGATTGCCAAAGTAGGTGGGGAGCCCCTCCATGCGCGCCGCACGGATGTTTTCCCAGCTTGAATCGGTCAGCAGCACCCGGCAGCCAAGTTGCTGCAAGGCCTTGGCAACAGTTCGGGCCGGCAGGTTGGCGCCGACGATCAGAAAGCCGCTGGGGGCAGGCTCCGCGACCTTCAGCAGGCGGGCCAGGGGCCGCGCCGTGGCGCTTTGCAACACCACTGTGCCGATGATCACGGCAAAGGTCAGCGGCACCAGCAATAGCGCGCCTTGGTGACCCGCTTCATGCAGGCGAATGGCGAAAATCGCCGACACCGCCGCGGCCACGATCCCGCGCGGAGCGATCCAGCTCAGCAAGGCCCGTTCACGCCAGTTCAGTTGCGAACCCCAGGTCGACAGTGCGACGTTCAGCGGCCGGGCAATCAGTTGGATCACCAGCAACAGTGCCAGCACCGCCGGGCCAAGGCCGATCAGGGCGTTCAGATCCAGGCGTGCGGCGAGGAGGATGAACAGCCCGGAAATCAGCAGGACGCTCAAGTTCTCCTTGAAGTGCAGGATCTGCCGAACATCCACTCCCTTCATATTGGCCAACCACATGCCCATGATGGTCACCGCGAGCAGGCCGGACTCGTGCATCACCTGGTTGGCGGCGATGAAAATGCCCAGTACCGCGGCCAGGGACGCCAGGTTGTGCAGGTATTCGGGCAACCATTGCTTGCGTATGACCTGGCCCAGTATCCAGCCGCCGGCAGCGCCGAAGGCACTTCCGCAAAGGATCACCCCGGCAAAGGTCATAAGGCTCTGGCTCAGGCCATTACCCGCCGCGCTGGCAATGATGAAGCTGTACACAACCACTGCCAGCAATGCGCCGATGGGATCGATGACGATGCCTTCCCAGCGCAGGATGTTGGCAATGGTTGATTTCGGCCGGACCACGCGCAGCATGGGCACGATCACCGTAGGGCCGGTGACCAGGGTCAAGGTGCCGAACAAGGTCGCCAGCATCCAGTCGAAGCCGAGCAGCCAATGGGTGGCGAGGGTGATGATCACCCAGGTAGACAGTGCGCCAAGGGTGACCATGCGCCGGACAACGGTACCGATCTCATGCCATTGCGACAGGTGCAGGGTCAGGCTGCCCTCGAACAGAATCAGTGCCACCGCCAGCGACACCAGGGGCATCAGCAACGGGCCGAACATCGCTTGCGGGTCGAGCCAGCCGAGGATCGGCCCGGCTAGAATGCCGCTGAGCAGTAGAAAGAGGATGGCCGGCAGCTTCAATCGCCAGGCCAGCCATTGGCAGGCGAGGGCGGCGCCGCCAATGCCACCGAAGGTCAGCAATATCTGTTGTTCGTTCATTCGGGCTCCCTATGCCGACCGTGTTATGGAAGACTAGCGGCAATTTTTCGTATTTGTCTCTTGCCTTCGAGTTGTCATGCCCGCACTAGAGCATCCCCTGATCGACCAGTTCCTCGATGCCCTGTGGCTGGAAAAAGGCCTGGCCGACAATACCCGCGAGTCTTACCGCAGTGACCTGGCGCTGTTCAATGGCTGGCTCCAGGAGCAAGGCGTGGCCTTGCCCGATGCCGGGCGCGAGCTGATTCTCGATCACCTGGCCTGGCGCCTGGATCAGGCTTACAAGCCACGATCGACTGCACGCTTTCTCTCCGGTGTACGTGGGTTCTATCGCTATTTGCTGCGGGAAAAGCTGATTGGCGTCGATCCGACCCTGCAAGTCGAGATGCCGCAGCTGGGAAGGCCCCTGCCCAAGTCCCTGTCCGAAGAGGACGTGGAGGCGTTGCTGCAGGCACCGGACCTGAGCGAGCCGATAGGCCAGCGCGACCGGGCCATGCTCGAGGTCCTCTACGCCTGTGGCTTGCGGGTCACCGAGCTGGTCAGCCTGACCCTGGATCAGGTCAACTTGCGTCAGGGGGTATTGCGGGTGATGGGCAAGGGCAGCAAAGAGCGCCTGGTGCCCATGGGCGAAGAGGCGGTGGTATGGATCGAGCGCTACCTGCGCGACGGACGCAACGAGTTGCTCGGTGGACGTCCGAGCGATGTGCTGTTTCCCAGCCTGCGCGGCGAGCAGATGACCCGGCAGACCTTCTGGCATCGGATCAAGCATCAGGCCCAGGTCGCCGGCATCGGCAAAAGCCTGTCGCCACACACCTTGCGCCATGCGTTCGCTACGCACCTGCTCAATCATGGTGCCGACCTGCGGGTGGTACAGATGCTGCTGGGCCACAGTGACCTGTCGACCACGCAGATCTACACCCATGTCGCCCGCGCTCGCTTGCAGGAACTGCACGCCCGCCATCACCCGCGCGGCTGAACATACAGTGCTTGTATCGCCGAGGGCGGTCTGTGCGGGCATGATGTGGTAGGCTTGGGCGGTTTGCATCAAGGGCCTTACAACCGCCGTCATTTCAGGACGTGCGTTGCTTGAGTGGCCCTTTGCCCGCCTTCAGGAGTTCCCATGCGCGTGACCCAGATTATCGCCACCGCCGCCCTGGCGCTGGTCAGCACTTTTGCCGCTGCCGCCGACACCGCCGAGCAGGCGATTCGCAAGACCCTGCAGTCCCTGGAGCTGGGTATGCCGGTCGACAGCGTCGCCTCAAGCCCGTTGAACGGCCTTTACGAAGTCAAGCTCAAGGGTGGTCGCGTACTGTACGCCAGCGCCGATGGTCAGTTCGTCGTGCAGGGCTATCTGTACCAGATTCAGGACGGCAAACCGGTCAACCTGACTGAAAAAACCGAGCGTCAGGCCATCGCCAAGAGCATCAATGCTATTCCAGCCGCGGAGATGGTGGTTTATCCTGCCAAGGGCGAAACCAAATCGCACATCACTGTGTTTACCGACACGACCTGCCCGTACTGCCACAAGCTGCACGCCGAAGTTCCTGAGCTCAACCGTCGCGGTATCGAAGTGCGCTATGTTGCCTTCCCGCGCCAGGGCCTCGGCTCCCCGGGCGATGAACAACTGCAAGCCGTCTGGTGCTCCAGCGACCGCAAGGCCGCGCTGGACAAGATGATCGACGGCAAAGAAATCAAGGCTGCCAAGTGCGTCAACCCGGTCGGCAAGCAATTCCAGCTGGGCCAGTCGATTGGTGTCAACGGCACCCCGGCCATCGTCCTTGAGGACGGCCAGGTGATCCCGGGTTATCAACCGGCACCTCAGGTTGCCAAGCTGGCGCTGGCCGGCAGTAAGTAATTCAACAAGCGAGCCGTCACCATGGGGAGGCGGCTGTTTTCACGAACGGCCTCGCGCCGTTCGTTCAATGGGGAGTTCACAGTGAAACCGGTCAAAGTAGGCATCTGTGGGTTGGGGACCGTCGGTGGCGGTACCTTCAATGTACTTCAGCGTAACGCCGAGGAGATCGCCCGCCGTGCCGGGCGTGGTATCGAAGTGGCACAGATTGCCATGCGTTCGCCAAACCCGAATTGCCAGATTACCGGTACCCCCATTACCGCTGATGTATTCGAGGTCGCAACGAACCCGGAAATCGACATTGTCATCGAACTGATCGGCGGCTACACCGTGGCCCGTGAGCTGGTGCTCAAGGCCATCGACAACGGCAAGCACGTGGTGACCGCCAACAAGGCGCTGATCGCCGTGCACGGCAACGAGATCTTCGCCAAGGCGCGCGAAAAGGGCGTTATCGTCGCCTTTGAAGCGGCCGTGGCCGGTGGCATTCCGGTGATCAAGGCAATCCGTGAAGGGTTGTCGGCCAACCGCATCAACTGGGTGGCCGGGATCATCAACGGCACCGGCAACTTCATCCTCACTGAAATGCGCGAGAAAGGCCGGGCCTTCCCTGACGTGCTGGCAGAAGCCCAAGCCCTGGGGTATGCCGAAGCCGATCCGACCTTCGACGTCGAGGGCATCGATGCTGCGCACAAACTGACCATCCTGGCGTCCATCGCCTTTGGTATCCCGCTGCAGTTCGACAAGGCTTACACCGAAGGCATCACTCAGCTGACCACCGCTGATGTGAACTACGCAGAAGCCCTGGGCTACCGTATCAAGCACCTGGGCGTGGCCCGCAGCACCGCCAACGGCATCGAGCTGCGTGTACACCCAACGCTGATTCCGGCCGACCGTCTGATCGCCAACGTCAACGGCGTAATGAACGCGGTCATGGTCAATGGTGATGCCGCCGGCTCCACCCTGTTCTACGGCGCAGGCGCTGGCATGGAACCTACCGCGTCCTCGGTCGTAGCTGACCTGGTCGACGTGGTTCGCGCCATGACTTCCGATCCGGAAAACCGCGTGCCGCACCTGGCCTTCCAGCCGGATTCGCTGTCGGCGCATCCGATCCTGCCGATCGAAGCCTGCGAGTCCGCCTACTACCTGCGCATCCAGGCCAAGGATCACCCAGGCGTGCTGGCCCAGGTGGCAAGCATCCTCTCGGAGCGCGGTATCAACATCGAATCGATCATGCAGAAGGAAGTCGAGGAACAGGACGGCCTGGTGCCAATGATCCTGCTCACCCACCGAGTGCTCGAACAACGCATGAACGATGCCATTACCGCCCTGGAAGCATTGCAGGATGTGGTCGGCAACGTGGTGCGTATCCGCGTCGAACAACTGAACTGAGCAGTCTTTGCGTTAGAGGATTAGGTCATGCGTTACATCAGCACCCGCGGCCAGGCACCGGCCCTGAATTTCGAAGACGTCCTGCTCGCAGGCCTGGCCAGTGATGGCGGCCTGTATGTGCCGGAAAACCTGCCGCGTTTCACCCAGGAAGAGATTGCCTCCTGGGCTGGCCTGCCGTACCACGAGCTGGCCTTCCGGGTGATGCGCCCGTTCGTCACCGGCAGCATTGCCGATGCCGACTTCAAGAAGATTCTTGAAGAAACCTACGGCGAGTTCGCCCACGCTGCGGTTGCGCCGCTGCGTCAACTGGGCAGCAACGAATGGGTGCTGGAGCTGTTCCACGGCCCGACCCTGGCGTTCAAGGACTTTGCCCTGCAACTGCTGGGTCGCTTGCTTGACCACGTCCTGGCCAAGCGTAACGAGCGCGTGGTGATCATCGGCGCCACCAGTGGTGACACCGGCTCGGCCGCCATCGAAGGCTGCCGTCGTTGCGACAACGTCGACATCTTTATCCTGCACCCGCACCAGCGTGTATCGGAAGTGCAGCGTCGGCAGATGACGACCATCTTCGGCGAGAACATCCACAACATCGCCATCGAAGGCAACTTCGACGACTGCCAGGAAATGGTCAAGGCCAGCTTCGCTGACCAGGGCTTCCTCAAGGGCACGCGTCTGGTGGCGGTCAACTCGATCAACTGGGCGCGGATCATGGCCCAGATCGTTTACTACTTTCACGCCGCCCTGCAGTTGGGTGGCCCGGCGCGTTCGGTGGCGTTCTCAGTGCCGACCGGCAACTTCGGCGACATCTTCGCCGGTTACCTGGCGCGTAACATGGGCCTGCCGATCAGCCAGCTGATCGTCGCCACCAACCGCAACGACATCCTGCACCGCTTCATGAGCGGCAACCAGTACGTCAAGGAAACCCTGCACGCGACCCTGTCGCCGTCGATGGACATCATGGTTTCGTCCAACTTCGAGCGCCTGCTGTTCGACCTGCACGGTCGCAACGGCGCGGCCATTGCCGGGCTGATGGATAACTTCAAGCAGGGTGGTGGTTTCAGCGTCGAACAGGATCGCTGGACCGAAGCGCGTAAGCTGTTCGATTCGCTGGCGGTGGATGACGCACAAACCTGCGAAACCATCGCCGAAGTCTTCGCCCAGACCGGTGAAGTGCTTGACCCGCACACCGCGATTGGCGTCAAAGCCGCCCGCGAGTGCCGCCGCAGCCTGGACACACCGATGGTGGTGCTGGGCACCGCGCATCCGGTCAAGTTCCCTGAAGCGGTGGAGAAGGCCGGTGTTGGCAAGGCCCTGGAACTGCCGGCGCACCTGAGCGACCTGTTCTCCCGTGAAGAGAAGTGCACGGTGCTGGCCAACGACCTCAAGGCTGTACAGGCCTTTGTCAGCCAGCACGGTAATCGTGGCAAGCCGCTCTGATCGACCGGCACAAGAGAAAGCCCGTCCCTGACGGGCTTTTTCGTTTCTACACTGGCAAGGCCAGCTGCACCGGATCGGGAGTATTAATGAGTACAGGACGTCGTCATGCACAAAGGCTGGTGTTGGCCTGCCTGCTGTGGATGTGCCTGGGCCATTGGGCCCAGGCTGCGCAAAGCCTGCCCTTTACCCTAGTGCCGCCCTTCACCGAGCTTGAGCCGCTGCCGTTGACCTCGGAGCAGCAACAGTGGCTCGGCCCGGCGCGGGTATTACGGGTGGGAATATCCTTTGCCGACTATGAGCCGGTGGACATCACCATCGATCATAATCGCTACCAAGGCATCAGTGGCGACTACCTGAGCCTGGTTGCCAAGCGCCTCGGGGTCAAAACCCAGGTACTGGCTTTCGCCAAACGTGAGGAAGCCATCGAGGCCCTGCATAACGGGACAATCGATGTGCTGACCAGCGCCAACGGCTTCGAACGCAGCGTGCCGGGCCTGGTGTTTTCCACCGATTACATCCCCGACCACTCCATGGTTGTGGTGCGCGGCGGTGCGCCCACGCCATCGCCGTCCCTGGCCGGGAAGAAGATCGTCCTGCTCGACGGCTATGCCGACACAGCGGTGATGCATCGGGTCTACCCCGACAGCCAGGTACTCCTGGCGCCGACCCTCAGCAGCGCCCTGGAGGCGCTCAACCAGGGCGAGGTCGATGCCTTTATCGGCAACGAGATCATCATCCGCGCCTTTAACGCCTTGCGCCCGTATCTGGGCTTACAGGTTGTCGGTCCCAGCGCCTTGCCGCCCATTGGCTTCGCCTTTGCCGTGCGCGCCGAGGATCAGCCGTTGCAGGCGCTGTTCAATCGTGCGCTGGCCAGTCTCGACGATTCTGTGCAGCGTGAGATTCTTGGACGCTGGACGTCCGGGCTGGGCTCTGATGTGGCCCATCACCGCGTCGAATTGACTGCCCGGGAGCGTCAATGGATTGCCAGCCATCCGCAGGTGACCGTGGTTGGCAGCCAGTATCCGCCGTACCTGTTTCGCAACCGCCAGGGCGACTGGGTCGGCCTCAACAGTGACGTGTTGGCCAGCATCGCACAAATGACCGGGCTGCAATTCGTCTATGTGCCCTCAGCGTCCATTGCCCAGAGTCTGGAACTGCTCAAGAGCGGGCAGGCAGACATGAGCACCACCTTGAGCGAAACGCCGGAGCGCCGCAGCTTCCTGGACTTCACCCACTCCCTGGGTGGGCAAAGCTGGGTATTCATCGTTCGCCAAGCAAACCTGGGGCTGGCGTCCCTGGATGAGTTGGTTGGAGAGACTCTGGCGCTGCCTGCCCAGCATGCCCTGGAAAGCAGCATTCGCCAGGACCACCCTGGCATTCACCTGCTGCTGGTGGACTCTCTGCAGCAGGCCCGGGAAAAAGTGCGCAGCGGCGAGGCGATGGCGACCATCGATAGCGAGATCGGTGCCTACAGTGTGCTCAGTAATGATCCGACCCTCAAGGTCGGGCGTGGGGTCGAAGGCAAGTGGGCGCCGGACAGGTTTTCCGTACGGCGTACGGCGCCGGAGTTGGAGCGTATTCTGAACAAGGCCCTGGAAGCCTTCCCGGTCGCCGAGTTGCGCGCTGTGCGCATGAAGTGGCTGGGTGCGCTGGCCCCGCCGGCCCCGGCCTGGCAGCGGATTGCGCCATGGATGTACTGGACGGCGGCTGCGGCCGTGCTGTTCGGTCTGGTTTCGCTGGTCTGGAGCAGCCGCCTGCGTGCGCAGATCAGTCAGCGGGAAAAGGCCGAAGAGGCGCTCAACGACCAGTTGGCCTTCAAGCGTGCATTGCTCGACGGCATCCCCAACCCGATTTATGTGCGCGATCTGGAAGGGCGCCTGATCACCTGCAACAAGAGTTATGAACAGGCATTTTCATTGCGCCTGGAGGATGTCAAAGGGCGTCGACTGACCGATATCACGATGATCCCTCACACCCTTGCAACGCAGTTGCATGCTGACTATTTGAGTTTGCTGGAGGAACCGAAAGCGGTGTTCGTCGACCGTTGCATCGAGTTCGAAGGGCAGCGCACCGATGCCTATCAGTGGACAGTGCCGTTCTACCGCGCCGATGGGAAATTGCAGGGGTTGCTCGGTGGCTGGATCGACATCACCGAACGCAAGCAACTGGAAGCTGACCTGATGGAAGCGCGCCAGCACGCGGAGCAGGCCAACCAGGCTAAAAGTGCGTTCCTGGCGACAATGAGCCATGAGATTCGCACGCCTATCGCAGTGATCATCGGCTTGCTGGAACTGGAGCGGGAAACTGCACTGGCCAAGGGGCAGGCGCCGTCGCCTGGGTTGGAGACTGCTCATCGATCGGCCACTGAGCTGATTGCCTTGATCGGTGACAGCCTGGATCTGGCCCGAATCGAAGCCGGTAGCCTGCAACTGGCGCCACAGGCCACAGCGCTAATGCCTTTTGTTGAGAGCATTGTCAGTCAGTTTCGCAACCAAGCCCTGGCGCAAGGCTTGGACCTGCAGTTGCAGGTAGCGGAGGACGCGCAAGGGGCGTACTGGTTTGATCCGTTGCGACTGCGCCAGGTGTTGGTCAATTTGCTGGGCAATGCCCTCAAGTTCACTCACCTGGGACAGGTGAGCGTTCAGGTCAGCCGTACCGGGCAACACACGCCATCGGCTGTCGGCTTGCTGTTGAGCGTGCGCGACACGGGTATTGGCATCAGTGCACAACAGCAGGCCGAACTGTTCAAGCCGTTCACCCAGGCCAGTGCGCGTTCAGCCTCCGAGTATGGCGGCTCCGGCCTGGGCTTGAGTATCTGTCGGCAGCTGGTGGAACTGATGGACGGCACTATCAGCTTACACAGTATGCCAGGCAAGGGCACCGAGGTACGGGTCGAGCTCACCCTCGAGCCCGTTGCCCAGGCGCAGGAGCCCTGCGCGGCGGTGGCTACGCTTCGCCAGGACAGTCCGCCAAGACGTGTTCTGGTGGTTGATGACCTGTCCGCCAATCGCCTGGTGCTCAGCCAGCAACTGGCGTTTCTCGGTCATCAGGTGCTGGCCGTGGAGAATGGCCAGGCGGCACTGGACGCCTGGCAGACCGACTGCTTCGATCTGCTGCTGACAGATTGCAACATGCCGGTCATGGACGGTTATGCCCTGGCCCGCAGTATCCGCCGGCTGGAGCGCCTGCAGCAGCGATCGGCCACCGCCATCATTGGTTGTACCGCCAATGCAATGAAAGAGGAACGTGATCACTGCCTGGCGGCGGGGATGGACGAATTGTTGGTCAAACCGGTTTCCCTCGAGCGTTTGGCCGCTGTGATCGACGCGCAGGCACCACTGTGCAGTTTCAGCATGCAGGCACTGCAGCAGATGACCCAGGCCGATCCCCTGTTCATGCAGCGCATGTTGGAAGAACTGCACAAGAACCTTGGCGAGGAGCAGCTGTTGCTCTGTGAAGCCATATCGAGCCAAGTCCTGGAGGCTGTCCGGGCGTCCTTGCATCGGCTCGAAGGCGTTGCCTGCCTGATTGATGCCGTGCCGTTGGCACAGGCGTGTGCTGCGTTGACTCGGGCATGCCGTGAGGCTGTAACGGATGCGCTACAAGTCGCCTGGGCGGCTCTGGAGCACGTGTTGCTGCAGCTCAAGGCCGATATTGAAAGGGAGTTGGTGAAAATATCGCACGCAATTTAGGACTTGTCCGATAGGTTGGTAGGACGTAGTTGACTAGAGTGGCGCCTGTGCTGTCGCACATGACTGCAACTGCGGGGTAGAACTCATGCACTCACTCAAGGTTCTGATTCTGGAGGACCATCCTTTTCAGCTCATGGCATTGCATCAAATGCTCAATGCCAATGGTGTGTTTGATGTACTGACCGCCGATTCCGTTGAGGTCGCCTGCCAGACGCTGTCACGACGCGGTCGGGTCGATATCGCCATTTGCGACTTGCAGATGGAAGGCGCTGACGGCCTGGCATTGATCCGCCACTTGGCCGAAAGTGAGTTGGCGCAAGCCTTGGTCATTCTCAGTGGTGCCGAGTCCAGCGTGATCGACAGCGTCGGGGCTCTGGCCCGGCAACTGGGCCTGAACGTGCTGGGATGTGTGCAAAAGCCGGCCAACAGCATCGTCTTGCATCAATTGCTGCGCCGCTACCTGGAGCAGGATCGCAGCGAGCTCCAGACTGCCGGGCCGCCGCAATATCCCGAATTGCTGAGCCTGACGGCGGCAGAGCTGGTCCAAAGCCAAGACCAGTGGGTAGTGCACTATCAACCCAAGGTCTGTTTTGACGGCAAGCTGGTGGGCGTCGAGGCGCTGGTACGCTGGCAGCATCCGACCCTGGGGGTTTTGTCGCCAGCGCAGTTTTTTCCGCTAATCGAGCGCGCCGACTTGTTCGATACCTTGAGTTGGCATGTGCTGGACCAGGCCCTGGCTTTCAGTGCGCAGTTTCAATTGCGTGCTGGCAAGGCGCTGCCAGTGGCCGTGAACATCGCCCCGCAATTGCTGCTACGCCATGACTTTCACGACCAGGTCAAGGTGGCGCTGGAGCGTCATGCGGTTGCCGCCAGCGCTTTGACCCTGGAAATTGTCGAAACCGCTGGCAGTACACTGAACCACCAGCAACTCGAAGGGTTGTTGCACTTGCGTATTCTCGGTTGCCAGTTGTCCATCGACGATTTCGGCATGGGGGTTTCCAATGTGCAACGCCTGCTGGAACTGCCGTTCAGCGAGTTGAAACTGCCCAGCGAGTTTGTCCGCGGCATGGCCCATGATGGCCGCAAGGCCGCGGTGGTGGCGGGCGCCCTGATCATGGCGCGGCGCATGAGCCTGAACGTGGTGGTCGAAGGGGTGGAGACGGCTGACGATCTGCTGGCAATCAAGGATCTGGGGCGTCCGGTCATGCAGGGCTATTTCATCGCCCGGCCAATGCCGGGGGGCGAACTGCTGGAGTGGATACGCACGCGTGTCGGCGCAGGCTTCAAGCAACTGGCCAGTGCCTGAGCGTTCGCTCAGGTCAGGCCATGTTCCTGCAGGTAGAGATACAAAGCAGCATCATTGGCTACCCCCAGTTTGCGCATGGCACTGACTTTCTGAGTGCTGACGGTCTGTTTGCTGCGATTGAGCAGCACCGCGATCTGGCTCACAGTGTGGCCGACGGCAAGCAGGCGGGTAACCTCCAGCTCCCTGGGGGAAAGGGGGGGCTGCACGCCAATCATGTCCTTGCGTACCGCGCCATCCTGTTGCAACAGGTGCGCAACCGAGGCGGCCAGGTAGGTCTTGCCTTGTGGTATGCAACGGATCGCCTGGGGTAGTTCGTCAGCCAGACTGGCCTTGCTCAGCAGGCCACTTACGCCCAGGGCGAGCATCGCCCGGAACAGCCCGGCGTTGTTGAGCATGGTCACCACCAGAATTGGCAGTTGCGGGAAGTGCCGACGAATCTGCTCCAGCAGTTTCAGGCCATCGTTCTGCTGCTCGACCGGCATCATGAAGTCGGTCACCAGCACATCGCACTCCAGCGCCTGCAGGTGTGCCATCAGTTCTTTCGGGCTACCCGCTTGCGCGACGACCCGTACCCCGGGTATCTGCTCAAGGACGGCCTGCAAACCGATACGAAAGATCGGATGGTCGTCCGCCAGGACGATGCGCAACGGCCGCAAGGGGGAAGTACTCAAAGCAGGCTCCGTTCGAGCAATGGAAGGATTCACGCTGTCATTCTGGCTTGTTCAAGGCGGGTCGAGGAAAAACTGCCGGCTGTCCTGCAGGTAGCGCTCGCGCAGTTCCGGATCCAGCCACTGTGCATACAGTTTTGCCAGGGTATCGCGGCGTAAGGATTTGAGCAGTTGATCGATATGGCTGATGGCCTCGCGTCCCAGCGGCGTATCGGCGCAGCCGATGTGGATGAACTGGTAGCGTGCCACACCCTGGATCGGATAGAACCTGTAGTCGTCTACATGCCACCCTTGCTGCTGAATCAGGTAGCGGGCCTCCGGCCAATAGCCGAGCAACAGCTGCAAGCGCTCGCGTTGTTGCATCTGCAGCAGATTGGTCACGGCGTCATTGCCATAGTGGCGGCTGAGAGTCTCGGATGGCAGGGTCTTGAGCA
Organism: Pseudomonas sp.; assembly: GCF_050739775.1. Lineage (GTDB taxonomy): Bacteria > Pseudomonadota > Gammaproteobacteria > Pseudomonadales > Pseudomonadaceae > Aquipseudomonas. The sequence goes on from NZ_JBOICA010000007.1 coordinate 37,674, forward strand.
AGGCGTCGACCGGCGGGCTGTAGCTGCGTTCGGCAACCACCCCCAGTTTGAGTGATGTGCTGGCAAGCAACCTGCGCAGATCGACTTCCTGGTTGTTCAAGTAAGGCTTGAGCAGCGGCTGATCTTGCTGGCGGACCACCAGACCGCTGCTGAGTACGCCCAGGCTCGGTTGTGAAAAGTGCACGTACTGCGCGCGTTCGGGGGTCCAGAGCAGGGTGGGATCGCAGGTCAAGCGGCGTTCTTGAAGCATCTGAATGCCACGTGCGCGATTGACCCGGATAATACTGTGGTCGTACTCGGGCATTTTCTCGATCAGCAGGGGCAGCAACTGGTCCACTACACCCTGGCCTTTGCTCGAGCCTTCGAAGACGGTCAGCGGCGGCAGGTCGCGTAGCAGCCAGAACAATCGCTCCTTGGCCGAGGCGGCGCCGGGCATACCGATACCCAGCAGGGCACAGAACATCAAGGCCAGCAGGGTGCGGCAGCGCGATCGCCTGCGTTCGGTCATGTACGAGTCTCCACCGTCGGGCCGGTACCAGGGTTAGACGCGATGCTTCACACCGCGCCCTGCTCACGCAGGCGGGCAATGCTCGGCGCGTCGTAGCCCAGTTCGGCAAGCAATTGCTCGGTGTGCGCGCCCAGCTCAGGGCCGACCCATTCGCTCGAGCCAGGGGTCTCTGACAACTTGGGCACGATCCCTGGCATCTTGAACGGCTTGCCGTCGGGCAGTTTGGCCTGCAGGAACATTTCGCGCGCCAGAAACTGCGGATCGCTGAACATGTCTTCGGCACTGAAGATGCGGCTGGCCGGGACCTGGGCGTCGTTGAGCCGTTGCATCAGTGCGTCCAGCGGGACGCTGCCGGCCCAGCGGTCGATAACGCCGTAAAGCTCGTCGCGGCGCAAGTCGCGGCCATCGTTACTGGCAAGCGTTGGATCATCGGCCAGGTCCTGGCGACCGATGGCCTGCATGAAACGCTTGAAGATCGCATCGCCATTGGCGCCGATCTGCACATGCTTGCCATCGGCGCTGGTGTGAATCGACGAGGGGGTGATGCCCGGCATGATGTTGCCCGTGCGCTCGCGGATAAAACCGAACACGTCGAATTCGGGCACCATGCTTTCCATCATCGCGAAGATCGCTTCGTACAAGGCGACATCCACCACCTGCCCTTCACCGCCATTGACTTCGCGATGACGCAGGGCCATCAAGGCGCCGATCACACCCCAGAGCGCGGCAATCGAGTCGCCGATGGAAATGCCGGTACGCACCGGTGGACGGTCCTCGAAACCGGTGATATAGCGCAGCCCGCCCATGGACTCACCGACAGCGCCAAAGCCGGGCTGATCTTTCATCGGGCCGGTCTGACCGAAGCCGGACAGACGCACCATGACCAGCTTCGGGTTCAGGGCGTGGAGGATGTCCCAGCCCAGGCCGAGCTTTTCCAGCACGCCGGGACGGAAGTTTTCGATGAGGATGTCGGCGTCGGCCAGCAGCTTTTTCAGAATCTCGATGCCTTCGGCATGCTTGAGGTTGAGGGTCAGCGACTGCTTGTTGCGGGCCTGGACGAACCACCACAGCGAAGTGCCTTCATACAGCTTGCGCCACTTGCGTAGCGGGTCGCCGCCATCGGGCGACTCGACCTTGATCACCTGGGCGCCAAATTCGGCGCAGATCCGCGAGGCAAACGGGCCGGCGATCAAGGTGCCGAGTTCGATGACTTTGAGGCCGGCGAGGGGTTTGCTGGGCGTAGGCATGAGGCGTCCGTGGCAGCTGGTCAGAGCCCCCGTTTTTATCATAGCTGGGCCCGCCCAGATACTGCCGCGGCGCAAGGAACATGCGGATCGGTTAGACTGTGCGACTTTCCTTGCCGCAAGAAGCCCGTCCATGGCCCAGCCGTCCACCACCTACAAATTTGAACTGAACCTCACCGACCTCGACCGCGGCGTGTACGAAAGCGTCAAGCAGACCATCGCCCGTCACCCGTCGGAGACTGAGGAGCGCATGGCCGTACGGTTGCTGGCCTACGCCCTGTGGTACAACGAACAACTGGCCTTTGGCCGGGGGCTGTCGGATGTGGACGAAGCTGCCCTGTGGGAAAAAAGCCTGGACGACCGCATCCTGCACTGGATCGAAGTCGGTCAGCCGGATGCCGATCGCCTGACCTGGTGCTCGCGCCGGACCGAGCGTACCAGCCTGCTGGCCTATGGCAGCCTGCGCGTGTGGGAGACCAAGGTCGTCCCTGCGGTCAAGAACCTGAAGAACCTGAACATCGCTGCGGTGCCGCAGGAGGTTCTCGAGACCCTGGCCACCGATATGCCGCGTGCGATCAAGTGGGACGTGATGATTAGCGAAGGGACGATCTTCGTCACCGACGACCGTGGTCAGCACGAAGTCCAGCTCCAGTGGCTGCTCGGCGAGCGCGGCTGACTTTCCCCACCTACTCATAGAGAAGCCCTGACCGCCCCATGCGTATCGAACCGCGTCCCCTGCCAGCCACCTTGCCCTTCCTTGGCGACCTGCCGCCGCTGCTGACCCGCCTGTACGCCGCCCGTGGCGTGCAAAGTGCGGCGCAACTGGACAAAAGCCTGGCGCGCCTGCTGCCCTACCAGCAGCTCAAGGGCATCGACGCGGCGGTGGACCTGTTGGTCGAGGCCCTGGCCCAGCGCCAGCGCATTCTGATCGTTGGCGACTTCGATGCCGATGGCGCGACGGCCAGTACGGTGGGCGTGTTGGGCTTGCGCCTGTTGGGCGCGGCGCATGTCGATTACCTGGTGCCCAATCGCTTCGAATACGGCTACGGACTGACCCCGGAGATCGTCGAGGTCGCCCTCCAGCGCCAGCCGCAACTGCTGATTACCGTGGATAACGGCATCTCCAGCGTTGAAGGCGTGGCGGCGGCCAGGGCGGCCGGCTTGAAAGTGCTGGTCACCGATCACCACTTGCCAGGTCATGAACTGCCGGCGGCCGATGCCATCGTCAACCCCAACCAGCCGGATTGCGAGTTCCCGAGCAAGGCGCTGGCCGGGGTCGGGGTGATTTTCTATGTACTGATGGCCTTGCGCGCACGTTTGCGCAGCCTCGGGCACTACGACAATGCGCCACAACCGAATATCGGCGAACTGCTCGATCTGGTCGCATTGGGCAGCGTTGCTGACGTTGTGCCACTGGACGCCAACAACCGCATCCTGGTCCATCAGGGCCTCGAGCGGATCAGGGCAGGGCGGGTACGACCGGGACTCAAGGCCATCCTTGAGGTGGCCCGGCGTGATCATGCGCGGATCACTTCCACCGACCTTGGCTTTATTCTGGGGCCACGGCTCAATGCAGCCGGTCGCCTGGACGACATGAGCCTGGGCATCGAATGCCTGCTCAGCGACGACTTGAACCTGGCGCGGGAAATGGCTGGGCAACTGGACGAGTTGAACCAGGATCGCAAGTCCATCGAGCAAGGTATGCAGCGCGAGGCCCTGGCTCAGCTCAAGGACCTGCCGCTGGAATCGATGCCGTTTGGCCTGTGCCTGTTCGAACCGGACTGGCACCAGGGTGTGATCGGTATCCTTGCCTCGCGCCTCAAGGAACGCTACCACCGGCCTACCATTGCCTTTGCCGATGCCGGCGAAGGCATGCTCAAGGGCTCGGCCCGTTCGGTGCCAGGTTTTCACATCCGTGACGCCCTGGACGCCGTGGCGGCAGGCCATCCGCAACTGATCAGCAAATTCGGTGGCCATGCCATGGCTGCCGGGCTGTCGTTGCCTGCCGACAACTTCCCGGCCTTTGCCCAGGCATTCGACGAAGAAGTGCGCAGGCAATTGCGCGAAGACGACTTGACCGGTCGCTTGCTGTCCGATGGCTCCCTGGCTGTCGAAGAGTTTCACCTGGAATTGGCCCGCGCCCTGCGCCATGCCGGTCCCTGGGGCCAGCACTTCCCCGAGCCATTGTTTCACGGGGTGTTCCAGCTGGTCGAGCAGCGGGTGGTGGGGGAGCGGCACCTGAAAGTGGTGCTCAAGAGCGAGTGCGGCTCGGTCAAGCTCGATGGCATCGCCTTCGGTGTCGATCGCGAAGTCTGGCCCAACCCGACGGTGCGCTGGGTCGAACTGGCGTACAAGCTCGACGTCAACGAGTTCCGTGGCCAGGAAAGCGTGCAGCTGATGATCGCTCATATCGAGCCGCGCTGAACCCTGGGATCAAAGTGGTCTAGGCTCAGAATGATTGGTCGATGAACCTGCGGGGAAGATTCTGTGGTCGGCTGGTCAACCATCTGGAGCCTTACCACTTGATTTGAGAGGTGCCCCATGAGCCTGCTGCTTGCACCCTATACCCTGCGCCACCTGACCCTACCCAACCGCATCGCGGTTTCACCCATGTGCCAATACTCCAGTGTCGATGGCCTGGCCAATGACTGGCACTTGGTCCATCTGGGCAGCCGCGCGGTGGGCGGTGCCGGGCTGATCTTCACCGAAGCCACGGCGGTGACTGCCGACGGGCGGATCACCGCCCAGGATCTCGGGCTGTGGGACGACGCGCAGATCCCGCCGCTGCAGCGTATTACCCGTTTCATTATTGCTCAGGGCGCCGTTCCCGGCATTCAACTGGCGCATGCCGGACGCAAGGCCAGTACCTATCGGCCCTGGTTGGGCAAACAGGGTAGCGTCAAGCCAGCAGACGGCGGCTGGGTACCGATCGGTCCGTCAAAAATTGCCTTCGATCCGCAGCACACCGCGCCTGTCGAGATGAGCAAAGCGCAGATCGATGAGGTGATCCAGGCCTTCGTCGACGCCGCGCATCGTGCATTGAAGGCAGGTTTCAAAGTGGTTGAAGTGCATGCGGCGCATGGCTATCTGCTGCATCAGTTTCTGTCGCCGTTGAGCAACCAGCGACGTGATGAATACGGCAGCAATTTCGAAAATCGCATTCGCCTGACCTTGCAGGTGACTGAAGCGGTGCGGGAAGTCTGGCCGGAGGAGTTGCCGGTGTTCGTGCGGCTATCGGCTACCGACTGGGTTGAAGATGGCTGGAATCCGGATGAAACGGTGGAGTTGGCCAAGCGCTTGCGCAAATTAGGTGTGGACCTGATCGATGTGTCCTCCGGCGGCACTTCGGTGAACGCCGAGATTCCTACCGGGCCTGGGTACCAGACACAGTTTGCCGCCAAGGTGCGCGAAGAGTCGGGGATTGCCACGGGGACGGTCGGGATGATTACTGACTCGATGCAGGCCGAAACCATTTTGCGCACGGCGCAGGCCGATATCATTTTCCTGGCGCGAGAGCTGTTGCGTGATCCGTATTGGCCGCTGCACGCCGATGATGACCTGGGCGGCAACAAGGCGACCTGGCCGGCCCAGTATCAGCGCGCGACCAGTCGTGAACAGCCGATTCACGAGTCTGATCTGCGTGATTGAATCGCGGGGCAAGCCCGCTCCCACCGGTCCAGTGAAATCCCGGCGGGAGCGGGCTTGCACCGCGCTCCAGACGCTGCGGACTAAGTCAGCTCCCCTACAGCCCGCCACGCCTCATCAATCGCCGCATGAGCATAAGCGCTCCAGGCCGCATCCGAATTGGCAATGCTGACCTTGCCCACTAGTTTACGCGCCAGCTCCATCCACTGTTCGGTCTGTTCGGGATCGTCGTAAAGGGTGTTGGTAAAGCAAGCGTAACCGTGCGGCCAGCGGTTGACGGTAATCGCCAGAATGTCCCGGTTGTGGTCGAAGCCGCCAGGGCCGAGCATGCGCTGCAGTTGTTCGCGCAGCTGGCTTTCCAGCGTTTCAAATGGCGTGCCGTACAAGCGTCCACGTCCGGCGCGCGCCTGGTCGCGGCTGTTCATGCCGCTATCGGGGCTGGTCGGTACGTAGACCATGTGCAGGCCAATGGGCTGTGCCGGATCGCGTGGATGTTGGTAGCCACCCATGCTTACCGGGTAGTCCAGTTTGATGCGGCTATAGGGTTGGGTAGCGGCGTAGATTTCATGCACGCCGAGTTTCTGGAAGGCCTGCCAGTTGCGCACGATGACTTTGGTGTAGACCAGCGGAAACTTCACGTTCTGGCTCAGGGCATGGGCCTGCTCGGCCGACAGGTCGTGCAGCAGGTACGGGATCATCATGTGGTAGCAGGCCAGGACGCAGTGCTTGCCGCGCACCTGGGCCAATTGTCCGCCGCGGCTGTAGCCGATATTCACCGCGCCATCGAGATTGCGCACGCTGACCGCAGTGCTGTTCAGGCGTAGGCGTACCGGTTGCCCGGCACGGTCGAGCTGGCTGTAGTCGAAGTTGGCCAGGACGATGTCTTCCATGTCCTTGCCCGATGCCACTGCTGGGATCAGGCTGCGTACCAGCAAGCGCGCCAGCGAGGCATTGCCGTCGGGGAAATGGTAGATGTAGGGCTCTTCCATCTCCGCCTGAGCTTCCTCGCTGATCGGCTCCAGGTTCATCGCGGTAAAACCAGGAAAGCCGACATAGTAGGCATCAGCGGCGGCCACGGTATCGATGCTCAACGCCATGAAGTCGTTGGTACGGCCCTGGAAGTATTTCACCGCCGTAGGCGACAGGCCGACATCCTTGAGCAGGAAGTCCTGGTAGCTGGTGCGCTCCAGGTATGCAGTCTTGTCCTCCAGTGATTTGCCGGCCAGGTAATCCCTGGGCGTTTCGTGCAGGTCGATCAAGGCCTTTCGATCGTTTTCGGGCAGGGGGAAGTCGTTGATGAAGTCACGGATCGAGCGGGCATTGAGCTGCTCGGGGGCGATATCGTCGGCGACCATAGGCGTCGGGTCGCCGGTCACCAGTTTGTCTTCGCCGAAGCTCTCTTGGTCGAAGAACACCCCGCGTGACAGACCCAGGTCCGGATAGAAACTGCGGTCGAAGGCAGATTCGAAGCGCTTGATATCCACCCCGAGCTTTTTCAGCAGATCGTTGACCTCGGTGCTGTACAGGTGGTTGGGTGACTGCAAGGCTTCGCTGCCACCGTAGCCGAGAATCATCCGTCCACCGGCGCTGAATTCGTTGCGCTTGGCATGACCGCCGAAATCGTCATGATTTTCGAGAATGAGGATTTTGGCCGCGGGGAATTTTTCCCGATAGAAAAACGCCGCCGAGAGCCCGCTGATCCCACCACCGACCACCACCAGGTCGTACTCCTCGCTGATTGGCAGGGCGTCAGTGGCGAAGCTCTTTTTCTCCCAGCCCATCTGGTGCGCAACTTCGAAGGCGCCGACATGGCTGCCACGCAGCCCGGTCAATGCCGGCGGGTAGTAGCGCCCGCTCTCGGCAGCTTGCAGCAGTTGCAGCGGGGTCAGGCCCGCTGCAATGCCGATAGCGACGCCATTGATGAAGTCGCGTCGGGTAATTTCCATGGGTTTCCTTACCTTAGTGTTTGAACATCACATGCCGAATGCAGGTGTAGTCTTCCAGTCCGTACATGGACATATCCTTGCCGTAGCCAGACAGTTTCTGACCGCCGTGGGGCATTTCGCTGACCAGCATAAAGTGCGTGTTAACCCAGGTACAGCCGTACTGCAGGCGTGCCGAGACACGGTGGGCGCGCCCTGCATCGCGGGTCCAAAGCGAAGAGGCCAAACCATAATCCGAGTCATTGGCCCACGCCAGGGCTTGGGCTTCATCGTCGAAACGGGTGACGGAGACCACCGGGCCGAAGACTTCGCGCCGGACGATCTCGTCATCCTGCCGGGCATCAGCCAGTACGGTCGGCTCAAAGAAGAAACCGTCGCCAGGCACGGCCTTGCCGCCGGTGATCAGGCGGATATGCGGCTGGGCAATGGCGCGCTCGACCATGGCGGCGACGCGGTCACGATGCTGGGCGGTGATCAATGGGCCGAGCTCGGTCTGCGGGTCGTTTTGCAACCCGTGTTTGATACTGGCCACGGCCTTGCCGAGCGTTTCCACGAACTGCTCGTATATGCCGCTCTGGGCATAGATGCGGCAGGCTGCGGTGCAATCCTGGCCGGCGTTGTAGAAACCAAAGGTGCGGATGCCTTCGACGGCAGCGTCGATATCGGCGTCATCGAAGATGATCACCGGGGCCTTGCCGCCAAGCTCCATGTGCATGCGTTTTACGCTTTCAGCGGTGCTGGCAATGATCTTGGCGCCGGTGGCGATGGAGCCGGTCAGCGACACCATGCGCACTTTCGGATGGCTGACCAGTGATGTGCCGACACTCGGTCCGCGGCCAAAGAGGATATTGAGCACGCCTGCGGGAAAGATCTCGGCGGCCAGCTGCGCCAGGCGCAGCGCCGTGAGTGGTGTCTGTTCCGAAGGCTTGAGCACCACGGTGTTGCCTGCTGCCAGAGCCGGAGCGACCTTCCAGGCGACCATCATCAGCGGGTAGTTCCATGGTGCGATGGAGGCGACCACGCCGAGCGGGTCGCGGCGAACCATTGAGGTGTGTCCGGGCAAGTATTCACCGGCCGCAGAACCACCCAGGCAGCGGGTGGCCCCGGCGAAGAAACGGAATACATCGGCAATCGCCGGGATCTCGTCGTTGAGAGCCGCGGCATAGGGTTTGCCGCAGTTGTCCGACTCCAGCCGGGCCAATTCCTCACCATGGGCCTCGATGCTGTCCGCCAGTTTCAGCAACAGCAGCGAGCGCTCCTTGGGGGTGGTTTGTGCCCAGCTTGCGAAGGCATGGTCGGCGGCGCGCACGGCAGCATCGACCTGGACCTCGCTGGCCTCGTTGATCTCCACCAGTACGCTACCCAGGGCCGGGTTGAGTACCGCCACAGCGTTGCCTTCGCCAGCAACCAGTTGGCCATTGATCAGCAGTCGGGTTTGCATCGTTACGTCCTCCTAGAGTTATTTGCCACTGCCGGCAACGCTTTCGCCGCCGCGGCTCAGGTAATAGGCGCCAAGGATCGGCAACATGGTCACCAGCATGACCAGCATGGCGACCACATTGGTCACCGGCACGTCCCGAGGCCGGCTGAGCTGGTTGAGCAACCAGATCGGCAAGGTCCGTTCGTGACCGGCGGTAAAGGTGGTGACGATGATTTCATCGAACGACAGGGCAAAGGCCAGCATGCCGCCGGCCAACAGGGCCGAGCCGAGGTTGGGCAGGATGATGTAGCGGAAGGTTTGCCAGCCATCGGCGCCGAGGTCCATCGAGGCCTCGATCAGGCTGTGGGAGGTGCGGCGCAGGCGGGCGATGACATTGTTGTAGACGATCACCACACAAAACGTTGCGTGGCCGACGACGATGGTGAAGATGCCTGGCTCGATACCCAGGGTCTTGAATGCCGAAAGCAGGGCGATGCCGGTAATGATCCCGGGCAGCGCGATCGGCAGGATCAGCATCAGCGAGATGCTTTCCTTGCCAAAAAAGCTGCGCCGGTACAGGGCCGCCGACGCCAAGGTGCCCAACACCAGGGCGATCAGCGTGGCCAGGCAGGCAACCTGCAGCGACAGCGTGATCGACTCCAGCACATCGGGCCGGGAAAAGGCCACGCTGAACCACTTCAAGGTAAAGCCCTGGGGCGGGAAGCTGAACGCCGCATCCTGAGTGTTGAAGGCATAGAGAAAGATGATCAGGATCGGGAAGTGCAGGAACACTAACCCGCCCCAGGCCGCCAGGCGCAGGCCCCAGGACGCGCGCTCAGAGTGCATCGAAAGCCCCCAGGCGTTTGACCATGGACAGGTAGATGGCGATCAGCACGATCGGCACCAGGGTGAAGGCGGCGGCCATAGGCATGTTGCCGATGGCGCCTTGTTGGGCGTAGACCATGCTGCCGATGAAGTAGCCAGGTGGGCCGACCAGTTGCGGCACGATGAAGTCGCCCAGGGTCAGCGAGAAGGTGAAGATGGAGCCGGCAGCAATGCCCGGCACCGATAGCGGCAGGATGACCTGCATGAAGGTTTGCCGGGGTTTGGCGCCCAGATCCGCCGAGGCTTGCAGCAGCGACGGCGGCAGGCGCTCCAGGGACGCCTGGATGGGCAGGACCATGAACGGCAGCCAGATGTACACAAACACCAGAAAGCGCCCCAGGTGCGATGTCGACAGGGTGCTGCCGCCGACTCCGGGGATGCCCAGTATGAACTGCAGCAAGGGTTCCAGGTTGAGCTGCTGGACGAACCACTGCGCCACGCCGCCTTTGGCCAGCAGCAAGGTCCAGGCATAGGCCTTGACGATGTAGCTGGCCCACATCGGCATCATCACCGCGATATAGAAGAACGCCTTGGTCTTGCCGCTGGTGTAGCGGGCCATGTAGTAGGCGATCGGAAAGGCCAGGGTGGCGCTGGCGATCGACACGGCAATGGCCATGCCCAGGGTGCGCAGGATGATGTCGAAGTTTGCTGGGTTGAACAGGGCGGCGAAGTTGGCCAGGGTCAACACCGGGGTGACCGCCATGGTGAAGTCATCGAAGGTGTAGAAACCCTGCCAGAGCAGGCTCAGCAACGAGCCGAGGTAGATGGCACCGAACCAGATCAGCGGCGGTATCAGCAACAGCGCCAGGTAGAGGTTGGGCCGTCGGTAGAGCAGGTTGGAGAGGCGTCGCAGGGCGAGGTTCATCTTACTGCCCCTCGCTCAGGACAGTTTCCTGCAGTGATGTCATCGCTTCCCGTGCCCAGCGAGCCTGCAGGCGTTGACCAGTCTGCCAGGGCACGGCCTGTTCCTGCCATTGATTATTGGCCTGGCTGACACAGAGCAGTTGACCGTTGTCCAGTTTCAGCTCGTAGCGGGTGGCGCTGCCCTGGTACTGGATATCGTGCAGCAGGCCGCTGATCTGGATTTCATCGCTGGCGGCGGGCTGCTCGCCTAGACGAATGTGTTCCGGGCGAATCGAGAAGGGCCGTTGGCTGCCGTTCAACTGCGCAGCCAGCTCACCACGCAATACATTGGAGGTGCCGACAAACTCGGCTACAAAAGTGGTGGCCGGTTTCATGTAAAGGTTGCGCGGCGTATCGACCTGCTCGATGCGGCCGCGGTTGAACACCGCGACCCGGTCGGACATCGACAGGGCCTCGGTCTGGTCATGGGTGACGAAAATGAAGGTGATGCCCAGCTGGCGCTGCAGCTTCTTCAGCTCACCTTGCATCTGTTCGCGCAGCTTCAGATCCAGCGCACCCAGGGGTTCGTCGAGCAGCAGCACGCGCGGGCGATTGACCAGTGCCCGGGCCAGGGCCACGCGTTGGCGCTGACCGCCGGACAACTGCACCGGCTTGCGCTGTCCGTAACCGTCCAGGGCCACCATGGCCAGGGCTTCTTCGGCCCGGGTCAGACGCTCCTGCTTGCCCACACCCTTGACCTTCAGACCGTAGGCGACGTTATCGCGCACGTTCATGTGCGGGAACAGGGCGTAGTCCTGGAATACCGTGTTGACGTCGCGCTGGTACGGCGGCAGCCCCGCCGCCTCGGCGCCGTGGATGCGGATGGAGCCGGCGCTGGGTTGTTCGAAGCCGGCAATCAGGCGCAGGCAGGTGGTCTTGCCCGACCCTGAAGGGCCGAGCATCGAGAAAAATTCGCCGTCATGAATGTCGATGGACACGCGGTCGACGGCCTTGACCTCGGCGAAGCTGCGGGAAACGTCGGTGAACTGGACTGCAAGGGGCATGATGCCAAGCTCCGGCGAAATTGATGTGCTCGCATCGCTGGCAAGACCAACTCCCACAGGGATCTTTGTAGGAGCCGGCATTGCCGGCGATAGGGCTTTAACGCCCCCCCATGATCGCTATGTAGTCCTGGGTCCAGCGGCTATACGGCACAAACTTGCCCCCCTCAGCCTGCGGGGTTTTCCAGAAGGCGATCTTGTCGAAGTTGTCAAAGCCATTGGCCTTGCAGCCATCGGCACCCAGCAACGCGCTGCCGGAGCACGCTGCCGGAACCGCAGGCAGCGAGCCGAACCAGGCCGCCACGTCGCCCTGGACCTTGGGTTGCAACGACCAGTCCATCCATTTGTAGGCGCAGTTGGGGTGCTTGGCATCGGCATGCAGCATGGTGGTGTCGGCCCAGCCGGTGGCACCTTCCTTGGGAATGGTCGAAGACACGGGCTGCTTGTCGGCCTTCAGGGTGTTGACCATATAGCCCCAGGAGCTGGAGGCGACCACGCCCTCGTTCTTCACGTCGCTCATCTGCACGGTTGCATCATGCCAGTAGCGATGGACCAGCGGTTGTTGCTGGCGTAGCAGATCGAGCACGGCCTGGTACTGAGTCTCGTTGAGTTCGTAGGGGTTGTGGATGCCCAACTCAGGCTTGGCCGACTTCAGGTACAGCGCTGCGTCGGCGATGTAGATCGGCCCGTCGTAGGCCTGGACCCGACCTTTGTTCGGCTTGCCGTCGGGCAGGTTTTGTGGCTCGAAGACCACGCCCCAGCTGCTGGGCGCTTCCTTGAATACGCTGGTGTTGTACAGCAAGACGTTGGGGCCCCACTGGTAAGGGGTGCCATATACCTGTTTATCCACCACATACCAGGCGCCGTCCTTGAGGCGCGGGTCAAGGCTCTTCCAGTTCGGGATCAGCGCGGTGTTGATCGGTTGAATCCGCTTGCCGGCGATCAGGCGCAGCGAGGCGTCGCCCGAGGCGGTGACCAGGTCGTAACCGCCCTTGGTCATCAAACTGACCATCTCATCGGAGGTGGCGGCGGTCTTGACGCTGACTTTGCAGCCAGTTTCCTTCTCGAAGCCGCTGACCCAGTCGTAGGCCTTGTCACTTTCACCGCGCTCGATGTAGCCGGGCCAGGCGACAATATCCAACTGGCCTTCGCCGGCACCTACGGCTGTCAGAGGTTCAGCGGCCTGCAGGCTGGCGCTGGCCAGCAAGGCGCTACTCAGGGTGCTGAGCAAGGTGATCTTGTTCACGAACATGGTGTTCCCTCTTGTTCAAATTATGATCGGGGCAGTCATGAATGCGCTGGCACATCCTTTTAAGCGTAGTGCTGATATTCGGGTCTATTCCAGTTGCTGGTTCAGCCATGTCGTTTTTTGCACAGTGCGGGCAACATCTGGAAGCAAATACATTCAGCTTTGATTCAGCTTGCGGCAGTACTCTTGGGGTTTATTTACCCTCCCAGGAGATGCCCGATGAACACCCGTGGCTTGCTCGATCAACTGCTCAAATCCGGTCAGGACCTGCTGCAGAACCAGGCTGGCAAAAGCGCTGCCGGCAAACCCGGCGCAACGGGCGGGCTTGGCGACCTGCTTGGCGGCAAAGGTGGCGGTGGCCTGGGCAGCCTGCTTTCCGGTGCCGGGGGCGGGGCCCTGGCGGCAGACGCCATGGGCCTGCTGATGGGCAGCAAAAAAGCGCGCAAATACGGAGGCAAAGCCCTGACCTATGGCGGCCTGGCGGCGCTCGGGGTGCTGGCGTACAAGGCTTACGGCAATTGGCAGGCCAAGCAGGGCGCCACGGCGCAGGGTGAACCCCAGACCCTCGATCGCTTGCCGCCTGCCCAGATCGAGCAGCACAGCCAGGCGATCCTCAAGGCGTTGGTGGCAGCGGCCAAGTCCGATGGCCATGTTGATGAGCGCGAACGGGCGCTGATCGAGGGCGAATTCGTCAAACTCTCCAACGACCAGGAGCTACAGCACTGGCTGCACGCAGAACTCAACAAACCCCTGGATCCGGCCGATGTGGCACGGGCCGCCAGCACGCCGGAGATGGCCGCCGAGATGTACATTGCCAGCGTCATGCTGGTGGACGAGGAGCATTTCATGGAACGTGCCTACCTGGACGAACTGGCCCGTCAGCTGAAGCTCGATCCAGCCTTGAAAATCGAACTGGAGCATCAGGTGAAACAGGCCATCGGTCAATGATTACGGGCGAGTGACCAGGATGATGTCACTTTGCTCCGGTCCGACCTGAAAGTCAGTCGCAAAAGCCCACAGTGCCTGGGCTATACTCGCCCCATTTTTCTGCTCGCGTAGAACACTTGAGGGCTGACTGTGAAAAACTGGACCTTGCGCCAACGGATCCTGGCGAGCTTCGCCGTGGTGATCGCCATCATGCTGTTGATGGTGGTTGCTGCCTTCTCGCGTGTGGTGGCTATCAAGACCGACGAAGAAGCGGTACGGACCGACAGCATCCCCGGGCTCTACTACAGCTCGATGATCCGCAGTGCCTGGGTCGACAGTTACGTGTTGACCCAGCAACTGGTGGGTCTGAGCGGCCAGCGTGAGCTCACCTCGGCCGACAAGGCGCTGTACAAGGAATCCGAAGATCGCCTCAAGCAGCACATGGCCAGCTATCAGGGGACCATCCAGGCTGCCGACGATCAGGCCAACTTCGATGAGTTCGGCCGCCTCGAAGACGTCTATATGAAGGCCATCGACACAGTGCTTGAAGCCTATGCTCGCAAGGACTACGCCCAAGCCCAACGCCTGATCGATGAAGTGTTGACCCCGGCCTGGAATACTGGCCGCAACCACCTGAATGTCGTAATCGAACACAATCGCCGTTCGGCCGACGAGGCGGCCAACTCGATCGTCGATGCAGTGAATGCGGCCAAGGTCAGCATGATCATTTCCCTGGTCCTGGCGATCATTGCCGCAGCCATTTGCGGTTTGCTGCTGATGCGCGCCATCACCGCGCCCATGCAACGTATCGTGCATGCCCTGGACAAACTCAGCAGCGGCGACCTCAGCGTGCGCATGAAGCTGGACCGCAAGGACGAGTTCGGCGCCGTGGAAACCGGCTTCAACGAAATGATGGGCGAACTGACCAACCTGGTGTCCCAGGCCCAGCGCTCTTCGGTGCAAGTGACCACCTCGGTGACCGAGATCGCTGCGACCTCCAAGCAACAGCAGGCGACCGCCACCGAAACCGCTGCCACCACTACGGAAATTGGTGCCACCTCGCGGGAAATCGCGGCCACCTCCCGTGATCTGGTACGGACCATGACCGAGGTCACCTCGGCCGCCGACCAGGCTTCGATCCTCGCAGGCTCTGGTCAGCAAGGTCTGGCGCGCATGGAAGAGACCATGCACCAGGTGATGGGCGCTGCCGATCTGGTCAACAACAAGCTGGCAATCCTCAACGAGAAGGCTGGCAACATCAATCAGGTGGTGGTGACAATCGTCAAGGTTGCCGACCAGACCAACCTGCTCTCGCTCAACGCCGCCATTGAGGCGGAAAAGGCCGGCGAGTACGGCCGTGGCTTTGCCGTGGTCGCCACCGAGGTCCGGCGCCTGGCCGACCAGACCGCCGTGGCCACCTACGACATCGAACAGATGGTCCGCGAGATCCAGTCGGCAGTGTCTGCCGGGGTCATGGGCATGGACAAGTTCTCCGAAGAAGTACGCCGAGGCATGTTCGAAGTGCAGCAGGTCGGTGAACAGCTGACCCAGATCATCCAGCAGGTCCAGGCCCTGGCGCCGCGGGTGCTGATGGTCAATGAGGGGATGCAGGCCCAGGCCACCGGCGCCGAGCAGATCAATCACGCCCTGGCGCAGTTGGGCGATGCCAGCAGTCAGACCGTCGAGTCGCTGCGCCAGGCCAGCTTTGCCATCGATGAGTTGAGTCAGGTTGCGAGCGGCCTGCGTGGCGGCGTATCGCGGTTCAAAGTCTGACCCGCCGATGAACGACCTTCAGCCCCGCCGCAGCCAGGACGCGAGCTCTCACGGGACCTTGCACCTGTTGTTCAGAATGGGTGAGCAACGTTTTGCCCTCGACGCCCATGAAGTCGCCGAGGTATTGCCGCGCTTGCCGCTCAAACCCATTGCCCATACACCGGCCTGGGTCGCCGGGGTGCTGGTTCATCGCGGTGCACTGGTGCCGGTGATTGACGTCGGGGCTTTGAGTTTCGGCTTGCCGGCACCCGTGCGCACCAGTACCCGCCTGGTGCTGGTGCACTACCGGGTCGAGCCGCTGCGGCCAGACCTGTTGTTGGGGCTGATTCTTGAACAGGCCACTGACACCTTGCGTTGCCGACCGGACGAGTTCCAACCCTACGGTCTGGACAATCACCAGGCGCCGTACCTGGGGCCGGTGCGCAAGGACGCCCAGGGGCTAGTGCAACGCATCAGCGTGCAGGACCTGCTCAGCGACGCTGTGCGCACGCTGCTCTACCCCTTGCCTGAAGAACAGGCGAGTGTGCATCGGGAGCAGCGATGAGCAACGAACAGCGTTTTTTCCGTTTCTTGCAACAGCGCATCGGTCTGGACGTCGCCTCGGTCGGCGCGCCCATGGTCGAACGTGCGCTACGCCAGCGCTGCGCCGCATTGGATGCCTGCGACCTGGATGACTACTGGCTGCGGTTGCAACAGTCGACGGAGGAACAACAGGCGCTTATCGAAGCGGTGATCGTTCCCGAGACCTGGTTCTTTCGCTATCCGGAATCGTTCACGGCCCTGGCAGGCCTTGCCAGCAAACGTCTGGCCGAACTGGCGGGGGCGCGGCCACTGCGGATCCTCAGCTTGCCGTGCTCCACCGGCGAGGAGCCTTACTCCATCGCCATGACGCTGCTTGACGCCGGCATTGCCGGACACGCGTTCCGGGTCGATGGCATGGACATCAGCCCCCTCTCGGTCAACCGGGCCGACCAGGGGCTGTATGGGCGCAATTCCTTTCGCGGCTCGCACCTGGAGTTCCGCCAGCGGCATTTTGATGAAACCGACGACGGCCACGTTGTACATGAACGAGTGCGCCAGCAGGTCAAACTGCAGGTGGGCAACGTGCTTGACCCTGCATTGAATACCCTGGCAGGCAGTTATGACTTTGTGTTCTGCCGCAATCTGCTGATCTATTTCGATGTGCCGACCCAGAAGCGGGTGTTTGAAGTGCTCAAGAGCCTGATCCACGAACAGGGCGTATTGTTCATCGGGCCGGCCGAAGGCAGCCTGTTGGCGAGGATGGGCATGCGCCCGCTGGGTATCGCCCAATCCTTTGCTTATGTGCGCCAGACTGAAAGCGCGCCTGCATTCAACAGCAAGCCGGTGGTAATCGCGCCGATGCCGCCACCCGTCAGCAATGTACCGCGCCCGTCGCCAATGCCTGCGCGCAAGCTCAGGGTCGTTGCACCGTCAGCCCAGGCCCGACCCGCAGCGCCTGACAGCAGTGCCGAACTGCTGGCGCAGATTGCCCGGTTGGCCAATGCCGGTAGTAGCGCCGAGGCTCAGGCCGCGTGTACACGCTACCTGCAGCAGTACCCACCGCATGCCCAGGTGTTCTACTGGCTGGGCCTGCTCAGTGATACCGCCGGCGACAGCGGCGAGGCGCTCAGTCATTACCGTAAGGCGCTGTATCTCGATCCGCAGCATGCCGAGGCATTGGCACACCTGGCGGCATTGCTTGCGTCCCAGGGCGATACCGCCGGCGCCCGTCGCCTGCAGGAGCGCGCTGCACGGCGGGCCGGGCGGGAGTCTGAACAATGATCGGAGACGAACAGGTGCAAGTTGTTGCCACTGATGCCGCCACCATTGACGACTGCTGGAATCGTATCGGTGTGCGCGGTGATAAAAGCTGCCCGTTGCTGGTCGAACATATCCATTGCCGCAATTGCGCTGTCTATGCGAGCGCTGCAACACGCCTGCTGGACCGCTACTCGCTGTCCCAGCAAGCCCATGAGCGGGGGTACGTGCAGGAGGAGGGCGCAGGTCGCTCGATGCTGCTGTTCCGTCTGGGGGAGGAGTGGCTGGCGCTGGCGACCCGCTGCCTGGTCGAGGTCGCCCCGTTGCAGCCGGTGCATTCGCTGCCCCACCAACGCTCGCGGGTATTGCAAGGCGTAGCCAATGTGCGCGGCGCCCTGGTGCCGTGCCTGTCGCTGGCAGACCTGCTTGGCCTGGAAGTGCCCGGCAATGGCAGCAGCTCGACCCGGGTCATGCCGCGCATGCTGATCCTTGCCGCCGCCGGTGGTTCGGTGGTGGTGCGAGTGGATGAAGTTGAAGGTATTCACGGCCTGGACCCCGAGCGCCTGGTGCCCGAACAGGGCGAAGCGCGCTTTACCGCAGCGGTGCTGCAGTGGCGCGAGCGCAGCGTGCGGGTGCTGGATGAAGAACAAGTGCTGTCTGCTGTGAACCGGAGCCTTTCATGACCCCAGAGCAAATGCGGGATGCGTCGTTGCTCGAATTGTTCAGCCTGGAGGCCGAGGCCCAGACCCAGGTGCTCAGCGCCGGCCTGCTGGCACTTGAGCGCAATCCGACCCAGGCCGACCAGTTGGAAGCCTGCATGCGGGCGGCCCACTCGCTCAAGGGCGCTGCGCGAATCGTGGGTGTCGATGCCGGGGTCAGCGTTGCCCATGTGCTGGAAGATTGCCTGGTCGGTGCCCAGGAAGGCCGGTTGCTGCTGCGTGCCGAGCATATCGATGCCTTGCTGCAAGGCACTGACCTGCTGATGCGCATCGCCACGCCTGGTGATGTGACGCTGGAGCCTGCGGTACAGGCATTTTTGCTGCAGATGGCCGTTCTGCTGGACCCTGCTGCCACGCCGCTGGTGGCCGTGCCCAGTACGCCGATGACGATGTCTGTGCCGGAGCCCTTGCCGCCGATGGCAGAGCCTGCGATCGAGCCAGCACTCCTTGACGCCGAACCCGAGACACCCTCGCAGCGTAAGGGTAAACATACCGCTGAAGGCGGCGAGCGGATCTTGCGGGTCACTGCCGAACGCTTGAACAGTCTGCTCGACTTGTCGAGCAAGTCGCTGGTCGAAACCCAGCGGTTCAAACCGTACCTGGCCACCTTGCAGCGCCTCAAACGCATGCACGGCCAAAGCATTCGTGCCCTCGATGGGCTGAAAAACCAGCTGCAAACCAGTGGCCAGAGCGCGGAAATACAGGAAGCCCTGGCCCAGGCCCAGCAGCTGTTGGGGCAAACCCAGCAGATCCTTCTGCAACAGGCTGCCGACCTTGATGAGTTCGGCTGGCAGGCCAGTCAGCGCGCGCAATTGCTTTACGACACAGCCCTGGCCTGCCGCATGCGTCCATTTGCCGATGTGCTGACCGGACAGAGCCGAATGGTCCGTGACCTGGGGCGTTCGCTGGGCAAACAGGTGCGCCTGGAGATCGAAGGCGAAAAGACCCAGGTTGATCGCGACGTCCTGGAAAAACTCGAAGCCCCATTGACCCACTTGCTGCGCAACGCCGTCGACCATGGCGTCGAGCTGCCTGAACGCCGGCTGCTGGCCGGCAAGCCGCTGGAAGGGCAGATTCGCTTGCGCGCATCGCATCAGGCTGGCCTGCTGGTGCTGGAGCTTAGCGATGACGGTGCTGGTGTTGATTTGCAGCGATTGCGCCAGAGCATCATCGAGCGCCAACTGTCTCCGGCGCAAACCGTGGCGCAGATGAGCGAAACGGAGCTTCTGACGTTCCTGTTCCTGCCCGGTTTCAGCCTGCGTGACCAGGTCACCGAGGTCTCCGGGCGCGGTGTCGGCCTGGACGTGGTGCAACATATGGTGCGCCAGCTGCGCGGCTCCATCGTGCTGACCCAGGTCAGTGGGCAGGGCAGTAGTTTTCACCTGGAAGTACCGCTGACCCTATCGGTGGTGCGCAGCCTGGTGGTCGAGGTCGCTGCCGAGGCCTATGCCTTTCCCCTGGCGCATATCGAACGCACCCTGGAACTGCCGGCTGAGGCCATCGTGCAGATCGAGGGGCGTCAGCACTTCTGGCATGAAGGCCGGCACATCGGCTTGGTCGCGGCCAGCCAGTTGCTCAATCGGCCGCCGAACCAGGCCGATGGGCAGACTATCAAAGTGGTGGTCATCCGCGAGCGTGACATGCTCTATGGCGTGGCGGTCGAGCGCCTGATCGGCGAGCGCGTGCTGGTGGTGATGCCGCTCGACGCACGATTGGGCAAGATTCAGGATATTTCATCCGGCGCCCTGCTCGATGATGGCAGCGTGGTGCTGATCATCGACGTTGAAGACTTGCTGCGATCGGTCGATAAGCTACTCACTACCGGTCGTCTGGAGCGGATTGAGCGCGGCCAGCGCAACACCCGCGAGGCGGCGCGCAAGCGTGTCCTGGTGGTTGATGACTCGCTGACCGTGCGCGAACTGCAGCGCAAGCTGCTGAGCAATCGCGGTTACGAGGTGGCGGTCGCGGTCGATGGCATGGACGGTTGGAACGCCTTGCGCAGCGAGGATTTCGACCTGCTGATCACCGACATCGACATGCCGCGTATGGATGGTATCGAGCTGGTCACCTTGTTGCGTCGCGACAACCGCCTGCAGACACTGCCGGTCATGGTGGTCTCCTACAAGGACCGTGAAGAAGATCGCCGCCGTGGGCTGGACGCTGGAGCCGACTACTATTTGGCAAAGGCCAGTTTCCACGATGACGCCTTGCTGGATGCTGTGGTCGAGTTGATCGGGGGAGCCCAGGGATGAAGATCGCTATCGTCAACGACATGCCCATGGCCGTAGAGGCCTTGCGTCGAGCGTTGGCGTTCGAGCCGATGCACCGGGTGATCTGGGTGGCCGGCAACGGCGCCGAGGCGGTGAAGCTGTGCGCCGAGCAGAGGCCGGACCTGATCCTGATGGATCTGATCATGCCGGTCATGGATGGCGTCGAGGCGACCCGGCTGATCATGGCCGAGACACCCTGCGCAATCGTGATTGTCACGGTGGACCGTCAGCAGAACGTCCACCGTGTATTCGAAGCCATGGGCCATGGTGCGTTGGACGTGGTCGATACTCCAGCTCTGGGTGCTGGCGATCCCAAGGAGGCGGCCGCGCCATTGCTGCGCAAGATCCTCAATATTGGCTGGTTGATCGGCCAGCAGCAGAGCAACAACTCGCGTTCAATTGAGATGCCTTTGCGTAAGGTGGCACAGCGTCAGGGGCTGGTGGCCATCGGCTCGTCGGCGGGTGGTCCGGCAGCCCTGGAAGTCTTGCTCAAGGGCTTGCCTCGGGAGTTCCCTGCCGCCATTGTGCTGGTCCAGCACGTTGATCAGGTGTTTGCCGCAGGCATGGCTGAATGGCTCAGCAGTGCCTCGGGCTTATCGGTGCGACTGGCCTGTGAGGGTGAGCCGCCACAACCCGGACAGGTGTTGTTGGCAGGCACCAACCACCACATCCGCCTGCTCAAGAACGGCACCCTGGCTTACACCGCTGAACCTGTCAACGAGATCTACCGACCTTCGATCGACGTATTTTTTGAAAGCGTAGCCCGTTATTGGCGCGGAGACGCGGTTGGCGTGCTGTTGACCGGTATGGGCCGCGATGGCGCCCAGGGCCTGAAACTGATGCGCCAGCAGAACTTCCTGACCATTGCTCAGGACCAACACAGCAGCGCCGTTTACGGTATGCCCAAGGCTGCGGCGGCAATAGACGCCGCAAAGGAAATTCGCCCTCTGGAGCGGATCGCTGCACGATTGATGGAAATTTTTCCAAAATGACGATATGTATTGTGCCACGCCGGCCATCCGGCAGTGACCAGGTGACAGCGCATGAATGATTTACCTCTCGACGGGTTCCCGACCACGAATGAAAATTCGGCAATGGTCCTGTTGGTCGACGATCAGGCAATGATCGGTGAGGCGGTGCGACGTGGCCTGGCTCACGAAGAGAACATCGACTTCCACTTCTGTGCCGACCCGCACCAGGCAGTGGCCCAGGCGGTGCGGATCAAACCGACGGTGATCCTCCAGGACCTTATCATGCCCGGGCTCGACGGCCTGAGCCTGGTGCGCGAGTACCGTAGCAACCCGGCGACCCAGGACATCCCGATCATCGTCCTGTCGACCAAGGAAGACCCGCTGGTCAAGAGTGCCGCCTTTGCTGCCGGAGCCAATGACTATCTGGTCAAACTGCCGGACAACATCGAGCTGGTGGCGCGCATTCGCTATCACTCGCGTTCCTACCTGACCCTGCTGCAGCGCGACGAGGCCTACCGTGCCTTGCGCGTCAGTCAGCAGCAGTTGCTCGACACCAATCTGGTACTGCAGCGCCTGATGAACTCCGACGGCCTGACTGGGCTGTCGAATCGCCGTCATTTCGATGAGCACCTGGAGCTTGAATGGCGCCGGGCGATGCGCGAGCAAGCCCAGCTTTCGCTGCTGATGATCGATGTCGACTATTTCAAGGCGTTCAACGATACCTTCGGTCACCTGGCCGGCGACGAGGCGTTGCGCAAAGTTGCCGAGACCATTCGCGGCTCTTGTGCCCGTCCCAGCGACCTGCCGGCCCGTTATGGCGGCGAAGAGTTTGTTCTGGTACTGCCGAATACCTCGCCGGGCGGGGCGCGCCTGGTGGCGGAAAAGCTGCGCCAGAGCGTGGCCGCGATGAACATCGCTCACAACATGCCCGGCGCCGACTCCTGCCTGACTGTCAGCATCGGTCTGGCGACCCTCACGCCGGCCATCGGCAGCCATTGCCGACAGCTGATCTCGGCGGCGGACAAAGGCTTGTACCTGGCGAAGAATAATGGGCGTAATCAGGTCGGGGTGGATTGACCACAGCAACAAGCTGCAAGCTTCAAACGGTAAGATAAAACCGCAGGCGGCTGGTATTTCGCCGGCCTCTTGTCGCTTGTAGCTTGCCGCTTTCGGCCGTAACTCAGCTATACTCCCCGGCTTTTCTACAGATTACGCACGAGAGCTGCCCGACCATGGAAATCAACCCGATCCTGAATACCATCAAGGACCTGACCGAGCGTTCCGAGTCAATTCGGGGGTATCTTTGACTACGATCAAAAGCATGAGCGCCTGATCGAAGTCAACCGCGAGCTTGAAGACCCAAGCGTCTGGAACAAGCCCGAGTACGCCCAGGAGTTGGGCCGCGAGCGATCTGCCCTGGCGCAGATCGTCGAGACCCTGGACGAGTTGTCCGGTGGCCTGGGCGATTGCCGCGACCTGCTCGACATGGCCGTCGAAGAAGACGATGAAAGCGCTGTCGGCGACGTGGTCGCCGAGCTGGAGCGTCTCAACGAAAACCTTGCCAAGCTCGAGTTCCGCCGCATGTTCAGCGGCGAAATGGACATGAACAACGCCTACCTGGATATCCAGGCCGGCTCCGGCGGTACCGAAGCCCAGGACTGGGCCAACATCCTCCTGCGCATGTACCTGCGCTGGGCCGACAAACGCGGTTTCGATGCGACCATCATGGAGCTGTCGGCCGGTGAAGTCGCCGGGATCAAGGGTGCCACCGTGCACATCAAGGGCGAGTACGTCTTTGGCTGGCTGCGTACCGAGATCGGCGTGCACCGCCTGGTGCGCAAGAGCCCGTTCGACTCCGGCAACCGTCGCCACACTTCGTTCTCGGCGGTGTTCGTGTCCCCCGAGATCGACGACAAGGTGGAAATCGAGATCAACCCGGCCGACCTGCGCATCGACACCTACCGCTCCTCGGGCGCCGGTGGGCAACACGTAAACACCACCGACTCGGCGGTGCGTATCACCCACGTACCAAGCAACACCGTGGTCAGCTGCCAGAACGAACGTTCCCAGCACGCCAACAAGGACACCGCGATGAAAATGCTGCGGGCCAAGTTGTACGAGCAGGAGATGCAAAAGCGCAACGCGGCTTCCCAGGCCCTGGAAGACAGCAAGTCGGATATCGGCTGGGGTCACCAGATCCGTTCGTACGTGCTCGACGCTTCGCGGATCAAGGACCTGCGCACCAACATCGAGCGCAGCGACTGCGACAAGGTGCTCGACGGCGATATCGACGAATACCTGGAAGCCAGCCTCAAGCAGGGGCTGTAACGCGACACCGATGCCGCGGGTCAGCGCGCTCCTGTTGGAGCGGGCTTGCCCCGCGATCCCTTGCCCAAGGCAAGGGACAATGAACCCCTGATGGAAAATGTGACGACATGAGCGACCTACAACTCGACCCGCAAGACCTGCAACAGGAAGAAAACACCCTGATCGCCCTGCGCAAGGAAAAGCTTGCCGCCGAGCGCGTGAAGGGCAACGCCTTCCCCAACGACTTCCGCCGTGACAGCTACTGCAACGACCTGCAGAAACAGTATGTCGACAAGACCAAGGAAGAGCTGGAAGCTGCAGCGATTCCGGTCAAGGTTGCCGGCCGCATCATGCTCAACCGTGGCTCGTTCATGGTGATTCAGGACATGACCGGGCGCATCCAGGTCTACGTCAACCGCAAGACCCTGGCGGAAGAAACCCTGGCTGCGGTCAAGACCTGGGACCTGGGCGACATCATCGCCGCCGAAGGCACCCTGGCGCGTTCCGGCAAGGGCGACCTGTACGTCGAAATGACCAGCGTGCGCCTGCTGACCAAGTCGCTGCGCCCGCTGCCCGACAAACACCACGGCCTGACCGACACTGAGCAGCGCTATCGCCAGCGTTACGTCGACCTGATGGTCAACGAAGAAGTACGCGACACCTTCCGTGTGCGCTCCCAGGTCATCAACCATATTCGCAACTTCCTGATCAAGCGTGACTTCCTCGAAGTGGAAACGCCGATGCTGCAGACCATCCCCGGTGGTGCCGCAGCCAAGCCGTTCGAAACCCACCACAACGCTCTGGACATGGCGATGTTCCTGCGGATCGCGCCGGAGCTGTATCTCAAACGTCTGGTGGTCGGTGGCTTCGAGAAAGTCTTCGAGATCAACCGCAACTTCCGTAACGAAGGCGTTTCGACCCGGCACAACCCCGAGTTCACCATGCTCGAGTTCTACCAGGCCTACGCTGACTACGAAGACAACATGGACCTGACCGAAGAACTGTTCCGCGAGCTGGCGCAGCTGGTCCTGGGCAGCACCGACGTACCGTATGGCGACAAGGTGTTCCACTTCGGCGAGCCGTTCGTACGCCTGTCGGTGTTCGACTCGATCCTCAAGTACAACCCAGAGCTGACCGCTGACGACCTGAACGACATCGACAAGGCGCGCGCCATTGCCAAGAAAGTCGGTGCCAAGGTCCTCGGCTTCGAGGGTCTGGGCAAGCTGCAGGTGATGATTTTCGAAGAGTTGGTCGAGCATAAGCTGGAACAGCCGCACTTCATCACCCAGTACCCGTTCGAGGTCTCGCCGCTGGCCCGTCGCAACGACGAGAACCCGAACGTCACCGACCGCTTCGAGCTGTTTATCGGTGGCCGCGAGATCGCCAACGCCTACTCCGAGCTCAATGACGCGGAAGACCAGGCCGAGCGTTTCATGGCCCAGGTGGCTGACAAGGACGCTGGCGACGACGAAGCCATGCACTACGACGCTGACTTCGTCCGCGCGCTGGAATACGGCATGCCGCCAACCGCGGGTGAAGGTATCGGCATCGACCGTCTGGTGATGCTGCTGACCAACTCACCTTCGATTCGCGATGTGATCCTGTTCCCGCACATGCGTCCACAGGCCTGAGTGTTCTGAACAAGCCGCCTTCCGGGGCGGCTTTTTCATGCCTGTAGAAAATTCATCCATCGGATCCAACTCATGGGGTAGATCAGCAGTGACTCCTGCAATGGCTCAACAAGGTGCCGCTGGCGTTGCCACGACGGTCGCCGAAAGTGTTCAGTACCAAGGCCGCAAGGCCAGTCGCCAGGGCAGCGAGCAGCGCCGCCAGGACATTCTCGATGCCGCCATGCGCATTGTTGTTCGCGAGGGTGTGCGTGGTGTGCGTCACCGCGCGGTGGCGGCCGAGGCCGGGGTGCCGCTGTCGGCGACCACTTACTACTTCAAGGACATCGAAGACCTGCTCAGCGATACCTTCGCCCAGCATGTGGAGCGCAGTGCGGCCTACATGGCCAAGCTGTGGGAGCACACCGAGGTGCTGCTGCGCCAGCTGCTGTCTCAGGGTGATCAAAGCCCGCAGTGCCGGGCCCTTCTGGCCGATGAAGTGGCGAAGATGACGGCCGACTACGTGCAGCGTCAGTTGCACAACCGTCGTGACTTCCTTATGGCTGAGCAAGCCTTCCGCCAGGAGGCGTTGCTGTGTTCGCGTCTGGCCGAACTGGTCAAGCTGCACGAGCAGATTCTGCTGCGTGGCGCCTGCCAGATGCTTCAGGTCGTGGGCTCGCGTCAGCCACAGCAGGATGCGCTGGTGTTGACGGCGATTATCGAGCAGATGGAATATCAGGGCCTGCTCGACGGCTCACACGCCGATGCGCAAGCGCAGATGCTCGCTATCCTTACCCGGTACCTGCATCTGGTACTGGCCGCGGTGTGAGACGCGACCCTATTTCAAGGAGAACCTGATGAAAGCCAGAAATCTGCTGTTGGCGCTGTCGTTCTTGCTGCTTGGCGGTTGTCTGGTGACCTTCAACGAGCCGATCCCGGCCAATGAGGCGGCCCCCAAGGTCCTGCTCGGCAAATGGACCAGCAAGGACGCCTGGGGCGAACCGCTGACCCTGCAGATCAGCCGCAGCGGTGGCGACGCCTACAAGGCGGTGGCCATCGGTAAGGACAAGAAGCGTGAAGAGTATGCCTTTACCGTGTCCAGACACGGCAACCGCTGGTACCTCTCGGCCGGCGTTCCCAAGCGCCTGGGCGGCAACTTCCTGATCGGCGGCTTCGACGTTATCGACGGCAAGGAACTGGTGGTCTACAACCTCGACGTCGAACAGGTCAACCAGGCTGTGAAGAACAAAGAGCTCAGCGGTCGTACCTATGAGGTGCCGGAGGACAACGGCGAAGGTGTGCTGATCGACAGTCCGGCCGAGCGCGTCCTGGCCTATCTGGACGACCCGGCCAACTCCGACCTGTTCGTCGAAGTGGCGCGGTTCCAGCGGGCTGGCAAGTAATAGAGTCAATTCAAGGAGTGTAGGGTGGACGAGTACCAGCAGACGATACGTGCCCTGTCTGATCGCATTGTCCTGGCACAAACGCCCATTCGCGTGCTAGACGCGGTGAAGTGGGACGACAACATCCGCCAGGGCTTCCTCAAGACCAAGGGCAAGGAACCGCCGGCGGTCGACCGCGCCTATTACCAGAGCCGGCCGTTGTCGTTCGACTCGGCTGCGGTGAAGCTTGAGTTCCAGAACATCGAGCGCGACATCACCCGTCAGTTGGGCCAGTTCAACCCGGTCGGACAGATCATGCGGCGCATGTGCAAGGAATACCGCATGGTGGTGCGTATGCTTGAAGCGCGCGGCACCGAGGATTTCGGCCTGATCTCCCAGGAGTTGTATGGCGCGGCCTCCGATGCCTTCCATGCGGGTGATCCGACCCTGTCCGATCTTGGCCTGATGCTTTCCGACTACCTGAACAACATCGACGGCCGTGGCGACCTCAAGGACGAACCGAAGAACCTCACTGCCAAACAGGCTGTAGAGATGCTCCAGGGCCGCTTGAACAAGGTATTCAACGAAGCCGAGGATACAATTCGGGTATTCGAGTCCGATGGTATCGTCGCCGATGCCGCCGCAGGGGCCGACTACATCAAGATACGCGCCGATGCCATGTTCAACAGCCGCGATGTGCGCGCGCTGGAGGTGCATGAGGGACTGGTGCATGTCGGCACTACCCTCAACGGCCTGAACCAGCCGATCTGCACTTTCCTGGCCAAGGGCCCGCCTTCGTCGACTGTGACTCAGGAGGGCCTGGCGATTCTCATGGAGGTCATCGCCTTTGCGTCCTATCCGAGTCGCCTGCGCAAGTTGACCAACCGCACCCGGGCTATCCACATGGTCGAAGAGGGCGCCGACTTCATGCAGATCTACGAGTTTTTCCGCGCCCAGGGCTTCGGCATGCCGGAAAGCTACGGCAATGCCAGTCGGGTGTTCCGCGGTTCGGTGCCCAATGGTTTGCCATTTACCAAGGACTTGTCCTACCTCAAGGGCTTCATCATGGTTTACAACTATATTCAGTTGGCCGTGCGCAAGGGCAAGCTTGAACAGATCCCCTTGCTGTTCTGCGGCAAGACCACCCTTGAGGATATGCGCACCTTGCGCCAACTGGTCGATGAAGGCCTGGTGGAGCCACCCAAGTATCTGCCGGAGCAGTTTCGCGACCTCAACGCGCTGTCGGCCTGGATGTGTTTCTCCAACTTCCTCAACCACCTGAGCCTGGACCGGATTGAAGCCGATTATTCGAATATTCTCTGAAGCAGGGTGCAGGTTTTTCGGCCTGCTGCTGGTGCTGTTGAGTCTGGGTGGCTGCAGTTCGCTGTTGTTCTATCCCGAGCCCGGCCAGCCGTTCACCCCGCAGAAGGCCAAGCTTGAATATCGTGACGTAACCCTCACTGCGGCGGATGGCACGCGCCTGCACGGCTGGTGGCTGCCGGCCAAACCGGGCGTGGATGTCAAGGGCACGGTGCTGCACCTGCATGGCAACGGTGGCAACCTGGCCTGGCATCTTGGCGGTAGTTGGTGGCTGCCGGAGCAGGGCTATCAGGTGCTGTTGCTGGATTACCGGGGCTATGGGCTGTCCCAGGGCAAGCCGCAGTTGCCGGAGGTTTACCTGGATATTGCCGCGGCACTGGCGTGGCTGGACCAGGCGCCTGAAGTGCAGGGCAAGCCGCAAGTGCTGCTCGGGCAGAGCCTGGGGGGCGCCATGGCCATTCATTACCTGGCCCAGCGCCCTGAGCAGGCCAAGCGTTTCAAGGCCATGGTGTTTGATGGCGTACCGGCCAGCTACCGCCAGGTCGGGCGCTTTGCCCTGAGCAACTCGTGGATGACCTGGCCATTCCAGGTGCCGCTGTCGTGGCTGGTGCCCGATGGCGACAGCGCGATTCACTCGATTACTCAGCTCAAGACAACGCCGAAGCTGTTTTTCCACAGCATCGACGACCCTATCGTGCCGCTGGCCAACGGTATCCAGCTGTACCAGGCGGCGCCGCCTCCGCGGGTGCTGCAACTGACCCGCGGTGGCCATGTGCAGACTTTTGCCGAGCGCACCTGGCGCCAGGTGATGCTGCGTTTTCTCGATGACCCGGAACATTTCAATGGACTGCGGCGTTTGGCCGAGGTCGCCAATTACCCTGACGAGACGTCACAATGAGTGAAGAACGTAACGCTATTCCCCTGATCATCACCGGTGTCTGCAGCATCATCGGTACGGTTGGTGCCTTGTGGTACTACGGTTATCTGCACTTCGCCAAGCCGGAGGATGCGCTGTTGTTGTCGGATTTCACCATGCTCAAGACGGTGCCGGGAGAGGATTACAAGATTTCGCTGAAGCCGGCGAACCAGGTGGCCCAATGCGTCGATGGCGTGCTGGTGCTGTTCGACACCTCGCAGAAAGGCCTGACCGGGGTGCTGGTGGACAGCAAGAAGCAGGCGGTTCGCTGCCTGGGGCAGGAGACGCCGCAGCAGGTTCAGGAATAACCTCATCGCGATCAGTGGGTTGATTCGTCCTTATGACTGCTCATGTCCTGCAGGTAGCGACGTGACAGGGCAAGGAAGCGCGGGGTCGGACCGATGTCCTCGTAGAGTGGGTCGCCTTCTTCATCAATGGCAACCACCTGCTGGCCCTGGATGTAGGGAAAGCTCGCTTCCAGTTCTTCAAGGGCTGCTCCCAGCAGCTCGCCGAGCAGTTCTTCGGGGCGGCGCTTGGGGTACATTTCGGCCAGGGCGGCCAGACGCGCCGCCGACTCTACATCCAGATGCAGGACGTGGCCGGTGGGGCTGAGGCGGCCTTTGGCGTTCTGTTCCCAGTGCTGGGCAAGCTCACGAATTTTCATGATGACCTCATCAATCCTCAGGGATCTGATTTCAGCGTAGTCACTGTGCAGCCTTTGGTCTGCCTTGAAAGCATGACCGGTACTGGGGCACTCTGGGGCCAGAACGGTTTTCCAGGAATGCCGGAGACAAGGCAGATGACTGATATCGATGTGCGCTTGCGTGAAGATGTGCATGTGTTGGGCGAGTTGTTGGGGGACACCATTCGTGAGCAGTACGGCGAAGCGTTCCTGCAGAAAATCGAGGACATTCGGCGCAGCGCCAAGGCCGATCGCAGTGGGGGAGCCGAGCAGTTGAGTTCGACCCTCAACGATCTGGCCGAAGATGAGCTGCTGCCAGTGGCGCGGGCGTTCAACCAGTTTCTCAACCTGGCCAACATTGCCGAGCAGTATCAGTTGATTCGCCGCCGCGACGCAGGTCAGGCCGAGCCCTTCGAAGCCCGAGTGTTGCCCGAACTCCTGGCGCGGCTCAAGGCCGCCGGGCACAGTGACGATGCGCTGGCGCGTCAACTCGGCAAGCTCAACATCGAGCTGGTGCTGACCGCCCATCCCACCGAAGTGGCCCGCCGTACGCTGATCCAGAAGTACGATGCCATCGCTGCGCAATTGGCTGCTCAAGATCATCGCGACCTGATTCCCGCCGAACGCGTGCAGGTTCGTGAGCGCCTGCAGCGGCTGATCGCCGAAGCCTGGCACACCGAGGAAATTCGCCGTACCCGGCCAACCCCGGTGGACGAGGCCAAGTGGGGCTTTGCAGTGATCGAGCATTCGCTCTGGCACGCCATTCCTCATCATCTGCGCAAAGTCGACAAGGCACTGCATGCGGCCACCGGCTTGCACTTGCCACTGGAAGCCGCGCCCATCCGATTTGCTTCCTGGATGGGCGGTGATCGTGACGGCAACCCCAATGTCACTGCCCCGGTAACCCGCGAAGTGCTGTTGCTGGCGCGCTGGATGGCCGCTGACTTGTTTCTGCGTGATATCGATGCTCTGGCCGCCGAGTTGTCCATGCAGCAGGCCACTGAGGCGCTGAGGGCCAAGGTGGGCGACTCTGCCGAGCCTTACCGCGCGCTGCTCAAGCAACTGCGTGAGCGTTTGCGGGAAACCCGCGCCTGGGCGCAAAGCGCCTTGAAATCAGCGCAGACCCCTTCGCCTTTGGTGTTGCAGCACAACCATGACCTGTTCGAGCCCCTGCACCTGTGTTTCGAGTCGCTGCATGCTTGTGGCATGGGGGTGATCGCCAATGGTCCGTTGCTCGACTGCCTGCGCCGGGCAGTGACCTTTGGTCTGTTTCTGGTGCGTCTGGACGTGCGTCAGGACGCCGCCCGGCACACCGCAGCGCTCAGTGAGATCACCGAGTACCTGGGGCTGGGGCGTTACGCTGACTGGGACGAAGACGCGCGTATCGCCTTCCTTGTGCAGGAACTCAACAACCGTCGCCCGCTGCTGCCGGGTTACTTCAAGCCACAGGCTGATACCGCCGAGGTGCTCGCCACCTGTCGCGAGATCGCCGCTGCACCTGCCGCGTCCCTGGGCTCTTATGTGATTTCCATGGCCGGTGCCGCTTCCGATGTGCTGGCTGTACAGCTGCTGCTCAAGGAGTCCGGTGTACTGCGCCCCATGCGCGTGGTGCCGCTGTTTGAAACCCTCGCAGATCTTGATAACGCCGGCCCGGTAATGGAGCGCCTGCTTGGTTTGCCGGGCTACCGCAGCGCCCTGCATGGCCCCCAAGAGGTGATGATTGGCTACTCCGATTCGGCCAAGGACGCTGGCACCACGGCGGCCGCCTGGGCCCAGTACCGGGCCCAGGAGACGCTGGTGCGGATCTGTCGTGAGCAGCAGGTCGAGCTGTTGCTGTTTCATGGTCGCGGCGGCACCGTTGGGCGTGGCGGCGGCCCGGCCCACGCGGCGATCCTGTCGCAACCACCGGGATCGGTCGCTGGACGTTTCCGTACCACTGAACAGGGTGAGATGATCCGCTTCAAGTTCGGTCTGCCGGACATCGCCGAACAGAACCTGAACCTGTACCTGGCAGCCGTACTCGAAGCGACCTTGTTGCCGCCACCGCCGCCGCAGCCTGGCTGGCGCGCATTGATGGACGAGTTGGCTGCCGACGGGGTCAAGGCCTACCGTGGCGTGGTGCGCGACAATCCTGAGTTCGTCGAGTACTTCCGCCAGTCCACTCCGGAACAGGAACTGGGGCGTTTGCCCCTGGGCAGCCGTCCGGCCAAGCGCGGTACCGGTGGTATCGAAAGCCTGCGGGCGATACCGTGGATCTTCGGCTGGACCCAGACCCGCCTGATGCTCCCGGCCTGGCTGGGCTGGGAAGCGGCGCTGAGCAACGCCTTGAGCCGCGGGGAGGGCGAGCTGCTGGCCGAGATGCGCGAGCAATGGCCATTCTTTCGCACCCGCATCGACATGCTGGAGATGGTCCTGGCCAAGGCCGATGCTGAAATCGCCCGCTCCTACGACGAACGTCTGGTGCAACCACAACTGCGACCTTTGGGTGCACATTTGCGCGACCTATTGTCGCAGGCGTGCCAAGTGGTGCTGGGCCTGACGGGGCAGCCGGTGCTACTGGCACACAGCCCTGAGACCCTGGAATTCATCCGTCTGCGCAACACCTACCTCGACCCGCTACATCTATTGCAGGCCGAGTTACTGGCGCGTTCACGCAAGCGTCAAGCCGCTCTGGACAGCCCGCTGGAGCAGGCTCTGCTGGTCACTGTGGCGGGCATCGCGGCAGGCTTGCGCAATACCGGTTGAGTTAAAGCACTACGATGCCAATCGTCTCAAAAGGGCGGGGAGAATGCTTGCAAAGCAATAGGTTGCGCTCAGCGCAACCTGTGCTTTGCAACGCTGGTGTGTGTGGTTTTTTCCGACTTTCGAGCGCTTGTGTGGCTTGCAGGCGCTGTGTATCTTGAGCAGCCTTTTGACCGATTTGTGGTCATGACCCAATTCCGGACTTGGCCCTCTGCGCCGACTCCATTGATTTGCTTACAAAAATGAGGAGCACAATATGCGCGTGATTCTGCTGGGAGCTCCCGGGGCCGGTAAAGGTACTCAGGCAAAGTTCATCACCGAAAAATTCGCCATTCCACAGATCTCCACCGGTGACATGCTGCGCGCCGCTGTCAAGGCCGGCACTGCGCTGGGTCTGGAAGCCAAGGCGATCATGGACGCTGGCAAGCTGGTTTCCGACGAGCTGATCATCAACCTGGTCAAGGACCGCATCGCTCAGCCTGACTGCGCGAACGGCTTCCTGTTCGACGGTTTCCCGCGCACCATTCCCCAGGCTGAAGCCCTAGTGACTGCCGGTGTCGAGCTGGATGCCGTGGTTGAAATCGCCGTCGCTGACGAAGAAATCGTTCAGCGTATTGCCGGTCGCCGCGTTCACGAAGGTTCGGGCCGTGTTTACCACGTGGTTTACAACCCGCCGAAAGTGGAAGGTCAGGACGACGAAACCGGCGAGCCGCTGGTGCAGCGTAAAGACGACACCGAAGAAACCGTGCGTCATCGTCTGGCGGTCTACCACGAGCAGACCAAGCCGCTGGTAAACTTCTACCAGCAGCTGTCGGCTGCCAATGGTGGCAAACCGAAGTACGCCCATATCGAAGGTGTGGGTTCGGTTGACGCGATCACTGCCAAGGTACTGGCCACGCTCGGCTGATCTGTGCTCGCTGGTGCAGACAACGGCCCGCTTGCGGGCCGTTGTTGTTTATAATACCGCTCTTTTTTCTCTCGCCTGGATACACCGATGACCACCTTGCTGGCCCTGGATACCGCCACTGAAGCCTGCTCCGTTGCCTTGCTGCATGACGGCAAGGTTACCAGCCATTACGAGGTGATCCCGCGCCTGCACGCGCAGAAGCTGCTGCCAATGATCCAGCAGTTGCTGGCCGATGCCGGCACCACCCTGGCGGCGGTCGATGCCATTGCCTTCGGTCGTGGGCCGGGCGCCTTCACTGGCGTGCGCATTGCCATCGGCGTGGTTCAAGGCCTGGCCTTTGCCCTGGAGCGTCCGGTGCTGCCGGTGTCCAATCTGGCGGTGCTGGCCCAGCGCGCTTTGCGCGAGCAGGGTGTGAGTCAGGTTGCGGCGGCCATCGATGCGCGCATGGACGAGGTGTATTGGGGTTGTTATCAGGAGGTCGACGGAGAAATGCGTCTGCTGGGCAGCGAAGCGGTATTGCCACCCGAGCGCGCTGTTCTGCCTGCGGGGGCCACTGGTGAGTGGTTTGGCGCTGGTACCGGCTGGGGCTACGCCGAGCGTATACCGGTGACTCTGAGCGGCCAGGATGCCGGTCTCTTGCCGCATGCCCAGGACCTGCTGACCCTGGCCACCTATGCCTGGCAGCGAGGTGAGGCCATCGCCGCCGACCAAGCCCAGCCGGTATACCTGCGCGACAATGTGGCGACCCCCAAAGCGCGTTGAGTGCTGTTCGTCGGCTATTCCCAGGCCACATAAAACCTTTTGCCCGAACTGTGGTCCAGTTATCAGTCGGGCATTAGCGCAGGCATACTGATGCTGCTAAATTGCCATCATTGCTCCTGAGAAGATCGCCATGCGTATCGACGGTTTTTCCTCACAGTCCTATCCGATCAAACGGGCCCCGCGCAGAGCGCCGGTTCGCAGCGATGATGTGGACGAGGATCTGCCTGGCGAGTTCGAGGTGCAGCCCCAGGCCAGCACCGGCCAGGCGCGTACCGGTGGGCTGCCTGCGCGTCAGCAGGACATGATCTTTCCCCGGGCTCGCAATAAGCGCACCGCTCAGGCCCTGACCAGCTACCTGACCACCGCAGGTTTCGTTGACTGGGAGATGGAAGTGCTGGGGTTGGACCTGTACATTTGACGGATGAGTCTGTCCACGCTTCCCTATTTTCTCGGTTGTCCTTCCTGGAGTGAAAACGCCTGGCGCGAGTACCTCTACCCGGCAGACGCTAAAACCGGCGAGTTTCTCGGTCTCTACAGCCAGGTCTTCAATGCGGTAGAAGGCAACACCACCTTTTATGCCCGGCCGGCCCCGGCGACCATCGAACGCTGGGCTCAGGTCATGCCCGCGCACTTTCGTTTCACTGCCAAGTTTCCCGGCGACATCAGCCACGGCGGTGACTTGCGCGAGCAGTTGGTTGCGGCGCAGACCTTCATTGAACTGCTCAAGCCACTCGGCGCACGGGTTGCACCCTACTGGCTGCAATTGCCGGCGACGTTTGGTCCGGCACGGATCGGCGAGCTGGTTGCTTTTCTAGACGAGATCGACGTGCCTGTCGCCGTGGAGGTGCGCAATCGCGCGTTCTTCGCCAAGGGCGATGAAGAACGCTTGCTCAATCGCTTGCTGCAGGGGCGCGGTGTCGAGCGCATCTGCCTGGACCCGCGGGCCCTGTTCAGTTGTACCTCGCGCGATCCGGGCGTGCTCCATGCCCAGTCGAAAAAGCCGCGGGTGCCGCCGCGCCCGGCCGCCTTCAGCCAGCATCCGCAGGTGCGCTTCATTGGCCACCCGCAACTGGCGGCCAATGAACCGTTTCTACTGCCCTGGCTGGACAAGGTTGCGGCCTGGATCGAGGAAGGGCGCAGCCCCTATGTTTTCCTGCATACTGCCGATAATCGCCTGGCCGCTGCCCTGGCGCAGCGTTTTCATCGGGGTCTGATGGAGCGCTTGCCCGGGTTGCCGGCTTTGCCTGAATTGGACAGGGCGCCTGAGGCCGAACAACTCGGCCTGCTCTGAGCGCGTCCTGCCGCCTGCCCGGGAGCCGTGACCATGGATGTACAAACCCTGCGTGCCGAAGCCTTCAAAGCCCTGCATGAGCGCGATGGCGCGTTCGTCATTCCCAACCCTTGGGATGCCGGCTCCGCCAAGTTGCTGGCCAGCCTGGGCTTCGAGGCGCTGGCCACCACCAGTGCTGGCCTGGCATTCTCTCTGGGACGTGCGGATGCCGAAGGCGCGATGAGCCTGGAAGAAACCCTGGGCAATGCTCGCGCTATTGTCGATGCCACGGCGTTGCCGGTAGCGGCGGATCTGGAAAATTGTTTCAGCGATGGCCCCAAAGGTTGCGCCGAAGCCATTTTGCAGGCGGCACAAGCAGGACTGGTGGGTGGCTCCATCGAGGATGCCAGTGGCAATGCAGAGGAGCCGATCTACAGCTTCCACCATGCAGTCGAGCGGGTCGAAGCAGCGGTGGCTGCTGCCCGTAGTCTGGACTTTCCCTTCATGCTCTGTGCCCGCGCCGAAAACCTGCTGCATGGGCGCATGGATCTGGACGATACCATCGCTCGCCTGCAGGCCTTTGCCGAAGCCGGGGCGGATGTCCTGTATGCCCCGGGATTGCGCACGGCAGATGAAATTCGTGCAGTGGTCCAGGC
Source organism: Pseudomonas sp. (assembly GCF_050739775.1). Taxonomy (GTDB): domain Bacteria; phylum Pseudomonadota; class Gammaproteobacteria; order Pseudomonadales; family Pseudomonadaceae; genus Aquipseudomonas. The sequence goes on from NZ_JBOICA010000007.1 coordinate 73,462, forward strand.
CGTCGCCCCCAAACCCGTGAACGTGCTGATGGGCATGAGCGGCGTGCAATTGGGCGTCAACCAGTTGCAGGACCTGGGCGTACGGCGCATCAGTGTCGGCTCGTCGCTGGCGCGTGCAGCCTATGGCGCGTTTTACCGTGGCGCCGAAGAAATCCTGCGTCAGGGCACTTTCACCTATGGCGAACAGGCAATGTCTTTTGATCAGTTGAACCGGCTGTTCCGGCGTTGACCTGGCCTGTCGCTGAGGTCAGGCAGCGATGCGCACGTTGTTCAGCACTACCGGGCGGGCCCAGCGGGTGTCGAAGTCGAGGGCCGATTGCTGGGCCACCAGGGTCGGTTCGTCGAAAGGTTCAGGCGCCTTGTCCAATAGCTCCATCTCGAATTCGGCGATTGGCAGGTACAGTGCTTTTGGCGCCGGCCCTGGTCTTGGTTCAGGATGCGGATGGCCCTGGCTCATGACCACTGGGCGAACCCAGGTATTGCTGATGTCCAGCTGACGTTGCTGTTCGATCAGTTCGACTGCGCTGAAGGGCGGGGCGAGCTTTTCCAACAGTCCTGGTTCGAACTCGGCAATTGGCAGGAACAAGGGTTTGGGCGGGGCGAGCTCGGTGTCCTGGACATTGCACAGGCGTTGCGTATGGATCTGCGCCAGGACCTGGCCGCCACCCAGGGGTTCACCAGTGGCCTTGTCGAAGCGTTCGGCCGCGACGCTTTGTGGTTGAGCACCTTCAGCCTGCTGCTCGGCCAGGGCACGGGCAAAAAAATCCTGCCACAGGTGGCTGACGCCGCCCAGTGCCTGGGTATTGTGCCGGCCAAAATCGCCAACGGGCGATAAGTAACCTGAGCTGAGCTGAAGAATGTCGGTCATGGCAGTCGCGGGCCGTGAAGGTCTGGCAAAATAGCGAATACTTCGTATATCGGCCGTGGCCGACGATCATTTAATTTTTTTGAGTACAGGATTTGATGGTGGAGCAACTGGTGGACGGCGGTATCCGGGTCGAGGCACTGACAGCCGATTATCAGGCCATGGCCCAAGAGTGGGCACAGCGCCTGGACCTGCCGCTGGCGGACGACAACGCCGCTTTCGCCGTGCAGGTTGGCGCCAGTGGCCTGCAGATCCAGCAGCTCGGCCCGCAGGCACCAGGTCCGGTGCGCGTCGACTTTGTCGAGGGCGCGGCGGCGCACCGGCGGGTGTTCGGTGGCGGTAGCGGGCAGATGATTGCCAAGGCCGTGGGTATTGCTCAGGGCGTGCGACCGCAGGTGCTCGATGCCACGGCGGGGCTCGGCAAGGATGCCTTCGTATTGGCGAGTCTGGGCTGCCAGATGACCCTGATCGAGCGCCAGCCACTGGTTGCCGCGCTGCTCGAAGATGGTCTGGCCCGGGCCGCCGGTGACGCCGAGGTCGGCCCCATCGTAGCGCGCATGCAGTTGCTCAGCGGCAACGCGATCGAACGCATGCGCAACTGGCAGGGGGATCCGCCACAGGTGATCTATCTTGACCCGATGTTCCCGCACCGGGACAAGAGCGCCCTGGTGAAAAAGGAAATGCGCGTGTTCCGCCCCTTGGTCGGCGATGACCTGGATGCGCCAGCGTTGCTCGAAGCTGCCCTGGCCCTGGCCAGTCACCGGGTAGTGGTCAAGCGCCCGCGCAAGGCGCCGATCATCGATGGGCCGAAGCCGAGCCACAGCCTGGAAGGCAAGTCGAGCCGCTACGACATCTACCCGAAAAAAGCCCTCAAGGCCTGATCAAGGGCGATAAGCGCGCAGGAACATGCTCACCACTTCTTGCACGTGGGCCTGGGCGGCCTCAGCGTCCAGGGGAGGGGCATAGCCGAGCAGCAGGCGATAGTTCGGCGCGCCCTTGAGCAGGCAGAAGAAGTGTTCCGCCGCCTTGTCCGGATGTTCGATACGCAGCAGGCCGCGCTGGTTGACACGCTGCAGCAGCGCCTCCATCTCGCGCAGGACCCGCAACGGGCCGGCTTCGAAGAAAATCTGGCTAAGCTTGGGGTCCTGGGTGCCCAGGGTCATGATCAGCCGGGTCAGTTGCACTGACTGCTCGCTGCTGATCAGCGCCTGGAAACCACAGCCGATATTGAGCAGCACCTGCTCCAGCGGCACGCCGTCGGGCAGCTCGAAGATCAGCTCCGGCAACTGCGCTGTGCAGGTGGCGGAGATCGCCGCGGTGAACAGCGTCTCCTTGTCATTGAAGTGGCTGTAGACCGTCAATTTTGAAACACCTGCCGCTGTCGCGACCGCATCCATGCTAGTGCTGGCATAGCCAAGGGTAAGAAACAGCTGCTTGGCCGCCTCGAGAATGGCCTGGCGTTTTGCCAGGTCCTTGGGGCGGCCGGGGCCGACAGGAGCGGTGAGATCGTTGGGCATGAGTGACTTGTACAGATTCCAGTAAGTGGACATGGTACATCGCCAGCCCGACCCGGGCAGGCAGATATCGTCATAACGAATGTCTGTTAATGCGTTTTTTCTCTTGGGCTGACGCTTCCCCGGTGGGGCTCCCTGATTTAATATACTCGCCAGTATAAATATTCAAAGCGTTACTCGCGAAAGGTCATTCATCATGTTGCGTCATGCCTTGCCCCTCGCTCTGCCTGTCGGCCTTGTCTTGCTGCTCACTGCTTGCGGGCAGCAGAGTGCACCGCAGACTTCCCTGCGCCCCGCCATGGTGGTGCAGCCGCAACCGGCCAGCGCCGCTGCCGACAGCTACCCGGGCGAGGTGCGTGCGCGTTTCGAACCGGAGTTGGCGTTCCGCATCGGCGGCAAGGTCAGTAAACGCCTGGTGGAGGAAGGGCAGCGGGTCAAGGCCGAGCAGTCGTTGGCCGAGCTCGACCCGCAGGATGTGCGCCTGCAACTGGAGGCCAGCCGCGCCCAACTGGCCGCCGCCGAAGCCAACCTGAACCTGGTCAAGGCCGAGCGTGACCGCTACAAGACTTTGCTTGAGCGGCAGATGGTCAGCCGTTCCCAGTACGACAATGCTGAAAACCTCTATCGCGCCGGTCTTGCCCGGCTCAAGCAGGTACGCGCCGAGTTTGACGTAGCCGGAAACCAGGCTGAATACGCAGTGCTGCGCGCCTCGCAGGACGGGGTGATCGCCAAGCGCCAGGTCGAGGTGGGCCAAGTGGTTTCCGCCGGCCAGACCGTATTCACCCTGGCCACCGATGGCGAACGCGAGGTGCTGATCGGCCTGCCGGAGCAGCATTTCGGTCGTTTCAAGGTCGGCCAGCCGGTGTCGGTCGAGCTGTGGTCGCAACCGGATCAACGCTTCAACGGCCGTATTCGTGAACTGTCACCGTCGGCCGATCCACGCTCGCGGACCTTCGCCGCGCGTATCGCCTTTAGCGCTGGCAAGGTACCGGCGGAGCTTGGCCAGAGCGCCCGGGTATTCATTCAGCATGCTGAACAGGTACCCCTGGCGGTGCCGCTGTCGGCGCTGACCGCCGAGGACGGCCAGACCTACGTCTGGCGCGTGGATGCCAACAACACCCTCAAGCGTGTTCCGGTGCGCGTGGGAGCCTATGGCGAAAGCAGTGTCCCGGTGCTCGAAGGCCTCAACGCTTCTGACTGGGTGGTAGCGTCCGGCGTGCATGTGCTCCAGGAGGGGCAACAGGTGCGACCGGTGGATCGTTCCAATCGTGTGGTGAATCTGGCGGCCAAGGAGTAAGTCCCGATGGGTTTCAACCTTTCCGCCTGGGCCCTGCGCAATCGGCAGATCGTGCTGTTCCTGATGATATTGCTGGCTGTGGTCGGCGCGTTGTCCTACACCAAGTTGGGGCAGAGCGAAGACCCGCCCTTCACCTTCAAGGCCATGGTGATTCGTACCATCTGGCCGGGAGCCAGTGCCGAGGAGGTCTCGCGCCAGGTCACCGAACGCATCGAAAAGAAGCTGATGGAGACTGGTGAGTACGAGAAGATCGTTTCGTTCTCCCGCCCGGGTGAGTCGCAGGTCACCTTCATGGCACGCGACTCGATGCACTCGGCCGATATCCCCGAACTGTGGTACCAGATCCGCAAGAAAGTCGCCGATATCCGGCACACCCTGCCGCCCGGTATCCAGGGTCCGTTCTTCAATGACGAGTTTGGCACGACCTTCGGCAACATTTACGCATTGACCGGTGAAGGGTTCGACTATGCCGTGCTCAAGGACTACGCCGACCGCGTGCAGATCCAGCTGCAGCGGGTCAAGGACGTGGGCAAGGTCGAGCTGCTCGGGCTGCAGGACGAAAAGATCTGGATCGAGCTGTCCAACCTCAAGCTGGCCACCCTCGGGTTACCGCTGGCCGCCGTGCAGCAGGCCCTGGAGGAACAGAACGCAGTCAGCACTGCGGGTTTCTTCGAAACCCCCAGCGAGCGCTTGCAACTACGGGTAAGCGGGCGCTTCGATACGGTCGAGCAGATCGAGCAGTTCCCGATCCGCGTCGGCGACCGCACTTTCCGTATAGGTGATGTGGCTCAGGTGCGCCGCGGCTTTAACGATCCACCCGCACCGCGTATGCGTTTCATGGGCCAGGACGCCCTTGGTCTTGCCGTTTCGATGAAACCCGGTGGCGACATCCTGGTGCTGGGCAAGGCCCTGGAGGCGGAATTCGCGCGCATTGCCAATAATCTTCCGGCCGGCATGGAGTTGCGCAAGGTATCCGATCAGCCCGCAGCGGTGAAGACTGGGGTCGGTGAGTTCGTCCAGGTGCTGGTCGAAGCCTTGGCGATTGTGTTGCTGGTGAGTTTCTTCTCACTCGGTATGCGTACCGGCCTGGTGGTGGCCCTGGCCATTCCACTGGTGCTGGCGATGACCTTCGCCACCATGTATTACCTTGGCATCGGTCTGCACAAGATCTCCCTGGGGGCGCTGGTACTGGCCCTGGGGTTGCTGGTGGATGACGCGATCATTGCTGTCGAGATGATGGCGATCAAGATGGAGCAGGGCTTCGACCGCATCAAGGCCGCGAGCTACGCCTGGACCAGCACGGCGTTCCCGATGCTCACCGGGACCCTGATCACAGCAGCGGGCTTTTTGCCGATCGCCACGGCCCAGTCCAGCACTGGTGAGTACACCCGTTCGATCTTCCAGGTGGTGACCATCGCGCTGATTGCTTCGTGGATTGCCGCTGTGGTGTTTGTACCGTATCTGGGCCAGCGCCTGCTGCCGGACCTGGCCAAGCTGCATGCGGCCAAGCACGGCACTGCCGAAGGCGGCCCTGATCCCTACGGTACGCCGTTCTACCAGCGTGTGCGGCGTCTGGTCGGGTGGTGCGTGGAACAGCGCAAGACCGTGATCGTGGCGACCATCGCGCTGTTCATCGGCAGCATCCTGTTGTTCCGCTTCGTGCCCCAGCAGTTCTTCCCGGCTTCCGGGCGCCTGGAGTTGATGGTCGACTTGAAACTGGCCGAAGGCGCGTCGCTGAGCAACACGGCCGAGCAGGTCAAGCGCCTGGAGGCAATGCTCAAGGAACGTGCAGGTATTGATAACTATGTGGCCTATGTCGGCACTGGTTCGCCGCGCTTCTACCTGCCGCTGGACCAGCAACTGCCGGCGGCCAGCTTTGCCCAGTTCGTGGTGCTGGCAAACACCATCGAAGAGCGTGAAGTGCTGCGAAGCTGGCTGATCGCCACCCTCGATGAGCAGTTCCCTGATCTGCGCTCGCGGGTCACCCGCCTGGAGAACGGCCCGCCTGTGGGCTATCCGGTGCAGTTCCGGGTCACCGGTGAGCACATCGAGCAAGTGCGTGCCCTGGCGCGCAAGGTGGCGGCCAAGGTGCGCGAGAACCCCCATGTGGTCAACGTGCACCTGGACTGGGAGGAACCGAGCAAGGTGGTCTACCTCAACATCGACCAGGACCGCGCCCGTGCCCTTGGGGTGAGCACGGCCAACCTTGCCAGGTTCCTGCAGAGCTCGCTGACCGGCTCCTCTGTCAGCCAGTTCCGTGAAGACAACGAACTGATCGAGATCCTGCTGCGCGGTACCCAACAGGAACGCACCGAGCTTGCCAACCTGCCAAGCCTGGCGGTGCCGACCGACAATGGTCGCAGTGTGGCCCTGTCGCAGGTGGCTACGCTTGAGTACGGCTTCGAGGAAGGCATCATCTGGCACCGCAACCGTTTGCCGAACGTTACGGTGCGTGCCGATATCTATGGCAAAGAGCAGCCGGTAACCCTGGTTAAGCAGATCCTGCCAACCCTGGATTCGGTGCGCGCTGAGCTACCGGATGGCTATCTGCTGGAAGTCGGTGGCACGGTGGAAGATTCCACCCGTGGGCAGAAGTCGGTGAACGCCGGTGTACCGTTGTTCATCGTCGTCGTGTTGACCTTGCTGATGCTGCAACTGCGCAGCTTCTCGCGCACGGTGATGGTGTTTCTCACCGCACCGCTGGGGTTGATCGGGGTGACCCTGTTCCTGCTGGTGTTCCGACAGCCATTCGGCTTTGTGGCCATGCTCGGGACTATCGCGCTGTCGGGGATGATCATGCGTAACTCGGTGATCCTGGTCGATCAGATCGAGCAGGACATTGCTGCCGGGCTGGACCGTTGGCAGGCGATTATCGAGGCGACGGTACGGCGCTTCCGCCCCATCGTGCTGACCGCGCTGGCCGCGGTGTTGGCGATGATTCCGCTGTCGCGCAGCGTGTTCTTCGGGCCGATGGCGGTGGCGATCATGGGCGGGCTGATTGTGGCGACGGCGTTGACGCTGTTGTTCTTGCCGGCGCTGTATGCGGCGTGGTTCAGGGTTAGAAAGAGCAGTTGAAAGCTGCAAGCGGCAAGCTGCAAGAGGTGGTGTTCACCCTACTTGTGGCTTGCCGTTTGAAGCTTGCCGCCTTGCGCGCTTAAAGCGCGCCAAACACCTTCTTGGCCAAACCGGTCGCTGCCGCAGCCGGATTCTGGCGAATGCTTTCTTCCTGCTTCGCGATCATTTCGAACAAACCATTGAGTGCTTGCTCGGTCACGTAGCCTTCGACATTGGCGTTCTTGGCATCAAGTACGCCCAAGGTCGCCGCTTGCCCGGCGAAGCTGTTGTATTGCTGGGCCAAGCCGACCTGGTCGGTGGCCTTCTTGACGATCGGCAGGAACTTGGCGCGGATCTGCTCACGGCTGGTCTTGCTCAGGTACTGGGTGGCCGAATCGTTGCCGCCGGCGAGAATGCCCTTGGCATCATCGACGGTCATTTTCTTCACGGCATCGACCAGCAGCGCCTGGGCCTGTGGCACGGCGGCCTCAGCGGCCTGGTTCATGCTGGCCTCTAGTGCGTCGACCTGGGCACCCATGCCGAACTGCTTCATTTTCTTCGCTACTTTGCCGAGGTTACCCGGCAATTCGATGCGCACATCAGGGTTGTTACTGAAGCCGCCGGGCGTACCCAGTTGTTTCACGGCAACCTGGGCACCTTGGGTCAGGGCGTCTTTCAGGCCGCCTGAGGCGTCTTTTTGCGACAGATCGCTGAGCGACAACGCCAGCGCGCTGGCCGACAGCAGCAGGCCGGCGCACAGGCCGGTGAAGGTGAGAGCAGGGCGGAACATGGCAGCATCCTTATCAGTAGTCAGAACGGGCTATCAGCGAACAGCATCGACCTTGATGCGCAGCGGTTGCGGATCGTTGCCATCAAGCTGTACGCCATGGTGCTCGGTGTTGATGAACAGCAGCTTGCCGTCCAGTTCGATCCGCGCGCTGACCGCGTAGCGATGGCCAGGCTTGACCTGGGCCGGGTCGTAGCTCAAGTGGAAGGGCAGCGGAACGTTGCCCTTTACCGGACCGTTCTGGCTGGCCAGCGTTACTGCCGGGGCATCCATCAGCGAAACGTCCTGCAGGCTGACACTCAGGGTGGCGGCAGGCGGCAGGGCGATGCGCTGCAGGTAGTAGACTTCGCCGTCGAGGCTGGCCTTGGGCGCTTGCGGGGTGCTACTGCAGGCGGCCAGCAGGCTACCGAGAAGGATCAGGGACAGCTTTTTCATTTGTAACTCCTTTATGCCGGGGTATCGGTGGTGTCTTCACTACGGTGCAAGGCCACTTGGCGGATCGACAAACGTACTTCCGCCGACAGTACCCGCTTGGCCGCCCCTTCGGCCAGTTCACTGAGTTTTTCGTGGTAGCCCAGCTTGCCGTTACTGTCAGGACGCAGCACGTCCTGTTCGATCTGGGTCTGGATGAAGTGGCGGAACAGGGTCTTGTCGAAGAATTCCGGGGCGTTGAGCCCATGCAGGATCGACAGGCGCTGGGCCATGATCACACACAGGTCTTCCAGCTCTTCGGCGCTTAGGGTGTGCTGGCCGCTGTTGAGCAGCAGGGCGGTGGCCATGTAGAAACGCTGCAGGGTCTGGGTGATGGCCCGCGCCAGCAGGGTCAGCAGCACGAATTGGCGTGAGCTCGGTGCCGGGCGCAGGTACACGCCATTCTCGTAGCGCAGCAGGCCCTGCTCGACAAAGGCCTCCAGCCACTGGTCAATGACAGCGTCCAGCTCTTCCAGCTCCCAGCGAATGAACAGCTCCGATTGCAGATAGGGGTACAGCGCTCGGGTGTACTGCAGGATCAGCTCGCGGCTCATGCGTGAACTGCTCTGGAAGAAGCTTGCCAGCAATGCCGGCAGGGCAAAGATATGCAGGACGTTGTTGCGGTAATAGGTCATCAGTACCGCATTCTGTTCGTCCAGGTAGAGAATCCTGCCCAGCGCATCGCTCTGCTCGGCCAGCAGGCCCATGCCTTTGACGTGGCTGATCAGGGCCAGGCCGTCACCCTCTGGCAGCGTGGTGTGCGGCGAATAGGGCACCGTGCGCAGCAACGCCAGGTACAGGTCCAGAACCCGCGCCAGGGCACGTTCGTCCAGGGCCAGGCGGCTGGTCGAGAGCAAGGCCAGGGCTACCAGGTTGACCGGGTTGATCGCCGCCGCTTCATTGAGATGGCGAGCGACCTTTTCACCCAAACGCGAGGTGGTTTCGTTGAGCCAGGCCGGGCGGAACTGCGGGGCGTGGGTCTGTTCACGCCAGCCAGGTTGCTGCTGGTCGAGGAAGGCGCCGAGGCGGATCGGTTCGCCGAAGTTCACCGCCACTTGGCCGAAACGCTGTTTGAGTGCACCGATGACCTTGAAAATATCGAAGATCGACTCTTTTTTCTTGCTCGCACCACGCAGCTCACCCAGGTAGGTGCGGCCTTCGAGTACGCGTTCATAGCCGATGTACACCGGTACGAAGACGATCGGCGTGCGTGACGAGCGCAAGTAGCTGCGCAGAGTGATGGCCAGCATGCCGGTCTTGGGCTGCAGCATGCGCCCGGTGCGCGAGCGGCCACCTTCGACGAAGTACTCCACTGGAAAGCCCTTGGTGAACAGGGTGTGCAGGTATTCATTGAACACTGCGGTGTACAGCGGATTGCCCTTGAAGGTGCGACGCATGAAAAATGCCCCGCCGCGGCGCAGCAGACCGCCAATCACCGGCATGTTCAGGTTGATCCCGGCAGCGATGTGCGGTGGGGTCAGGCCATTGCGAAACAGCAGATAGGAGAGCAGCAGGTAGTCGATATGGCTACGGTGGCAGGGCACGTAGATGACTTCGTGGCCCGGGGCGATGCCTTGTACCTGCTCGATATGGTTGACCTTGATACCGTCGTAGATCTTGTTCCAGAACCAGCTGAGCACCACTTCGAAGAAGCGGATAGCGGTATAGGTGTAGTCCGAGGCGATTTCGTTGCCATAGCGCAGGGCCTGGGCCTCGGCCTTGGCCAGGGGGATGTTCTCGCGCTCGGCCTCGTCGGCGATGGCTTGGCGCACCAGCGGGTCGTGGACCAGGCCTTTGACCAGATTGCGGCGGTGCGAGATGTCCGGGCCGATGACCGCGGTCTTGAGGTTGCGAAAGTGTACCCGCAGCATGCGTTGGGCCATGCGCATGGTGCGTTCGTGGCCCTTGTTGTGCAGAACCAGCTCACGCAGGTGAATCGGCGCGGAGAACTGTACACGGGTCTTGCGCCCGAGAATCAGGACAGTCAGTAGCCGACGCAAACGACCGGTAACGGCCCAGCTGTCGGCAAATAGCAATTTCCACGGGCTGGACTCACTGGCAGGCGACTGGCCCCAGAACACGCTGACCGGAATGATCTGCGCGTCTTCTTCGGCATGCAGGCTGATGGCATTGACCAGCCGCGACAGCGTCGGCGGGGCGCCGCGTTTGTCCTGGCGGCCGAGCCAGTCAGGCTCGGGGGTCAGGTAGAAAAACGCTGCCGGCTCCTCCAGGGTGCCAACGGCCACGGGTAACACCGGACGCGGTAGCCCGGCTTTGCTGCACTCGCGGTCAAGAACGGCCAGATCGGTCAACGACGGCGACTGCAGGGCATAGAACACCGGCCGGCTACGATCCAGGTTCAGGGTGAAGGACGACTGGTTGATGGTCTCGGAGCGAACCCACAGGTACAACAGGCGACGCAGGGCGCCAAAGATCAGGCGGCGCAAGGGGGAACGGGTCATACAGTGTGTGCTCTGGGTGAATTTTTCGAGTGATTGCTCAGTCGGTTAGTGTGACGTATCTGCGCAAGTTCAGCAAAAAGCTGGGCCGTCATAAAAAATCTTTCGAGCCTGTCATATACTCGGTCCGCAGCTTGCAGGAGTAATCCTCAAGCTGTGTCAGCGGAGGAGGGTGATCTTCCGCTTGCAAGGCGATTCCAAAATAAAAACCCGGAGTAGTTCAGATGTCGTCTCGTGAGACTGGAAATGTAAAGTGGTTCAATGACGCCAAAGGTTATGGCTTCATTCAGCGTGGAGATGGTGCGGACGTGTTCGTTCACTACCGTGCCATTCGCGGTGAGGGGCATCGCACCCTGATCGAGGGGCAGCAGGTCGAATACAGTCTGACTCAGGGCCAGAAAGGCCTGCAGGCAGAAGACGTAATCGGACTGTAAGCGCCGGGCCTTGAGCCTGGGTCCACAAGCGAAAAGGCCCGCCGCCGGACGACCGGGACGGGCCTTTTCGTAGAGCCAGCCTCAGCTGGTACGCCAGGTGATTTCCTCTTCACCGTCGGCGCTGATGCGGATCCAGCGATCGGCATCCTCTTCACCTTCTTCCTCGACCCAGGTGCCCGGTGCACAGCGCACTTCGACGTTCAGTGCAGCGAAGGCGGCGCGAGCGCAGGCGATGTCGTCATCCCAGGGCGTCTGGTCGCTTTCCAGGTAGAGGCTGTTCCATTTGCCTACAGCTTTCGGTAACCAGGTAACTGGAATGTTACCGGCCTTGCACTTGTACGTCTGACCTTTCTGCTGCCATTCGCTGCAGGGCCCCAGTGCCTCGGCGAGCCAGGCAGCGATCTGTTTGTGGTCGACGTCGGCGTCTTTGAGGTAAATCTCGATATCGGGTTGGCGCATGGGGGGCTCCGGGTGTGCTCAGTCTTGGCGCACGAAGTAGTCGTAACGCATCGATACCGTGACCTCGAAAGGCTCGGCCTGCTCGATGACGCGGGCTCGTTTTTCCGCGCTGGCGCGCCAGCCATGAGGGGTCATGGCCAGCAGATCGGCGCGGGACTTGCCATCGACAAGGCTCAGGCGGAATGTCAGGGTTTCGCTGTGGGCGTGCTGCATACCCGCCGGGACCAGCGCCAGGTGCTTGTCGTCGGCATAATCACGCACTTCATCATAGAGCTTGTGGCGCAGTTCGATCAGGTGCTCGTTGGTCGGGCCGACACGCATCAGGCCGCCGCCTGGGGCGAGCAGGCGCAGTGCCTCCTGCCAGTCGAGTGGGCTGAACACGCTGGCCAGGAACTGGCAGCTGGCATCGGCCAGGGGCACACGTGCCATGCTCGCCACCAGCCAGGTCAGTGCCGGGTTGCGTTTGCAGGCACGTTTGACCGCTTCGCGGGAGATGTCCAGGGCATAGCCGTCGGCCTCGGGCAGTGCCTGGGCGATTTGCGCGGTGTAATAGCCCTCGCCACAACCGATATCCAGCCAGCGCGCCGGTGCGCGCTCGGCGGCCAGCTCCGCCAGGCGGCGGGCGACCGGGGCATAGTGCCCGGCATTGAGAAAGTCGCGGCGTGCCTCGACCATGGCCTGGTTGTCGCCCGGGTCGCGGCTGTTCTTGTGCTGCACCGGCAACAGGTTCAGGTAGCCCTGGCGGGCACGATCGAAACGGTGGCCAGCCGGGCAGGCGACACCGTTGTCGAGGGTGCTCAACGGGGCACTGCAGAGGGGGCAGGTGAGCATCAGGCAAGCAACCGGGTCAGGGTCTGGTAGTAGATTTCGGTCAGTACATCGAGGTCGCTGGCCAGGATCCGCTCGTTGACCTGGTGAATGGTGGCGTTGACCGGGCCCAGTTCAACTACCTGGGTACCGAGGGTGGCAATGAAGCGCCCATCGGAGGTGCCGCCGCTGGTCGAAGCCTTGGTTTCGCGGCCGGTAACCGCTTTGATGCTGGCCGACACCGCATCGAGCAGGTCGCCCGGCTCAGTCAGGAACGGCAGGCCAGACAGCGCCCAGTCGACGTGCCAATCCAGCTGGTGCTTGTCGAGGATCGCCGCTACACGGGCCTGCAGGCCTTCGACCGTCGACTCGGTGGAGAAACGGAAGTTGAACAGCGCCGTCAGTTCACCCGGCACCACGTTGGTAGCGCCAGTGCCGGAGTTGAGGTTGGAGATCTGGAAGCTGGTCGGCGGGAAGAAGGCATTGCCTTCGTCCCAATGTTCGGCTGCCAGTTCTGCCAACGCCGGGGTGGCCAGGTGGATCGGGTTCTTGGCTAGGTGCGGGTAGGCCACATGGCCCTGCACGCCACGCACGGTCAGCTTGGCGCCGAGTGAGCCGCGACGACCGTTCTTGACCACGTCGCCGACCAGGCTGGTGCTCGACGGCTCGCCGACGATGCACCAGTCCAGGCGCTCCTTGCGCGCAGCCAGGCGTTCGATCACCGCCTTGGTGCCGTGGTGGGCCGGGCCTTCCTCGTCACTGGTGATCAGGAAGGCGACCTTGCCGCGGTGGTTCGGGTAGTCGGCGACGAAGCGTTCGGTGGCCACGACCATGGCTGCCAGGCTGCCTTTCATGTCGGCAGCGCCACGGCCACAGAGCATGCCGTCGGCATCGATCAGGGCATCGAACGGATCGTTCTGCCAGGCCTGCACGGGGCCGGTCGGCACTACGTCCGTGTGACCGGCAAAGCACAACACCGGACCTTCCTGGGTGCCATGGGTGGCCCAGAAATTGTCGACGTCTTCGATGCGCATCGGCTCCAGCAGGAAACCGGCATCGCCCAGGCGCTGCATCATCTGTTTCTGGCAGTCGAAGTCCTGGGGGGTTACCGAAGGACGACGGATCAGGTCGCAGGCCAGTTCTAGGGTAGGTGAGAGGTCGGCTGGGGCCGTCATTGAAGGAACTCCGGGGGCAAGGCAGGGCACGAATTCGAGGGGCGTTATCTTATAGCAATTCGGGGGGCTGTAGGAGCGGGCTTGCCCGCTCCTACAGGTGGTCAGGAAGCCTGCGCGGGTTGGGCGGCATCCACAGGCTTGGGCAGCGACGACAACATCGCCATGATCAACGCCGCCAGGTACGGCAGCGACTGCACCAGTAGCATGGTCACCCAGAAGCGCATGTCATTGCTCGGCAGACCCTGGACCAGGTAGATGCCGGCGGCGGCACCCCACAGCAGCAACATGATGAACAGCTCTTCGCGGGCTTCGGAAAGCGCCACCAGCAAACCATGGCTGTCGGCATTTTTTGGCGTGCGGAAGAACGGAATGCTGCTGGTGAAGAAACCGTACAGCACCGCCTTGGCAATGGTGTGCGACAGGGCAAGGCCGGCCAGTGCCGCGGCGAAGGCGTCCTTGAGGTTGACCCCGACCGCACGGCGGTAGAGGAACACAATCTTGCCGACCTTGAACACAAACAGCGCCAGCGGCGGAATGGCGAAGATCAGCAGCGGCGGATCGACCCGCTGCGGCACGATGATCATCGCCGCAGACCAGAGCAGGGCACCGACGGTGAAGAAGATGTTCATGCCATCGGCGATCCACGGCAACCAGCCCGCCAGGAAGTGATAGCGCTGGCCGCGGGTGAGCTCCGAGTCCTTGCCGCGCAACAGGCTGGCAGCATGGCGTTTGATAATCTGGATCGCACCATAGGCCCAGCGGAAGCGTTGCTTTTTGAAGTCGATGAAGGTATCGGGCATCAGGCCCTTGCCATAACTCTCGTGGGAATACGCCGCCGAATAGCCCTTCTCGAACACGCGCAGGCCGAGCTCGGCGTCTTCACAGATACACCAGTCAGCCCAGCCCAGTTCTTCAAGTACCGAACGCCGGGTCATGGTCATGGTGCCGTGCTGGATGATCGCGTCACGATCATTGCGGGTCACCATGCCAATATGGAAGAAGCCCTTGTACTCGCTGTAGCACAGCTTCTTGAAGGTGCTTTCGTTCTGGTCGCGATAGTCTTGGGGCGATTGCACCACGGCAATTTTCGGGTCGCTGAAGTGCGGCACCATGTGCTTGAGCCAGTTACGGCTCACGCAGTAGTCCGAGTCGATCACTGCGATGACTTCGGCATCCTTGGCCGTGTGCGGGATCAGGTAGTTCAGTGCGCCACCCTTGAATCCAGCCAGAGGGGAGACGTGGAAGAACTTGAAACGCTCGCCGAGCATTTCGCAATGGGCCTTGATCGGCTCCCAGACAGCCGGGTCCTTGGTGTTGTTGTCGATAATCAACACTTCGTAGTCCGGATAATCCAGCGCAGCCAGGGCGTTGAGGGTCTGTTTGACCATCTCCGGCGGCTCGTTGTAGCACGGCACATGCACCGAGACCTTCGGTCGGTAGGCACTGTCTGCCTGCACCGGCAGGAACTCGCGGCGGCGTTTGTGAATCCACACCGCCTCCGCCAGCTCATGGGCTTCGGTCAGCAATACAATAAACACCCCGAGCGCACCGAGTGCGAGCAAAAAGCCCACCGTCAGGCTGAACCAGGTGCTGTACTGCTGGCTGTAGTCGTAGCCGATCCACACCAGCACCGAGCCGCAGAGGAAGGCGATAAAGGTCAGGAACGTGCGACCGCGCTGACGCAGGGCCGAGCCGTCGATCAGCAGCAAGGTCAGCGAGAGCATCGCCAACACCACCGAACCCACCGCCAGCACGCGCCACTGCGGAATGGCCACTACCGGGCCTTCGAAGTTGAACTTTTGCTGGCGGGCGGCGTTGAACACGCCCCAGTAGGCACCGACCGAACCTTCGTCGCTGGCCTTCCAGGGCTGGTCATAGGCTTCGATGACGAAGTAGTTGTAGCCCTGACGGTTGAGCTTGTTGACCAGGGTGCGCAGGTAAATGGCCTGGTCGGCCTGAGTGGCGTCGGCACCGCCACGCATGCGCCCGTTGCTCGGCCAGCCGACTTCGGACAGCAGCAGTGGTTTGCGCGGGAATAGCTGTTTGAGGTCGCGGGCACGGTCCAGCACGAACTGGCCGGCGTCCTTCATCGGGATGAATTCCCAGTACGGCAGGATATGCGCGGCCACCAGGTCGACGTGCTTGGCCAGCTCCGGGTGCTCTTTCCAGACGTGCCACTGTTCGCTGGTGGTCACCGGTACTTTCACGGCAGCGCGTACCCGGTCCAGGTACTGGATCAGGGCTTGGGGGGTGATTTCTTTGCGGAACAGGGCTTCGTTGCCGACCATCACCCGCACTACGCTGCGCGAGCTGTTGGCCAGTTCGATGGCTTTCTGGATTTCCCGCTCGTTACGCTCAAGGTCCGGGCTGATCCACACTCCGAGGGTTACCCGCAGGCCGAATTCTTCGGCCAGGCGTGGAATCTCGGCCTGGCTGCCTTCGACGGTATAGATACGAATACTGTCGGTCAGCTTGCTCAGTTGTTCGAGGTCCTGGCGCAGCTCGTCCTCACTAGGGTATTGGCCCTTTTGCGGGCTTTCTCCGAGGCGGAACGGCGAGTAGGAGAAGCCGGAAATCTGCTCCGGCCAGTTGGGGGCGGAAACCGGGCGGTTGATCAGCGCCCAGAACCCGGTGAATAGCGCGGCGATGGCCATGACTATCACCAGGTTGATACCAAATTTACGCGATGACATAGATAGTTCGGGTTCCGAAAGGTGGAACGGGCGAGCGCCACAGGGCGCAGATTCTGCTCTTTGTCCGCCTATGCTGTGTAGGAGCAGGTTAGCGGCAATGGTTAGATTGACTTCAAGCGTTGAAGTTCTGAGGCCCGTGCAGTTGTCGTCCTAGACTCGGGATTGCCTGGGACATTAAAGCAGGATTACCGCTGACTTTACTAATTCCCACATCGGTGATTGGTCCGAAGCGGATGGCATCGGGCCTCAAGAGGCCTATAATGCGCGCCGGTTTTTTCGGGGTTTGGCCATGAGTACAGATGATCCACGCTTTGCCGGTGTTGCCCGGTTATACGGTGACAGCGGCCTGCAGCGCCTGCGCGAGGCCCATGTGGCGATCGTCGGCATTGGTGGTGTCGGCTCCTGGGCGGCTGAAGCCATGGCGCGTAGTGGTGTCGGCGAAATCTCGCTGTTCGACCTCGATGACGTCTGCGTCAGCAACACCAACCGTCAGTTGCATGCCATGGAGGGTAGTATCGGTCGCGCCAAGGCCGAGGTCATGGCTGAACGCCTGCGGGCGATCAATCCGGCGTGCAAGGTGCATGCGGTGGTTGATTTCGTGACCAAAGAAACCCTGCCCGAATACATCGGCGAGCACATCGACTGTGTGATCGACTGCATTGACAGCGTCATGGCCAAAGCCGCGCTGATCGGCTGGTGCAAGCGGCATAAGGTCACCATCATCAGTACCGGTGGTGCTGGCGGGCAGATCGACCCGACGCAGATCCGCGTGGCCGATCTGAACAAGACCTTCAACGATCCGCTGGCTTCGCGGGTGCGTTCGACCTTGCGGCGTGACTATGGCTTTTCCCGCACGGTCACCCGTAACTACAGCGTGCCTTGCGTGTTCTCTACCGAACAGCTGCGCTATCCCAAGGGTGACGGCAGCGTCTGCCTGCAGAAGAGTTTTGTCGGTGAGGGTGTCAAGCTCGACTGCTCGGGTGGTTTTGGCGCAGTGATGATGGTGACGGCGACCTTTGGCATGGTCGCCGCCAGCAAGGCGGTGGAAAAACTGGTGGCCGGCGCCCGTCGGCCAGCCGAACGCAAGGCTCAGGTGCCGGCGGCCAGCTGAGCCATACGCTGCAGCACGGCGTTCAGGCCGTTGCTGCGGGAGGGCGAGAGTTGGCGGCCCAGGCCCAACTGGTTGAACCAGCCGGGCAGGTCCAGTTGCTGGAGCTCGGCACTGGACAGACCTTCTACCCGTATCAGCAGCAGCGCCAGCAGGCCGCGAATGATCCGCGCATCGCTGGCGCCCTTGAAGCGCCACTGGCCATCCTGCTGCTCGGCCACCAGCCAGACCTGGCTTTCACAACCATGAACGCGGTTGGCTTCGGACTTTTCTGCGTCGCTCAAGGGCGCCAGACGCTCACCCCATTGCATCAACAAGCGTGCCCGCTGCTCCCAGCCGGCCGCCTGTTCGAAGATGCTGAGCGCGTCCTGGGCATTATTGGGCAGGCTCATCGCAGCAGCTCCAGGGCTTGATCGAGCGCCGCGAAGAAGCGTTGCAGGTCGTCGGAATCGTTGTACAGGGCCAGGGAAACCCGAATCGCCCCGTCCAGCCCGAAGCTTTTCAGCAGTGGCATGGCGCAGTGGTGCCCGGCACGCACGGCGATCCCCTGCTCGGTCAGCAGGTGGGCCAGGTCGGCATTGTGCACGCCGTCGACCACGAAGCTGGCCAGGGCGATTTGCGGTTGACCGAGCAGGCGAATGCCTTCGCGGTCATTCAGGCCGCGCATCAGACTGCGGTGCAGGCCGGCTTCGTGCTCGGCGACAGCGTTCGAGTCGAGCCCTGCCAGGTAGTCGAGGCTGGCGCCCAGGCCGATCACGCTGGCGATTGGCGGGGTGCCAGCTTCGTACCCCAGGGGCGCCGGGCGGAAGCTGGCATGCTGGTAGTCGGCCACCTGGACCATCTCGCCACCGAACTGCCAATGGCGCAATCGTGCCAGCGCTTCGGTGCGGCCGTAGAGCACGCCGACACCGTCGGG
Source organism: Pseudomonas sp. (assembly GCF_050739775.1). Taxonomy (GTDB): domain Bacteria; phylum Pseudomonadota; class Gammaproteobacteria; order Pseudomonadales; family Pseudomonadaceae; genus Aquipseudomonas. The sequence goes on from NZ_JBOICA010000007.1 coordinate 91,501, forward strand.
GCCATACAGCTTGTGACTGGAGAATACGTAGAAGTCGCAGCCCAGTTGCTGCATGTCCTGGCGACCATGCACCACACCCTGGGCACCGTCGACCACGGTCAGCGCACCCTGGGCATAAGCGTGGTCCAGCAAGGGTGCTAAAGGCTGCCAGGCGCCAAGCACGTTGGACAACTGGCTGACTGCCAGCAGGCGGGTGCGCGGGCCGATCAACTGCAGGGAAGTATCAAGGTCAATCAGGCCGCGGTGGTCCAAGGGCAGAATCACCAACCTGAGCCCACGACGCTGGGCCAGTTGTTGCCAGGGCAGCAGGTTGGCGTGGTGCTCCAGGGCACTGATGGCGATTTCATCACCGGCTTCGAACAGGCCTTCAAGGCCATAGGCCAGCAAGTTCAAGGCCGAGGTGGCGCCATGGGTGAAGATGATCTGGTGGCTATCGCTGGCGTTCAGCCAGCCGGCAACCTTTTCCCGGCTACGCTCGAAGGCCTGGGTGGCCAGGGCGCCGGGAAGGTGTTGGGCACGGTGCACATTGGCAGCGCCGTGGCCGTAATAATGGCTCAAGGCATCGAGCAGGCATTGCGGTTTTTGCGTGGTAGCAGCGTTGTCCAGGTAGGTCTGGTGCTGGCGTTGCAGAGCGGCGATGGCTGGGAAATCAGTACGCCACGGAGAGGGCTGGAACATGATGATCGGACCTGAATATCGGGCCTGGCGTTAGGCCAGACCCGATGGTACCACTTAGTTGTGGGCGTGCAGCGCTTCGTTCAGCTCGATCGCCGACTTGTGGGTCTTGCACTCCACGGCGCCGCTCAGCGAGTTGCGGCGGAACAGCAGGTCGGTCTGGCCGGCCAAGTCGCGGGCCTTGACGACCTTGACCAGTTGGTTGTTCTCGTCCAGCAGGTTCACCTTGGTGCCAGCAGTGATGTACAGGCCGGCTTCGACCGTATTGCGGTCGCCCAGCGGAATGCCGATACCGGCGTTGGCGCCGATCAGGCAGCCTTCGCCAACCTTGATGACGATGTTGCCGCCGCCCGACAGGGTACCCATGGTCGAGCAACCGCCACCCAGGTCCGAGCCCTTGCCGACAAACACGCCAGCCGAGACGCGGCCTTCGATCATGCCTGGGCCTTCGGTGCCAGCGTTAAAGTTGACGAAGCCTTCGTGCATGATGGTGGTGCCTTCGCCGATGTAGGCACCCAGGCGCACACGCGCGCTGTCGGCGATACGCACGCCGGCAGGTACGACGTAGTCGGTCATTTTCGGGAACTTGTCCACCGAGAACACTTCCAGCAGCTCGCCCTTCAGGCGCGCTTCCAGTTGCTGCCCAGCCAGTTCAGTCAGGTCTACTGCGCCCTGGCTGGTCCAGGCCACGTTCGGCAGCAGTGGGAAGATCCCGGCCAGGCTCAGGCCGTGCGGCTTGACCAGACGATGCGAGAGCAGGTGCAGCTTAAGGTAGGCTTCCGGCGTGGAGCTCAGAGCGGTGTCTTCGGCCAGCAGGGTGGCGACCAGTGGTTTGTTGCTTTCGGCCAGGCGAGTCAACAGGGCGGCCTGGGTGGCGTCTACACCCTTGAGGGCATCGGCCAGTTGTGCGGCTTGGGCATTGGTGAAGGCGATGGCCTGGTTGCCACCTTGGTAACCCAGCACTGGGGTGATCGCTGCGACCAGTTCGGCGCTCGGGTTGATCAGCGGTTGTGCGTAGAAAACTTCTAACCAGGCGCCTTGGCGGTTCTGGGTGCCGACACCGAAAGCCAGGCTGAACAGGGTAGTGGACATGCAGTTACCTCTTGCGAATTTGAATGAAAGCTTGGCGCCGCGTTATTGCAGGGCGGCCGCGTACAGATCCGGCTTGAAGCCGACCAGGGTCCGCTCGCCGAGGTCGAGCAACGGGCGCTTGATCATCGACGGTTGGGCCAGCATCAGTTCGATGGCCTTGGCCTGGTCGAGATCGGCCTTCTGGGCGTCTTCGAGCTTGCGGAAGGTAGTGCCAGCACGGTTGAGCAGCGTTTCCCAGCCGTGCTCGTCGCACCAACGGGTCAGGCTCGCACTGTCGATGCCTTGGGTCTTGTAGTCGTGAAAGTCGTAGCCTAGGCCTTTGTCTTCCAGCCAGGTACGGGCTTTCTTCATGGTGTCGCAGGCCTTGATTCCATAAAGGTGCAATGGCGTGTCGCGGTTGGTCATGTCTTGCCCCTCCTGGGAAAAAATGGTGAAGGATTATGCCACGGTCAACCGGTTTGAGTTGGCCTTGCCGAGGCACTTTGTAGCATTGTGTTACGGGTTTTAGCAGGCTCTGCGACTTTTGTGCAGCGGTGCGTCAGCAGCCTGAACGGCTACTATGTCGTTTCAATGGCACTGTCCAGAATGGGCAAAGAGTGCGCTGTTGACTGTTTGAATTGAAAGGACCACGCCGTATGCAATCAGCCTACACCGTTCTCATCCTGCTGATGCTGGTGAGTGTCTCCAAGCTTGTCGGTCGGGTAATCCCGTTGCCATTGCCGCTGCTGCAGATCGCTGCCGGGGCCTTGCTGGCCTGGCCGACCCTGGGGCTGCATGTGGCCCTGGACCCGGAACTGTTTCTGTTTTTATTCCTGCCACCCTTGCTCTTTGCCGATGGTTGGCGCATGCCCAAACGCGACCTCTGGCGCTTGCGTGGTCCGATCCTGACCCTGGCCGTGGGCCTGGTGCTGTTCACTGTAGTGGGGGCGGGTTACTTCATTCACTGGATCCTGCCGAGCATCCCGTTGCCGGTGGCCTTTGCCCTGGCCGCCGTACTGTCGCCGACCGACGCTGTGGCAGTGTCGGCAATTACCCAGGATCGCCTGCCAACCCCCTTGATGCATATGCTTCAGGGGGAAGCGTTGATGAACGACGCAAGCGGTCTGGTGACCTTCAAGTTTGCCTTGGTAGCCGCCATTACCGGGGCGTTCTCTTTAGCTGAAGCCAGCGTTACTTTCGTCCTGGTGGCGCTCGGTGGCCTGGCCATCGGTGTGGCCCTGAGCTGGCTGGTAGGGCGCCTGCGGGCCTGGATGATTGCCCGTGGCTGGGATGATCCGGCCACCCATGTGGTGTTCATGTTGCTGCTGCCATTTGCCGCCTATGTCCTGGCCGAACGCCTGGGGGCTTCCGGGATCCTCTCGGCGGTGGCTGCCGGCATGATGCAGAGCTGGCTTGACCTGCTTCCGCGTCAGACCAGTACCCGCTTGCTCAATCGCAGTGTCTGGTCGCTGCTGGAGTTCAGCTTCAATGGCCTGATCTTCCTGCTACTGGGGCTGCAATTGCCCGACATTATCAAGGCGGTCACCAGTCATGAGGTGTCGTTGTGGCCGAGCCTGCTGTGGCGATGTCTGGATGTAGTGGCGATCTTTGCGGTGTTGGTGGTGTTGCGTTTCGTCTGGGTGCAGAGCATCTGGCGTTTGATCGGAGTGATCCGCCGCTGGCGCGGCAAGGAAGACCTGGTGCTGGTGCCCAACGCCCGTTCCTGCTGGCTGCTGACCATCGGCGGGGTGCGTGGGGCGGTGACCCTGGCTGGTGTCATGTCGGTGCCTTTGTTGATCAGTGCCGGCAAGGCCTTTCCTGAGCGTGACTTGCTGATCTTCATCGCAGCCGGGGTGATCCTGCTGTCGCTGGTGTCGGCCTGCATCGCCTTGCCACTGCTGCTGCGCGGGGTGGCCAAGAGTCCCGACGACACTTTGCGCCAGGAAGCCAAGCAGGCCTGGCGACGGACGGCGGAGGCGGCCATTCATGCCTTGGAAGCCGAAGACTTGGCCGAGCCTGGTGCGCCACAGGATGCGTCCCAGGCGGCCCTGGCAGCGGAACTCAAGGCGCGGTTGATGGCCGAATACCGGCATCAGCTGGATAGTTTCAATGACAGTGCGGAAGCCCAAGCTCTGGCCGAGCAGATGGATCAACTGGAGCGGCGCTTGCGTCTGCGTGCATTGCGGGCTCAGCGCCTGGAGCTGTACAAGCTCCACCGGCACCACCAGGTGGGTGATGACGTGGTGCGTCAGGTGCTGGGTGAGCTGGATATGAGCGAGGCGAATCTGGGGGCAGTGAAATAAGCCATATGACCGCATCGCGGGGCAAGTCTAGTCGTCGCCCCGCGATGGGCTGCGCTTACTTTTGCAGGAACGCGCGGATCCGCTCGGCGGCTTCCACACATTCGGCCAGCGGAGCCACCAGGGCCATGCGCACGCGCCCGGCGCCGGGGTTGACGCCATCCACCTCACGGGACAGATAGGAGCCCGGCACCACGGTTACGTGCTGGGTTTCGAACAGGCCACGGCAGAACTCGGCGTCATCACCGGGCACCTTGGCCCAGAGGTAGAAGCCACCGTCCGGGCGCTGAACATCAAGGACCGGCGCAAGGATTTCCAGTACAGCATCGAACTTCTCACGGTACAGGTCGCGGTTTGCCAGTACGTGTTCTTCGTCGTTCCAGGCGGCGATGCTCGCCAATTGGGTCTGCACCGGCATAGCGCAGCCGTGGTAGGTGCGGTACAGCAGGAACGGCTTGATGATCTCGGCGTCACCGGCGACAAAGCCCGAACGCAGGCCCGGCAGGTTGGAACGCTTGGACAGGCTATGGAACACCATGCAACGCTTGAAGTCGCTGCGGCCCAGTTCCACACAAGCACTGAGCAGGCCCGGTGGCGGGCTTTGTTCGTCGAAGTAGAGTTCGCTGTAGCACTCGTCGGCGGCAATCACGAAATCGTATTCATCGGCCAGGGCGATGAGTTTTTTCAGGGTTTGCATCGGTACCAGCGCGCCAGTGGGGTTGCCGGGTGAGCAGATGAACAGGATCTGGCAGCGTTTCCAGGTTTCGGCCGAGACCGCGTCGAAGTCCGGATTGAAGCCGTTGCTGTCCAGGCACGGCAGGTAGTGCGGAGTAGCACCGGCCAGCAAGGCTGCGCCTTCATAGATCTGGTAGAACGGATTGGGGCTGATGACCAGGCCGTCGGCGCTACGGTTGACCACCGCCTGGGTGAAGGCGAACAGCGCTTCGCGGGTGCCATTGACCGGCAGCACGTGTTTGTCGGCATCCAGCCAACCGCTCGGCACACCAAAACGACGCTCGCACCAGCGGGTGATGGCCTGGCGCAGGGCTGGCAGGCCAACGGTGGTCGGGTACACGGCCATCTGCTGGAGATTGTCGGCCAGGGCCTGGGCGACGAACGCTGGCGATTCATGCTTGGGCTCACCGATCGACAAGGCAATGGCGCGTTTGTCGGCGGCCGGCTGGACGCTGCCGAGCAAGGCGCGGAGTTTCTCGAACGGGTAGGGCTGAAGCTGAAGCAAATCGGTGTTCATCGGCGCTGGGTCTCGTCAAACGTTAAATGGTCAGGCGGGAAACGGTTGTCGCGGCGGCCTGGTCGACGCGCAATTGCTCGACAATGGCATCCTGCAGGCGGCTGCACAGCTGTGGATCGGACAGCGGTTGGTTGTCGGCATCGGTGATGAAGAACACGTCTTCGACCCGCTCGCCGAGGGTAGCAATCTTGGCATTTTGCAGCGACAGGTCGAACTCCAGGAAAATCTTGCCGATCCGCGCCAGCAGGCCCGGGCGGTCGGGGGCGCTGAGTTCGAGGATGGTCACCGGTCGCTGGGCGTCGTTGTGAATGGTCACCTGCGGGGCAAAGGTGAAGTGCTTGAGCTGGCGCGGCACCCGGCGTTTGATGATGGTCGGGTAATCGTCCGGGTTGCGCAGGGCGTCGGTCAGGCCGTCGCGGATCTCTTTGACCCGTTGTGGGTTGTCGCCGATCGAGCCGCCGTCGTTATCGAGCACGATATAGGTGTCGAGGGTGAACTGGCTGCTGGAGGTGATGATCCGTGCGTCATGGATATTCAGGTTGAGCTGGTCCATGGCCGCTACGGTCACGGCGAAGAAGTCGTGCTGGTCAGGCGCATAGATGAAAATCTGGGTGCCGCCCTCGAATTCGCGCTGGGTGGTTTCCTTGATCAGTACCAGCGGGCCGCCATCGGCCGGTTGCTGGAGGATCGCGTCGCTGTGCCAGGCCACGTCGGCAGCGGTATGGCGCAGGAAGTAGTCGTCACCCAGTTGCGCCCAGAGTTGCTCGACGTCGTCCGGGTCGGTGCCCTCGCGGATCAGAATGTCCAGTGCCGCGCTTTGCGTTTGGCGGATCTGCTCTTCGCGGTCCAGGGGGTTTTCCAGGCCACGGCGCAGGGCGCGCTTGGTCTCGGTGTAGAGCTGGCGCAAGAGGCTTGCGCGCCAGGAGTTCCACAGGCTGGGGTTGGTGGCGTTGATATCGGCCACGGTCAGCACATAGAGGTAGTCCAGGCGGGTTTCGTCGCCCACCAATTGCGCGAAGTCGTGGATCACCTGCGGGTCGGAGAGGTCCTTGCGCTGGGCGGTGGTCGACATCACCAGGTGATGCTGAACCAGCCAGACGATCAGGCGGCTGTCCCAGATCGGTAATTGGTGACGCAGGCAGAACGCCTGGGCATCCACGGCGCCCAGCTCCGAGTGGTCGCCCTGACGGCCTTTGCCGATGTCGTGATAAAGGCCGGCCAGGTAGATCAATTCGGGTTTGGGCAGTCGGCCCATGAGCTTGCTGGCCAGCGGGAATTTCTCTGACACCGGGGTGTACTGCAGTTTGCGCAGGTGCTTGATCAGGTTCAGGGTGTGGGCATCGACCGTATAGATATGGAACAGGTCGTGCTGCATCTGCCCGACGATCAGGCCGAACTCCGGCAGGTAGCGACCCAGAATGCCGTAGCGGTTCATGCGCCGCAGGTTGCGATGGATGCCGATTTCGCACTTGAACAGCTCGATGAACAGGCTGGTGTTGCGGATATCGTTGCGAAACTCGTCGTCGATCAGGTGCCGGTGTTCGCGCAGCAGGCGAATGGTGTCGGCGCGCACCCCCTTGATCTCCGGATGCTGGGCCATCAGTACAAAAATTTCCAGCATGGCAAAGGGCGTGCGCTTGAACACGTTCGGGCGTACCGCTTCGATATAGCCGTCGTGCAAGCGGAAGCGCGCATTGAGTGGCTGGGTATTGCCGCTGTCGTCGTCGAGGATGATCTCTTCGAAGTGCTGGATGATCAGGTCGCTGAGCTCGGCGATGCTCATTACCACCCGGTAGTACTGCTGCATGAACTGCTCGATGGCCCGCTTGGGGTTCTCGTCGCCAAAACCGAGCAGGGCCGCGATGCTGCGCTGATGGTCGAACAGCAGGCGGTCTTCGGCGCGGCCTGCGAGCATGTGCAAGGCGTAGCGGACTTTCCACAGGAACTCCTGGGAGGAGGCCAGCAGGGCGTTCTCGCTCTCCAGCAGGAAGCCTTCGCCAGCCAGGGCGTGCAGGTTCAGGGTGCCGTACTGGCGACGGGCGATCCACAGTACGGTCTGGATGTCCCGCAGGCCGCCAGGCGAGCCTTTGACGTTGGGCTCAAGGTTGTATTCGGTGTCGTTGTACTTGTGGTGCCGGGCCTTCTGCTCGGCGCGCTTGGCCAGGAAGAACTCCTTGCTTGGCCACATGTGGGCAGTGCTGGTGACCTCCAGCATGCGCTGGCGCAGGCGCTCGGGGCCAGCAATGGTGCGGCTTTCCATCAGGTTGGTGACGACCGTCAGGTCGGCGCGGGCCTGTTCGGCGCACTCATCGATCGAACGCACGCTCTGCCCCACTTCCAGGCCGATGTCCCAGAGCAGGGTCAGGAGGCGTTCGATCGAGTCGCGAAACACCTCGTGATTGGCGCTGTCGAGCAGGATCAGCAGGTCGATGTCGGAGTAAGGGTGCAACTCGCCCCGGCCGTAGCCACCGACCGCCACCAGGGCGATGTCGGCCTCATCGTTCCAGCCGAACTGGTTCCAGGCCTGTTGCAGGATGTTGTCGACGAACCAGGCGCGGTCCTCAATCAGCCGGCGGATCTCGCGGCCGTCGCGGAAACGCTTGTCGAGCACTTCGCCAGCCTGGCGGATAGCCTTCTTGAAGGCCGCGATAGGGCTAGCCTTGAGGGCCAGTTCCGCCTGGAACTGGCCGCGGTCGAACAGCTCTGGATCCACCTGGGGCATCGAGTCACTTTCCTGTTTTGATCAGGCCGACGTGCGGGGAATGGTGTCGTCTTTACGCAGGGTGAAGATCTCGTAGCCAGTCGCAGTCACCACCAGTGTGTGTTCCCACTGGGCCGAGAGCTTGCGGTCCTTGGTGATGGCGGTCCAGCCGTCGCCCAGCACCTTGGTGTCGGCGCGGCCCTGGTTGATCATCGGCTCGATGGTGAAGGTCATGCCTTCCTTGAGTTCCATGCCGGTGCCCGCACGGCCGTAGTGCAGGATCTGCGGCTCTTCGTGGAACACCTTGCCGATGCCGTGGCCGCAGAACTCGCGGACCACCGAGAAGCCGTTCTTCTCTGCGTGCTTCTGGATCACTTCGCCGATGTCGCCCAGGCGGCAGCCCGGCTTGACCAGCTCAATGGCCTTGTACATGCATTCCTGAGTGACCTGGGACAGACGCTCGGCCCAGACCGGCACGCTACCGACGTGGAACATGCGGCTGGTGTCGCCGTGGTAGCCATCTTTGATGACCGTCACGTCGATGTTCAGGGTGTCACCGTCCTTGAGCGGCTTGTCGCCCGGGATGCCATGGCATACCACGTGGTTGACCGAGGTGCAGATCGACTTGGGAAAACCCTTGTAGTTGAGCGGTGCCGGGACCGCCTGCTGGACGTTGACGATGTAGTCGTGGCACAGGCGGTCGAGCTCTTCGGTGGTGACACCAGGCTTGACGTGCTCCTCGATCATCTCCAGGACTTCGGCGGCCAGGCGGCCGGCGATGCGCATCTTTTCGATGTCTTCGGCGGTTTTGATGGTGACGGTCATTGCAGGCTCTCTACGGCGCAATTGATGCGCAAATATTCTGAGGAAAGGCCGGATTCTACCAGAGCGGCGCCTGCTCAGGCGGCTATGGCAGCGATAGAACCTTTATATAGAGGTATTCTGGCGCGATTAGCGTGCCGGTGCAAAAGCCGCTGGCGGGCGATGCTAATTCGGGTTCCGTTTGCTGCGCTTGTGTGATATAAAATGCGCCGCTTTACGGGGATAGCCCCGCAAGCTTAAACCCACACACGTGTCGACACGATGACCTGGGTGCCTTCGATCTACGGATCCTGGGTTGGTCATTGGGATACGTGGAGGCCCAACCCGACTTATCAAGGAACTATCATGTCCCAAGTCAATATGCGCGATATGCTGAAGGCCGGTGTGCACTTCGGTCACCAAACCCGTTACTGGAATCCGAAAATGGGTAAATACATTTTCGGCGCGCGCAACAAGATTCACATCATCAACCTTGAAAAAACCCTGCCAATGTTCAACGAAGCGCTGACTTTCGTCGAGCGTCTGGCCCAGGGCAAAAACAAGATTCTGTTCGTCGGCACCAAGCGTTCCGCTGGCAAGATCGTTGCTGAAGAAGCAGCACGTTGCGGTTCGCCGTACGTCGATCACCGCTGGTTGGGCGGCATGCTGACCAACTACAAAACCATCCGCGCTTCGATCAAGCGCCTGCGCGACCTGGAAACCCAGGCCGAAGACGGCACTTTCACCAAGCTGACCAAGAAAGAAGCGCTGATGCGTTCGCGCGATCTGGAAAAGCTGGATCGCAGCCTGGGTGGTATCAAGGACATGGGCGGCCTGCCTGATGCCCTGTTCGTGATCGACGTTGACCACGAGCGCATCGCTATCACCGAAGCCAACAAGCTGGGCATCCCGGTCATCGGCGTTGTCGATACCAACAGCAGCCCAGAGGGCGTTGACTACATCATCCCAGGTAACGATGACGCCATCCGCGCTATCCAGCTGTACATGGGTTCGATGGCTGACGCCGTTATCCGTGGTCGCAACAACGTTGCCGGTGGCACCGAAGTTTACGCTGAAGACGCAGCACCAGCTGCTGAGTAATTGACGCCTGGCGTCTACTCGGCACGCAAAAAGGGGGCTAGGCCCCCTTTTTGCCACCTTGAAATCCTCTTGTCAGCATCGCCGTTGCAAGCTTGTTCGGGCATGAGTGCTGAGGAGTGGATTTACAGAATTGAACGCCCGTCAAGTATCGGGTGGAATGGTTGAAAACCTATCCAAGAGGAATTTGAAATGGCAGCAATTACTGCAGCGCTGGTCAAAGAACTGCGTGAGCGTACCGGCGAAGGCATGATGGATTGCAAAAAGGCCTTGGAAAAGGCTGGCGGCGACATCGAAAAAGCCATTGATGACATGCGTGCTTCGGGCGCCATCAAGGCCGCTAAAAAGGCTGGCAACGTTGCCGCTGAAGGCGCTATCGCCATCAAGGCTGACGACAAGTCTGCCGTCCTGCTGGAAGTCAACTCGCAGACCGACTTCCTGGCCCTGCAAGACGACTTCAAAACTTTCGTAGCCGAAAGCGTTGAGCAAGCCTTCGCCGAGAAACTGACCGACGCGGCTCCGCTGATCGCTTCGCGTGAGTCGGCTCGTGAAGCCCTGGTTGCCAAAGTTGGCGAGAACGTCAATATCCGCCGTCTGGTGCGTGTTGAAGGTGACGTCGTTGGTACCTACCTGCACGGTAACAAGATCGGTGTTGCTGTTGTCCTGAAGGGCGGCGACGTCCAGCTGGCCAAAGAAATCGCCATGCACGTAGCTGCAAGCAACCCAGAGTTCCTGCTGCCATCGCAGGTTTCGGCGGAAGCCATCGAGCGCGAAAAAGCTGTGTTCCTGCAGCTGAACGAAGACAAGATGAAAGGCAAGCCAGCCGAAATCGTCGAGAAGATGATTGCCGGCCGCATCACCAAGTTCCTGGCCGAAGCCAGCCTGGTCGAGCAAGCTTTCGTCATGAACCCAGAGGTCACCGTTGGTGCTCTGGCCAAGAAAGCTGGCGCTGAAATCGTTTCCTTCACCTACTTCAAAGTAGGCGAAGGTATCGAGAAGCCAGTCGACAACTTCGCTGAAGAAGTTGCCGCACAGCTGGCTGCTGCCAAGCAATAAGACAGACTTACATCTGTCGCCCCGAAGAGGCTGCCCGCTCACGCGCGCAGCCTCTTTGTCAAAGCGGGGGCGGTTTACCAGACCGTTGCTCGCTGGCGCAGTAGCTGCGCCACACTAGAGTTACGCGCAGGCTGAAAACAGCCCGCCAGATTTTTTTTACAAACGCCGCAGGAGAGATTCGCAATGGCTCAGCAGGGCAGTGGTTATCAAGCTCGCTATAAACGCATTCTACTCAAGCTTAGCGGCGAGGCCCTGATGGGCTCGGAAGAGTTCGGGATCGACCCCAAGGTCCTGGATCGCATGGCGCTGGAAGTTGGCCAACTGGTCGGAATCGGTGTTCAGGTAGGCCTGGTGATCGGTGGTGGTAACCTGTTCCGTGGCGCGGCGCTCAGTGCCGCCGGCATGGATCGCGTCACTGGCGACCATATGGGCATGCTGGCCACGGTGATGAACGCTCTGGCTATGCGTGATGCGCTGGAGCGGGCGAATATTACCGCTATCGTCATGTCGGCCATCTCCATGGTTGGTGTGACCGATCACTATGACCGCCGCAAAGCCATGCGCCACCTGAACGCGAAAGAAGTTGTAATCTTCGCTGCCGGTACCGGTAACCCGTTCTTCACCACCGACTCCGCCGCTTGCCTGCGCGCCATCGAAATCGATGCCGACGTGGTATTGAAGGCAACCAAGGTCGATGGTGTATACACTGCAGATCCATTCAAAGACCCGCATGCCGAGAAGTTCGATCATCTGACCTACGATGAAGTGCTGGATCGCAAGCTGGGCGTGATGGACCTGACGGCAATCTGCCTGTGCCGCGACCACAAGATGCCGCTGCGCGTCTTCAACATGAACAAGCCCGGCGCCCTGCTGAATATCGTGCATGGTGGCGCTGAAGGAACTCTGATCGAGGAAGTTCAAAAATGATCAACGAAATCAAGAAAGACGCTCAGGAACGCATGGGCAAGTCCCTGGAATCGCTGGCGCACGCGTTCAGCCGGATTCGTACCGGTCAAGCGCATCCAAGTGTGCTGGAAGGCGTAATGGTGCCGTACTACGGCGCTGACACCCCGATCAAGCAAGTCGCAAGCATCACCGTTAAAGATGCTCGCACCCTGCAAGTTGTTGCTTTTGAGCGCAACATGCTCGGGGCTGTCGACAAGGCTATCGGTAGCGCGGGTCTGAACCTGAACCCTACCAACCTTGGTGAACTGCTGCTGATCACCATGCCAGCGCTGACTGAAGAAACCCGTAAGGGCTTCACCAAGCAGGCGCGTGACGCCGCTGAAGATGCTCGCGTTGCCGTGCGCAACATCCGCCGCGATGCATTGAGCCAGCTCAAAGACCTGGTCAAAGAGAAAGAGATCAGCGAAGACGAAGAGCGTCGCGCTGCTGACGATGTGCAGAAGCTGACCGACAAGTTCGTGGCTGACATCGAAGTTGCCGTGAAGCAGAAAGAAAAGGACCTGATGGCCGTTTAAAGGTCAGGACTTTTTTCAATGGAAAAGACCAAACAGGGTGTATCCCCATCGGTGCCGCGCCATGTCGCGATCATCATGGATGGGAATAATCGCTGGGCGAAGAAGCGCCTGTTGCCTGGTGTTGCCGGGCACAAGGCGGGCGTCGACGCAGTGCGCGCAGTCATCGAGGTGTGCGCCGAGGCCAAGGTCGAGGTCTTGACCCTGTTCGCCTTCTCCAGCGAAAACTGGCAGCGTCCGGCCGATGAGGTCGGGGCGTTGATGGAGCTGTTCTTCTCGGCCTTGCGCCGGGAGGCCAAGCGCCTCAACGACAACAACATCAGCCTGCGCATCATCGGTGACCGTTCGCGCTTTCACCCTGAGCTGCAGGCCGCCATGCGTGAAGCTGAGGCGCTGACCGCTGGCAGCAACCGCTTCATCCTGCAGGTTGCCGCCAACTATGGCGGTCAGTGGGATATCGCCCAGGCCGCCCAGCGCCTGGCGCGCGAGGTTCAGGCCGGTCACTTGCGTGCGGACGACATCACACCCGAGCTGCTGCAGACCTGCCTGGCAACAGGTGATCTGCCGCTGCCCGATCTGTGCATCCGTACCGGTGGCGAGCATCGCATCAGCAACTTCCTGTTGTGGCAGCTGGCCTACGCCGAACTGTACTTCTCCGACCTGTTCTGGCCGGACTTCAAACACGAGGCCATGCGCACTGCGCTGGCCGATTACGCTTCGCGCCAGCGCCGCTTCGGGAAAACCAGCGAGCAGGTCGAGGCTGGAGCCCGTGCTTAATGCTTAAACAACGCATCATCACTGCGCTGATCCTGTTGCCGATCGCCCTGGGTGGCTTCTTCCTGCTCGATGGCGGGGACTTCGCCCTGTTCATCGGTCTGGTGGTGACCCTGGGCGCCTGGGAGTGGGCGCGTCTGGCAGGCCTGGTTGCGCAAATTGTGCGCCTGGCCTATGCCGCCGTGGTGGCTGGCCTGCTGATGCTGCTCTATCTCATGCCGGACCTTGCGCCCTGGGTGCTCGGCGCTTCGGTGCTGTGGTGGGGCCTGGCGAGCTGGCTGGTGTTGACCTATCCGCGTAGCAGCGAGCTCTGGTCCAGCGTCGCTTGCCGTTTGCTGATCGGCCTGCTGATCCTGTTGCCGGCCTGGCAAGGCTTGGTGCTGCTCAAACACTGGCCTTTGGGCAACTGGCTGATCATGGCGGTCATGCTGCTGGTCTGGAGTGCGGACATCGGGGCTTATTTCTCCGGACGTGCCTTCGGCAAGCGCAAATTGGCGCCGCAGGTGAGCCCGGGCAAGAGCTGGGAAGGTGTCTACGGTGGCCTGGCACTGAGCCTGGTGATTACCCTTGTCGTCGGCCTCAACCGCGACTGGAGCATCGCAGAGCTGTTGCTGGGCCTGTTGGGTGCTGCCATCGTGGTGCTGGTGTCGGTGGTTGGTGACTTGACCGAAAGCATGTTCAAGCGTCGCTCCGGGATCAAGGACAGCAGCAACCTGCTGCCAGGTCATGGCGGCGTGCTGGACCGTATCGACAGCCTGACTGCCGCCATTCCGCTGTTTGCCGTGCTGCTCTGGGCAGCCAATTGGGGCGTGATGTGAGCCGCGTGCAACGTATTACCGTGCTGGGCGCTACCGGGTCCATCGGTTTGAGCACCCTGGATGTGATCGCGCGTCATCCGGACCGTTACCAGGTGTTCGCCCTGAGCGGCTACTCACGATTGCAGGAACTGCTCGCGCTGTGCCTGCGCCATGCGCCGGTGTTTGCCGTGGTGCCGTCGGCCGAGGCAGCAGGGCAATTGCGCGCCGGTCTGGCAGCGGCAGGTTCGGCTACCGAAGTTCTGGAAGGCGAGGCCGGTTTGAGCCAGGTGGCGGCAGCCCCTGAGGTCGACGCGGTGATGGCAGCAATTGTCGGTGCGGCGGGCTTGCGTCCTACCCTGGCGGCGGTTGAAGCTGGCAAGAAGGTCCTGTTGGCCAACAAAGAGGCGCTGGTGATGTCCGGCGCCCTGTTCATGCAGGCCGTGCAGCGCAGCGGTGCGGTGCTGCTGCCGATCGACAGCGAACACAATGCGATCTTCCAGTGCTTGCCTGGCGACTATGCCCGCGGCCTGTCCCAGGTGGGAGTGCGGCGTATTCTGCTGACTGCCTCCGGTGGGCCGTTTCGCGAAACACCGCTGCTCGAACTGGCCGAGGTTAGCCCAGAGCAGGCCTGTGCCCATCCGAACTGGTCCATGGGCCGCAAGATCTCGGTCGATTCGGCGAGCATGATGAACAAGGGGCTTGAGCTGATCGAGGCATGCTGGTTGTTCGATGCGCGGCCGAGTCAGGTCGAAGTGGTCGTGCATCCGCAGAGTGTGATCCATTCGCTGGTCGACTATGTCGATGGTTCGGTGCTGGCCCAGTTGGGCAATCCGGACATGCGTACGCCGATTGCCAATGCCCTGGCCTGGCCGCAGCGCATCGATTCCGGCGTCGCGCCGCTTGATCTGTTCGCGGTTGCGCGTCTGGACTTTCAGGCGCCCGATGAGCGGCGCTTTCCCTGTCTGCGCCTGGCGCGTCAGGCAGCCGAGGCGGGCAACAGTGCGCCAGCGATGCTCAATGCGGTCAATGAAGTGGCGGTGGAGGCATTTCTTCAGCGGCGCATTCGCTTCCCGCAGATCGCGAGTATGATCGAACAAGTGCTCGACCAGGAACCGGTCGTAGCGGTGCAGACGCTCGACGCGGTGTTTGCCGCTGATCAGCGCGCCCGGCAACTGGCCGGGCAGTGGTTGAACCATCACGGGTGCTGAGGTCAGGCGCCTGGCTGGGCTGAACGTCATTCGGAGAAAGATATGAGTGCGCTCTACATGATTATCGGCACCCTGGTGGCATTGGGTGTGCTGGTCACCTTTCACGAATTCGGTCACTTCTGGGTGGCCCGGCGTTGTGGTGTCAAGGTTCTGCGTTTTTCCGTCGGTTTCGGTATGCCGTTGCTGCGCTGGCACGACCGCCATGGCACCGAGTTCGTGGTGGCGGCCATCCCGCTGGGTGGCTACGTCAAGATGCTTGATGAGCGTGAGGGTGAAGTTCCGCTTGATCAGATCGAGCAATCCTTCAATCGCAAGTCGGTACGCCAGCGTATTGCAATCGTCGCGGCGGGGCCTGTGGCCAACTTTCTTCTGGCCATCCTGTTTTTCTGGGTGCTGGCCATGCTCGGTACTCAGCAAGAACGCCCGGTCATCGGCGCGGTCGAGGTGGGCAGTGTGGCAGAGGCCGCTGGCCTGAAAGCCGGCCAGGAAATTGTTTCCATTGATGGCAAAGCGACCAGCGGTTGGTCCGCAGTCAACTTGCAATTGATTCGCCGTCTGGGCGAAAGCGGTCAGTTACATATCAGTGTGCGTGAAGAGGGTGCGACCGTCGACAGCCCTCACGTGCTAACCCTGGATAACTGGCTCAAAGGCGCCGACGAGCCTGATCCTATTCGTTCCCTGGGGTTGCGTCTGTGGCGTCCGTCGTTGCCGCCGGTGTTGGCCGAACTGGATCCCAAGGGGCCGGCCAAGACCGCCGGCCTGCAAACTGGCGATCGCCTGCTGAGCCTTGATGGCAAGGCCCTGGATGACTGGCAGCAGGTCGTTGATACCGTGCGTGGGCGTGCCGGCAGCAAGGTCGTGCTGCGGGTCGAGCGTGACGGTGCGACCCTGGATGTACCGGTGACCCTGGCCAGTCGTGGCGAGGGCAAGTCGGCCAGCGGTTACCTCGGGGCTGGTGTGAAGCCGGTGAAGTGGCCGGATGCCATGCTTCGGGAGGTCAGCTATGGGCCGTTGGAGGCCGTAGGCGAGGGGCTTTCACGGACCTGGGACATGAGCGTCCTGACCCTCGAATCGTTGAAGAAAATGCTGTTCGGCGAGCTCTCGGTAAAAAACTTGAGCGGACCGATAACCATTGCTAAAGTGGCGGGCGCTTCAGCCCAGTCAGGCGTTGGGGATTTCCTGAATTTCCTCGCCTACCTGAGCATTAGCCTGGGGGTTCTTAATTTGCTGCCCATTCCAGTACTGGATGGGGGGCATTTGCTGTTCTACCTGATCGAGTGGGCGCGTGGTCGTCCGCTTTCGGATCGGGTGCAAGGTTGGGGGATCCAGATCGGTATCAGTTTGGTAGTCGGGGTGATGTTGCTTGCCTTGATCAACGATTTGGGTCGACTGTAAAGCTTCGCTCAATTGCGAACCTGCCGCGTCCCGCGGCGGGTCGTTTATTGCCAGTTGGAATAAGAAAGGACTTCATGAAACGTCTGCTGCTAACTGCGGTTCTCGCCGTACTGATGATCGCTGAAGTTCACGCCGAGTCCTTCACCATCTCCGATATTCGTGTCAATGGTCTGCAGCGGGTTTCCGCGGGCAGCGTTTTCGGTGCTCTGCCATTGAACGTCGGCGATGAGGCCGATGACCGTCGCCTGGTGGATTCCACCCGTGCACTGTTCAAGACCGGTTTCTTCCAGGACATCCAACTGGGCCGTGACGGCAACGTCCTGATCATTACCGTGGTCGAACGTCCTTCGGTGTCCAGCATCGAGATCGAAGGCAACAAGGCCATCAGCACTGAAGACCTGATGAAAGGTCTGAAACAGTCTGGCCTGTCCGAAGGCGAGATCTTCCAGCGTGCCACCCTCGAAGGTGTGCGTAACGAGCTGCAACGCCAGTACGTTGCCCAGGGTCGTTACTCGGCGGAGGTCGACACTGAAGTCGTACCGCAACCGCGCAACCGCGTCGGCCTGAAGATCAAGATCAACGAAGGCACCGTTGCCGCTATCCAGCACATCAACGTGGTCGGCAACACCGTCTTCGCAGAAGAAGACCTGGTTGGCCTGTTCGAGCTCAAGACCACCAACTGGCTGTCGTTCTTCAGGAACGATGACAAATATGCCCGTGAAAAGCTCTCCGGTGACCTGGAGCGTCTGCGCTCCTACTACCTGGACCGCGGCTACATCAACATGGACATCGCTTCCACCCAGGTGTCGATCACCCCGGACAAGAAGCACGTCTACATTACCGTTAACGTCAATGAAGGCGAGAAGTACACCGTTCGTGACGTGAAGCTGTCCGGTGACCTCAAGGTGCCGGAAGACCAGATCAAGTCGCTGATGCTGGTGCAGCCGGGCCAGGTGTTCTCGCGCAAGGTAATGACCACCACCTCCGAGCTGATCACCCGCCGTCTGGGTAACGAAGGCTACACCTTCGCCAACGTCAACGGCGTGCCGCAACCCAACGACCAGGATCACACCGTCGACATCATGTTCGTGGTCGATCCGGGCAAGCGCGCCTACGTCAACCGTATCAACTTTCGTGGCAACACCAAGTCCGAAGACGAAGTGCTGCGTCGTGAAATGCGCCAGATGGAAGGCGGCTGGGCCTCGACCTACCTGATCGACCAGTCCAAGACCCGCCTGGAGCGCCTGGGCTTCTTCAAGGAAGTCAACGTCGAGACCCCGGCTGTTCCGGGTACCGATGACCAGGTCGACGTCAACTACAGCGTAGAAGAACAAGCTTCCGGTTCGATCACCGCCAGCGTCGGTTTCGCCCAGAGCGCCGGTCTGATCCTCGGCGGCTCGATCAGCCAGAGCAACTTCCTCGGTACCGGTAACAAGGTGTCCCTGGGTCTGACCCGTAGTGAATACCAGAGCCGCTACAACTTCGGCTTCGTCGACCCCTACTGGACTGCCGACGGCGTCAGCCTGGGCTACAACGCCTTCTATCGCACCACCGACTACGACGACCTCGACGTCGACGTCGCCAGCTATGCGGTCGACAGCTTGGGTGCAGGTGTCAGCGTTGGTTACCCGATCAGCGAAACTTCGCGTCTGACCTTCGGCCTGACCGCACAGCAGGACGAAATCAAGACCGGCAAGTACACCGTCGACGAGATCTTCGACTTCGTTAACGAAGAAGGTGACAAGTACCTGAACTTCAAGGCTTCGGCCGGTTGGTCCGAGTCGACCCTGAACAAGGGCGTGCTGGCCACCCGTGGTCACTCCCAGAGCCTGGTGCTCGAGGCCACCACGCCAGGCAGCGACCTGTCGTTCTTCAAGCTCGACTACCGTGGCCAGCTGTTCAAGCCGATCACCAACGACTACACCCTGCGCCTGCACACCGAACTGGGCTATGGTGATGGTTTCGGTGGCACTTCGGGCCTGCCGTTCTACGAGAACTACTATGCCGGTGGTTTCAACTCGGTGCGTGGTTTCAAGGACAGCAGCCTGGGGCCGCGCAGTACGCCGAGTACTGGCAAGCCGGAGAACGAGGGAACTGTGCTGGACCCGGACCAGGACCCACTGCCGTTTGGTGGTAACGTCCTCGTCCAGGGTGGTGTAGAACTCCTGTTCCCACTGCCGTTCGTCAAGGACCAACGTTCGCTGCGTACCTCGGTATTCTGGGATGTGGGTAACGTGTTCGATACCAACTGCGGTTCCAAGCCTGATTGCGAGAAGGTTGGCCTGTCGGGCCTGGCCAGCTCCGTCGGCCTGGGCGTGACCTGGATTACCGCACTCGGTCCGTTGAGCTTCAGCCTGGCCATGCCGGTGAAGAAACCGGACGAAGCCGATACCCAGGTGTTCCAATTCTCTCTGGGTCAGACCTTCTAAGGTTTGCCCCTTGCTAACGACAACGGATTCTGTAGGAGTGCATCGTGCGTAAGTTGACCCAACTGGCAGTACTGGCTGCGACCCTGATCGCAACCCCGGCTTTCGCCGAAATGAAAATTGCCGTCCTGAACTATCAGATGGCCCTGCTCGAATCGGACGCAGCGAAGAAGTACGCCGTCGATGCCGAGAAGAAGTTCGGTCCGCAGCTGACCAAACTGAAGAATCTGGAAAGCAGCGCCAAGGGCATTGCCGACCGTATCCGTGCCGGTGGCGACAAGATGGCCCAGCCAGAGCGCGAGCGCCTGGAGCTTGAATACAAGCAGAAAGCCCGTGACTTCCAGTTCCAGTCCAAGGAGCTGAACGAGTCCAAAGCCGTGGCCGACCGCGAAATGCTCAAGCAACTGAAGCCGAAGCTCGATGGCGCCGTTGAAGAAGTGATCAAGAAGGGCGGTTTTGACCTGGTGCTCGAGCGTGGTGCGGTGATTGATGTCAAACCTCAGTACGACATCACTCGCCAAGTCATCGAGCGCATGAACCAGTCCCGTTGAACATGACTGTGACCATGAAACTCGGCCAGTTGGCCGAGTTCCTCGGCGCCACCCTGAGTGGCCCCGAGGAGCTGGAAATCACCGGCCTGGCAACCCTTCAGGAAGCCGGGCCGGGGCAGTTGAGCTTCCTTGCCAACCCGCAGTACCGCAAGTACCTCGGTGACAGCCACGCGGCTGCGATCCTGCTCAAGCCGGCCGACGCCGAAGGCTTCAGCGGCAATGCGCTGATCGTCCCCGATCCGTACCTCGCCTACGCTCGCATCTCCCACCTGTTCGATCCTAAGCCCAAGGCTGTAGCGGGAATTCATCCCAGCGCCGTGGTTGCCGCCGATGCCCAGGTCGATGCCAGTGCCAGCGTCGGTGCTTGTGCGGTGATCGAGAGTGGTGCGCAGATCGGCCCGGGTGTGACCATCGGTGCGCAGTGCTTCATCGGCGCTCGTTGCGTGATCGGCGAGGGCGGCTGGCTGGCCCCGCGGGTGACTCTGTACCACGACGTGCGTATTGGTAAGCGTGTGGTGATCCAGTCGGGTGCGGTGATCGGTGGTGAAGGCTTCGGTTTTGCCAACGAGAAGGGTGTCTGGCAGAAGATCGCCCAGATTGGTGGTGTCAGCATCGGTGACGATGTCGAGATCGGTGTGAACACCGCGGTCGATCGTGGCGCCTTGGCAGACACCCGGATCGGCGATGGTGTCAAGCTCGACAACCAGATCCAGATCGCCCATAACGTGCAGATTGGTGATCATACGGCGATGGCGGCCTGCGTCGGCATTTCCGGCAGTACCAAAATCGGCAAGCATTGCACCATCGCCGGCGGTGTCGGCATGGTCGGGCACATCGATGTCTGCGACGGCGTTTTCGTGTCCGGCATGACCATGGTTACGCGCTCGATCACCGAGCCTGGGGCCTATTCTTCCGGTACGGCGATGCAGCCGCTGGGCGAGTGGCGTAAAAGTGCCGCACGGATTCGCCAGCTCGACGAGATGGCGAAACGCCTTCAACAGTTGGAAAAGCGTGTCGAGGTCGTGACCTCAGGCGGCCAGCCTTCATCAGATGGCTGATACCATTTCCTGATCGAGAGTAAAAAGCCGCAGGCTGACTCTTTGATTTGCAAAAGGAGCGTCTGGCAAAAGCGGACGCTCCCTATCTTTACTACAGGCTTCCCCCCGAAATGATGGACATCAACGAGATTCGCGAATACCTGCCTCACCGTTACCCGTTCCTGTTGGTGGACCGGGTAGTGGACCTGGACGTCGAGGCCCAGCGCATTCGTGCCTACAAGAATGTCAGCATCAACGAACCTTTCTTCAATGGTCACTTCCCCGCGCACCCGATCATGCCGGGCGTGCTAATCATCGAAGCCATGGCCCAGGCGGCCGGTATCCTTGGCTTCAAGATGCTCGACGTGAAACCTGCGGACGGTACGCTGTACTACTTCGTCGGTTCCGACAAGCTGCGTTTCCGTCAGCCGGTGCTGCCGGGTGACCAACTGATCCTTGAAGCCAAGTTCATCAGCTGCAAGCGCCAGATCTGGAAGTTCGAGTGCCAGGCGTCGGTCGACGGTAAGCCGGTGTGCTCGGCCGAGATCATCTGTGCGGAACGCAAACTATGAGTTTGATTGACCCTCGGGCAATCATCGATCCGTCGGCGAAGCTCGCCGACGGCGTCGAGGTCGGCCCTTGGTCTATCGTCGGTGCCGGGGTCGAGATCGGGGAGGGGACCGTCATCGGTCCGCATGTGATCCTCAAGGGGCCGACCCGTATCGGTCGGCACAATCGCATCTACCAGTTTTCCTCGGTAGGTGAGGATACCCCTGACCTCAAGTACAAGGGTGAGCCTACGCGCCTGGTAATCGGTGATCACAATGTCATCCGCGAAGGCGTGACTATCCACCGTGGCACCGTGCAGGATCGCTCGGAAACCACCCTGGGCGATCACAACCTGATCATGGCCTATGCCCACATCGGTCACGACAGTGTCATCGGCAACCACTGCATCCTGGTCAACAATACGGCGCTGGCCGGGCATGTTCACGTTGACGATTGGGCGATCCTCTCCGGATTCACCCTGGTGCATCAGTTCTGCCATATCGGCGCCCACAGCTTTTCCGGCATGGGTACCGCCATCGGCAAGGATGTCCCGGCTTATGTAACGGTTTTCGGCAATCCGGCCGAGGCGCGTAGCATGAACTTCGAGGGCATGCGCCGTCGGGGCTTCAGCGAAGACGCCATTCACGCCCTGCGTCGCGCCTACAAGGTAGTCTATCGCCAGGGGCTGACGGTCGAGCAGGCGATTGCCGAACTGACCGAGCCTGCTTCCCAGTTCCCTGAAGTCGACGTGTTCCTCAAGTCGATCCAGAACTCCACCCGCGGCATCACCCGCTGATCATGGCTGAGTTCTGTGTAGCGCTGGTGGCGGGTGAGGCCAGCGGCGATATTCTTGGCGCCGGATTGATGCGTGCGCTCAAGGAGCGCCACCCTCAGGTACGTTTCATTGGTGTCGGTGGGCCGCTGATGCAGGCTGAAGGCCTGGTGTCTTACTTTCCCATGGAGCGCCTGGCAGTCATGGGCCTGGTCGAGGTGCTGGGTCGCCTGCGTGAGCTGCTCAAGCGGCGCAAGGCTTTGATCCATACCCTGATCGAAGAGCGTCCGGATGTGTTCATCGGTATCGACGCGCCTGACTTCACCCTCAATATCGAATTGAACCTGCGCAAGGCCGGGATCAAGACCGTGCATTACGTCAGCCCCTCGGTCTGGGCCTGGCGGCAGAAGCGCGTGCTGAAGATTCGCGAAGGCTGCGACCTGATGCTCACGCTGTTCCCCTTCGAGGCAAAGTTCTACGAAGAGAAGGGTGTGCCAGTACGTTTTGTTGGTCACCCGCTGGCTGACAGTATTCCCCTCGAAGCTGATCGCCGTGCTGCCCGTGAACAACTGGGCTTCGGTGGCGGGCCGCTGGTGGCCTTGATGCCCGGCAGTCGTGGCGGTGAAGTGGGGCGCTTGGGCGCGTTGTTTCTCGATACTGCCCAGCGCTTGCGGGAGTTGGTGCCGGGTGTGCGCTTCGTTTCGCCTTGCGCCAATGCTGAACGCCGTGCCCAGCTGGAGCAGATGCTGGAGGGTCGTGATCTGCCCTTGACCCTGCTCGACGGCCGTTCGCACCAGGCCCTGGCGGCCTGCGATGCGGTGTTGATCGCCTCGGGTACGGCAACCCTGGAAGCGCTGCTGTTCAAGCGGCCGATGGTGGTTGCCTACCGTTTGGCGCCGCTGACCTACTGGATTCTCAAGCGCCTGGTCAAAAGCCCCTATGTGTCCCTGCCCAACCTGCTGGCCCAGCGCATGCTGGTGCCCGAGATGCTGCAGGAAGCCGCCACCCCCGAAGCACTGGCCCAGACCCTGGCGCCGCTGGTTGAAAGTGGCGCGCAGCAGACTGAAGGCTTTGACCAGATTCACCGTACCCTGCGCCGCGATGCCTCGAACCAGGCAGCTGAAGCGGTGCTGGCCCTGCTGGATACCCGATAGATGCAAATGGGACTGGACTTCAACCTGGTCGAGGACCTGGTCGCCGGCGTCGACGAAGTCGGCCGCGGCCCGCTGTGCGGTGCGGTGGTGACTGCGGCGGTGATCCTCGATCCGCAGCGGCCGATTCTCGGTCTCAACGACTCGAAGAAACTCACCGAGGCGCGTCGCGAGAAGCTGTTTGATGAGATTTGCGAGAAAGCCCTGAGCTTCTGCATCGCCCGCGCCGAAGTCGAAGAAATCGACGAGCTGAATATCCTGCACGCCACCATGCTGGCCATGCAGCGCGCGGTCGAAGGGCTGAGCGTCACACCGAAACTGGCGCTGATCGACGGCAACCGCTGCCCTAAGTTGTCAGTGCCAGCGGCGCCGGTGGTCAAAGGCGATAGCCAGGTCCCGGCGATTGCAGCCGCTTCGATCCTGGCCAAGGTCACCCGCGACCGGGAGATGGCCGCTTTCGAGCTGATTTATCCGGGTTACGGCATCGGTGGGCACAAGGGCTACCCAACCCCGGTGCACCTGGAAGCGCTGGCGCGCTTGGGACCGACGCCGATTCACCGGCGCTCCTTTGCCCCGGTGCGCGCGGCCTTCGAAGCCCGTGATGCGCTGAGCAGCGGGTTTGTCGAGGTCTGACCGGCCGAAGCGGGTGTAAATAGTCAGGATCAACCATCACTGGCTGCTGTTTTGATCAAGGCCCGGTACAATCCGGGCCTTGTTGTTTTGTGCTGCTATAGGATCATCATGTCGGCTTCTTTCGTTCATCTTCGCCTGCACACCGAATTCTCGCTGGTCGATGGCCTGGTGCGGATCAAGCCGCTGGCCAAGGCGTTGGCCTCGATGAACATGCCGGCCGTAGCGGTTACCGATCAGAGCAACATGTGCTCGCTGGTCAAGTTCTACAAGAACACCATGGGCTCGGGCATCAAGCCGATCTGTGGCGCCGATCTGTGGTTGGCCAATCGCGACCCGGACGCAGCGCTGTCGCGCATCTGCTTTTTGGCCATGGACGCCAAAGGCTATCGCAATCTCACCGAGTTGATCTCTCGCGGTTGGGTCGAAGGCCAGCGCAATGGCCTGGTGATTATCGAGCGTGACTGGATTCCTGCGGCCAGCGAGGGGCTGATTGCCCTGTCGGCGGCCAAGGAAGGCGATATCGGCATGGCCTTGCTCAATGGCAACCCCGATGAAGCCCAAGCCTTGCTGCAGGACTGGATGGCGATGTTCCCTGAGCGCTTCTATGTCGAACTGCAACGCACCAACCGCGCCGGTGACGAAGAGTACCTGCACGCTGCGGTAGCCCTGGCCGACAAGCTCAATGCGCCGCTGGTGGCGACCAACGATGTGCGCTTCATCAAGCAGTCGGACTACGACGCGCATGAAACCCGCGTGTGCATCGGTGAAGGCCGCGCCCTGGACGACCCGCGGCGCTCGCGCAATTACAGCGACCAGCAGTACCTGAAAAGCCCGGAAGAGATGGCCGAGCTGTTCAGTGACCTGCCAGACGCGGTGGCCAACACCGTGGAGATTGCCAAGCGTTGCAACATTCAGGTGCAGTTGGGCAAGCACTTCCTGCCGGACTTCCCCACGCCCAATGGCATGGGTATTGACGACTACCTGCGGCATGTCTCTCATGAGGGTCTGGAAGAGCGTCTGGCGGTGCTGTGGCCGAAAGAGACCACGCCCAACTATGAAGAAAAGCGTCAGGTCTACCTCGATCGCTTGAAGTTCGAGCTGGATATCATCATCCAGATGGGTTTCCCCGGTTACTTCCTGATCGTTATGGACTTCATCAAGTGGGCCAAGAACAACGGCGTGCCAGTCGGCCCGGGCCGGGGTTCGGGTGCCGGTTCGCTGGTGGCCTACGTGCTGAAGATCACCGACCTCGATCCGCTGGCCTATGACTTGCTGTTCGAACGCTTCCTCAACCCGGAACGGGTTTCCATGCCCGACTTCGACGTCGACTTCTGCATGGATGGCCGCGACCGGGTAATCGAATACGTGGCCGACGCTTATGGCCGCAACGCAGTGAGTCAGATCATCACCTTCGGCACCATGGCCGCCAAGGCGGTGGTGCGCGACGTGGCGCGGGTTCAGGGCAAGTCCTACGGCCTGGCTGATCGCCTGTCGAAGATGATCCCGTTCGAAGTGGGCATGACCCTGGAGAAAGCCTTTGATCAGGAGGAGATGCTGCGCGACTTCCTCAAGACCGATGAGGACGCCAAGGAAATCTGGGACATGGCCCTCAAGCTCGAGGGTGTCTGCCGGGGTACCGGTAAGCACGCCGGTGGTGTGGTAATCGCGCCGACCAAGCTTACCGATTTCTCGCCGATTGCCTGCGATGAAGAGGGCGGCGGCCTGGTCACCCAGTTCGACAAGGATGACGTCGAGGCGGCGGGCCTGGTGAAGTTCGACTTCCTCGGCCTGCGCACCCTGACCATCATCAAGTGGGCGATGGAAACCATCAACCGCGAGCAGGCCAAGCAGGGCCTGCCTGACCTGAATATCGACTTCATCCCGCTGGATGACAAGAAAACCTACGACCTGCTGCAAAAGGCCGAAACCACTGCAGTGTTCCAGCTGGAATCGCGGGGCATGAAGGAGCTGATCAAGAAGCTCAAGCCCGACTGCCTGGAAGATCTTATCGCACTGGTCGCGCTGTTCCGTCCCGGCCCGCTGCAATCGGGCATGGTCGACGACTTCATCAACCGCAAGCACGGTCGCGCCGAGCTGGCCTATCCGCACGCGGATTACCAGTACGAAGGTCTCAAGCCGGTGTTGGCGCCGACCTACGGCATCATCCTGTACCAGGAACAGGTGATGCAGATTGCCCAGGTGATGGCCGGTTACACCCTTGGCGGTGCGGATATGCTGCGTCGGGCCATGGGTAAGAAAAAGCCTGAGGAAATGGCCAAGCAGCGCGGCGGTTTCATCGAAGGTTGTGCGTCCAACAACATCGACCCAGACTTGGCAGGTAACATCTTCGACCTGGTGGAGAAGTTCGCAGGTTACGGCTTCAACAAGTCTCACTCTGCCGCCTATGGCCTGGTGTCTTACCAGACTGCCTGGCTGAAAACCCACCACCCGGCGCCGTTCATGGCCGCGGTGCTGTCGGCGGATATGCACAACACCGACAAGGTCGTGACCCTGATCGAGGAAGTGCGCAGCATGAAGCTGCGTCTTGATGCGCCGGATGTGAACACCTCCGACTTCAAGTTCACGGTCAATGATGACGGTCGTATCGTTTATGGCCTGGGGGCGATCAAGGGCGTCGGCGAGGGGCCGGTAGAGGCCATCGTCGAAGCGCGCAAGGACGGCCCGTTCAAGGACCTGTTCGACTTCTGCGAGCGCGTCGACCTCAAACGCATCAACAAACGTACCCTCGATGCTCTGGTCCGTAGCGGTGCTCTGGACCGCCTGGGGCCGTACTTCCATGACGAGCTCAAGGCCTATCAGGCCAACATCGACCGCAACCGCGCGGTGTTGCTGGCGACGATGGAAGAAGCGATCAAGGCCGCCGAACAGACTGCCCGTACCGCTGACAGCGGTCATGCCGACCTGTTCGGCGGGTTGTTTGTTGAAGAAGACGCCGATGTCTATGCCAACCACCGCAAGGCACGTGAGCTGACCCTCAAGGAGCGTCTGCGTGGCGAAAAAGACACCTTGGGCCTGTACCTCACCGGCCACCCGATTGACGAATACGAGGGCGAGATCCGCCGTTTCGCCCGTCAGCGCATCATTGACCTGAAACCGGCCCGCGACACGCAGACCGTGGCCGGCATGATCATCGCCCTGCGGGTGATGAAGAACAAGAAGGGCGACAAGATGGGGTTTGTCACCCTCGACGACCGTTCCGGACGTATCGAGGCCTCGTTGTTCGCCGATGCCTTCATGGCCGCCCAGGCCCTGTTGCAGACCGACGCGATGGTGGTGGTCGAAGGTGAGGTCAGCAATGATGACTTCTCCGGTGGCCTGCGCCTGCGGGTCAAGCGCGTCATGAGCATGGAAGATGCGCGGACCAACCTGGCCGAGAGCCTGCGCCTGAAAGTGCACAGCGACGCCCTCAAGGGCGATCGTCTGGCCTGGCTGGGCGAGCTGTTCAAACGCCATCGCGGGGCTTGTCCGATCACCATGGAGTACACCGGCAGCGACGCGCGGGCGATGCTGCAGTTCGGCGAAAGCTGGCGAATCGATCCGGCGGATGGCCTGATTCAGGCGCTGCGTGACCAGTTCGGGCGTGAGAACGTCTTTTTGCAATATCGATGAATTTTTAATCTCGACCTGAATGCGCCTGATCCCTTAAGGTAGGGCGCCAAACGGATCAACCGGCCGGCCGCCTGGCCGTAGACCCAAGACGGATGCCTATGAACCCGAATTTTCTGGATTTCGAACAGCCGATTGCTGACCTGCAAGCCAAGATCGAAGAACTGCGCCTGGTCGGCAATGACAACTCGCTGAACATCGGCGATGAAATCGCCCGTCTGCAAGACAAAAGCAGCACCCTGACCGAAAGCATCTTCGGCAACCTGAGCAGCTGGCAGATTGCTCGCCTGGCCCGTCATCCTCGTCGTCCGTACACCCTGGACTACATCGATCACCTGTTCACCGAGTTCGACGAACTGCACGGCGACCGCCACTTTGCCGACGACGCGGCGATTGTTGGCGGTATCGCTCGTCTGGACGACAAGCCAGTGATGGTCATCGGTCACCAGAAAGGCCGTGAAGTGCGCGAGAAGGTGCGGCGCAACTTCGGTATGCCGCGTCCGGAAGGCTATCGCAAGGCGTGCCGCCTGATGGAAATGGCCGAACGCTTCAAGATGCCGATCCTGACCTTCATCGACACCCCGGGTGCTTACCCGGGCATCGACGCCGAAGAGCGTAACCAGAGCGAAGCCATTGCCTGGAACCTGCGGGTCATGGCACGCCTGAAGACCCCGATCATCGCCACCGTTATCGGTGAAGGTGGTTCCGGTGGTGCGCTGGCCATTGGCGTCTGCGATCAGCTGAACATGCTGCAGTACTCCACCTACTCGGTGATCTCGCCGGAAGGTTGTGCCTCGATCCTGTGGAAGACTGCCGACAAGGCATCGGACGCAGCCGAAGCCATGGGCATTACTGCCGAGCGCCTCAAGGGCCTGGGTATCGTCGACAAGGTCATCGCCGAGCCGCTGGGCGGCGCCCATCGTGACCCGGCGAAAATGTCGGCGAACATCCGTGGCGAGCTGATCGAACAGTTGGACATGCTGAAGAAGTTCGATAACGACGCGCTGCTCAAGCGCCGTTATGACCGCCTGATGAGCTACGGGCTCTGATCTGAGGTCATCGCGGGGTAAGCCTGCTCCTACAGGGTTATGTGGGAGCAGGCTTGCCCCGCGATCGATCACAAAGCGCTCGCCACCGAGCCTGCACCGATGATTGATCTCAGCAGTAAGCTCTCTCCCTGGCTCCACGCCCCCTCCTGGTGTATCGCCCTCTCCGGCGGCCTCGACTCCACCGTCCTCCTGCACCTGCTGACAAGCTTGTCCCGCCAGCATTCGTTACCACCGATTCGTGCGATTCACATCCACCACGGCCTGCAGGCCGCAGCCGACGCTTGGCCAGCCCATTGCCAGCGCCTGTGTGACGATCTGGGGGTCGAATTGCAGATCATCCAGGTCAAGGTCGCCCCTGGCGCCAGCCTTGAACAGGGTGCCCGCGAGGCGCGTTACGCAGCCCTCGCTGACGCCTTGCGCCCTGGCGAAGTGCTGTTGACCGGACAGCACCGCGAAGACCAGGCCGAGACCCTGCTGTTTCGGCTGTTGCGCGGGGCCGGTGTGCGTGGCCTGGCCGCTATGCCGGGCCAGCGTGTGCTGGGGCAGGGGGTGCTGTTGCGGCCCTTGCTCGACGTGTCGCGAGAGGCGCTGGAGGCCTATGCCCATGCGCAACACCTGGTGTGGGTCGAAGATCCCTCCAATGGCGACACGCAGTATGCCCGTAACTATTTGCGCCATGGTGTATTCCCGGTGTTGCGTCAACGTTGGCCGCAAGCTGCACAGAATCTGGCACGCACTGCCGAACACCTGAGCGAGGCCCTGGGCTTGCTGGATGAACTGGCTATCGAGGACCTGCTCCAGGCGTCAACGCCGTGCGGTTTTGATTGGCTACCGCTGGCCTCGCTGGACCTGGCAGTGCTGCGTGCATTGTCCCCGGCACGCCAGCGTAATGCGTTGCAGTACTGGTTGGCCAAGCGCACGCGCCTGCCGGACACCCGGCACTGGGCAGGCTGGGAAGACCTGCGCGATGCGTCAGGCGACGGACGGCCGTGCTGGCGTCTGACCGACGGTGAGCTGCACCGCGCCAATGAGCGTATCTGGTGGCTGACCGACGACTGGCTCAAGGTCCCCGTGGGCCAGGGTTGGGACGATCCGGCGCAGAGCCTGACGTTGCCAGGCAATGGCAGCCTGCGCTTGAGCGGCATGATGCAGCAGGGGCCACTGCGCATCGCTTACCGCAAGGGCGGTGAAAACCTGCAGATTCCCGGACGCGGCCGCCGTGACCTCAAGCGCCTGCTCAATGAGCTGCAGGTGCCGCCGTTTGTTCGCTCCCGCCTGCCGTTACTCTACCGGGACGAGCAGTTATTGGCGGTGGCCAATCTGCCGGGCCTGAGTCAGGGAGCGTGGCAATTACATTGGTGTGTACCGACGAGTGAGCAAGGTTTGAGATGAAAGCCACATTCCGGTAGACTACGCTCCCTTCTTGATACAACTTCTGTGGCTTCCCCGAAATCACAGCAGTTGCCGATTACCAAGCAGTTTTTTGCTGGGCGATTCTAAAAATGTGTAGCGAGCTCCGTACTGGGTCCATAACCCCCGGTCTGTCCAGGCGCGGCAGTTTTTTAAGTAGCACTGTGATTGACGCAGGTGATCGGGGGCTTCGGCCTTCCTTCGCTTTCCCCGGCGGCGCAGACCGCTTTAACGCAGACTTCTAGGGTTTTTCATGACGCGCTACATATTCGTCACGGGCGGTGTTGTTTCTTCATTGGGGAAAGGCATTGCCTCGGCTTCATTGGCGGCCATCCTGGAGGCGCGGGGGCTCAAGGTCACCATGCTCAAGCTGGACCCGTACATCAACGTCGACCCGGGCACCATGAGCCCGTTCCAGCACGGTGAAGTGTTCGTCACCCACGACGGCGCCGAAACCGACCTGGACCTGGGCCACTACGAGCGGTTCATCCGCACGACCATGACCCAGAACAACAACTTCACCACTGGCCGTATCTACGAGCACGTGCTGCGCAAGGAGCGCCGTGGTGATTACCTGGGCGCGACCATCCAGGTCATTCCGCACATCACTGACGAGATCAAGCGCCGCATCATCAAGGGCGCAGGCGATGCTGACGTGGCCCTGGTGGAAATCGGCGGTACCGTGGGTGACATCGAGTCGCAACCGTTCCTCGAGGCGATCCGCCAGTTGCGTGTTGAAGTCGGTTCCAAGCGCGCCATGCTGATGCACTTGACCCTGGTGCCGTACATCGCCACTGCTGGCGAGACCAAGACCAAGCCGACGCAGCACTCGGTCAAGGAGCTGCGCTCCATCGGCCTGCAGCCTGACGTGCTGATCTGCCGTTCCGACCATCCGGTCGATGTCTCCTCGCGTCGCAAGATCGCCCTGTTCACCAACGTTGAAGAGCGTGCGGTGATCTCCCTGGAAGACGTCGACACCATCTACAAGATCCCGGCCGTGCTGCACGCCCAGGGCCTGGATGACTTCGTCGTCGAGCGCTTTGGCCTGCAGTGCAATGGCGCTGACCTGTCCGAGTGGGAAAAGGTTGTCGATGCCAAGCTCAATCCAGAGCACGAAGTGACCATCGCCATGGTCGGCAAGTACATGGAGCTGCTGGACGCCTACAAGTCGCTGATTGAAGCGATGAGCCATGCCGGCATCCAGAACCGCACCAAGGTCAACCTGCGCTACATCGATTCCGAAGACATCGAGAACCAGGGCACCAGCCTGCTCGAAGGTGCTGATGCCATCCTGGTACCGGGCGGCTTCGGTCTGCGCGGTGTCGAAGGCAAGATCACTGCCGTGCAATACGCTCGTGAGAACAAGGTCCCGTACCTGGGCATCTGCCTGGGCATGCAGGTTGCGGTCATCGAATTCGCCCGTAACGTCATGGGCTGGAAAGACGCCAACTCCACCGAGTTCGATCGCAACAGCGGTCACCCGGTTGTCGGCCTGATCACCGAGTGGGAAGACGCAACCGGCGCGGTTGAAACCCGTACCGAAGCGTCCGACCTGGGCGGTACCATGCGTCTGGGCGCCCAGGAATGCCAGCTGCAAAGCGGCTCCAAAGTCCATGACTGCTACGCCAAGGATGTGATCGTCGAGCGTCATCGTCATCGCTACGAAGTGAACAACAAGCTGCTGCCACAGCTGATGGACGCCGGTCTGAAAGTTTCCGGTCGCTCCGGTGACGGCGCGCTGGTCGAAGTGGTCGAGTCCCAGGAGCATCCGTGGTTCGTCGCTTGCCAGTTCCACCCTGAGTTCACCTCGACCCCGCGTGACGGCCATCCGCTGTTCAGCGGTTTCGTCAAGGCGGCATTGGCTCAAAAGAACAAGGCCTGATCCATGACCCAGAAGATCATCCGCGTCGGTAACATCGAGATCGCCAACGACAAGCCGTTCGTCCTGTTCGGCGGCATGAACGTGCTGGAATCCCGTGACCTGGCCATGAAGGTCTGCGAAGAATACGTGCGGGTTACCGAGAAGCTCGGTATCCCCTACGTGTTCAAGGCCAGCTTCGACAAGGCCAACCGTTCGTCGATCAACTCCTACCGTGGCCCTGGCCTGGAAGAGGGTATGAAGATCTTCGAAGAGATCAAGCGCACCTTCAATGTCCCGGTGATCACCGATGTTCACGAACCGCACCAGGCGCAAGCCGTGGCGGACGTCTGTGACATCATCCAGCTGCCGGCCTTCCTGTCGCGCCAGACTGACCTGGTGGTGGCCATGGCCAAGACAGGCGCGGTGATCAACATCAAGAAGGCCCAGTTCCTCGCGCCTCAGGAAATGAAACACATCCTGACCAAGTGCGAAGAAGCCGGTAACGATCAGTTGATCCTCTGCGAGCGTGGTTCGAGCTTCGGCTACAACAACCTTGTTGTCGACATGCTCGGCTTCGGTATCATGAAGCAGTTCCAATACCCGGTGTTCTTCGACGTGACCCATGCCCTGCAGATGCCGGGTGGTCGCGCCGACTCCGCTGGCGGGCGCCGCGCGCAGGTCACCGACTTGGCCAAGGCTGGCCTGAGCCAGGGCCTGGCCGGGCTTTTCCTCGAAGCCCACCCGGACCCGGACAACGCCAAGTGCGACGGCCCTTGCGCCTTGCGCCTAGACAAACTGGAGCCATTCCTGGCCCAGCTCAAGCAACTGGACGATCTGGTGAAGAGTTTTCCGACGGTAGAAACCGCGTAATCCTCAATTCTCCGGTAAAGTACCGCACGTTCAACCCCTGACCCACGGGTCAGGGGCGCGCCATCGTCAGGCCTGCCCGTTTTCAACAGCCAGGCGAACGGCAAAGATTTTTCTCAGCTGCGTTGTTTTCGTCAATTCTGGAGTGCTTACAACAATGGCAAAAATCGTCGACATCAAAGGTCGTGAAGTTCTCGATTCGCGTGGTAACCCCACCGTAGAAGCGGACGTACTGCTCGACAACGGCATCATCGGTAGCGCTTGCGCGCCGTCCGGTGCTTCCACTGGCTCGCGCGAAGCGCTGGAGCTGCGTGATGGCGACAAAAGCCGTTACATGGGCAAGGGCGTGCTGAAGGCTGTCGCCAACATCAACGGCCCGATCCGCGACCTGCTGCTGGGCAAAGACCCGCTTGACCAGAAAGCCCTCGATCGCGCCATGATCGACCTGGACGGTACCGAGAACAAGGCCAAGCTGGGCGCCAACGCCATCCTCGCGGTGTCCCTGGCCGCGGCCAAAGCGGCTGCCCAGGACCAGGACCTGCCGCTGTACGCGCACATCGCCAACCTCAACGGCACCCCAGGCCAGTACTCGATGCCGGTTCCGATGATGAACATCATCAACGGTGGCGAGCACGCTGATAACAACGTCGACATCCAGGAGTTCATGGTTCAGCCGGTTGGCGCCAAGACCTTCTCCGACGCGCTGCGCATGGGCACCGAAATTTTCCATCACCTCAAAGCTGTGCTCAAGGCCCGTGGCCTGAACACCGCAGTCGGTGACGAAGGTGGTTTCGCACCTAACCTGGCCTCCAACGAAGACGCGCTGTCGGCCATCGCCGAAGCTGTCGCCAATGCCGGTTACAAGCTGGGCACCGATGTGACCCTGGCCCTGGACTGCGCCGCCAGCGAGTTCTTCGAAGACGGCAAGTACAACCTGTCTGGTGAAGGCAAGTCGTTCGACGCTGCCGGTTTTGCCGATTACCTCAAAGGCCTGACCGAGCGCTTCCCGATCATCTCGATCGAAGATGGCCTGGACGAGTCCGACTGGGCTGGCTGGAAGATCCTCACCGACAAGATCGGCGACAAGGTGCAACTGGTAGGTGACGACCTGTTCGTGACCAACACCAAGATCCTCAAGGAAGGCATCGACAAGAGCATCGCCAACTCGATCCTGATCAAGTTCAACCAGATCGGCTCGCTGACCGAAACCCTGGAGGCCATCCAGATGGCCAAGGCTGCCGGTTACACCGCGGTGATCTCGCACCGTTCGGGCGAAACCGAAGACTCGACCATTGCTGACTTGGCCGTGGGTACCGCTGCCGGCCAGATCAAGACCGGTTCGCTGTGCCGTTCCGACCGCGTTTCCAAGTACAACCAGCTGCTGCGTATCGAAGAGCAACTGGGCAGCAAGGCTGTGTACCGTGGTCGTGCCGAGTTTCGCGGCTAAGCAAGAGATGGTAAAAAGACAGCAGCCAAGGTTCGCTGAACAGCCATACTGACTGTTCAGCAACTTGATGCAGCAGGTCTGTGTACACAAAGCCTGGCTTCGGCCAGGCTTCGTGCCATCAGTGCCCTGCAGAGGTGGCGGTCTTTTTCCACTGGATACCCTGATGCGCAGTCCCTATTGGTTGTTCCTCGTCCTGCTCCTGCTGCTTGGTGGCCTGCAGTATCGTCTGTGGGTGGGCAATGGCAGCCTGGCCCATGTCACCGAACTCAAGCAACAGATTGCCGACCAGCACGCCGAAAACGAGCGCCTGCTGGAACGTAACCGTGTGCTTGACGCTGAAGTGCTGGAGTTGAAGAAAGGTATGGAAACCGTCGAAGAACGGGCTCGCCATGAACTGGGTATGGTCAAGGAGGGTGAAACCCTCTACCAGCTTGCCCAATGAACCAGACCTTGCCGGCCTTCTGGGCCGTGATTCCCGCCGCGGGCGTTGGTGCCCGCATGGCTGCCGACCGCCCCAAGCAGTACTTGCAGTTGGGCGGGCAGACCATTCTCGAGCATAGCCTCGACTGTTTTCTCGACCATCCCTGTGTCAAAGGGGTGGTAGTCAGCGTTGCCGCTGACGATCCTTACTGGCCCGGCTTGCGCTGCGCCAGCGACCCGCGTATCCAGCGGGCTGCTGGTGGCCAGGAACGCGCTGACTCAGTGCTTAACGCCTTGTTGCTGTTGCATGCCCAAGGCGCGGCTGACAGCGATTGGGTGTTGGTACACGATGCCGCGCGACCGAACCTGGCACGTAGCGACCTTGATCGGTTGCTGTTCGAGCTCGCCGATGATCCGGTCGGAGGGCTGTTGGCAGTGCCGGCACGCGATACCCTCAAGCGCGCTGATGCCAAGGGGCGGGTCAGCGCCACCATCGATCGCAGTACCGTCTGGCAGGCTTATACCCCGCAGATGTTTCGTCTGGGCACCTTGCATCGAGCCCTGGCCGATAGCCTGGTGGCGGATGTGGCAATCACCGATGAGTCCTCGGCGATCGAGTGGGCCGGGCAGTCACCGCGCTTGATCGAAGGACGCAGTGACAATATCAAGGTGACCCGGCCGGAAGACCTGGAGTGGCTGCGTCAGCGTTGGGCCAAGCGCGGATAAAGGCCTATCGCGATGCTCTTCTAGGTCCCTTGGTATTCAGGCAACCCCGCCAACCCCTCGCGTAAATAATCCACCAGCTTGCGCACTTTCGGCGATAAATGCCGTTGCTGCGGATACAACGCCCACACCGCGGTGTTAGGTGGCTGCTGAGCCTCAAGCAGCGACACCAGCGCCCCGCTCTTCAGGTGCTCAAGCACGTAGTAATCCGGCAACTGACACAACCCCATCCCCTGCAACGCCGCATCCAGCACCGCCTGGCCACTGTTGCAACGCCAGTTGCCTTGTACCCGCAGGCCTTGCTCGCGACCGTCCTGCTGCAGTGTCCAGATATCCGAGCTGCCGATCAGGCAATTGTGCCGGGCCAGTTCCGACAGGCTATGCGGCCGGCCATAACGTTCCAGATAAGCCGGTGAGGCGCACAGATACATGCGTCGCGGCGCCAGGCGAGTCGCGACCAGGCGCGAATCCTGAAGGCGGCCCAGGCGAATAGCCAGGTCCATGCCTTCGTGCAGCAGGTCCAGGGTGCGATTGCTCAGTTCGATGTCGACCCGCAGCTGCGGGTACAGCGCCATGAAACGCGTCACCAGCGGCACGATGAAGCGCTCGCCATAGGCCACCGCACAGGTCATGCGCAGCAAGCCTTTGGGTTCGCTGGTGAGATCGCCCATGGCACGTAAGGCTTCCTCGCGGCCATCCTGCAGGCGCTGGCAATGCTGCAGAAAGGTCTGCCCGGCTTCGCTCAAGGTCACTTTGCGCGTGCTGCGGTAGAGCAGGCGGGTTTGCAGGCGGTCCTCCAGACGGGCGACCTGGCGGCTGATGTGTGAAGAGGAAACCCCCAGACGCTCGGCTGCGGCGGTGAATTGGCCCGACTCGGCCACCGCGACAAATTCGTCAATGCCTTCCCAACGGCTGCTCATTGATTGTCCCTGTACAGCAATAATGTTTTGTCTTTGATCCGATTATTAATCAAATGACGATGAATTACACTTTGAGCCTGAACTGTCCCCTTGCTGGAGAAGATTGATGATCAAGTCCCGTGCCGCCGTTGCCTTCGAAGCCAAGAAACCGCTGGAGATCGTCGAAGTCGACGTGGCCATGCCCAAGGCTGGCGAAGTGCTGCTGCGCGTGGTCGCCAGCGGTGTCTGTCACACCGATGCCTACACCCTGTCCGGTGCTGACCCTGAAGGTATCTTCCCGTCGATTCTTGGTCACGAAGGTGGAGCCATCGTCGAGGCGGTGGGCGAGGGCGTCACCTCGGTCGCCGTGGGCGATCATGTGATCCCGCTGTATACCCCCGAGTGCGGCCAGTGCAAATTCTGTCGTTCCGGCAAGACCAACCTGTGCCAGGCCATTCGCGCCACCCAAGGCAAGGGGCTGATGCCTGATGGCACTACGCGCTTCTCCTACAAGGGTCAGCAACTGTTCCACTACATGGGTACTTCGACGTTCTCCGAGTACACCGTGCTGCCGGAAATCTCCGTGGCCAAGATCCAGAAAGAAGCCCCGCTGGAAAAGGTCTGCCTGCTCGGCTGTGGCGTGACCACCGGTATCGGCGCTGTGCTTAACACCGCCAAGGTCCAACCGGGTGACACCGTGGCCATCTTCGGTCTCGGTGGCATCGGCCTGTCGGCGATCATTGGTGCGGTCAAGGCCAAGGCTTCGCGGATCATTGCCGTGGACATCAACCCGGGCAAATTCGAAATCGCCAAGCAACTGGGCGCTACCGATTGCGTCAATCCGAAGGACTACGACCGTCCGATCCAGGAAGTCATCGTTGACCTCACCGACGGCGGCGTGGACTTCTCCTTCGAATGCGTGGGCAACGTACAGCTGATGCGCGCCGCGCTAGAGTGCTGCCACAAGGGCTGGGGCGAGTCGGTAATCATTGGTGTCGCCGGCGCCGGCCAGGAAATCTCCACCCGTCCGTTCCAGCTGGTTACCGGCCGGGTCTGGCGCGGTTCGGCGTTCGGTGGCGTGCGTGGCCGCAGCGAGCTGCCAAGCTACGTGGAGATGGCGGAAAAAGGCGAGATCCCGCTGGATACCTTCATCACCCATACCATGGGCCTGGAAGACATCAACAAGGCGTTCGATCTGATGCATGAAGGCAAGAGCATTCGCAGCGTCATCCATTTCTGAAGTTTGCCATGAACCTGGAAAACATTTCCTTCCAGAAGAGCTTCGGTGGCTGGCACAAGCGCTACCGGCACCGCTCCGAGGTGCTCGGATGTGACATGGTGTTTGCCGTCTACCTGCCGCCGCAAACGGAGCAGGGCGGCAAACTGCCGGTGCTGTACTGGCTTAGCGGCCTGACCTGCACCGACGAGAACTTCATGCACAAGGCTGGCGCGCACAAGCTTGCCGCCGAGCTTGGGCTGATCATCGTCGCACCCGACACCAGTCCACGCGGCCCTCAGGTGCCGGGCGACCCGGACGGCGCCTGGGACTTTGGCCTGGGGGCTGGCTTTTACCTCAATGCCAGTGAACAACCTTGGGCCCAGCACTACCGCATGCATGACTATGTGGTGCAGGAGTTGCCAAAGCTGGTCGAAGCGCATTTTCCCGCGTCAGATCGTCGCGGTATCAGTGGGCACTCCATGGGTGGCCATGGTGCGCTGGTCTGTGCGCTGCGCAATCCCGGGCGTTATCAGTCGGTGTCGGCGTTCGCCCCGATCAGCAATCCGATGGATTGCCCCTGGGGTCAGAAGGCGTTCTCCCGCTACCTGGGTGAAGACCGGGCACGCTGGCGCGAATGGGACGCCAGTGTACTGATTGCCGAGGCCCAGGAGCGCCTGCCGTTGCTGGTGGACCAGGGCGATCGCGACGATTTTCTCGAGAGCCAGCTCAAGCCCCAGGCATTGCTCCAGGCCGCGAAGGCGGCCGGTCATCCGCTTGAGCTGCGCCTGCAGCCAGGTTATGACCACAGCTACTACTTCATTGCCAGCTTTATCGATGAGCACTTGCGCCACCACGCTGTGGCCCTGGATTTGTTGTAGGCACTGTCTTACAAATCAGCCTAATGCCCGGCAAAGCGGGTAGAATCACGCCCTGACTCAATCAGGGCGTTTTTTTATGCGTATTGGCCACGGCTACGATGTGCACCGCTTCGCGGAAGGCGATTTCATCACCTTGGGTGGGGTGCGCATTGCGCACACGTTCGGGTTGCTGGCCCATTCCGATGGCGATGTCCTGCTGCACGCCCTGAGCGATGCCCTGCTCGGCGCCGCGGCGCTCGGCGATATCGGCAAGCACTTCCCTGACACCGACCCGCAGTTCAAGGGGGCTGACAGCCGTGTGCTGCTGCGTCATGTGGTCAATATCGTTCAGGCCAAAGGCTGGAAAGTCGGCAATATCGACGCCACCATCGTCGCCCAGGCGCCGAAGATGGCCCCGCATATCGATAGCATGCGCCAGTTGATCGCCGCAGACCTGCAGGTCGAGCTTGACCAGGTCAATGTCAAGGCCACCACCACCGAGAAGCTTGGCTTCACTGGTCGCGAAGAAGGCATTGCCGTCCACGCCGTCGCCTTGTTGCTGCCAGCATGACCGAACTGGAACTGCTCGGCCCGCGCGCATCGGGCCCGGCGCTGGGTAGCGCGATTCTCAAGGCGACCGCCGAAGACTTTCAGGTCGATGAAGTCCTCGACATCCCCTTGTCCGGCACTGGCGAGCACCTGTGGTTGTGGGTCGAAAAGCGCGACCTCAACACCGAAGAGGCGGCCCGCCGTCTGGCCCGGGCCGCTGGCGTGCCGCTGCGCAACATCAGCTATGCTGGCCTCAAGGATCGTCAAGCCCTGACCCGTCAATGGTTCAGTCTGCACCTGCCGGGCAAGGCCGATCCGGACCTGAGCGCGGCGGAAAATGAAACCCTGAGCATCCTCAAGCAGACCCGGCACTCGCGCAAGCTGCAGCGCGGCGCACATTCGGCCAATGGTTTCACCTTGCGCCTGACTGGCCTGAGTGCGGATCGCCCGGCATTGGACGCGCGCCTGGCGCAGCTGAGTAGCCAGGGCGTTCCCAATTACTTTGGCGCCCAGCGCTTCGGCCATGCCGGTGGCAATGTTCACGATGCCCGCGACTGGGCCGGACGCCAGGCGCTGCCGGAACAGCGCAATGTGCGCTCACGACTGCTCTCCAGTGCGCGCAGCTATCTGTTCAACCAGGTGCTGGCGCAACGTGTAGCCGACGGCAGTTGGCAGCGGGCCCAGGTCGGTGACCTATTGGCTTTTACCGATAGCCGTAGCTTTTTTCCGGCCGGCGAAGCGGAGTGTTCCGATCCGCGCCTGGCCATTCTTGACCTGCATCCCACGGGTCCGTTGTGGGGCGAGGGGCTGTCGGCAGCCAGCGGCGCAACTGGCGAGCTCGAGCAGCGCATCGGTGAGCAACACGCGTCTTTGTGCCAATGGTTGGCACGCGCGGGCATGAGTCACGAACGCCGCATCCTGCGACTGCCCATTGGCGGCCTGACGTGGCATTATCCCGAGCCTGATATTGTGCAACTGGAATTCGTCCTTCCGGCCGGATGCTTTGCCACCGTCGTGGTGCGCGAGCTTGTTGATCTGGTGGCGGCAGGGCAGACGGACAGCCCATGCGTATTCTGATTTCGAACGACGACGGCGTTACCGCACCCGGACTCGCTGCGCTGCATGCTGCGCTGGCGGACTATGCCGACTGTGTGGTGATTGCCCCGGATCAAGACAAGAGCGGCGCCAGCAGTTCGCTGACGCTCGACCGCCCCCTGTGCCCGCAGACCCTGGCCAACGGTTTTATCAGCCTCAATGGCACGCCGACCGATTGCGTGCATCTGGGGCTCAATGGCCTGTTGGAACAGACGCCGGACATGGTGGTGTCGGGGATCAACCTGGGCGCCAACCTCGGTGATGACGTGCTGTATTCCGGCACGGTGGCCGCAGCCCTCGAGGGGCGTTTCCTGGGGGGGACATCCTTCGCCTTCTCGTTGCTCTCGCGCCTGCCGGACAACCTGCCGACCGCCGCTTATTTCGCGCGCAAGCTGGTTGAGGCGCACAAGACGCTGGAATTACCGCCGCGAACGGTGCTCAATGTAAATATCCCCAACTTGCCGCTCGAGCATATCCGCGGTATCCAGTTGACGCGTCTGGGGCATCGCGCCCGTGCCGCAGCACCCACCAAGGTGGTCAACCCGAGGGGTAAGGAAGGTTACTGGATTGCGGTGGCCGGTGATGCCGAGGATGGCGGCCCGGGCACGGATTTTCATGCGGTGATGCAGGGCTATGTCTCGATCACCCCGTTGCAACTCGACCGCACTTTCAATGACGCTTTCGAGCGGCTGGATGGTTGGCTGGAGGGGCTGCTCTGATGCGTGAACAGGAGGATCTGATGCGCAATGGTATCGGTTTTACCTCGCAGCGAACCCGTGAGCGGCTGATTCAGCGGTTGATCGAAGAAGGCGTGTCCAACCCCAAGGTGCTCGACGTGCTGCGGCGTACGCCGCGTCACCTGTTTGTCGACGAGGCGTTGGCGCACCGTGCCTATGAAGACACGGCGCTGCCGATCGGCAATAACCAGACGATTTCCCAGCCGTTCATGGTCGCGCACATGAGTGAGCTGCTGCTCGAGGCAGGTCCTCTGGACAAGGTACTGGAGATCGGTACCGGCTCGGGCTATCAGACCGCTATCCTCGCGCAACTGGTCGAGCGGGTGTTTTCCGTAGAGCGCATCAAGGTGCTCCAGGACCGGGCCAAGGAGCGTCTGGCCGAGCTCAACCTGCGCAACGTGGTGTTCCGCTGGGGCGATGGTTGTGAAGGCTGGCCGGCGCTGGCGCCTTACAACGGCATCATTGTCACGGCCGTGGCCGCGCAAGTCCCTCAGGCCTTGCTCGATCAACTGGCCCCGGGTGGGCGCATGGTCATTCCAGTGGGGCCGACAGGGGACACCCAGCACCTGATGCTGATCGTGCGTGAAGAGCATGGGTTTTCGCAGCAGGTGCTGGGCGCCGTGCGTTTTGTCCCCTTGCTGGCCGGCCCGCTGGCCTGATCAGGACTTTTTTTCAGCGCGGGCGAATTCCTCCGGCATTGCCCTGTCTATCTGGCGGGCTACCCTATTCTGTCAGGGTTCACATTTTGCCAATGCCCGGCGTCCGCAAGGCGTATGTGCTCGGTTATAATTGAAACATTATTGCATTTTCACAGCAGTCACCATGAGAGGGAGCGGCGGGTGGGTCACACAATCATTCAGCAGCGCAGGGGATTTTCGAGCTTCAAGCTTCTGGTGATTGCACTTGCCGTGGGTTCGCTGCTCTCGGGCTGCTCCAGTACATCCTCCAGCAGCGCGCGCGTGGTCGACCGCAATGCACCGGTAGCCAAGCGTCCTGCCACTACCAGCGGCCAGTACCTGGTGCGCCCCGGCGACACCCTGTTCTCCATCGCCTTTCGTTATGGCTGGGACTACAAGGCCCTGGCTGCCCGCAATGGTATCGCCGCGCCTTACACCATTCGCCCCGGCCAGGCGATCCGTTTCGATGGGCGCACCGGGGGGGCTGCCGGCGGCGCCACTACTGTGGTAACCCGCTCGTCATCGCCCTCGAGCAAGACCACCATCACCACACGCCCGGCAGGTACTCCAGCCAAGCCTGTGACCACAACGCCAGCACCTATGGTGGCCACTACCACCGCGCCGGCCCAGGTGCCTGCAGCAGAGCACGCAGTGGGC
This sequence comes from Pseudomonas sp., assembly GCF_050739775.1. Taxonomy (GTDB): domain Bacteria; phylum Pseudomonadota; class Gammaproteobacteria; order Pseudomonadales; family Pseudomonadaceae; genus Aquipseudomonas. Next base: position 133,320 of record NZ_JBOICA010000007.1, read on the forward strand.
GGCTGGGCATGGCCGGCCGCGGGTGTATTGATTGGGAAATTTGCTTCAAACGGCAGTTTGAATAAAGGCATTGATATCGCCGGTGATTTGGGACAGCCTGTTTTTGCTGCGTCTGATGGTTCAGTGGTCTATGCCGGGAGTGGCTTGCGGGGCTACGGCGAGTTGGTCATCATCAAGCACAGCGACACCTACGTCAGTGCCTACGGCCACAACCGCAGGCTTTTGGTTCGGGAGGGACAGCAGGTCAAGGTTGGGCAGACAATTGCCGAAATGGGTTCCACGGGCACAGACCGGGTGAAGCTGCATTTTGAGATTCGCCGCCAGGGCAAACCTGTTGATCCGCTGCAATTCCTGCCGCGTCGTTGATTGCTAGTACCCGGCCTGTTCCTCGCGTAGAGGGGACGGGCTCCAGCGCTGCCAAGGATATCGGCGTCGCTCGAGTCTGAGTTCGAACTCAGCAAAGGACTATAACAATGGCTCTCAGTAAAGAAGTGCCGGAGTTTGACATCGACGATGAAGTGCTCCTGATGGAGACGGGCATCGTTTTGGAAACGGATGTGGTGTCAGACGAACCTGCTGTACCTTCGGTTCGGACCAGGGCCAAACAAGGCTCTACGCTCAAGCAGCACAAGTACATCGATTATACTCGGGCGCTTGATGCAACCCAGTTGTACCTCAATGAAATCGGCTTTTCGCCTTTGCTCTCGCCAGAGGAAGAGGTTCATTTTGCGCGCCTGTCGCAAAGTGGCGATCCGGCCGGGCGCAAGCGCATGATCGAAAGCAACCTGCGTCTGGTGGTGAAAATCGCCCGGCGTTATGTGAATCGTGGGCTTTCGCTGCTGGACTTGATCGAAGAGGGCAACCTGGGGTTGATTCGTGCGGTCGAGAAGTTCGACCCTGAACGTGGTTTCCGTTTCTCCACCTACGCCACCTGGTGGATCCGGCAAACCATCGAACGGGCGATCATGAACCAGACCCGTACCATCCGCTTGCCCATTCATGTGGTCAAGGAGCTGAACGTCTACCTGCGCGCGGCGCGCGAACTGACCCAGAAGCTCGATCACGAACCCTCCCCGGAAGAGATCGCCAGCCTCCTGGAGAAACCGGTCGGTGAGGTCAAACGCATGCTCGGGCTCAACGAGCGTGTGTCGTCGGTGGATGTGTCCCTGGGGCCGGACTCCGACAAGACCCTGCTTGATACCTTGACTGACGATCGTCCTACCGACCCTTGTGAGCTGCTCCAGGATGATGATCTGTCCCAGAGCATCGACCAATGGCTGAGCGAGCTGACTGACAAGCAGCGCGAGGTGGTGATACGCCGTTTCGGCCTGCGCGGGCACGAAAGCAGTACCCTGGAGGATGTGGGACTGGAGATAGGCCTGACCCGTGAGCGGGTTCGTCAGATCCAGGTCGAGGGGCTCAAGCGCCTGCGTGAGATCCTCGAGAAAAACGGCCTGTCCAGTGAATCGCTGTTCCAGTAAGCACCGCTTGCCGCAAAGAACGCCTCGACATGATCGGGGCGTTTTTGTTGTGCGCCCAGCATGGGCGCAATCTTGCGGGTGAAAGTCCCGCCGTGAGCTGACCACAGCGAACGAAGTGAAGCGCAACTGCATGAGGGCGACCAAGTGTGGGGAGGAAGCGTGAATCGAAAC